>JBBDXT010000007.1 GCA_040902225.1 Chloroflexota bacterium
GCGACCTGGCCACGCTGGTGACCGAGGTGACCGAACGCGAAGTCGCGCTCGACGACCTCCTGAGCCGGCTGGCCGAGCAGCGGTCGGCGTGCAGCGGTGTGCTGCCCGCCGGCTGCCGCTTCTGGGTTCGCTCGCCCGAGGGACGGGAGGTGTTCGTGGTCGAACAGCTCCCGATGCGGCGCCAGATCGAGTACCACGCCTCACGGCGGTACGGCTCCGAGCCGGTGACCCACCGGCTCAGCTTCCCGTACGTCGTGTTCGTGGTGCCGAGCGTCGGCGGTCGCATCGAGAGCGTCATGAACTTCTTCCGCACCAGCCCGCTGGGCAGCCTCGATGATCCGCTCGAGCACAGCTGCCTGCCCAACACCTCCGACGACGGCATCGTCTGCCTGGGATCGGTACAGGTGGCCGGCGACAGCAGCGCCGAACGGATCGAGGCGCTCATCGGGGCGTTCTGGGGATCGCGCTTCAACGCTGACATCCGGCGCCATCCGCTGCCGTTCAGTGGAGGGTTCCGGGCGTGGGCGTCGCGCTCACGACGGGATCCGCTGGCCGGTCTGTCGGCCCCATACGACCGCTACTGGCGCACGCTGCGCCAGGTGGTGGCCGCAGCGGCCGGCATGGCCCCCGAGGACCTGCCGGGAGCGGCGCCCAGCGGCGAGGGCCAGGCGTCAGTGGAGACGCCGGCGCCGGAGCAGGCGCCGCCCGCGGAAGGAGGCGACTCCCATGCGGCGGCTGCTTGAGCCGATGGCCCGCTGTCGGAGCCTCGAGTCCACGCGGACGACGGCATTGCTCGGCCAGCGCCGGGCGGTGTACGCCACCGACGGCTCGATCCCCGGCGAGCTGGCCTGCGCGGCCTTCGCCGTGGCGGCCAAGCTGCTCAGAGACGGGGGGTTCCCCCTCCGCGACGAGCGGCTGGTCGAGTACCGGCGCTTCGCTCACCTCGAGCGCATCGTCCTATGGCTGCCCGATCAGGAGGTGGGGCCATGAGCCTCTTTCCGATCATCACCGCGGACGAGTCCACGGTCGAGGAGGTCTCACTTCCCGCCTTCCTGGTGGCCCGCGACGGGCTCTACCTGCGCAAGCAGAGTCTTCTAGGACTCTCGCAGACGCGGGTCGATGAAGTGGCCCACCTGCCAGCAGCCCGCGAGTACCTGGAGTACGCACTCCCCAAGGTGCCCGCGGCGCTGATGGGCCAGGTGGTCGGCTTCTTCCGCGCCATCTGGTCGCGGCAGAAGTCCGAGGCGCTGGCGCTGCTGAGCTGGGACGGCGAGTCGTTCGGACTGGTTATCCCAGAGCAGCGCGCCGGTGTTGCATCGGTCAAGCACCGGCTCGCTCCGGCGGACGTGCCCAATGGGGTGCGTCTGGTCGGCTCGGTTCACAGCCACGGCGCGCTGAGCGCCGGGGCCAGCCTGACCGACGAGGCCGACGAGGCCGACTTCGATGGCGTCCACATGGTCGTGGTCGGCGACGTCGACGAACGCAGGCCGAGCTACTCGGCGGCGATCGTGGTCGACGGCCGGCGCTTCGGCTGCCGCACCGCGCTGGTGCTGCAGCGGCCGCGGCGCTTCAGCTCACCTCCGGCCGAATGGCTGGAGCGGGTGAAGCCGATCGCGGTCGAGCCGAAGAAGGCCAAGGCCAACGGTCATGCCAGGCCGAACGGGAAGTCACGGTCCTCGTGGACGGTGTCGACCTGGACCTGGCGCGACCGGACCACGCTCGACCGGCTCCTCATCGAGGCGACCGAGCTGGCCAGCGAGCTGGGCGAGAGCCTGGTCTACCAGCTGACGCCGATCGCGACGTCAGCCACGAAAGGAGGAACGTGATGATGCCTGAGCGCATCGTCCTGGTCGGACTGGGCGGCATCGGCTCCCAGCTGCTGCCCAGCCTGGTCCGCTACCTGGCCTTCCGGCCAGAGCCACGCCCGATGCTGGTGCTCGTCGACGGCGACGCCTACGAGCCGGGCAACCGGACGCGGCAGGTCTTCCCCGAGAGCGCCATCGGTTCGAACAAGGCCGAGGCCTTGGCCGAGGTGTATCGGGGCCTGACGGTGCAAGGGGTTGGCGACTACCTGACGGAGTCGAACGTGGCGGAGGTCATCCGCGACGGCGACGCCGTCCTACTGGCGGTCGATAACCACTGGACCCGCTTCGTGGTCGACCAGCACCTCGCCACCTTGGACGAGGTGACGCTCATCAGCGGCGGCAACGACGAGACGGACGGCAACGTCCAGCTCGTCCGCCGCCGGGGTGGTCAGTTCGTCGACGGCAGCCTGGCCGAGATCCACGTGGAGATCGGGCGGGCCACCGAGGCCGAGTTCGCGGCCCGCAACGGCTGCGAGCGACAGGCCGAGGAGCGACCCCAGCTGGTGGTCACCAACCTGATGGTCGCCAGCGCGATGCTCAACTGCCTGTGGGCGGTGCTCGAGCGCGGCAGCGTGTCCTACTCCGAGGTGTACCTCGACGTGATCGCGAACGCGATGAGATCGCGCTCGTGGTTGCGACAGGTGCAGCCCGCGGCGTAGGGCGGTTACCTCACGAGGTGAGGACCTGGCCGGGGAGGCGTCATGCGGCGCTCCCCGGCCAATCCACTCAACACATAGCAGAGACGTTGCGATGAACACATCGGCGCTGGCACGACAACCGAATCCACTGCCCAACCCGTTCCGACCCGGCAACGGCGTTCCGCCGCCGTACCTGGCAGGGCGCGACCGGCTTCTGGCGGCCTTCGAGGACTGGCTGCTCGAGGCGCCGCCCCTGCACGCCAACTGGGCACTGACCGGCCTGCGCGGCACCGGCAAGACGGTGCTGCTCGGCGAGTTCGCGGCACGCGCCGAACGCGCCGGCTGGCTGACCCTGCAGCGCGAGCTGGGCGACCGCCATCGCGACGACGTGCGCTTCGCCGAGGCGCTGGCCGAGGACTGCGAGGCGCTGATCGGCCGTGCCGACGCGATCGCCGCGGTGGGGCAGGCGGTCGAGCGCGGGGCGCGCTGGCTGCGCCCCAAGCGCATCACCGTCGGCGAGGTCAGCGTCGATCCTGAGTATGCCTCCGAGGAGGCGCCGCCGGCAGATGTCATGCGAATCGCTTTCGCGCAGCTCGATTCGATCCTCAGCCACAGCAAGCGACCGGGAGCCATCCTCCTGTACGACGAGGCCCATCTGCTGGCCGATGACCGGCGATCTGAGCGCTTCCCGCTGTCGAGCCTACTCGCCGCTCTCGGTGCGGTGCAACGCCAGCGGCCCCGGGTCCGTGTTGTCCTGGGCGGCCTCCCGACCCTGAGCCTCAACCTCAAGCGCGCCCGCACCTATGCCGAGCGCATGTTCCGCCACGCGGTGGTCGACAACCTCGAGCTTGAGGCTGCCTCGGAGGCGTTGGCGATCCCTCTGGCCACCAGTGGCCGGGGCTTCGGCCTGTCGCTCATCGGCGAGATCGTCGAGCAGACGGCCGGCTATCCGTACTTCCTGCAGTTCTTCGGCGCGTTCACCTGTAGCCGGATCGGGCTCGACCATATCGCGCTCGAGGACTTCCAGCGGGTCGAGGCGGCACTGCTGCACGAGCTCGACCTGGCCTTCTTCGAGGATCGCTTCGAGGGCGCCGCGCCGACCGAACAGGTACTGCTGCTAGCCATGGCCCGCTGCGGCGGTCGCGCCACGCTGGCGCGCCTGTACGACGAGGCGGGCAGCGCGGTCAATGTGCCGGTTGGCCTGCGGCGGCTGATGGACCGCGGCCTGGTCTACCGGCCCACGCGCGCTACGTACGACTTCGCGCTGCCCCTGTTCGGCTCGTACCTGCGGCGGCGGGCGAAAATAACAAAGTTATCGTCGGGACGATAATTTCGATGCCGATGCGCCCAGCACTGCCATCCAGCCTCCTGTTCGATCCCGCATTGGACGAGCTGATCGCAGACTACGAGCAAGCACTCCGCGCAGAAGGGCGCAGCCCACGCACGATCGAGTGGTATGAAATGTTCCTGCGCGAGTTCTGCCGCTTCGCAGGGCGCGCGGGCCGGACGCTGACGTTGGATGACCTGTCTCCGCCCGTCGCTCGTCGCTGGCTAGTCGCACTTCGATCCAGACCGAAGCCACCGGCGCCCGCCAGCCTGGCCGGACGCGTGCGCTCCCTGCGCGCCTTTGGGAGCTGGATACAGTCCGAGTTCGAACTAGACCGTCACCCGTTGCAGGGACTGAAAACGCCGCGCGTTCCACGCACCCTGATCCATTCGTTGCGCGATTCGGACGTGCGAGCCCTACTCGCCGCCGCCGGTCAAGGGCCGTGTGGCGACCGAGACGCGGCACTCCTGCTCGTCATGCTCGATTCAGGCATACGGTTGAGCGAGGTCAGCGGGTTGCACGTGGCGGATGTCGACTTCGAGAACGGTTACTGTCAGGTCATGGGCAAGGGCTCAAAGGAGCGCCGCGTGCCGCTCGGGCGCTCGGCACGCCGCGCGCTACGTCGGATTGTCTTGGCTCGTGGCCACGTGGCGGCCAGCGCGCCACTATTCATCGCCGCCACCGGAGAGCCATTGAGCCGTTCCGGGGTGCAGAAGATCGTGCGCCGTGCTGCGGACCGCGCCGGCCTCGAGGTCCGTTGCTCGCCGCACATCTTGCGCCACACCTTCGCGCGTTCCTTCTTGGCGAACGGTGGAGATGTCTTTAGCCTGCAGCGGATTCTGGGCCACAGTCCCGCGTCGCTCGACGTGACCCGGCGTTACGTGGAACTCCTCGACGAAGACCTGCGGGAGGTGCACCGCCGGGCATCGCCCATGGACCTACTGCGCCACCGTTGAACGGCGTCCTGAGAAGGAATCAGGTCGTTCCGTGGGCACCGATGGTCCACGCGACCAATTCGTCCTCTCAAAGCCAAGTAGCTCAGCGTCGAGCAACGGTTTCGTAAACCGTGCTCGCCATGCTTTTGCCGCCGATACTCAGATCAGAAACAACTGCTGGGGGGCGTGAGTCGAGCGTAGGCCCCCCGTATGACCGCAGTTCTGGCGGCGCGGCCGGATCTGGGCATTCGACCGCGTACGCCCTCCAGATTGCCCCCCACGCGGGGATGTCACCCCGCCAGATGCACCTCGAACAGCCACGGGCCATCGATCTGAGTGGTGCGTCCGGGCAGTAGCCGTTGGGGTCTCTGACGGTCACTTTATGGCTGCAACCGAGCGGCGGCAGGTCGCGGCGTCGGCTAGTGCTGGAGGGACGCATAGCAGCCCGCTGCTTGCCACGGGGCGCACAACTGGCCACGATGGCGGCATGGCCTACTGGATCATCAGCCTGGCGCTCATTGTCTTTGGATTTCTTGGCTCGTGGAGCATCGGGCAGCCGTTCCTGCTGGTCGGTCTGGCAATGCTGGTGCTCGGCGTATTTCGGCATCGCCCGCTGGTCTTCTGGCCGCCGATGCTTGCGGTGATCGCCTACAACATCGTCTATTGGGCTGTAGCACCCTTTTGGTGTGCTACCAGCGAGGCGATCGGGGGGACCTCGCGCACGGTGTGCCGGAGTCTTATCGGGCTTCGATTTGAGGGAGAAGGCATCTACAACCCGTCGCTCATGCCCGCGATCGTTGCGGGTCACGTGGTAGCCGCGTTAGTCCTGGTAGTCGCCTTTGCGCTCCTATGGCGGGATCGCCGCGAGCAGTGGAACGCGGCCGCGAGCTGAGGCTGCCACACTCGTCCCAGCAGATAGCCGGCCGAACCGCCCGGATCGGCCAATCTGAGCGTGAACCACGGAACGGAAGGCGCGCCGGGAGGCGTCTTGGGCTTGCGTGACCCCGCTTGGGGCCCCGAAGATGGGGACCGTCCCCGCGCCACCGGCCACGGTGTCCAGCGCACTCACCCCCAGCCCGCGGGCACGGCAGCTAAGCATCCTGAAGCACTGCGGTTGGGGCAGCTCTTGCGGCTCGTGTTCCCGGAGTACTTCCGCTAGTCGGGTAGCGCCTGACGAGCACGCACCGGCACTCTTGACGTGGCGCTCGGCTGGTCGCCTAATACCGCGCATGGGGCGGATCGGCGCGGGGTAGTTGCTCATTCCACTGCTGCTGGCCGCCTGTGCCAGGACGGATAGCCCGCGTACCGGCGGTGTCCGGTGCTTCTAAGGCGGCGAGCGCGCACTTTGGCTGTGGTCGGCCTTGCCATCGGGGTGATGCTCTCGGGCTGCGCGGTCGCCGCCGACAACCAACTGGAAGCGTATCTGCGCGCGGCAGCGGGCGCCGAGAGGGATCGCGGGTGGCACTACCTCAACGAGTTCGCTCGTGACTTGGGTTACGCCAACGATCAGGCTGCCTACGTCGCTGATGCCACGGCGGCCGATTGGGACTACTTCGAGTGGTCCGATGCACACATCCTGTGGATCGATGATGGCTTCGCCCAGGTCCGACTCACGCTGGTCTCAGCACCAGCGACTGTGCCGCCGCTCCTGCTGCAGCACGCGCTGCTCCATGGGATCTGCAGGGGTGAGGACTTCTCGCCGGCTGGCCTCGGCGCCTTCGTCGATACCCGGCTGTTCAGCGCCGGTGGCCTGTGGGGGGCGGAACAACCGGGTCCGCTGGGCGCTGCAACAGTCAGTTCATTGGTGACGCTGCATTCGGGGAGTAATCGGACGCCGAGCGCGGTCGGCTTTGTCTTCCAGGACCCTCATCTCCTCCCAGGGCTCTCGACGCTAGAGAACGTCATCGTCGCCGGCCTGCGCGCTCGCGACGCGGGCCGCTCGTGCGCGAAGCCCGTGCGCTGCTCGACGCGGTTGGCCTCGGGGAGCGGATGGACTTTCCGCCGGCCGGCCTATTGAGATGGGCACATTGACTGGCGCGCTGCGTCGCAGTGGGGCACGCTGCTGCCATCAGTGGCGCGATCCCCTACAGATCACTGATCCGGTCGTTCGTCACCCTTGGCCTTTAGCAGCACGTAGGCAAGCAAGCCTCCGAGCAACACGCTACCGGTAAGGAGCCAGGACGCGCGGTCTGCCCCATCAGCTGCGATCCACGCCCATCGGGCAGGGTGGAAGACGTCCTCGCCACCGCCTGCCACCGCCACCGCCAGGAGGTAGACCGCGGGGATGACGGCCGCCACGCGCCAGCCGACGAACGGGTAGGCCAGCAACAGGAGCCCCAGGAAGACGAGCAGGTCGCGGGCAGCGATGGCGCCCGCCGGTGCCAGCCCTGTACGCTGCATGAGGTACGCCCCACTTGCGGTCAGCCCCACGGCCAGTCCCGCCAGCATGAGGTCCAGCCAGCGGACGGGGCGGCTGCCCACTGTCTCCAGCTGTCCATCACCCCGTCCACACCCCCAGCCGACGGCCACCGGCACGGCCAGGGCCAGGAAGCAGGCCGCCGCGACCGTCGCGCCGACGGGGCTCGGAGTCGCTGATGCGGCCGACGCCGGCAGGGCCAGCCCCACCAGCGTCAGCACCATGGCGAGGCCGATGACCGGCGCACCGCGCACCTGGAGCCACAGGCTCATGGGACAACGGCGATCTGATCGATCGGGAGGCCCTCGCACATCTGCGACAGGCGCTCGGCACGGGCCATCCACTCGCGGCGCACCTCAGGTGTGGCAGCCTCGAGGTCCACCACGACCGCGAGTACCTCGGGGTAAGGCGGACCCTGGGTGTATCCGTACTGGTCCTCAAGTCCCGCCTGGCTCATGCCACCGGCCGCCGCGTACCAGGCCTGCAGGTAGTCGAGCACGATGGCCCCGGTGCTGCCGCCCGGACAATCGGGGAAGGGAGGCGCCATGCTGTAGGCGAGGCTGTTGATGATGTCGTCCCGCTGCGATAGGGCGCCGTTGAAGCTGAAGGCAAGGGCGCCTTCGGGCTTCACGCTCGCATCGGCCTCGGTGTAGACCGATGGTGCTGGGATGCCGGCCGCCTGCCAGACCGTGCGGACGTCGCGGACGATGCCGGCCACTTCATCGGCCCGTTGGCGATGCTCCGGCCAGGTGCAGACGGTGACGCCATCCGTGGTCGAGCAGTCGAGTGCGGCGGGATCTCGCGCGACCGTTGGGGAGTACGTCATACCGCTGACCAGCGCGACACCCACGGCCAGCGACAGAGCCAACGGTACCGCCGGAACGACGACGCGACGCAGCATGCCCGCGCCGCCGCTGACGAGCAGCGCCGCGGCGCCGATGATGCCGGCGTCCACCAGACCCGACGCCATCGCGGCTTTGAGGTCCAGGTCGCGCTCAAGCCCGCAGCAGTCGCGGAACATGCCGGTCAGGTGCCGCAGCCAGAGCGGATCCATGGCCGGCAGGAAGGCCAGCCACAGGAACGGCAGCACGATGGCGACTGGGCCGGCCACGGCGAACGGCAGCAGCAGCCCCAGGGCCAGGCCGAGTGCGCCGAAGCCGGCCAGATCGAGCGCCGACATGGCGATGAAGCGAGCATCGGGCAGCCCGCCGCCCGAGCGTGCCAGCTGGGCCACGATAGCGACCGTCACCGCCAGCACCCCGACCAGCACCGCCGGCACGACCGCCCAGAAGCCGATGGCCAGGCGCGATCGGACCGATGGCGCCGACCACACGCGGCCGCGCCGCAGGCGCGACCCCTCCCAGGCGGCGCTGGCGGCGACGAAGGGCGCGATGAACCCCAGGGTGCTGGTCCCCTGAGCCGACGCGTCGACCGCGTATCCGTCGGACGGGTAGAGGAAGCCGACGTAGGCCGCGGCGAGCACGCAGATCGGAATGGCCAGCCAGAAGGCCGGCATGGCCCGCAGAGCGGTGCGCAGACGGATCATCGGTCGCCGTCGACGAGGGTGGCGTAGGCAGCCTCGGCGGGGTAGCTGCTGCCGCCGGGCGCCAGGGCCATGAAGGCGGTTACGGTGCCCTGGAACCGAATCTGGCCGTGGTCAAGGACGACGACGGTGTCGAACAGGTCGGTCAGGTCGTCGACCTGGTGGGTGGAGACGACCACCGGCACGCCTCGCGCGAGGTCGCGGACCGTCTCCCGGAAGCGGGCGCGTTGCCCGGGGTCGAGACCGGCGGTGGGTTCATCGAGGAGCAGCAGCTGTGCTCGGTGCACGAGGAGCTGAGCCAGGCTGACACGACGCTGCTGCCCGCCGGACAGCTGCGCGGTGCGGCGATCCGTCTCGCCGGTCAAGCCGACCTTCTCGAGAGCCGAGGGTGCAGCGTGCCACGCATCGGCGCGCGACATGCCTTTCAGCCAGCCGGCGTAGGCAACCTGCTCACGCGCGGTGGTTCCGGGGATGGCGCGGAAGTGCTGTGGCATCCAGCCCACGGCCCGCCGGATGGCGCCGACATCGCGCCGCCGGGTCGCTTCGTGTTCGCCGAGTCGCACGCTCCCCCCTGTCGGGCGCAGGGCGGTGGCGCCGAGTGACAGCAGGGTCGTCTTGCCGGCGCCGTTCGGGCCCAGGATGACCGTCGCGCCTGCCGGCGTTGCCCAGCTGAACTCATCGAAGACGCGCGGCCCGGCACCGCCCAGGACGGTCGATCGAGGGTATGAGAAGACGAGGCCGGTGAAGGCCAGGCTCGGGTATTCAGGTCCGTGCAGCACGGCGACCACGGCGATCCTCCTTGGGAACTGCATCGTAGTCCGGCCAACGGCGACGGTCACTACGGGAAATCACGGAACCCAACGCGCGAAATCCCGTTCGGGGGATCGCGGTTCGTGTGTCATTCGAAGGGCCTTAGTAACCCGATCTCACTCAGCCACTCGAAGGTAGTCCGTGGCGCCTTTTCGTGGTTGCAGGTCCAGCATGTAATTTGGCCATTTTGGAATTCGTTTGACCCGCCGCGCGATCGTGGATACGCGTGGTCGATGTTCGATTGGAGCGGCCCGTGACCGGAATCGTGGCGGTGAGACCCTAGGCCACTCGTAGGGCGCTCCGCCAGCCCGCGATGCTCGCGGTCGGCCACGACCGCGACGAGGGTCGGGATTGCCGGCACACTATGCACAACAGCTCGCGACCGGAAGCGACATCGTGGGGCTTGCCCGAATCGACGCGGACCGCGAGCGGTAGGTCGAGGATCTCGATGACGACCGTGCGTTTGGCGTCGTTGGTCCCCACGCGGCGGCAGCCTTGGGAACGGCGATCGTTGGCCTGCCGGTGGTTCGTCCCTCACGCTCTTCGAGAGCGTGTCCGCATGTCACGTCGGTCGCCGTCGATTCACGAGCCAGACCGCTGCCCCGACGCCCGCCAATCCGACGAGGCCGAAGGTGATGCCGTCGTACGGAGCCCATCCCAGCGCCATGTCGTCGGTCACCCCAAGGGTCACCCCCACGTACCCGTGCTCCGAGAGCCAAGTACTGCCCGGCGTGTCTTGAACATCGGCAGGGTCGGCTGGCGGCACGCCGGCCTCAGTGGCAACCCTTCGGGCCTCCTCGTGTCCAAGCAGCTGGCCGTCCGGCGCAAACCAGCCCCAGCTGGTTGCGACTGCGCCCGGGATGTTGATGTATTCCCCCGTCTCCGCTGAGTACTCGGCGATAGGCTGCGGCTCCAGGGTTCCAAGCCACCTCTCGTGCGCCTGGCCCAGCGCGAAGAGGATCGCGAAGGTCAGGGCGGCACCGAAGAGGAAGGCCGGGAGCGTCCTCCCGAGGAGTGCACCGACCGCCAGGCCGATGCCGAATGCCCCAAAGGCCCGCACCACGGCCAACGGTCCATTGAGCCCGATTAGCGCCGAGAATCCACCGTACCCCCACCGCACCCAGTCGTCGGCGACTGGCATGGCCGCGATCGCCGCGATGGTCATGGCTGCCAGCAGGACCAGGCCGATGGGCCTCACCTGACGAGCCAACCAGCGAACCCGCGAGCCGTTGAGCGACCATGCCGTTGGAGCCGTCCGGGCTTCCAGCTCGCGCGCGACGATCGGGACACCACCCAGCAGGCCCAGCAGGAAGGGCAGGGCACCCATCACCGACAGCGGCACCGTCCCCTCGCCATCAAGGTAGCTCTCGCCCAGGATCCCCGATCCCGCTTGGATGAGCGCGAAGCAGTCCGCGCCAGCACCGGTTGCATCCTGCAACGCCAAAGCTCGATCGATACATGCCTGCGAGATGTGCAGTGCGTCGATCCGGAGCGCGATGCTGATCCCCAGGACCGTAGCTGCAACCGCTGCGAGAGCCGCCACGCCGACCTCGAAGCGATGCAGCTTGAGGGTCACCCACGCGGCGGCCAGCATCAGGCGGCAGCCTCACTACCGTCGGGTGCAGCCGCGGACATGTGGCCGAGCACGATCTCCTCCAGCGAGGCCGGGCGGCCGATCGAGGTGCGACGCACAAGGGCCAGCGACTCGCCACCGGGGGCGGGGAACGATCCGATCGCGCGATCGCTTCCGAGCTCCCCCGCTGCCACGGTTCGGTATTCCTGCTTCGCGGCTGCGATGGACGTGTGCAGGACCAGCCTGCCGTGGGCCAGCACGACGAGCCAGTCGCAGGCCTGGTCAACATCGGTCACCAGGTGCGAGGACAGGACCGCCGTGGCGCCACGCGTTCGGATGTCGTCGACGAGCGCCGTCAGGAAGTGCCGTCGCGCCAACGGATCGAGATTGGCCAACGGCTCGTCGAGCAGGAGCAGCGGCGCGCGAGTGCCGAGCGCCAGCGCCAGGCCGACCTGCGCCTGCTCGCCGCCGGAGAGCTCTCCGACCTTGCGATCCACGGAGAGACCGATCTCCTCGATGCGCCGCCGGGCCCACGCGCGGTCGAATGATGGTCGCGCCGCTCCAGCCATGTGCAGGTGATCGCCGATCGACAGGCTGCGGTACAGCGCTGGCTGCTGTGGGACGTAGCCGATGGCGTTCACGGCCTCGGTGCGGTTGCGCTGTGGGTCATGGCCATCCACCAGGATTCGACCTTCGTCGGGCGGCTCGAAGCCGAGGCAGGCCCGGATAAGCGTTGACTTGCCGGCGCCGTTAGGCCCGACCAGCGCAGTAATCGATCCCTCGGCAATCGTCAGTGATAGATCCCGAACGGCCCAGGGCTGACTCCGGCGGTAGCGCCGGCCGAATCGCTCGGTGTGCAGCGGTGTCTCAGACATCGGCGGACCCTTGTGAGGTTCGCTCCAACGTACCGCCAGGCAAAGGCCTCGCCTATTGATGATTCTGCCGATGGCGCGGTGCGTGATTTCACGTAGTGCTAGAGACGCGGGGCTCTGGTACGGTGCCGAGGAGATGCGTCCGCTTTCCGTGCTGAGGGCCTACCTGAACGCCGGCCTGCCGCCGCGGATCCGCGACCTGTTCGCCGTCGGCGTGATTGTGATAACCGCAATCCTCGGTCTCAGCGCCTTCCGGACGGGCGCGCCGGACGAGGGCATCACCTTTTACCTCGGCCCCGACCGTATGGTGGTGGCCGACATCTCGCCTTGGGGAGCGGCCGCTCAATCGTCGCTGCGACCAGGGATGGTGGTGCTGCGCATCAATCAGTCGTCAGTCAGCCCGATCGCCAGCGACCGCGACCAGCCCGTCCGCCAATCTGAAGAGTGGCCGGCCATCGTCGCGGAGCGACTCGACTACGTGGAGGCCATCTCGGTCGCCGACTACGACCAGGCGCTGGCATCCGGCAGCGATCCACCCCTGACCGCTGTCCACGCCTACCTGGCCACACCGGGCAGCATCGAGGAGAGCTGGCCCAGCGTGGTCGTTGGCCTCGCGCTGCTGGCGGGGGTCTGGTGGTGGTTGCTTGGTTACTGCGCGGCCCCAGTCCGGGGCTTGGCAGGCGCAGCATCCGCTGCCATCACCGTGCCGTTGTTCCTGCTCCCCTTTGCGCTGACTTGGGGTCGCGATACGCTGCTGCTGCTCGCTGTCATCCTGCCGCTCGCATCCCTGCCACTGGCCGATGGCCTGAGTGGGCTCCTCCCGGCAACAGAGCGACACGCGGCTCGGGCGCTTCTCCTCACCGCTGTGCTGGTGGCAGTCGGCGTCGGCATCCTCCTCGTACAGACTGGATCGGGTGGCCCCGCCACGCTGGTCTCGGTCGGGATGGCCGCTGCGGTTCCAATCATCTCCGCAGCAAGCCTCTCTCGAAACGACAGCAAGACTCGATTCAACAACGGCGGGATGACGCTTGCCCCGTTGGAACTGGCGGCGCTCAGTCTGACACCGCTGTTCGGGCTGATCGCGCTCGGGTTCCATTCCACGAGTCTGCTGTGGCTTCTGGTCTTCTGGGTGATTGTGCTGGCTGCGGCCCAGCGCTTCTCGATCGCGCCTCTGAATCGGACGGTGGCGACGACCCGCCTGCAGCGGGACCTGGTGGTGGAGGCCACCGAGGCGGAGCGTGCGCGCATCGCCACCGACCTGCACGACGTGGCCCTTCAGGAGCTGACCATGCTCGCCATGCGGCTCGACGCGAAAGGTGACGAGGAATCGGCGGACGCAGCGCGCGAGGTGGCCGATCGGGTGCGTGAGATCTGCGGCGACTTACGCCTGCCACTCCTCGACGACTTCGGCGTCGGCCCAGCCTTGGCGTGGCTCGTGGACCGTCTCGATCAGGCGACGCCGGCGCGCATCACGCTCGCGCAGAATGACGCAGGCCGCTTACCGCCCGAGGTGGAACTAGCCATCTTCCGCGTCGCCCAGGAGGCGCTGGGCAATGCGGTTCGCCACGGGATCCCGCCAATCGTCGTCCGATTCCAAGCGGGCAGCGGTCGCGCCTCCCTCTCGATCGATGACGCAGGGCCCGGCATCGGTCCGGATGCAGTGCAAGGCGCCCAGCAGGCGGGCCGTTTCGGCCTGCTCAACATGCAACAGCGGGCGGAGCAGGTGGGTGCGCTTCTGGATGTGCGGAGATGGCCGGGAGGCGGGACGCACGTGGCGCTGGAGTGGCGAGCCCCATGATCCGGCTGGCAATCGTCGATGACCACCCGGTCGTGCGTGAAGGAATCGCGGCTCTGTTGCGTGAACAACCCGACATCGAGGTGGTCGCGCTAGCCGGCGATGCTGAGGCCGCGGTCCCGCTCCTGGCCGACGAGACGCTCGATGTTGTCCTGCTGGACATCCGGCTTGGGTCGATGAGTGGTCTCCAGCTCCTTTCTGCGGAGGGCCGACCCCCCAGGCCGGCGATCGTGGTGCTCACCGCCTACGACTACCCGCACTATGCCGATACCGCTCTCCGGCTGGGCGCCTCCGGGTACGTGCTCAAGAGCGCGCCATTCGCTCAGCTGCTGTCGGCAATCCGCCGGGCAGCCGACGGCCAGCTCGCGTTCGACATTCGGCCAACACGAGGCGTCCGACTGACGCCACGCGAGGCGGTCGTCGTCTCGTTGGTGGTCCAGGGCCACAGCAATGACGAGATTGCCGGTCAGCTGGGTATCAGCGCCCGGACCGTTGAGACGCACCTCAGACACCTGTTCGAGCGGCTCGGTTTGGCATCGCGGACCGAGTTGGCGACGCGCGCCCTCCGTGAGGGCTGGCTCGACCTGCCCGCCTGAGGTGGGTTGCAGATCGACCCGCCACGCGCCTCTCAACCGCTGCTCTCAGTTAGCCGCACGCGCCTCTGAGACGGCCCCCCTCTGCTCGCCCCCCTGCAACTGGCACCGATCGTATGACCATCGCCCTCTGCACCGCCGGTCCCGCGCAAGCGTCCTGCCTGAGAACGAGTAAGGACGTAAGACCCCGCGCCATCTTGCGCATTACATACTCGGTATGTAATGATCCGCGCGAAATCGCTCGCCACAAGGGAAGACCGTCCAGTGTCAGTACGCTTCGGGTTGCTTGCGCTCCTCGCAGAGGCGCCCACGCATGGGTACCAGCTCAAGACCGATTTCGAGCGCCGGACCGCAAACCAGTGGGCGCTGAACATCGGCCAGGTGTACACAACGCTCCAGCGCCTGGAGCGCGATGGCCTGGTCCTGCCGATCGAGCCCGCCGATGACCGGCACGAATACTCGATCACCGCAGCGGGCCGTCGCCTGCTCGATGACTGGTTCATCACCCCGGTCCTCGCCGAGGGGCCGCCGCGCGACGAGCTGACGATCAAGGTCCTGCTCGCCATCGCCGCCGGCGACATCGACGTCACCGGAGTCCTGCAGCGCCAGCGAACGGCATCGGTCGAGCAGCTGCAGGCCTATACCCGGCGTAAGGCGCAGGCAGACCCGCAGCGAGAGGTCGCTTTCCTGATGATGCTCGACGCGCTCATCTTCCGCACCGAGGCGGAGATCCGCTGGCTGGACGCCTGCGAGGCGCGCATCCTCCAGATGGCCAAGGCAACCAGGGGGGAAACCGAGTGACCACGCTGGTGCAGCTCGACGGTGCCGCCCGCTGGTTCGGCAGCGGCCACACCGAGGTGGTCGCCCTCCATCCCACCGACCTGACCGTCTCCAGCGGCGAGCTGGTGGCGATCATGGGTCCGTCGGGGTCCGGCAAGACCACGCTGCTCTCGCTGGTCGGCGGTCTCGACCGACCGAGCCGCGGGCGGGTTCTGGTCGAAGGCACGGACGTTGGCGCACTCGGCGCTCGGGAGCTGGCGATCCTGCGGCGGCGAACGGTGGGCTATGTCTTCCAGGATCTCAACCTGCTGGCCGGGCTCAACGCACGCGAGAACGTCAGCCTCCCGCTGGAACTCGACGGGCGGCCGCTTGGCGAAGCACGCCAGGCCGCCCAAGAAGCGCTTGATTCGGTCGGCCTGGCGAGCCTTGTCGACCGCTTCCCCGATGACCTGTCCGGTGGCGAGCAGCAGCGGGTGGCGATCGCCCGAGCGCTCGTCGGCGGCCGTCGCATCCTCCTCGCCGACGAGCCAACCGGTGCCCTCGATTCGATCACTGGCGAATCGGTCATGCGCCTGCTGCGCGCCCACTGCAACGAGGGCGGAACGGCGATTCTGGTGACGCACGACGCGGCCCACGCCGCCTGGGCGGACAGGGTCGTCTTCCTCCGCGACGGACGGGTCGTGGATGAGGCCCGGTCCCCCTCGAAGCACGACACGGCATGAACACCGCTGGCACGCGGGCCATCCTGCGCATCGCCCGCCGCAACATCGGCCGCAGCCGATGGCGCAGTGCACTCATCGCCGTGCTGATCATGTTGCCGGTCGCCGCCATGGTGGGAGCGACTGCGGTGATGATCGCAGTCACCCCTACCGCCGAGCAGAGCGCCTCGCATCAGATGGGCCGCGCCGATCTACTGGTCTATCCCAGCGGCGAGGGCGCTAGCGTGGCTGCCCTCCAGGGCGTCCTTCCACCCGGGAGCCGGATCGAGCCGTTCGTGTACGGCGAGGATCACCTGGTCCTGACCGGGATGGAGGCCTCGGTCACGGTCCGCTCGCTGGATCTGCAGGGGTTGGCCCACGGGATGGTCAGCCTGCTGAGCGGGCGCACCCCGGCCGACGGGAGCGAGGTGGCGATCAGCCAAGCGGTCAGCGCCCTGGCCGGTGTCGGCATCGGCGACCGGACCACTCTGAAGGGGCTGGGGACACCGACCGTGGTGGGTCTCGTCGAGGACAGCTTCGACCTGCAGTCGCGCTTCATCCTGGTGGACGGGTCGGCGGCGCGTACAGCTCCCGATGATTCCGTCACCTGGCTGGTGGGTCTGCCCAGCGGCACTGATCCGGGGAGTCTCGATTGGTCAAGCGTCACGGGACCGACCGGCTCGCTCTTCGCGGTTACCACGCGCACCAATCGGGTCTCGGCGGCCGACCAGGCCAGCCCGACGATCATCGTGCTCGGCGGGCTGGCGATGGTCGAGGTCGCGCTGGTCGCCTCCGCCGCATTCGCCGTCAGCGTCCGGCGGCGGCAGCGCGAACTGGGTCTCATGGCCGCCGCCGGCGCGTCCCCGCGTCACCTGGCAGGGACCGTGTTGGCGGAGGGGCTCCTGCTCGGTGTCCTAGGCTCGCTCGCCGGGATCGTGGTCGGGCTGCTTGCTGCGGAGGCGTTCTCGCCATGGCTCGACCAGCTCACCGATCGACGGACACCGCCTATCAGCCTCTCACCGACCTGGATCGGCATGGCGGCGGGGATCGGGCTCATTGCCAATCTGCTGGCGGCGCTCGCGCCGGCCTGGACCGCAGCCCGTGTTCCCGTGACCACCGCACTGTCGGGGCGCCGGCCGCCATCGACTCCCGCGCGCAGGACCCTCGCGTTCGGCGTGGCGCTCATTGGCATCGCTATCGGCCTGACGCTGGGCGGCTCTGCCCTCCGTCTGCGGGACGGTGGGAACCCGCTCAGCATCCCGATGCTGCTGCTTGGTGCGGTGGGCGGGACACTGGGCTTTGGCGCCTGCAGCCCGTGGCTAGTGGAACGGCTCGAGCGGCCGGCGCGCTTCCTACCCTTGGCCAGCCGCATCGCGCTGCGGGACACCGCGAGGGCGCGGTCACGGAACGGTCCGATCATCACCGCCATCCTGGCCAGCTTCGCTGCGACCGTGGCGCTTGCCGCCTATGCCACCAGCCTGGCCGCCTCTAACGCCGCTCACTGGCAACCGTACATGCAGTCAGACCAGATCTACCTGCAGGGCAATGTCGATGAGGCCGGGCCGGACGTTGCAGAAGCACTTGGAGCGGTTGCTGCCGCCCCGATCCCCGGTATCGGCAGCGAGGGTCAGTTCCCGCTCGTGACTACCGGCAACGGCGCCACCCGCCAGCAGTTCGGCTATGTCACCGTTGGCGATGCCGAATTGTTGAAGGTCCTGCATGCCGAGGACGCCGTGACGGACCTGCAGGACGGATCGGTGGTGCTGTTGCCTGAGAAGCCGCTCAACGTGTCGACTGCCACCGTCGAAGTGACCGATGCGCAGGGAACAGTGGTCAGCACGACAAATCTCCCGGCCCGGGTGGTTGCCATCGGACTGGCGACTGGGGCGCTTCCGCAAGCGGTGGTGTCGGCCGAGACGGCCCGCCGGCTCGGCTTGGGCATTCCCGCGAACGGCAGATACCTCCTGCGCCTCTCACGCGACGTCACCGATGCGGATCTGGCCAAAGCAGCCGAGATCGCCGGCGGCTATCCGGACACGTTCGCTGACGCCGCCCTGCCACCGCATCTGGCTGGCGAGGGATTCCGAATCGTGATGTTGGTCGCCAGCCTGCTGCTGGCCCTGAGCGTGACCGGCGTGGCAGTCGCCCTCGGCGAGGCCGAGTCGCGCCCCGAGCAGCGCACGCTTCTGGCCCTCGGCGCACACCCGCAGTTACGTCGATGGGTCGCTGCCGGGCGTGCCGGTTCCATCGCACTGCTCGCTGGAGTGCTCGCGGTCCCTGCGGGCCTGCTCCCCGTGTGGGGCCTGTTCGCCAGCCGCAACGCACCGCTCGTCGTACCGGTGCCGGAGGTACTCGCCGCGGTTATCGCCTTGCCGGTCCTTGCGATCGTAGGCACGTTGCTCCTCAGCCGGCCGATCCCCAGCTGGTCGGCCTTCAGAGATCTCGCCCGCTAGCGCCCCGAGATGTTTCTGTCGCCCCAGGGGGGCATGCCTCCGTTGGGCCAGTGTGCGTCAATGACGCCACAGAGACTCAGGTACGACTTTGTGCTGTGGGGGGGTAACCACGTGAGTGCAGTGGAGAAGGAGTTGCAAGCATGCCAATGATCGCCGACCGAGTCGATGCTGCCCGTCGGGGCGCCAATGACACCGTCATCTGTCGGCTCCCCTCCGGCTGGGCGGTCGTCGGCGATCTTCAGTTCCTGCCTGGCTACTGCCTGCTGCTGGCGGATCCGGTTGTAGCCAGCCTGAACGACCTCGACGACGCGCGCCGCGACGAGTTCCTGCGCGACATGGCCCGCCTCGGGGACGCGATCCTGCATGTCACGTCGGCAGAACGGATCAACTACGAGATCCTGGGCAATTCCGAGCCGGAGCTGCACGCGCATCTCTTCCCGCGCTACACGACTGAACCGCCCGAGCTGCGGCGGATGCCCGCATGGTTCTACGACTGGGCCGCAGCACCGCGATACGACGCCGAGACGCACGCGGGGCTGCGCGACGCGCTGCGGAGAGCGCTCCTGGGCGACGCCGGGCCAGCGGCCCAGCCGTGACCGCTCTGCAGCCCGAACAGTTGCGGAACCGGCGCCACACCCGTTGCCCGGTCTGTACGACTAAGGGCCTGTGGCCGAAAGTTCGTGCCGGGCTGAGCCGCTTCGCGCCAGATAAGGTGTCGCATCCGACGCTCAGGTTGCCGGCATGGCCTTCGCGATCGCCTTGACCGATGCGCAGGGGGAGCTGGTCGCCGACCTGTTCGACCCGCCCGCCCGCCGCGGCGCGCCAGCCCAGATCCCGCGCCGTCAGATGGTCGAGGGCGATGCTGTTCCTGGCCCGCACCGGCTGCCAATGGCACTACCTGCCCGAGCGCTACGGGGCCTGGAGCGCGGCCTGGGCCCAGTGGCGGCGCTGGCGGGCCAACGGCGTCTGGGAGCGGGCGATGGCCAGGCTGGCGGCGGTGGTGCGGGTGCTCCACGATCGAGAGCCGCTGCCGTCGATGGTCATGATCGACGCCCAGACCGTGCGGGGCGCTCGCTACGGCCCGACCTTCCACGCGGCCGGTGGCCGAGGCGACCGCACGATCGGCACTAAGCGCAGTATGCTGGCCGAGATTCTGGGGCTGCCGGTCGCCGCCCACGCCGGCTCGGCCCGCCCGCACGACGTCACCGCTGCTCGGGAGCTCCTGCGCCAGCACCTCCCGGACCTGCCCCGCCTGCGGGCCATCGTCGGCGAACGGGCCTCCCGCGGCCTGGCCAAGCTCGCCGCGCGCAAGCGCGTGCGGCTCGACGTCAAGGCGCGGCCACCTGGCCAATCGGGCTTCGTCCCGATGGCCCCGCTGTATCGGATCGAGCACGCCATCGCCCAACTCGGGCGCTGGCGACGCCTGTCGCGCTGCTACGAGGGCACCGAGGCTAGCGCCCGGGCCTAGCTCGAGGTCGCCTCCGTCGGCTACCTCGTCTGGCGGGCAGTCGTCTAGCGGGGCGAGCCTCGCGCCTCGCCAGCATCTCCGTCTGCCGGAGCCGGGCTCAACGCGCTCGCCCGGCGATCCTCGGCCGGTCCCCTCACCGCCCCGGCGCCGGCGCCGGGCCACCCTGCGTCGCTGGTGTCACTGAGGGCTCAGACCCCCACTCCCAGATCAAGTCGATTTCATACACAGGCCCTAAGGCCCTGTGTATGAACCCCCAGCGGCGGAGCGTGAATGTCTGATCGTGCGATGGGCCGATTGGCACTTGACCCGGGCCAGCCGTGTCATAGTCTCGCCCTGCACTTGGGCAGTAGAGGATGAACATGCGTTTCCGCACGCTTCTCATCGTGATGTTGGCGTCGGCTCTGACGGCCTGCTCGGCGACGAGCACCACGCCTGAACCAGCCGGGTCCGCTCCGCCTCCGCCCCAAGCGCCGGCGGGGTGGGCTTCTGCCGGCTCATTCGGGGGTGCCGGCGGAACGGG
Source organism: Chloroflexota bacterium (assembly GCA_040902225.1). Classification (NCBI taxonomy): domain Bacteria; kingdom Bacillati; phylum Chloroflexota; species Chloroflexota bacterium. The sequence continues at coordinate 20,287 of JBBDXT010000007.1, forward strand.
AATGACCGCGATGTCCCTCTTCCTTCAAGAAGGGCCGGTCGCCGTGAGCACAGCTTGCCAGGGCAGCGGCGACCTGGTGGTCATGCTCTCGGGGTTGCCGCCATCCGACGCCCAGCCGGTCGTGGGCACTTCGGCGATCTTCCGGTGTGACGAGCAGACCGCGACCGCTCGCGTCGAGTTGACTGACGCACCCTCGGGGGACGTAAGGGTCTCGGCGTTCGTCGTCGAAGGGGGCGGGACCACTCGCCATGCGGCATACAACATCTCGGTCGAGCAGCCGCTGGGAACCGCCTCGCAGTGAGCCCACTGCGCGTTGGTCAACTTCGATGATGTAGGCCACCAGGGGCAGCCTGAACTCGAAATGCGACAGCTTCTATGGCGCGAATGGGCTATTCGGGATCAGGAGTTCATACACCGGGCCTAAGTGAACGGCAGACCCAAGTTTGGTGTCAGGTTGTCGCGTACTGGGCCGTGCTCTTGGCCGCCACCACCCTCGGCAAGTTTTCGCGGGCGGCCTCGGCCATCGTCGCGGCAATCGTGACGAAGTAGCCCAATGATCGTGCCTGCATGACCATCTCCATCAGGTGCGCGAGTATCCGTAAAGCACGCCAGAAGACGGGTGTATATGGGCTCCGCCGGCAGGTTCACGCCAGAAGCCTAGGGACCCGCCGGCGCGATGTCGTAGGGGCAGATGTGGAAGGCCTCGTTCAGATCCTCGCCTCCGCCGAGGCCGTCGAGCACGAGGCCCTCCCGACCGATGACGGTGCCCCACGGATTGACCACCACGGCGCGGCCGTTGACCCGCCAGGCGGCGATGCCAGCGGGCCAGAAGACGGGCAGCGTCTCGCCGGTCGCCACCGCTACCAGAATCAGCTCGTCTCCGGAGGTCGCGACCCGGACCGGCACCAGCAGGGCTGCCGGGCAGCCCGGCGTGAGACCTGGAGGGTCGGTGCGTAGGTGTAGGGCATGGGCGCCGTACGGCGGCGCCGGACCGAGGAACAGACGCGCGACGGCGGACGCAGCGATCACAACGGACAAAATCGCTGCAACCAATCCCCACCTTCCCCGGGTCACGGCCGCATTGTGATCCTCGGATCGCTGTCACATCAATAGTGGGCTGTGCGAGTGTGCGTGAATACACCATGAGCAGGGTCCCGGGGTGGCTTCTGCGGAGGTCCTCACGGCCCACATCCGCACAATGGGGTATCCACGTGAGCGCAGTAGGATGGGCGCATGCGGATGCCGAAACGATTCAAGGACATGCCTTGGTTTCGCATTCCATCGCGGTCGCGACATGCTGGTCCTGGCCTGGTTTCGGGACACGGTGGTCCTGACCCGGTTATGGAGATCCTCGTTGCGGAGATCCTCGATCCGGTCCTGGTCCCGCTCGGATTCGCGCCCGGCCAGGGCGGTATTGTTGGGGAACGCGGTCAGGTGATCTTCTGCCGAGGTGAGATCGACAGCCCAGATGGTGGTTGCGTGGATCTCGTCCTTGACGTCGAAGCCACGCCCGACTGGAAGATCACCGACGTCCGCTACTGGGGGTTTCCGAGCGACCGATGGCACCTCGACTTCGACCGAGGCGCCCGACTTGCTGATCAGCTGGCCGGCCTCGCGCAGACCCTCCCGGACGAGTTGGGGTAGGGGCGTTGCGCGCGGCGGCCCTACCGACACGGTGACCCAGTACAACGCAGGACTGGCTGGCGGCCGTGACCTGACTCTTGGGACGCCGACCCTACCTCAGGCCCTGCCGAGAACGATGAGCCGGGGGTGCACTCCTCGGCGTATGAACTTCAGGACGCACTGCCCCCGCTCCCAAGAGGCGATCGGCCGGAGAGGCGGCGCGGTGGCGAGCAGCTACGTCGGTGTCCGCCAGCGCCACGTAGCGCTTGACCATGTCCAGCGTGGCGTGGCCCAGGATGCGCTGCAGGCTGAAGGCATCACCGCCGTTGACCAGGTAGGCGTGCGCGAAGGTGTGGCGCAGGGTGTGCGGGCTGCAGCGGCCGGGGATGCCGGCGCGCAGCTTGAGGCGCCGAAAGACCTGCTGGATGCCGCGCCAGCCCAGCGCGCCGCCACGGCGCGAGCGGAAGATCACGCCGTCGGGTGCGCCATCATCCTGGCGCAGATAGCGCGCCAGCGCCTGCCGGGCGATGCTGCCGACCGGCACGATCCGCTCCCGCGCCCCCTTGCCCACGACCTTGACGCTGCCGTCGGGATGCAGGTCGGCGCTGCGCAGCCCGGCCAGCTCCGACAGGCGCAGGCCGGTGTCGAAGAACAGCAGCAGGATGGCCCGGTCGCGGGTCGAGGCGCCATCCAGCAGGCGGCGCAGCGCATCGTCGCTCAGCGGCTCGACCAGCTTGTGCGGCACCCGCGGCCGACGCAGCATCCGCAGCGCGCGCGCCTCAGCCAGCTCCTCGGCGGCGCACCAGTTGCCGAAGGCCTTCAGGCCGCGCACGTAGCCGGCCACCGAGACCGGCGACAAGGTCGCACGCAGGCCGAGCAGCCAGTCCCGCAGCTCAGCCGGCGCCAGCATGTCGAGCGGCCGATCGGCACCCAGATCGCGCCGCGCACGGCCCAGCACCATCCGATACCACTCGATCGTCTTGGGCGAGGCGCCCTCCGCGCCCTTGGCGGTCAGAAACAGCTCGATCGCTCGGCCGACGGTCAGCCGGACGACTGCAGAATCAGGTGCCCACGCGCCGCGTAGCCAAGAGTCAGGTGCCCAAGAATCAGGGGAGTCAGGTGCCCTAGCCATGATTCGTCCTCCTTGCCGAGGACGAGACAGAGGCCAAATACCACCACCCGTGGTATGGTCGAGAGCACGAATCCCACATGTTGTGGGATTGGCTGGGGCGGAAGGATTCGAACCTTCGATCTCCTGATCCAGAGTCAGGCGCCTTACCGCTTGGCCACACCCCAACAGTGCCGGCCGATGTTACCAGACCACCCCTGAATGACCGATCTCGCGTCCATAGGTCCGGGGACCACTAGCCCGGATTGGCGGTGGCAGTCCATCGAACCCATCGGTAGGGTTTTGGCATCCAGGCACCGCCCCAGTTAGAGGCCGGTCAAGACCGATGAGCACTGCAGTTGAACCCCGCGAATGGCGCCGCTATGGCCTCGGTGGGCCGCCGGAGCCATGGCAGCACGATGCCCAGCGTGACATCGATCGTCTGGCAACCTCGTATTACCTCGACGTCATGGAGTTGCGCAGCCAGATCCTCGCGTCGCACCCCGATGAGGAGGTGTGGCTGAAGGTGGAGGAGCTCCACACGACGGCCACCCGGCACAAGACGGAGATCGACTACACCCTGCGCCACTGGGCGACTCCGGTTGAGCGCGCTCGCGTGGCTGATCGGCTCGGCTCGATGATGCGGATCGCCCGTCGCCTGAACACGTTCCTGCATCGCCCGCACGGGCCACTCGGGGACGGCGACCCCGCGCCCGAGCCCACCGTCGCCTGAGGGCCACCCGGCTCTACACTCCGGGGCATGCCCCGCTATCCGCTCCTGGCCGACATCCTCGAGGCTCGAGGGCGCCTGCACGGCATCGCCCTCAACACGCCGCTCGAGGACTCTCCGACCCTCGCTTCCGAAAGCGGCGCAACCGAGCTGCGCCTGAAGCTGGAGATGCTCCAGCCAACCGGATCGTTCAAGACCCGCGGGGCCCATAACAAGGTCGCGCTGGTGGCCGCCGCTCAGCCGGACGCCGAGCTGGTGACGGCCAGCAGCGGCAATCACGGTATTGCCGTCGCCACCGCCGCGGCGCTGCATGGGATGCGGTTGACGGTGCTGGTCGGCGCGTCGGTCTCACCCGCCAAGCTGGAACGGCTGCGGGCGCTCGAGTCCGACAGCTGCGTGGTCGAGATCTTCGGCCGCGACTCCGACGACGCCGAGGCGGAGGCGCGACGTCGCGACACCGAGCGGATCGCGGTGTACGTGCCCCCGTACAACGATGCGGACGTGATCGCCGGGCAGGGCACGGTCGCGGCCGAGGTGCTCGAGGAATGGCCGGCCTGCGACGCCCTGGTGGTCCCGATCGGGGGCGGCGGGTTGATCGCCGGCATCGGCCTGTGGGCCAAGGCGCTCAAGCCGGGCCTGCGCCTGGTGGGGGTCCAGCCGTCGGCCTCGCCGCCGATGTACGCCTACCTGGAGTCGAATTCCACCAAGCCGATGCCGATCGCCCCGACCCTGGCCGACGGGGTTGCCGGCAACATCGAGCGCGACAGCATCACCTGGAAGATGTGCCGCCAGCTCATCGATGAGGTGGTGCTGGTCGACGAGGAGCAGATCGCCGATGCCATGCGCTGGGCGATCGAGGTTCACCACCTGGTGGTGGAGGGGAGCGGCGCGCTCGGCATCGCTGCGCTGCGGGCTCAGCTCGGCGGTCTCGCCGGTCGCCACGTGGCGGTGGTGCTCAGCGGCCGCAACGTGGACGCCGAGACGCTGCAGCGCGTGCTGGCGCAGGGGTAGCATCGGGCCGTGACGGAGCCGATTCAGCCACTGCAGTCCCGCGGCGGGAGCCGGGGCGCGGCCGTGCTCGGCGTGGCCCTGATCGTGCTGGGGTTGATCTTCTTTGCCGGCCAGGCGCTGAACATGGACATCGGCGAGGTGGCCTGGCCGTTCTATGTCGTTGCGCCCGGCCTGGCACTGGCGACCCTGGGCCTGACCCAGCGGCGCGGCTCGGGACTGACGATCGCCGGCAGCGTGGTGACGATGGTCGGCCTGGTTCTCCTCTACCAGAACGCCACCGATCGGTTCGAGAGCTGGGCATACGCCTGGGCGCTGGTAGGCCCCGGCGGCAATGGCCTCGGCATGCTGCTGTACGGGACCCGCAGCGGCGACCCCAAGATGGCGCGCGACGGCTTCCGGACGATCCTCGGTGCGCTGGGCCTCTTCGCCGTTGGGCTTGTCTTCTTCGAGGGGATCATCGGTATCAGCGGGGACCGTCTGCCGCTCCCCAACTGGGTGCTGCCGGTGGCCGTGATCGTGATCGGCGTGCTGGTCCTGCTGCGTGGCCTGACCTTCCGCGATCGCTCGGCACCGTCTTGGGGCGGCGCGGACGAGGAGGGCGGTGCGCCGGTCCCCAGCTCGCCGCCTGACGGCGAGCCGCCAGCGGAGGCGGTCGGCGCCACCCCCGCCGAGGAACCCCGGGCCGAGAGCTGAGCCAGGCCGTGCTGGAGGTCCACCCGGTCACTGCCGACCGCTGGGAAGAGCTGGCCGCCTTCTTCGGCCCTTCCGGCGCCTTTGGGCATTGCTGGTGCACCTGGTGGCGGCAGACAGGAGCGGAGTCCAGCAAGGGCGTAGAGAAGGGCGGCGCTGCCAACCGCGCGCTGATGCACGAGATCGTGAAGGCCGGCTCCGAGCCCGGCCTGCTCGCCTATCGCGACGGCCAGCCGGTCGGCTGGATCAGCGTCGCTCCCCGCCCGCAGTACGGACGCATCATTCGCTCGCGGCGGATCGGCCCTGAGCCCGAGGAGGCAGCCAACGAGCGCATCTGGTCGGTCGTCTGCTTCTGGATCCCGCGCAGGGAGCGGGGCAAGGGAGTCGCGAACGGCCTGCTGAAGGCGGCGGTCGACCACGCGCGTGCACGCGGCGCGGCGGTCCTCGAGGCATACCCCCTCGACACGGCTGGTGGGCGGCACCCGCCTGCGAATGTGTTCACCGGCACCCTGGCGATGTTCCAGCGCGCGGGCTTCAGGGAGGTTGACCGGCCGCGAGGCGCGCAGCTGGTCGTGCGGCGGGACCTGTAGCAGGGGGGCACGTATCCTTAGCGGCACCGTGGCAGACGAAGAGGCGACCGAGACCACGCGCATCGAGCGAGCCCTGGAGGGGGTCAACGCCGGCTACATCGCGGAGATGCAGGAGCGATGGCAGGCGGACCCCGCATCGGTCGATCCGGAGTGGCGGGCCATCTTCGAACCCGCCATCGCCCCTCCCACAGATGGCCAGGCGGCTGTGCCTCCACCGGCCGAGGCCTCCTCACCAGCAACCGATGTGGCCGCCCCGGTTCTCCCGGGTGGCGCGACGCCACTTCGCGGCCCCGCCGCGCGGCTCAGCCGCAACATGACCGCATCGCTCGCGGTCCCAACCGCCAGCAGCTTCCGCGACGTTGAGGTGGCGACGCTCGAGGCGCGGCGGCGAGAGCTCGTCGCACAGCTGACACCGCGCCGGGTCAGCTTCACGCACCTGATCGGCTTCGCCATCGCCCGAGCCGCGGCCGAGCAGCCCGGCATGACCGCCTACCACCTGGAGGCCGATGGCGCGGCGTATCGCGTCGATCCGGGCGGCGTGCACCTGGGGCTGGCGGTCGATGTCGAACGGCCCGATGGCGGCCGCTTCCTGGTGGTGCCGGTGATCCGCTCCGCCGAAGCGATGGACTTCACCGCCTTCCAGGCTCGATACGAGGAGCTGGTCGAGAAGGCGCGCGCCAACCGCCTCTCACCGGATGACATGGCCGGGGCCACCATCACGCTCACCAACCCTGGGACGCTCGGAACGACCGCCTCCGTCGCGCGGCTGATGCCGGGACAGGGCGCCATCGTGGCGACCGGCGCCATCCGGGACGTGGGTCCGGCGCGGGTCATGACCATCAGTTCGACCTATGACCATCGTGTCATCCAGGGCGCCGAGTCTGGCGCCTTCCTGGGGCGCATCGACGCGCTCCTGCAGGGAGCGGATGGCTTCTACGAGTCGCTCGGGCTGGAGCCGAGCGCCGCAACACCACCGCCCCCAGCTGCCGCAACGGCGGCCTCGACCGATGACCTCCGAGCGGTGGCGGCCGGAATGGCGCTTGTCCGCGCGTATCGGTCCTTCGGGCATCTCGCGGCCCGGCTCGATCCGCTCGGCAGCGAGCCGGTGGGCGACCCGGCGCTGGCTCCCGAGCCGCTGGGCCTGACGCCGGAGGCGATGGAACGCGTCCCGACAGACCTGCTGCGCATCGACGTGCCGGGGGCGACGCTGGCCGAGGCGCTGCCCGCCCTGCGGGCGACCTACTGCGGCTCCATTGCCTACGAGGTCGAGCACATCGCCAGCCACGACGAGCGCGTCTGGCTACGGCAGGCGATCGAGTCCGGCGCGCATCGGGCCCCCATGAGCCCCGAGGAGAAGCGTGCCCTGCTCGAACGGCTGACAGTGGCGGAAGGCCTGGAGCGCTTCCTGCACAAGGCCTACCTGGGACAGAAGCGGTTCAGCATCGAGGGCCTCGACACCATGGTCCCGATGCTCGACCAGCTGCTCGCGGGTGCGGGCGCCTCCGGTGCGCAGGACGTGGTGATCGGGATGGCGCACCGTGGACGGCTGAATGTGCTGGCGCACATCGTGGGGGTCAGCTACGAGGGCATCCTGGCCGAGTTCGAGGCGAGCCGCGGTGGGAGCGACGCCCTCGTTCCCAAAGGTGGGCTGGACGACGTGAAGTACCACCTCGGCGCGCATGGGACTTTCACAACTCCGGATGGCAAGGCGTTGCGTGTCACCCTGTCCCCCAATCCGAGTCATCTCGAGGCGGTCAATCCGGTGGTCGAGGGCCACGCGCGGGCGCAGCAGTCGGATCGGAGCGCCGCGGTGGCAACGGTCGATCCGGATCGGACGATCCCGATCCTGATTCATGGCGACGCGGCCTTTGCCGCTCAGGGGGTGGTGGCCGAGACGTTCAACATGGCGCGCCTGGCGGGCTACCGGACGGGCGGCACCCTGCACCTGATCGCCAACAACCAGGTTGGCTTCACCACCGAGCCCAGCGAGGCTCGCTCAACCGTCTACTCCAGCGACCTGGCCAAGGGGTTCGACGCACCGATCATCCACGTCAACTCGGACGATGCGGAGGCCTGCCTCGCGGCCGCGCGGCTCGCCTGGATGTATCGCGAGAAGTTCCACGGCGACGTGGTGATCGACCTGGTCGGGTACCGGCGCTACGGCCACAACGAGGGGGACGAGCCCGCTTATACCCAGCCGAAGATGTACACCGCCATCGCTGCGCACGCGAGCGTGCGCGAGCAATATCGGTCCAGCCTGGTCGATGGCGGAGTCGTCTCCGCGCAGGAGGCCGATGACTGGGCGAAGGCCTTCGCCAAGGACCTTGCCACCAGGCAGGCCGCCGTCCGCAAGCACGCGGAGCCGCAGCTCGACCGCGGCGAGGAGGCGATCTCCGCGGAGGAGTCGCCCGTGCCGATCACTGCCGTCAAGGCCAAGGTTCTGCGCGCCGTCAACACGGCGCTGCTGGCCACCCCCTCCGGCTTCACCCTCAACCCGAAGCTTGCCAAGCAGCTCGACCGCCGGCTGGCGGCGCTCGACGATCCCGAGCCGCGCATCGAGTGGGCACATGCCGAGGCGCTGGCCTTCGGCTCGCTCCTGCTCGAGGGCAGTCCCATCCGCCTGACCGGTCAGGACACCGTGCGCGGCACCTTCAGCCAGCGACACCTGGCCTTGCACGATGCAAAGAGCGGCGACGTCCACGTCCCGATCCACCACCTGCCCGGCGCACGGGCCAGCTTCGAGCTGCACAACAGCCCGCTCTCCGAATATGCCTGCCTTGGCTTCGAGTACGGCTACGCGACCACGGCGCCCGAGGCGCTGGTGCTGTGGGAGGCGCAGTACGGCGACTTCGTAAACGGGGCCGAGATCATCGTCGACCAGTTCATCATCGCCGGGCTGGCCAAGTGGCGGCAGACCTCGCGGCTCACCCTGCTCCTGCCACACGGCTACGAGGGATCGGGGCCTGAGCACTCATCGGCGCGCCTGGAGCGGTTCCTGGCGCTCGGTGCCGAGGGCAACATCCGGGTCGTCTATCCCACTACCCCGGCGCAGTACTTCCATGTGCTGCGCCGCCAGGCCCGCCACGGCGACATGCGCCCGATGGTGGTCATGGCTCCGAAGTCGCTCCTCCGCCTGCCGCAGGCGGCATCCCGTCTGGCCGACCTGACGGATGGCGCGTTCGCATCGGTCCTGGACGATCCCGCCGTGGCGGCAGCCGATGCCGTCCGTCGCGTGATCCTGTGCAGCGGCAAGGTCTACTACGACCTGGCCGGCTCGGAGCTGCGCGCGGAACAGTCCGACCTGGCGATCGTGCGCTGTGAGCGCCTGTATCCGTTCCCCACCGACGAACTCGAGGTCGTGCTCGCCCGCTATCCGGGCGTCGAACGAGTGGCCTGGGTCCAGGAGGAGCCGCGCAACATGGGCGCCCGCAAGTTCGTGCTGCCCAAGATCCGGCACCTCGTCCCGTTCCGGATTCCGCTCGGCGATATCAGCCGGCCCGAGCGGTCACGTCCGGCGGAGGGCTATCCGGCCGCGCACCACATCGAGCAGGCGCGCATCGTGCGAGAAGCGCTCACCAGCTAGGGATGCGATTCACCACGTAGCTGGTGCGTCGGGCAGAGGACACTATTCAAGTCGTCCTCCGATCCCTCATTCCCTCGGGGACTCGGCGGTCGGGCGGAGGCGACGCACCCGCGCTTCGGCCCTCACTCCAGTCGTCCTGTGAATAGCCCGCGTTGCCTCGCCCCGGGGCAGAGCCCGCAAGTCTTCCTATACTCGGCCGATGCCTCCGCACCTCCCGCTCTTGGAGCGGTACCGGGACCTCCTCGCTCGGCCAGGCGAAGCCTTCCCGATCACCCTCGGCGAGGGCGGCACCCCGCTGGTCCACGCCTCACGGCTCGGCGCGGAGCTGGGCCTCGACGCTCTCTACCTGAAGTTCGAGGGGACCAACCCGACCGGCTCGTTCAAGGACCGTGGCATGGTGCTGGCCGTCAACCGGGCGGTGGCTTCGGGCGCGCGGGCCGTGGTCTGCGCCTCGACCGGCAACACCGCTGCGTCGGCGGCAGCCTACGCGGCCGCTGCCGGGCTCCCCTGCCACGTCGTCCTGCCGGCCGGCAAGGTGGCCCGCGGCAAGCTGGCGCAGGCCCTCGCCACCGGAGCCCGACTCATCACGGTCGACGGCAACTTCGACCAGGCACTGGCAGCCGTCAGGGCGCTCGGCGACGAGGGGAGTGTCGCCATTGTCAACTCGGTCAACCCGGATCGCATCGCCGGGCAGCAGACCGGGGCGTTCGAGATCGTCGACGAGCTCGGCCGGGCACCCGATGCTGTGGCCCTGCCGGTCGGCAACGCGGGCAACATCACCGCCTACTGGGCCGGCTTCGTACGCTACGCCGCCTCCGGCCGGACTGACGGCCGCCGGCCGCGCATGCTCGGCTTCCAGGCCGAGGGCGCGGCACCGATCGTGAACGGGGCGCCGGTCGAGTCGCCGGAGACGGTCGCCACGGCCATCCGCATCGGGAATCCAGCCTCCTGGGAGGGAGCGGTGGGCGCTCGCGATGAGTCCGGGGGACTGATCGAAACGGTCAGCGACGAGGAGATCCTCGCCATGCAGCTGCGGATTGCTCGCAGCGAGGGCGTCTTTTGCGAGCCGGCCTCGGCGGCGGGGGTCGCGGGCGTGGCGCGCCTTGCCCATGAGGGAAGGCTCGGCCGCGCGGAGACGGTCGTCTGCATCCTGACCGGGCACGGGCTGAAGGATCCTGACGCCGTGGCCGGGGAGGAAGGCTCGCTCTCGCTGGTCGCAGCCGACGCGGCGTCAATTCGTAAGGCAATGCGCCTCTAGCCCAGGTGGGATTGGCTCTAGACTCGACCCATGGCCGACGCTCGCCCGCGCTGCCCGTGGGGAACGGGCGATCCTCTCAACCTCGCCTACCACGACACCGACTGGGGCGTCTCGATCCACGACGATCGGCGCCTCTTCGAGCTGCTCAGCCTGGAGGGAGCGCAGGCCGGCCTGACCTGGATCACGATCCTGCGCAAGCGCGAGGGCTACCGGCGCGCCTTCGATGGCTGGGATCCCGAGCGCATCGCCGCGTACGGGGCCGAAGACGAGGCTCGCCTCCTGGCCGATCCCGGGATCGTGCGAAATCGGGCCAAGATCAGGTCCGTCATCGGGAATGCAGGAGCCTACCTGCGCCTGACCGATGCGCCGGGTGCCTTCGACCGCTACGTGTGGTCCTTCGTGGATGGGACGCCCGTCGTGAACCGATGGACTTCTATGAGCGCGGTCCCCGCCGAGACGGATGCCTCACGAGCCCTGTCGCGGGACCTGAAGAAGCGCGGCTTCTCCTTCGTGGGGCCGACCAGCGTGTACGCCTTCATGCAGTCCGCCGGCCTGGTCAACGACCACCTGGTCAGCTGCTTCCGTCACGGCGAGGTCTAGCGCCCGGCCGTCCGTATACTCGGGCCGCATGCCCACGCCCATGGCCACGATCGAGGTGCCGGCCAGCAGCGCCAACCTGGGAAGTGGCTTCGACTGTTTCGCCGCCGCGCTCAGCCTGAAGCTGCGCGCCGAGCTGTACGCCGGCGACGAGGCCGGCATCCTGCTGAACGCCCATGGCGAGGGCGCCCCCGGCCCGGACGACGATCCGGCGCAGAACCTCCTGATCCGCGCATTCCGTGAGGGCCTGCGCCTGGCACATGGATCAGAGCACGGGGCCGGCGCCTGGCGGATCGAGGCGAGCAGCATGATCCCGGCCGCGCGCGGCCTCGGGAGCAGCGCCGCCGCAATCGTGGCCGGGCTCCTGCTCGGAGCGGCTGCCGGGCGCCACGCCCCCGATGCGGACGAACTGTTCACCCTGGCTGCAACGCTGGAGGGTCACGCGGACAATGTCGCGGCGGCCCTGTATGGCGGCATCACCCTGTCGGTGGCCGGGGAGGTGGGCACGACCCCACTCCTGCGACGCTTCCGCGTCCCGGAGGCATGGATCCCGGTCCTGTTCATCGCGTCGGCCACGAGCCGCACCCAGGGGATGCGCGACGCGCTGCCGGCGACGGTCCCGCATCACGAGGCCGCGGCGGCCGCTGCGCGCGCCGCGCTGCTGGCAACCGCCGTGGTCACCTCGGACGCCGGCCTGCTGCGCACCGCCATGGATGATCGGCTGCACCAACCGTACCGGCTGCCATTGCTGCCGGGGACGGCGGGGCTGATCGGGACTGCCTATGACCACGGCGCGGCAGGGGCGGCGCTCTCCGGCGCGGGGCCCAGCGTGCTTGCCATCTGCGACTCGCCGATCAGCGCCCACGCGGTCGAGAAGGCGTGGAACTCGGCCGAGGTACAGGGCATGGCGACTCGCCTGCGCTTCGACACCGGCGGCGCCCGCCTCAGCACGCCAGAAGCGGTCCGATGAGCCTCGTCACCTTGACCGGGATCGCCAAGAGCCACGGCGCCCAGCACCTCTTCGACAACGTCAACCTCCAGATCGGCACCGGCCGGCGGATCGCGATCGTGGGTCCGAACGGCGCCGGCAAGACGACCCTGCTCGAGATCATCACCGGCGAGCAGGAGGCCGACACCGGGACGGTCACGCGCGGCAAGAACCTGGCGATCGGCTACCTGCGCCAGGAGGTGGCCCAGTCGCAGGGACGCACGGTGGTGGCCGAGGTGCTGGCAGGCGCCGGCGCGGTGAGCGGCATCGAGCGCCGGATGCGGCACATCGAGGCGGAGATGGCCGAGGCGAGCGGCGATCCGGCCGCCGCGGACGAGCTGGCCGAGCTGATGGACGAGTACGGCCGGCTCCAGCATCGCTTCGAGCAGCTGGGCGGCTGGTCGCTGGAGGCAGAGGCGCGCCGCATCCTCGGCGGGCTCGGCTTCGCGCAGGCCGACATGGACCGTGACATCGGCCAGTTCTCCGGTGGCTGGATGATGCGCGTGGCGCTCGGCCGCCTGCTGCTCGCCAACCCCGACCTCCTTCTGGCCGACGAGCCGACCAATCACCTCGACCTGGCATCGGTCGAATGGCTGCAGGGATTCCTGGCCGAATACGCCGGGGCGGTGGTGCTGGTCAGCCACGACCGCGACTTCATCAACGCCGTCGTCAACCGCGTGGCGGAGCTGAACCACGGCCTCTTCACCGAATACGTGGGCGACTTCGCCGATTTCGTCGAGCAGCGCGATGAGCGGATCGCCCAGCTTGAGATGCTGGCCAAGTCCCAGGGGCGCACCATCGCCCGGATCGAGCGCTACATCGAGCGCTTCCGCTACAAGAAGGCGAAGGCCAGGCAGGTCCAGAGCCGGATCAAGCAGGTGGCGCGCATCGAGCGGATCGAGGTGCCCACTAACCGGACCAGGTCGGTCAAGTTCCGCTTCCCGGCGCCGCAGCGCAGCGGCCGGGTGGTCATCACCCTCGATGGGATCGTGAAGCGCTACGGGGCACACACCGTCTACGACGGCCTCGACCTGGTCCTGGAGCGCGGGCAGAGGGTGGCCCTCATCGGTCCAAACGGAGCCGGAAAGAGCACGCTCCTCAAGATCCTGGCGGGCGTCCTGCCATTCGAGGGCGGCGCGCGCGAGCTCGGCATCAACGTTCGGGTCGCCTATTTCGCCCAGCACCAGATCGACGCCCTGAACCCAGCCAACACGGTCTTCGAGGAGTTGGCAGGGGCCGCCGCGCGGATGAGCACCGCCGAGATGCGCCGTCTTCTCGGCGCGTTCCTCTTCACCGGGGCAGCGATCGAGAAGAAGGTGGAGATCCTGTCGGGTGGCGAGCAGACCCGCCTGGCACTGGCCAAGCTGATGGCCGATCCAGCCAACCTGCTCTGTCTCGACGAGCCGACCAACCACCTGGACATCCAGTCTCGTGACGTCCTGGAGGACGCCCTCAACGCCTTCCCCGGCACGATCGTGTTGATCACGCACGACCGATACCTGATTCGCTCGGTGGCGAACGCGATCGTCGAGGTCAACGCCGGCGAGGCAACCCTCTACCCCGGCGACTTCGAGTACTACGCGGCCAAGCGCGGGCTGGACATCGAGACGCGCGGAGCGGTGGAGGGGATCGCCACTCCCCGTGGGATCGAGGCCGTTCCAGCGCGTCCGCGCGAGTCGGCGGTCGATGCCGCCGCGCGCAAGCGAGTCGAGGCGGAGGCGCGCAATCGCCGCTATCGCCGGACCCGTGACCTGCGCGATGCCCTGGAGCGGGTCGAAAAGGAAGTCCGCGAGACCGATGCGGCCCTGGCCGAGATGAGCGAGCGCCTGGCCGATCCCGCCATCTATGCAGATCATCACGCCTTCCGTGAGCTGATCGACGGTCACAATGCGGCCAGAGACTTAGCCGACCAGCTCGGCACGGAATGGGCGCGGTTGAGCGCCGAGCTCGAGGCCGCCGAGGCGGAGGAAAGCCTCGCCCCCAGCGCCCGATGATCTCGCGGCCCTCGTCCGATGTCATCGGCGCGCTCCTGATCGTGGTCGCCGCCTCAGGGTTCGGGGTGCTCGGTCCCATGGCCCAGTACGCGAATCAGGCCGGGGTTTCGAGCCTGACCCTGGTGACGTGGCGTGCAGGGGTGGGCGCCCTCGTCGTGCTGCTCTTCGTCGTCGTGCGAGCCGCGGCCGGGACTCGGCTGTGGCGACCGTGGCGCGAGCTCCCGCGACGCGATCGGCTCGTCCTGGCGCTGTCGGCCCCGACCAATGCGGCCCTCAACCTGGCCATGTTCGTCGCCTTCGTGCGCATCGGGATTGCGCTCGCATTGCTGATCTTCTACATCTACCCCGCCCTGGTGGCCCTGGCCAGCGTGATCTGGTTCGGGGAGCGGCTCGACCGGCTGCGGTGGGCGGCGCTCGGCATCTCGATGGCGGGCGTGGTACTGGTCGTGGCCGGGGCCGGCGACCTTGGATCACTCGACGCGCTGGGGATCGGCCTGGCGGCGATCGGCGCGCTGGCCCAGATGTTCTACGCGCTTGCCGCGCACCACGGCTTTCGCGCGGTCCCCGGGACACAGGCCGCGACATTCACCATGGGAGGCGCCACCCTCCTCTACCTGGTCGCGTTTGCGGTGATCGGCCGGCTACCGGAGATGGGCCAGCCGCTCGCCAGCGTGGCAGCGCTCTGGCCGGTCCTCGTCGCGGGGCTGGTGGGGGCGGGGCTGGCGACGGTCTGCTTCATCGCTGGCATTCGGATGCTGGGCGCGCCGCGCGCGACCATCCTTGCGACCCTCGAGCCGGTGGTCGGGATCGCCCTGGCGGCGTTCCTGTTCGGCGCGCTGCCGACTCCTCCGCAGGTCGCCGGCGGGGCACTGATCATCGCCGCCGGGATCGTGCTGCAACTGCGTCCGAGCGGCGAGATCGCGGAGCACGAGGCGGTCGCCGACCCTCCCGCCTAGCTCGAGCGAACGACTTCCGGCAGCTCGGCCAGCGAAGCGATCACCCTGGCCTCCGGTGGAACGGCCTCGCGCCGGTCGCTCCACTCCGGCCGGCGGATGAGGATCCCGTCCATCCCGGCGGCTTCGGCACCCTCGATATCGGCCCGATACGAGTCCCCGACCATCAGCGCCTCTCGGGGAGTGACGCCGGCGCGCGCGGCGGCGAGGCGGAAGAGGGAAGGATCGGGCTTGGAGAGGCCGACTGCGCCCGACGCGATCACGAAGTCAAGCTCTTTCCCCAGTCCCAGCCCGTCGACGATCGGCAGCAGATTCGAGCCCCAGTCGGAGACGATGCCGAGCCCCATGCCCAGCTCCCGCAGCTCGCGAACGGCCGGCAGCACGTCGGGGTACAGCTCCCAGGACTCGGGAGCGTACTGCGCCGCAAGGATCGTATCGATCAGCTGGTGGTCGGGATCCTCGACCCCCAGCTCGCGCAGCATGAGCGAGTGGTATTGGCGCCAGGCCGCGTCGATCTTCGCGTCGTCGCCCCAGGTGTCGTTCCCCGACCGGTGATAGCTGTCCCAGAACCAGCGGTCCGCGACCTTCCATGCCTGCTGCACCTGCTCGTCGGTGATGTGGCGGCCGTGCTCGGCAAGAAGGCCGCGCAACGCGTCGCCCAGCGTGTTCCGCGGCGCGAGCAGCGTGAAGCCGGCATCGAGGCAGATGAGTCGGTAGCGCATTCGGCCGCCTACGGTAGCCCGCATCTCGACAAGGTGTTCAAGTGATCTGATCAGTTGGGCGCTACCCTCCGCGTGTGTCCGAACAGCTGACCGATGGCTCCGCGCTGGCGCGCGTTCGCTCCTCGCTGCTGTCCTGGTACGCGACCGATCACCGCGACTTTCCGTGGCGTCGCACCGCCGATCCGTATGCCGTCCTGGTCAGCGAGGTGATGCTCCAGCAGACCCGGGCCTCGCGCGTAGCAGAGCGCTTCCCAACCTTCTTGCGCCGATTCCCCACGGCCGCTGCCCTTGCCGCCGCAACCGAGGCGCAGGTCCTCGCCGCATGGTCCGGCCTCGGCTACAACCGGCGTGCGCTGGCCCTGCGCCGAGCGGCGACCGAGGTCGCCGACCACGGCTGGCCGCGGGGCGTGGCCGCGCTCGAGCGGCTGCCGGGGATCGGTCCATACACCGCTCCGGCCGTGGCCAGCCTCGCCTTTGGAGAGCCGGTGGGCGTCGTGGACACCAACGTCCGCCGCTGGCTGGTGCGTCGCTTTGGCGTCCGAGCAGACGGCCCACCACACGTGCTGCAGGCCCTCGCCGATGCCCTCGCTACCGCCGGCAACGCCGCCGACGCGGCGCCCTGGACCCACGCCACCATGGAATTCGGGGCGTCGGTCTGCACTCCGCGCAACCCGCGGTGCGACGCGTGCCCCATCGCCGATGGTTGCCCCTCGCGAGGCATGGCAGCATCGGTCCCGGTCCCGCGCCAGGCGCCCTTCGCAGGTTCGGATCGCGCCCACCGCGGTGCCATTCTCCGTGCCCTGTCCGGAACCCGCGATCATTCCATCACGATTCGAGCGGCGAGCGATCTCGTGCCCCGGGGCGCAGCTGAGCGCGTCCTCGCCGGGCTCGAGCGCGACGGACTCCTGCATCGGTCCGGTCGACGACTGCTGCTGGGCGGTCGGTCGGAGTCGGCCGCTACAATCGGCCCGTGAGCACCGCGACCGCCGGCCTCAAGGTCAAGATCGGCGACCAGATCCCGTCGGTTGGGCTGCGCGCCACGGACGGGTATCTGCTCAACCTGCGGAGCCTCGTCGGCAAGCAGCCGGTGATCCTCCTCTTCTTCGGCGGCCCCACCCTCAAGGGAGCTGCCCGTGAGCGCGGCGACGCTCTGGCCGAAGCGCTCAAGGAGGCGCACCCACGGCTCGCCCGCCAGGGCGTGACGGTCATCGGCGTCACGACCGGCAACGAGCAGCAGCAGGCCGCCTATGTGAAAGAGCTTGACCTGCCGTACCTCCTCTTCTCCGACGAGCGCCTGATCGCGGTGTCGCACCTGGGCATTCGCACGACCGAGGTGCGCGGCACCGTCAACGCCGAGCCGACCGCCTTCGCCGTGGGCGTGGACGGCACCATCCTGGACATCGTCGAGCAGGCCACGCCCAAGGGCCTGGTTGCCCGTCTGCTCGAGGCGATCTTCCCGCCGGGCTAGGCCGATGCTCGCCGTCCGGAGCTACGCCCCCGGCGAGCCGCTGCGCATCGAGGAGATGCCGCTCCCCAAGCCGAAGGGCCCGGAGATCAGGATCAGGGTCGGCGGCTGCGGCGTGTGCCACACCGATCTGCATATCGCCCGCACCAATCGCATCCGCGTCCTGCGGCCGCTCACCCTTGGCCACGAAGTCGCCGGCTGGATCGACGCTGCCGGCCGACGCGCCGCCGCGGAACTGAAACGGGCGCGGCTGGCCGAGGGAGACGGGGTGCTCGTCTTCGGCGGCTGGGGCTGCGGCGCCTGCACCCAGTGCGCCGCCGGCGCCGAGCAGCGTTGCGAGCGCTCCGCGTCGCCCGGGTTTCAGCGGGACGGTGGCTACGCCGAGTACATGCTGGTGCCTCATGCGCGCCACCTGGTTGCCCTTGGTCATCTCCACCCCGATTATGCCGCCCCGCTGGCCGACGCCGGCGTGACACCCTGGCGCGCCGTTCAGCGCGCCACGCCGTGGTTGCAGCCCGGGGCGCGGGTGCTGCTCATCGGCTTCGGAGGGCTCGGCCAGTTCGCGCTCCAGTACCTGCGCCGCCTGCCAGAGCTGACGATTGCGGTTCGTGAGCTGAGCCCCGACAAGCTGACGCTGGCCGGGGAACTGGGCGCGGACCTGGGGCTGCTGATGGGCGACGAGGCGCTAGTGGAGCTGGGCCTCGGCGGACCAGCCGACGTGGTCTTCGACTTCGTCGGCAACGATCCCAGCCTCGACTACGCGGCTCGCAACGTCGCGCCGGGCGGCCTCGTGGCGGTCGTCGGCGAGGGCGGCGGCCGCTACGAGTTCACGTTCGACCGCATGCCGGTCGAGGCAAGCCTGACCACCACCGCCTGGGGCTCGTTGAACGACCTGCACAGCGTGGTCAGACTTGCCAAGCGCGGCCGGCTGAAGTGGCACGTTGAACGGATGCCGCTGGCCGAGGCCGCAATCGCCCACGACCGGCTGGCCGAGGGTCGCGTCAGCGGCCGGATCGTCCTCGTCCCGGGGACCTAGGCGATTCGCGCCCTGGCGGCGACGCGCCCGGCCAGCAGCCCGGACGCCGCAGCTGCCACTGGCCCGTAATTCTCAGCGCCGGGCGCTTACGTCGGAGAAGCGGCGTAGGGGATGGCTGACCCAGAGCTACCTCCCAACCTGTGAGACGTATCTGGTCGACCGCCACATAGGGGGTCGCGCGCGGGCCGTAAGACACCGTCAGTGAGAATTACCTCACGTGCGGCAGCAGCCCGAATTCAGGTCAGTCGGAGAGACGCGCTATGGCGGCGTCGATGCGTGCCAGCGTTCGCTCCCGCCCCAGGAGTTCCATCGAGCCGAAGAGCGGCGGCGACACGAGGCGGCCGGTGATCGCCACCCGCAGCGGCCGGAAGAAGTCGCCGGCTTTCCAGCCATGCGCCTCGGCGGTGGTACGGCAGATCGCCTCCAGCTCGCCGGCGGCGAAATCGGGCTCGGGCACGGCGGCCAGCGCCTCGTGCGCCAAGCGCAGCGCCTCTGCGGTCTCATCGGCGGACCGCCCCTTGGGCAGCAGCAGTTCCGGCTCGTACAGCGCGGCGACCTGCTCATCATTCTCGGTCAGGAAGGCGGCCAGCTCGGTGGCATCGCCCAGCCTGACGAGCCGTTCCTTGAGCAGCGGCGCCAGGCGCATCAGGATCCCGTCGTCGAGCTGCTCCGGCAGGAACGGGCGCAGGCGGTAGGCCAGCTGCCCATCGGCCAGCGATCGGATGTACACCCCGTTCAGATAGTCCAGACGGTCCTTGTCGAAGACCGCGCCCGCCTTGTGGACCTCGCCGATCTCGAACCGCTCCGCCAGCTCGGCGATCGAGAAGATCTCCTCCTCGGTCCCCGGCGACCAGCCCACGAAGGCGAGGAAGTTGACCATCGCCTCGGGCAGGTAGCCCTGCTCCCGGTAGGCGGTGATCGCGGTCTGCGACTTGCGCTTGCTCATCTTCGACCGATCCGGGTTCAGGATCAGCGGGATGTGCCCGAACTTCGGCTCCCCGTAGCCGAGCGCCCGGATCAGGGCGATGTGCTTGGGCGTGTTCGACAGGTGGTCCTCGCCGCGCACCACGTGCGTGATCGCCATTGCCTCGTCGTCGACCACCACCACGAAGTGGTAGAGCGGCATCCCGTCGCCGCGAACGATGACAAAGTCACCCAGCAGCGCGTTGTCGAACTCGACCTCGCCGCGGATCAGGTCGTCGAAGCGGATCTTCTCCGCGGGAACCGAGAACCGGAGTGCCGGACGGCGGCCTTCCGCCTCGAAGGCGGCGCGATCGGCATCGGTCAGGCGCAGGCAGCGACCGTTGTAGCGCGGCGCCTGGTGGTTGCGCTCCTGCTCGTGGCGCACCGCGTCGAGCTCATCGGGCGTGCAGTAGCAGTGGTAGGCCACACCACTGGCCAGGAGCCGATCGGCCTCGCGTGCATACAGCTCCATGCGCTGGCTCTGGCGGTAGGGCGCGTATGGCCCGATGTCGTCGCCCCCCGCCACCTGTGGCCCCTCGTCCCAGCTGATCCCGAGCCAGTGCAGGCTGTCGATGATGTCGCTCTCCCAGGCCTCCGTCCCGCGAGCCACGTCCGTGTCCTCGACTCGCAGCACGTAGGTGCCGCCGACGTGGCGTGCGAAGAGGAAGTTGTAGAGGCTGGTGCGCGCCGTGCCGATGTGCAGCGGGCCGGTGGGGCTGGGCGCCATCCGGACGCGGATGGGGGTCGGATCGGGGGTGCTCATCGGTCGCCCGATGGTAGCAGGGGGGCCTGCGCGGTCGGTGGCGCCCGAGGGTGGGCGTCCGCGTCATGACCCTCTGTGCGGCCGTGCGGCTGTGCAGCTGTGCAGCACAAACGACCATGACCACAGCGCTGCAGCCCGAGCTACTCGCCGAGCAGGTCCTCCACGACCGGTTGGATCGCGTCGACCCACATCGAGTATTGGGCACCCGAGGGATGCAGGCCGTCGCGGGCGACCAACGACCGGTCGCTCGCGGCCGCCTGCGAGATCTCGAAGATCTCCGGCACGAAACGTATCCCGCGTGCGGCGCACGCCTCGCCGAGGAGCACGTTGACCCGCTCGATCCCCGCTCGCTGCTGCTCCGGCGAGCCAAACGCGCCACCCTGCGGGGTCGCGGTGTAATCCGGCGTGGCAATGCACAGCGCCCGGTCTGCGGCCACGGAGGCGAGCATCGCATCGATGATCTCCTCGACGTTGGTGCGGTAGACCTGCTCGGGGACTCCCTGGACGACGTCATTGGCGCCGATCATCAGCGTGACGAATTGGGGCCGCAGCCCTGCCAGAGCCGGCAGCTCATCGTCGATCAGGTCAGCCGAGGTGTGGCCATTCACGCCCAGGTTCGCGACGAGCTGCAGTGCGGGCAGCCGAGCCACCAGCTGGCTGGGCCAGCTCTCGGCGGCGCTGATCGAGGTGCCGATCGTGTACGAATCGCCGAGCGCCACGTACCGCAACGCACCCTCCGGGACCGATGAGGCGGCCGGGCTGCAGGCTCCCAGTCCCATGACGAGGGCGGCGGCCGCCAGGCCGGCCTTCACCGCCCCAGCGTCGGGTTGCCCTTCGCGGTATTCAGTTGCACCGCCTGCTTCACGAGCTCGCGCAGCGCATCGGCCGGGATGTCGTCGACCGACGTGATCTTGATGTGTCGCATGCGCTCCCCGTCTCCGGTGAGCACCTTCTTGGGATCGTCCATCTCGGTGCCGCGCCAGAAGCCGATGTCGACGTGCTTCGGATAGGCCTTCATCCAGATCATCGGTCCGTTCCATTCCCAGACCGGCTGGGCCCACTTGATCCCCACCGCGGAGTGCGGCGCTCCCTCCTTGACGACCTCGCGCAGCCGCTTCATGGCGTCCGTGCGCCAGTCGTCGAACGCGGCGATGTACTCGTCAACGGTCTTCTGCCCGTTCATCGGTCAGTTGGTCCTCATTGCGTATGCGAACAATGTAGCCGGAGGCCCAAGGCGGGTCAGGCGAGCACTGCGCGGACCTCCCCGACGATGTCGCCGCGTGGGTCGACGATCCTTGGCGCCGTGCGCTCGCGCACGCGCGCAAGCCCTTCCGCGTCAAGCACGCCGAGTCGCGCCAGGGCAGCAGAGGCCGCCACGTCACCTGCTCGACGGGCGAGGTCGCCGTCCTCGATCTTCACCGCCAGCCCAACAGGGGCGTTGGCCGTCCCGTTCTTCAGCACCCCGATCGCCCGGATGCCCTCCGCGCCCGCCTTCGACACCAGCCGCCCGGGTCGCGCCCTCATCAGCTCGGTGTCAAACCGGCGCCGGTCGCCGGCGACGAGCTCGGGGTGGGCCGTCATCGCGTCGCGGATCCGCTCCAATGCCATCCGTAGCGCGGCATCTGGTACCGAGGAGGGGTCCGCGAGGCGCGCGAAGGCCAGCGCCAGGCCGCGAAGTGGCAGTCCGAACGACACGACGCCGCAGCCGTCGGTGGCAGTTTCGATCGCGGACCTGGCAATGCCGCTCATGAGCGCAACCGTGTCGAGTGCCAGCTCCTGCACGGGGTGATCGGGCTGCCAGTAGGTCTCGATCGGCCAGCCGGCGGCCTTGGCATGGAGGGCCATCGCAGCATGCTTGCCTGAGCAGTTGTGCCGCAGCGGGGTGAGCGGCTCACCGTCGCGGATCAGGCGCTGTGCCGTCTCGACATCGAATGGCGGGTGGACGCCGCAGGCCAGCACGTCGCGGGTGAGCCCGCCTGCCCGCAGGACGGCCTGGACCGTTCGTACGTGACGATCCTCGCCGGAATGAGAGGCGGCCATGATCGCAAGCGACTCGGTCGGGTTTGGAAAGTCGTACGCGTCGAACCGGCCGGAGGCGACGAAGGGTGCGAGCTGGAATGGCTTCGCCGAGGACCGAATGAAGGCGAACTCGTCGGGGTCACCGAAGGACCAGGTCAACTCCCCAGTTGGCGAGACGACTGCGATCGAGCCGCGGTGGCGCGACTCGACCCGATCGCCGCGAGTGACCTCGACCAGGAGGCGGGCCACCCGGGCGCGGACCTATCGGGTCAGGAGTTGCTGCCGGTGCCGGTGCCCGAGGCGGCCCGGTCGGGCGCGGGCTGACCCTCGCGATCCTTGTTGAAGATGCTCCCCTGGCCCTGCGACGCGGCGGACGACTGGGCGGCAGGCTGTGCGGTGCCCCCGCCCTTGGCGGGTGCGCTGGCGGCCGCCGGTGTGGGGGCGTTGGAGGAGGCGCGGCCCTCGGGGGTCATCATGACGCCGCCCTCGAAGTGGGCACCCTCCTTGACGACCAGGACCTGGGCCTTGACCTTGCCCTTGACCCGGCCGGTCGAGCCGATCTCGAAGCGGCCGCCGCAGTCGACGTCCCCCTCGTAATCGCCGTTAATGATCACGTTCGCGGCGGTGATCGAGCTGCGAACCTTTGCCTGTGGGCTGATGATCAGGGTCCCGGAGCACTCGATCTCACCGCTCGCCTCGCCCTCGATCCGCAGGTCGCGGTCCGAGACGTACTTGCCGTTGAAGCGGGCGTGCGGATCGATGACGCTCTCGTTGCCCGGATCTGGGCGGCGGAACTCCATCGGATTGGGCGACGTCATCTCTGCCTCATCGGGAAAGCTATCGGGATACAGGTTGCCGACGACGTCCTCGCGGAGGCCAGAGTCGGCCTTGGTGTCTCGCTTGGTTCCGAAGACCACAGCTGGCTCCTTCCTCTGCGTCGCGGAGCACAACGTGCTGGCACAGGGCGCGACGAATCGGCGTAAGGACGGATAGCCTAGCAGCCAAACGGAAATCGAGGTAGTGGGCAATCCGGGCGCCGCCTAGAATTCGCCCGATGGATGCCGCCCGATTCCCGAATCTGCACGTCTCGCAGCACCCGCTGGTCGCGCACAAGCTCGCCCTGCTGCGGGACCGAACAACCGAGCCCAAGAAGTTCCGCGAGCTGGTTCGTGAGCTCTCCTGGCTGCTCGGCTACGAGGCGATGGCCGACCTGACCACTCGGCCGATCACCGTCGAGACGCCGCTGGAGCCGATGGCCGGCGTCGAGCTCGAGCCGAAGGTCGGGCTCGTCCCCGTGCTGCGGGCCGGCCTGGGAATGGTGGATGCCATGCTCGAGCTGATGCCGAGCGCCGAGGTGTGGCATATCGGCCTGTACCGCGATGAGCGCAGCCTGAAGCCGGTCGAGTACTACAACAAGCTTCCCGACGCTGCCACTGTGCAGGTCTGCCTCATCCTGGACCCGATGCTGGCGACCGGCGGCTCGTCGTCCGCCACGGTCGACATCCTCAAGGCCTGGGGCGCCGCCCGCGTCAAGCAGGTCTCGCTGATCGCCGCCCCAGAGGGGGTGGCAACGCTCTCGGCCGCGCATCCCGACGTCGCCATCCACGTCGGTGCCGTCGACCGAGCGCTGAATGAGCGAGGGTACATCGTGCCCGGCCTGGGCGACGCCGGGGATCGGCAGTTCGGAACCTTCGCAGGGCCATCATCCGAGCCGGGGCACGATCCTGCGGACGAGACCGCGGAAGTGGTGCGGCGCCTGCAGCGCAACCTCGCCGGCGACGTGTAACGGCGAGCGTCGTCCCGGGCGGTTATTCAGCAACAGACTGGTCGGTCGGGCGAACCCTTGGACCTGTCGCTCCGCCCACGCAGCAGTCACCCAGAGACTGAGGCGTCGGAGGAAGGCGTGCCGGTGGACATACCAGTGCCCCTGTGAATAACGGCCGGCACGCGGCCGGTTCCGGGCAACGAAGTGCCCCGAAGGAACCGCCGCCGGTCCGTTGATGCAATCTCGGGTGCCCTTGGCTGCCCCTTCGGGACAACCAGAGAATAGGCGCCGGCCCACCGGCATGGCAATCCCACTTATCCCCGAATTTCAAGGAACCTTCATAACTTGTCCACAGCCCATCCCCGAGTCGGGCGCTACGCTGGCGGCATTACCAAGCGCCGCGTCCTGTTCGTGTGCACGCACAACTCGGCCCGCTCGCAGATGGCGGAGGGGATGCTGCGGGCCTGGGCCAGCGACCGCTTCGAGGTCTCCAGCGGCGGGATCGAGGCGACCGGCGTTCGCCCCGAGGCGATCGCCGTCATGCACGAGCTCGGGATCGATATCAGCGCTCACGCATCCAAGACGATCGAGCAGTTCATGGGTCAGCCGTGGGACTGGCTGATCCCGGTCTGCGAGGAAGGATGCGAGGCCTGTCCATACGTCCCCGGGGCAAAGGCGGTCCTTCGCTGGTCGTTCGACGACCCGTCGAGCGCCACCGGCAGCGAGGAGCAGCGCCTGGCCGAGTTTCGTCGCGTGCGGGACGAGCTGGCGACCGCCATCCACGCTTTCGTGGCGGCGAACTGAGCCTGGGTCGCCCGGCCTCCGCGAAAGGCGCTGCGCTAGACTCGCTCGCGATGCCCGACTCGCACGTGAAGGTGGCGGTCACCGGCGCCGCCGGACAGATCGGCTACGCCCTCCTCTTCCGGATCGCCTCCGGCCAGATGTTCGGCCCGCGCACCACCGTCGACCTGCACCTGTTGGAGCTCGAGGCTGCCCTGCCAGCGCTCGAGGGGGTGGCGATGGAGGTGGAGGACTGCGCCTTCCCGCTGCTGCGGCGTGTGGTGCGGACATCCAGCGCCGACGAGGCCTTCGCCGGGGTCAACTGGGCCCTGCTGGTGGGGGCGGTCCCGCGCAAAGCGGGGATGGAGCGCAAGGATTTGCTGACCATCAACGGCGGCATCTTCTCAACGCAGGGCCGGGCGATCGCCCGCAACGCCGCGCCGGACGTCCGGACGCTGGTGGTCGGCAACCCGTGCAACACCAACTGCCTGATCGCCGCCGCGAATGCGCCGGAGATCCCAGCCGACCGATGGTTCGCGATGACCATGCTCGACGAGAACCGTGGCCGCTCACAGCTGGCGGCGCGAGCGGGCGTGCCGGTCGAAGCGGTGATGGACCTCGCGATCTGGGGCAACCACTCCTCGACCCAGTTTCCCGATTTCTACCATGCCCGGATCAGTGGTCAGGGGGCAGCCGAGGTCATCGACGATGAGGCCTGGCTGCAGGGCGACTTCATCAGCATCGTCCAGCAGCGCGGTGCGGCGATCATCGCGGCTCGCGGTCAATCGAGCGCCGCCAGCGCGGCCAACGCCGTGATCGACACCGTTCGCAACATCACCCAGCCGAGCGGCGAGATCTTCAGCTCCGCGATCCCGGCACCCGCGGAAGGCGGCTACGGCGTTCCAGAGGGGATCGTCTTCGGCTACCCGCTGCGCGCGGGCGCGCCGGGCAGCGTCAAGGTCGAGCCCGGAATCGTCCACAATGCGTGGGCACAGGCCAGGGTCGACGCGAGTCTGGCCGAGCTGATCGAGGAGCGCGAAGCGGTCATGGAACATATCCGATGACGAATGAGACGCTGACGGCCAACGAGGCCGCCACCATCACCATCGCAGGGGGCAGCACCGAGCTGCCAGTCGTGCACGGCACGGCCGGCGACGACGGGATCGATATCGGTAACCTGCGAGCCCAGGCCGGCGTCGTGACGCTCGACAACGGATACCGCAACACCGGGTCATGCGCCAGCGCCATCACCTACCTCGATGGCGACGCGGGGATCCTCCGCTACCGGGGCTACCCGATCGAGCAGCTCGCCGAGAAGAGCACCTTCCTGGAGGTCGCCTACCTTCTCATCTACGGTGAGCTGCCCACCACGGCGCAGCTCGAGACATTCGTCGACAGCATCACGCGCCACTCCCTGATCCACGAGGAGATGCGTCGCTTCTTCGACAGCTTCCCGAAGAACGCGCACCCGATGGCGGTCCTCTCCGCCGGTGCCTCGGCGCTGTCGACCTTCTACCAGGACAGCCACGACCCATTCAACCCGGATCACGTCGAGATCAGCACGCATCGGCTGCTGGCCAAGATGCCGACCATCGCGGCCTGGGCCTACAAGAAGAGCATCGGGCAGCCGTACGTGTATCCACGCAATGAGCTGGACTACTCGGCGAACTTCCTGAACATGATGTTCAGCGTCCCGGCCGAGCCGTACGTCGTGGATCCGGTGGTGGCGGAGGCGCTCGACCTGCTGCTGGTGCTGCACGCCGACCACGAGCAGAACTGCTCCACGTCCACCGTCCGTATGGTCGGATCCAGCCACGCCAACCTGTTTGCGTCGATCAGCGCCGGCCTGGACGCACTGTGGGGACCGCTCCACGGCGGCGCCAACCAGGCCGCCATCGAGATGCTGGAGCAGATCGCCGCCGACGGAGGCGACGTGAACAAGTACGTGGCCAGGGCCAAGGACAAGAAGGATGGCTTCCGGCTGATGGGCTTCGGCCACCCCGTGTACCACAATTTCGACCCGCGGGCCAAGATCATCAAGGCCGCCGCCGACCGCGTGCTGCATGCGCTGGGCCGCGACGACCCACTCCTCGAGATCGCCCAGCGCCTCGCGGAGGTGGCGCTCCACGACGAGTACTTCATCGAGCGCAAGCTCTACCCGAACGTGGACTTCTATTCGGGGCTGATCTACCGGGCCATTGGCTTCCCGGACTCGATGTTCACCGCCCTGTTCGCGATCGGCCGCATGCCGGGATGGATCGCGCATTGGCGTGAAATGATCGCGGACCCGGCGACCAGGGTCGGTCGCCCACGCCAGGTGTACGTCGGCGCCGCCGCGCGCGACTACGTCTCCCTCGAGCAGCGCTGAGGCCCGGCACATGCGACTGACAGTCCTGGGGCGCAGCCCCGCGCGTCCAAATCCCGGCGAGGCGTGTGCCGGCTACCTGGTCGAGGGTGGCGGCTCGCGCATCCTGATGGACGTTGGGCCGGGTGTGGTGGCGCAGCTGCTGCGCCGCAACACGCCCGACGAGCTCGACGCGGTGGTGATCAGCCACATGCACACGGACCACTGCCTCGACCTGATCACGCTCCGCTACAGCTACCCGTGGATCGACGTCGCCAAGCGGCGGCTGACCGTGATCGTGCCGCCGGGCTCCACCGGCCAGCTGGCGGAGATGGCGCTCGGCGCGGGCTACGCCAACTTCTTCGACAAGAGCTTCATCTTCGTGGAGCACGACGGCAAGCGGCCGATCGAGGTCGGCAACCTGCGCCTTGAGCCGGAGGAGACGCAGCACTACGTGCGTACCTGGGGCTTCCGCATCTCCGCAACCGGGGCCGATGAGGACCCTGATCGGATCCTGACCTACTCAGCCGACTCCGGGCCGTGTGACGCGCTGCCGCGCCTGGCCGACGGCGCCGAGCTGTTCCTGTGCGAGGCGGCCCTGCGATCGCTCAAAGAGGACGACCCCGAGCCGCAGAGCCGCGGGCATCTGCTGCCTTCGGAGGCGGCCGCGACTGCGCAGGACGCGCGGGCGCGGAAGCTGCTGCTGACCCACATCCCGGTCGCTGACGGCGGTGAGTGGGCGCTGACGGAGGCCCGTTCGGCCTACGACGGATCGGTCGAGATCGCAGAGCCGCTGCAAAGCTACGAGGTCTGATCGGCTTCCGACACGACTCGCGCAGCGCCGATGTAGCGATCCGCCGACCAGGTGGCAAGCGCCCACAGCACCGATACCGCCAATGTGATGCCGAAGACGGCGACCGTCACGCGTAGCGCGCCGCCACCCAGCACCGCCTCCATCACGACCGTCACCAGCAGCAGACCGCCGATCACGATCGCCGCCATCACCAGCCCGATCTTGGCCGCGGTCACCACGAACCAGCCCAGCGACCGGCTCTGGGCCCGGCCGGTCAGCCACAGGACGGTTGGGCCGGTCGCCCCGTACAGCGAGACATAGAGCCCCGGCGCGCCGAAGAGGTGCTCGGTCCCCAGGCGCAGCTGCAGCACCAGCGCCGCGAGTAGCCAGGCCGCCAGCAGCGCGCTTCCCGCCCCAACGCCGATCAGCCACACCAGCAGCAGGGTGGCGGTGCCGCCGGAGAGACGCTCGACCAGCTCGCCGTCATTCCCCTCGACCAGCCTGGTCGGCCCGTCCTCGGGGAGCTGCGGGGGGACCTCGTCGGGCACCGTCACGCGGAGGCGACCTGCAACGCCGCCTCCAGGTCGGCGATCAGGTCCTCGACCGCCTCGATCCCCACCGAGAGGCGAACCAGGTCCGCGGGCACCTCCAGCGGCGAGCCGGCAGCCGAGAGATGCGTCATCACCGCCGGCAATTCGATCAGCGACTCGACCGCCCCCAGGGATTCGGCAAGCGTGAAGAGGCGGGTCGCCTCCGCCAGGCGACGGGCCGCGGGCTCTCCGCCGGCCAGCTCGAAGCTGAGCATCGCCCCGGGGAGGCGCATCTGCCGAAGCGTCAGCTCGTGCTGGGGGTGATCGGGCAGGCCGGGGTAGTAGACCCGCGTGACCGCGCCCCGGCCGGCGAGCCAGTCGGCGATGAGAGCCGCGTTGGCCGACGCTCGCTCCATGCGCAGCGCGACGGTGCGCATGCCACGCATCACCAGCCAGCAGTCGAACGGAGATGGGACCGCGCCGGCGGCGTTCTGGTGGAATCGCAGCTTCTCCTCGAGGTCGTCGCGGCGGGTGACGAGCAGCCCGCTGATCACGTCCGAGTGCCCGGAGAGGTACTTGGTGGCCGAGTGCACAACGACGTCGGCGCCCAGCTCCAGCGGCCGCTGCAGGAACGGTGTCGCAAAGGTGTTGTCGACCACGGTCAGCGCGCCGGCCACGGCCGCCAGCCGCGCCACGGCGCTGATGTCGATTACCTTGAGGAGCGGGTTCGTCGGTGTCTCGACCCAGACCATGCGCGGAGCGGGCGTCCCGCCCAGCGCCGCGGCGAGCGCGTCGAGGTCGCGCAGGTCCACCGCATCGGTCTGCACCCCATATCGGCTCCAGACCTTCGAGGCAAGGCGCCAGGTGCCTCCATACGCGTCGTCCGACAGGATCAGCCGGTCGCCCGGGTCGAGCAGGTAGAGCACGTTCTGCGTCGCCGCCAGTCCTGAGGCATAGGCAAGCCCGTGAGTGCCGCCCTCGAGCTCCGCGATCGCGGCCTCCAGCGCCTGGCGAGTCGGATTGCCGCTCCGTCCGTACTCGTAGCCTCGGCGCGGCTTGCCGACGCCGTCCTGCCGGAAGGTGGCGCTCATCTGGATCGACGGCGAGACGCCGCCGCTGATCTCGTCGGGCTCCGCGCCGGCGTGGACGGCCAGCGTCTCGAATCGGTCTGTCATTCAGGTTGTCAGCGGGTGCGTGGGAAGCCCAGGTCGACCTTGCTCGTCGCCGGATCGGGCCAGCGGGAGGTGACTACCTTGGCCCGCGTATAGAACTGCACTCCCTCAGGACCGTACATGTGCAGGTCACCGAAGAGCGACGCCTTCCAGCCGCCGAAGGAGTAGTAGGCGACCGGCACCGGGATCGGCACGTTGATGCCGACCATCCCGACGTTGACGTCGAACTGGAACTGGCGCGCTGCCCCACCGTCGCGGGTGTAGATGGCCGTGCCATTGGCGTACGGGTTGTCGTCGAGTACCTTCATCGCATCGGTGTAGGTGGGGACGCGCACGATCTCGAGCACAGGCCCGAAGATCTCGTTGCGGTAGCAATCCATCTCCGGCGTCACGTTGTCGAGCAGCGACACGCCCAGGAAGAAGCCCTTTCCCTCCTGGTAGAGCGCGTGCTTCCGGCCGTCGACCTGCAGCGTCGCGCCCTGCGCGGGGCCGCTCTCCAGGTACGAGGCCACCTTGTCGCGGTGCTCGCGCGTGATCAGCGGGCCCATCTCGGCGTCGCCGTCAGTGCCGGGGCCGACCTTGATCTTCGGCAGGCGCCGCTCGATGGCGTCTACCAGCGGGTCGGCCACGTCGCCGACTGCCACGACCACGCTGATCGCCATGCAGCGCTCGCCGGCTGAGCCGTAGGCGGCAGAGACGGCGGCATCGGCGGCCATCTCGATATCGGCGTCCGGCAGGACCACCATGTGGTTCTTGGCCCCGCCGAGTGCCTGGACGCGCTTCCCATTCCTGGTGCCCGTCTCATAAATGTGGCGCGCCACCGGCGTCGAGCCCACGAACGAGACAGCGGCGATGTCCGGGTGCTCGAGGATACGGTCGACCGCAACCCGGTCGCCCTGCACCACGTTGAAGACGCCGTCGGGCACCCCGGCCTCCTTCAGCAGCTCCCCCAGGTAGACCGATGCCGACGGATCCTTCTCGGACGGCTTGAGCACGAACGTGTTGCCGCAGGCGATGGCGTTGCCGAACATCCACATCGGCACCATGGCCGGGAAGTTGAAGGGAGTGATGCCGGCAGCCACGCCGAGGGGCTGGCGGATCTGGTAGACGTCGATGCCGGAGCTGACCTGCTCGCTGAAGCCGCCCTTGAGCAGGTGCGGGATGCCGGTCGCGAACTCGAGGTTCTCGAGGCCGCGCGCCACCTCGCCCAGGGCGTCGCTCGGCACCTTGCCGTGCTCGCGGGTCAGGTGCGCGGCAATCTCCCCTCGATGCTCCTCGACCAGGTTGCGGATGCGGAACAGGATCTCAGTTCGGCGGCCGAGGCTGGTCGCGCGCCAGGCCGGGAACGCGGCGTTGGCCGCCGCGACCGCCGCGTCGACCTCCTCGACCGACGCGAAGTCGACCTCGCGCGCCAGCTCGCCGGTGGCGGGGTTGTAGACCGGCCCGCTGCGCCCGCTGCTGCCCGCCACGCGAGCGCCATTGATCCAGTGGCTGATGCGCTCGGCGGTATGAGCGCCCGTGCCGGCGGGGGGCTGGGCGACGGTGGTCATGCGGGAGCGGCTCCGTTGTGCGTGAGGGAAAGAGTACCCCGCGAGGGCCTAGATTGCCTATGCATGCCTTGTGGCCGTAGGTCGCGCGGGCTTGGACCGACTCGGCTTTGGACTCCTCGACGGAGGACCCCCGTCAGGCCGCGGAATCACCGATCCCCGCGGACGCCGGGAGAGGCCAAAGCCAGCGCGTCCTGCCGGATCGGCGTCGGGTTGACGGTGGTCGCGACCCAGCTGGCGATCTCGGTTCGGCGCGCCGCTCCAAGCTTGGCGAGGACGTGCTCCACGTGCGCGCTCACCGTCCTCGGGGAGACCGACAGCTCATTGGCAATCTCGCCATTGGTCAGGCCGCTGGCGATAAGGCGCGCGACCTCGTACTCGCGGACGGTGAGCGGGTGCCAGGCCGGTTCCTCCGCTGAATGGCGTCGGTTCAGGCGCTCCAGCTCCTCGACGCGGGCAAGCACCGGCGGGCTGTCCAGTCGCTCCGCAGTGGCCCGCACATCAGCGATAAGTTTGGAGGCCTCGATCGCGCGGCTCAGGCGGAGCATGCAGCCGGCGAGGTCCAGTCGGGCCCACATGCCCTCCCACACCCTGCCGCGACCATCCCAGCCCCGCACTGACCGCTCCAGTGAGGCCCGCGCGGCGGCGAGGCTACCCGCAGACAGCGCGAGGAGGCCGGAGGCGTGGTCGAGCGCTGCCGATCGGTCGCGCCCTTCCAGGAAGGCCGCCGCAGTGGCGAACCAGCGTTCCGCATCCGCCGGTCGCCCGGCCGCGATCCGCGCCCGAACTCCGGTGACGACGATCGGCGCAAAGCGGGCCCGCTCGCCGCTTTGGGTTGCCAGCTCGAGCGCCTTCCCGGTGCGGGTGATCGCCTGCTCGTGGTCACCGGCGAGGAGGTCACGCTCGGCCAAACCCCACGAAGCGGCGAGCACGAAATCAGGTGCAGATAGGGCGTCGGCGAACGCCTCCGCGGCTCCCAGGTGTTCCACAACCGTTGTCTGATCTCCGCGGGCGAGGGCGGCATAGCCGATTGCCCAGCGCGCCATGACGGCGGCCCGCTCGCAGCCGCGATCTGCGAGCGCGTGCTCCCCTTGGGCTGCTGCCGCGTCCCAGCGCCCGTCGGCCCACGCTACCAGCGCACTTGTGGCCGCCATCACGTGAGCGCAGTGCGACTGGTCGATTGCATCCGCATAGCGCAGCCCCTCATCAATGAAGTGCGCAGCTCGCGGATAGTCCATCACGCGCGCGGCCATCACCGCCCCGTCGCGGTATGCCGTGACCCCGCCGTCCTCGAAGCCGCGCTCGCGAGCCTCCCGGGCAACCGCCGCGATGCGATTCAGTCCCTCCTCCACGCGCCCGTCGAGCACGTCCACCATACCGTCCAGGGACGCGACCCAGAGGAGTGCCTCGTCATCACCCGCCTCCCGGCTGGCCTGGCGTGCAGACTCCATCGCGGCGCGCGCGGTATCGAGGTCCAGCGACTCCAGCGAAACGTAGCTGAGCTCGATCTGCAAACCGGCCAAAGCGCTGCTGGTGCGCGATCCTGGGGACAATGCCGCAATCTCCTCCATGGCCGCCCTGATGGCCGTCAGTCGGTCCGCCACCGGTCGCGCGCGGCGACGTGCCATGCCGATCAGCGTGACGAGCTGGGTCGCCGCAGCGACATCGTCGCCAGCCTCCTGGAACCGTGCGCGAGCTTCCCGGGCCGCCCATTCGCACAGGTCCGTCTCCTCGACGGCAGCTGCCTCGATTGAATAGGCCTCGAAGATCTCGGCCTGCTCTGTGACAGGTAGCTCCGGCGGCAGGTTGTCGACGGCACGGCGGCACAGGTCGAACGCTTCCCTGTGCGACGAGAGGCGCGAGGCGACCCGCGCCCCCTGGAGCGCCGAGCGGAATGCCTGCGTGGTCATCCCGGCGCGCTCATAGTGAAGCGAGGCGTGGATCTCCGAGGCGCCTTCCAGCTCTCCGCCGAACTCGCCCGCGCGCGCGTGCAGCCGGCGGCGCTCGTTCTCCGGCAGGCTGCGGTACAGGACATCGCGCAGGACCTGGTGGCGGAAGTCATACAGGCCGCGGGTCCCGGGCGGCTCCAGGACGTGCTCGTCCAGCAGCTCGCGAAGGGCCGCGTGCAGCGAGTCGGCTGGCACATCCATGATGCCGGCCAGGACCTCCGGCACGAAGCAGCGTCCGATCACCGCCCCCGAACGTGCAACCACTTGCGCCTCCGGGGAGAGGTGGCGGATGCGCTGCAGGATGGCGTCCTCCAGAGTGTCCGGGACGCCTGCATCCCGAATCAGACGGCCGTCGATGCGTTCTCGGTCACCGAGGGCGCCCAGTAGCTCTTCGATATGCAGCGGGACGCCGTCAGTGCGCTCGTACACCGCAGCCACCACGTCGCGCGGGGCCGGCAGCCCGGTGTCGAGGATTAGCGCTGTCATCAGGGCAGTCTGCTCGCGGGTCAATGGAGCCAGGCGCGCCTCCTCGGCCATCCGCTGAGTCAGCAGCCGGGCGCGCCAGGCGCGCAGCAGCGCGTCTGGGACCAGCTCATCGGTCCGGTAGACCCCAACCAGCAACAGAGGACGGTCCCCGCTGGCGCGTGCAAGCTCGGTGAGGATCTCGAGGCTCAGGTCGTCGGCCCATTGCAGATCGTCGAAGGCGAGCATGGTTGGCGCGTCAAGCGCGCCAACCATTAGATCAACGGCTTGTAGCACAAGCAACCGGCGCTGCGGGTGCGGTGCCGCGATGCTCGTGTCGGCCAGCTCCAGCAGCTTGCGCCCGAGCTCCTGCCACGGCTCACATCGGACCATCGATCGAGCCATGTCCAGCAGCGATGCGGCCGGGACGTCGCGGTCCTGGGGCGCGAGGAAGCCGCCTGCTGTCCGAAAGCCCGCGGCCGTCGCCTTGGTGTCGATCGCGCTCAGCAGGCGCGACTTGCCGATGCCGGCCTCACCAGCGAGCAGCAGGAACTGACGTCGTCCCGCTGCAGCTTCCTCCAGTCGGCGTTCAGCCAGATCGAGGAGGTCATCGCGGCCGATCAGGATCGGCGACAAGCGAGCACCGAAACGTGGCATGGCCCGAGTCTACGCACCAGATCAAGCGGGTCATCGGTCGAATGACCTATGTCTGGAGGGCCGGCCCGCTGCCTTGGCGCGCCATCGGTCGAAACGCCTGCCGGCTCATTGGTCATGCGGGCGATGACAGCGCCAAAGATCGTCCGCACCCTCACAGACGAGATCCGTAGCGAAGGTGGTTGATGGCCAAGTTCATGGATGTCCACTCAGGGTTCGTGGGCGTGACCGCCCAGCAGCTGAAGGAAGCGCACGAGCGCGACCTAGCAGCTGAGGCAGACGAGGGCGTGCATTTCGAACGCGCCTGGCTCGACCCGGAGAGGGGGAAGGTCTTCTGCCTGGCGACCGGGCCCACACGCGAGGCGGTCATGCGCGTGCATGAGCGGGCTGGCCACCCGACGCGAGAGGTCTACGAGCTCCAGATAGAGATATGACCAGAAGGTCTGTAGGAGGAACGATGCCGCTCTTCATGGACACCCACAACCTCGATGGCGGCGTCACCACCGACGCCGTCGCCCAGGCCCACATGGCCGATCTCAAGACCCAGGACCGCTACGGCGTGCGCTACCTGCGCTACTGGGTAAACGAGAGCGACGGGAAGATCTACTGCCTGGTCGATGCGCCGGATGCGGATGCCGCCAACCGCGTGCACCGCGAGGCCCATGGCCTGGTGGCCGACGCCATCTATCCCGTGGTCGAGGGGCAGTAGCGGCTGCCTCACCCATCGCGCACACACACAGAGGAGATACCGATGAAGCGTCTCGTACTTGCCGCACTGTTCGCGTCGGCCCTGACCGCCTCGCTGGCCGGCCTGGCCGCCGCCCACGACGACTCGACCTGTACCAACCTGTTCGGTTATCCGCACGGGTATCACATCGTCGCCGACTACGTGACCGGCCTCGGGAGCGAGTTCCTTGGTGGTCCCGGCATCGATTGGCCGCCAACCGAGCTCAACGCCGCCGGCGGGGCTGCACTCCCAGGTGGACCCGGTCCGGCCTTCCACTTCGTGAACGGCGTGGCTCCCGGCGCGTCGTTCTGCACCGACTCGAAATCGCCGGGCGCCCACTTGTAGACAGCAGCGATCCGGGGTGGGCGGTGCGCAGCGCGCCACCCATCCCAGCAGTCCTCAGCCGACTGAGCGACCCCGGCGCACGACGAGGTCGGCGTGCGTGGTCCGCCAGTCGTAGGCGTCTACCTGCTCGTCGCCGGCAAGCAGCCCGACCTCCCGCAGCCAGTCGTCGTTGTAGAGCTTGCCCAGGTAGTTGCGTCCGCTGTCAGGCACCAGGATGACGAACAGCGCAGCGGGGTCCTCTACGGATCGGGCCACCTGTAGGGCCGCCCAAAGCGCCATCCCACCGGACTCCCCGAACAGGATCCCCTCGACCGCCGTCGCCTGTCGGGCGGTGAGCATCGAGTCGCGGTCCGAGACCCTTACGATCAGGTCGCAGATCTCGGTGTCGTACGTCTTGGGCCAGAAGTCCTCGCCGACCCCCTCGGTCAGGTACGGCTGCGCATCACCGCCGGAGAAGACGCTCCCCGCCGGGTCGGCCCCGACCACCACGACCTTCGGGTTCTGTTCGTGGAGGTAGTGCCCGACGCCGCTGACCGTGCCGCCCGTCCCAACTCCCGCCACGAAGTGCGTGACTCGCCGCTCCGTCGCCTCCCAGATCTCGGGGCCGGTTGCGGAGTAATGGGCCCCCGGATTGGCGGGGTTGGTGTACTGGTCCGGCTTCCAGGCGTTGGGGATCTCGCGTGCCATCCGGTCGCTGACGCGGTAGTAGCTGCGCTCATCGTCCGGCGCGACGTCGGTGGGACAGATCACGACCTCCGCCCCGTACGCGCGCAACAGTGCCCGCTTCTCCTGGGACTGCTTGTCGGCCATCACGAAGATGCACCGATAGCCCTTCACGGCGGCGGCCATCGCCAGCCCCACGCCGGTATTGCCGCTGGTCGGCTCAACGATGACGCCGCCGGGCTTCAGCAGGCCTGCCCGCTCGGCTCCCTCGATCATTGGCAGGGCGATGCGATCCTTGACCGATCCGCCGGGGTTCATGTGCTCGAGCTTCGCCACCAGCCTCGGCGCGAGTCCGGCCGCCAGCCGATCCAGAGCAACCAGGGGCGTGCCGCCGATGGCGGCGGTCACATCGGGCAGGATGCCCGGCCGCTCAGCCAGGCTGGACCTCCGGCGACGGCTCGCCCTTCTGCGCCTCGCGCTTCTGGGCCTCGGCCTGGGAAATCCAGGCGCCCGGGGACCCCCAGCCACGCACGTGGCGCAGGTACAGGAAGCCTCCCGCCAGGATCAGGCTTCCGAGCCCCAGCCAGGTGGCGGTTGGGAGGCCGGCGATCAGCCAGTTCTGCACGCGGAAGGTCTCGAGATAGGAGCGCACCGCTCCGTAGAACATGATGTAGATGAGCAGCATGTCGCCGTCGTACAGCCGAGCTGCGAAGCGACGGCTGATCCAGATCATGGCACCCAGCGTCAGGAGGCTGGCGATCGCCTCGTACGCGAAGAGCGGGTGGAAGCGGGTCGTCGCCTCCGGGTAGAGATTGAGGTTTGCCCAATCGGTCACCCGATGGGCGGCCGAGATCGGGATCCCCCACGGCAGGTCGGTGGGTGGGCCGTACAGCTCCTGGTTGACGAAGTTGCCGAGGCGCCCGATCGCCTGTCCGAGTGGCAGCGCCATGACGAAGATATCGAACCAGCGGCCGGTCGGCAGGCCACGCAGACGGGTGTAGGTCCAGACCGCGGCCACGCCCCCGGCAACCGCACCCGGGATCCCCAGGCCGCCGTTCCAGACCGCCGGGATGAGCGAGAGATTCGCGGAATAGAAGTCCCACTGGTGGATGACGTGATAGATGCGGGCGCCGATCACGCCACCGGCGATCGCCCACAGCAGCATCGACCAGCCGATCTCCGGATTCTCGCCACGGCGCCGCGCCTCGGCGGTCCCCAGCCACGCGGCGGCCAGGATGGCGGTGGCCATGATGATCCCGTACCAGTGGACGGAGAGAGGCCCCAGCTGCAGGGCGATCGGGTCAATCACGCGGCGGATGATACCCCGGGGGACTCGACATGACCGCTGGAGCCCGCGTCGGAACGTGTGGTCAACGCCGCGCCCACAGCGTATGGTGCAGCGACTCAACCGAGGGATCCGATGAGCCACGCCGCCCCCAGCCCCGGCCCCGCCTCAGAGCGACCGCTCCTGCCCTTCTCGCACCTGCTGAAGCTGTCGATCTACTGGTTCGGCATCCTCACCATTTGGGGCGGGCTGGGCAACATCATCCTGCCGTCTCGCATCGAGGAAATCGACAAGGCGAACGCCGGCTTCCTGCTGGCGGTCATCAGCGGCGTGGCGGTGCTGATGGCGATCGCGGTCCAGCCGACGATTGGGATAATCAGCGACTACACCGTCACGCGCTGGGGACGGCGGAAGCCATACATCGTGATCGGTGCGACGCTCGACGTCGTGTTCCTGATCGGGCTCGCGCTGTCGCAGACCTTCCTGATGATCCTCGTCTTCCTGGTGCTCCTGCAGTTCAGTTCGAACTTCGCGCAGGGCCCCTTCCAGGGCTACGTGCCGGACCTGGTTCCCGCCAAGCAGGTGGCGACGGCCAGTGGCCTGATGGGCGTGATGATCGTGATGGGCCAGATCGCAGGCGTCGGTGTGGCGACCCTCGGACTTGGCGGCAGCCTTGTCCTGGCGACGATCGGGCTGGGGCTGATCGAGCTTGCGACCGCCATCGTGCTCGTGGTGTCGGTACGGGAGGGTTCAGGCGCACCGCCAAGGCCCGGATCGTGGCTGAAGGTCGCCGGGTCGGCCTGGGGCACGGACATCCTGAAAGAGTCGAACGTGCTGTGGCTGCTGCTGGTGCGCCTCTTATTCCTCGGGGCCGTGAACGCCACCACCCTGGCTCTCTTTTACTTTCAGCGCACCCATGGCCTTCCTGAGACCGAAGCCGGATCCCTTGTCTTTCTCGGCACGCTGGTGGTTGGCATCACCACGGCTGCCGCCGCCTTTCCCGGCGCGCGACTCTCCGACCGGTTTGGGCGTCGGCCGATGATCTGGGCCGCCTGCGCCATCGGATCGGCTGGCATGCTGTTGGTCGCCCTCTCGCCGTCGCCGTGGCTGGCCATCGCCGCCTTCGTGCCCTTCGGCATCGGGGTGGGGATCTTCCTCTCGGTCGACTGGGCTCTCATGACCGATGTCATCCCCAAGGACACGACCGGGCGCTATATGGGGATCCTGAACGCCGGGACCGCCGCCGCCGGGCCGGTCTTCCTGGTGGTCGCGGGGACGGTGCTTGACCGCGTCGGTGAGCTGAACTTCGCGAACGGACCACGCGCGGCGATGGTCGTCGCCGCGCTCTTCCTGGTGGGATCAGGGATCGCATTGCTGCGCGTCGATCCGACACGACGCGAGGCCCTCACCTCCTATGCCGAACCGGAACCGATCCCCGCGGCTTGATGGATGCGGCCGAGCGAGCGCGGCGCACCGGTCCGCGGGAGCTGAGCGTCGAGGTCTCCACACGCTATCGGGTCATGCGCTGGCTCGACGTGCTGGTCGTCCGCCTCCTCTTCGACATCCGCGTGGAGGGGCTGGAACGCTGGCCGGCGGCTCCCTTCTGCCTGGTGCTCAACCACCACAACGGCTGGGACCCGATGCTGGCGCTGGCCGCCACCCCGGAGACTCCGCGCGTCACCTGGTTCGGTCCCAAGGAGGCCGATTTCTCGCATGGCTTCCGCAACCGGGTGATGGCGTTCGTCGGCGGCGTGATCCCGTATAACCCGGAGAAGACGACCCTCACCTCGGCGGTCCGGGCCGTGCGGCGCGTCTTTGTTGCGGGAGGCGTGCTCGGCATCTTTGCCGAGGGGACCATCGGCTTCCGCGAGACCGAGCTGCTCCCATTCGAGGAGGGGGCAGTGGCGTTTGCCGCGGCCAGCGGCGTCCCGATCGTCCCGTGCGCCATCGTCGGCAGCACGTTCCTGTGGTTTCGGAAGCGGGTCGTGTTCCGCTATGGCGAGCCGATCCCCACCGCGGAGACGCGAGGCCGAGAGGCGCGCGACGAGCTGGACCGCCAGGTGCGAGCGGCGATGCAGGCGCTTCTGCCCCGGACCGAGCCGCGCTTGCCGCGACGGAGATCGCTTCGATTCCTCGGCGACCTGCTGACGGGACCCGCGGACCTCGCACGGCGGAGGGCCGAGCTGGGGGAGTAGCCGCGGGGGCCACCATGGGCCACTCTAGCGTCGTGGTCGATCGTGCACTCGTGCTGCACGACTGCACGAGCGGCCCTGACACGGCCCTGACATCGCGACGCCCGCCCCTGAGCGCCCCGCTACCATCCCGTCGTGCTCCCCGTCATCTGGGCCGTCTTCACCGTCTGCATGGTGGGAGGCTTCATCACCATGGCGGCGTACTGGCTCGATGTGCAGGACCGCCCCGACCTCACCGTTCGGCAGCGGGTCGCCTGGTCGCTGGGGATCCTGCTCTTCCCGCTGGTGATCCCGGCCTACGCCCTCTTCGGCGGGCCGGGCTGGCCCCGCCCGCTGCTGATCGGCGCCTTCCTGCCGGCGGTAGCGCTCGCCATGGCCGGTGGCTTCGCCTCGGGGCTGTTCAGCTAGAACGCCCTATGATCCCTCGGCATGTCCAACCTCGAGACCGCCCTTGCATACCTGCGAGACCACGCTGACGAGCACCTCAAGGGTCTCGACGAGTTCCTGCGGATCCCATCCATCAGCGCCGACCCGCAGCGTCGCGGGGATGTCCGCCGCGCTGCGGACTGGATCGCTGATGAGCTGACCAGGATCGGCGCCGAGCACGCGACCCTCACCGACACCAGCAGCCACCCGGTCGTGACCGCCGACTGGCTGCATGCAGGCGCCGATGCTCCCACGGCGATCGTGTATTGCCACTACGACGTGCAGCCGACCGATCCGCTCGACGAGTGGGTGCGGCCGCCGTTCGAGCCGCGCTACGAGGACGACATCGTCTACGCCCGTGGCTCCGGCGACGACAAGGGTCAGCTCTTCATGCACCTCAAGGCCGCCGAGGCGTGGCTGAAGGGGGTTGGGACCCTGCCACTCAACCTGCGGTTCTTCTTCGAGGGCGACGAGGAGCACGAGGCCGAGCCCTCGGAGACCTTCGTCAAGGCGCATCCCGAGCTGCTCGCCGGGGACGTCTGCATCGTCTCGGACTCGGACATGCAGGACGACGAGGGGACACCCGCCATCACCTACGGCCTGCGGGGCCTCGCCTACTGGGAGGTGAAGGTCCTTGGCCCGTTCCAGGACCTCCATTCCGGCATCTTCGGCGGCGGGGTCGACAATCCGGCCACGGTCCTGCTCCGCATGCTGGCCTCGCTGACCGATGGCCACGGCCACGTCACCGTCCCCGGCTTCTACGACCGAGTGCGGGAGATGACCGGCGAGGAGCACGCGGCCTATGCGGCGGTGCCCTTCGACGAGGCCGATTGGGCCGAGCGGATCAAGGTCAGCGGACCGATGGACGGCGAGCAGGACTACACCCTCCTCGAGCGCCTCTCGGCTCGCCCGACGTTCGATGTCAACGGCCTGTGGGGCGGCTACTCCGGCGAGGGATCGAAGACGATCATCCCTGCCTATGCCGGGGCCAAGATCAGCACCCGCCTGGTGCCGGACCAGGATCACCGCGAGATCGAGCAGCTGATGGTCGACCACCTCAAGCGCATCGCGCCGCCCACGGTTCGCGTCGAGGTCAAGGTCATCCAGGGCGGTCAACCAGCCAGCACCCCGCTCGATCACCCGGCGGTCGTGATTGCGGCCCGCGCGCTGGAGCAGACATTCGGGAAGCCCCCGGTCTTCCATCGCATGGGCGGCTCGATCCCGGTCGTGGCGGCGATGGAGCGCGAGCTCGGCCTGCCCAGCGTGCTGATCGGCTTCGCCTCCCCGAACGGAAACTTTCATGCACCGAACGAGTGGATGCCGCTTGCCAACTATCGCGGTGGCATGGACGCGCTGGTGCGCCTCTGGCAGGAGATGGGAGCCGTCTCGCCAGCCGAGCTGCGCGGAGAATGACCGGGAAGACCAACCCGGACGATCCCTGGCTGGCGCTCGGGGCCGCCAGCCGCCTGGTCGGCGTCGCTCCTGACACGCTGCGGCGCTGGGCGGATTCGGGACGCGTCGAGAGCTTCGTGACGCCGGGCGGGCATCGCCGCTTCCTCCGATCGGCCCTCGAGGCGATGATGAATGCGCCGCGCAGGCACCGCTACGGCGTGGACCGGCTCACCGGCTCAGCCGGCACCATCTCGGGCGACGTGCACCGCCGCATGGCGCGGAGCGGAGGTGCGCCGCCCTGGCAGGCT
The DNA here is from genome assembly GCA_040902225.1 of Chloroflexota bacterium. Taxonomy (NCBI): domain Bacteria; kingdom Bacillati; phylum Chloroflexota; species Chloroflexota bacterium. Next base: position 61,714 of record JBBDXT010000007.1, read on the forward strand.
CGGCTGAGCGCCGAGCAGCGCGCCGACTTCCGGCGCTGGGGGCAGCGAACCTTCAACCTCGTGCTCGAGTACGTGGCCGCCGGCAAGCGGGCGGAACGAACCCTGCTGCTGGGCGAGGCGGAGAAGATGGGCGCCCTGTACGGGGCCGAGGCATCGCGCGCGGGCCTCTCGCTGGCCGAGGCGGTCGAAGCGTTCCTCTTCTATCGGTCGCCGGTGCTGGAGGCGATCGCAGCGCACCTTCGCCGTCGGGCCGCCGAGCTGACGGACCTGACCACCGCGTATCGGGAGGCGACCGCGGCGATCGACGGCGTGCTCACCGCGCTCGTGGCCTCATACCGGGAAGGATCGGCTCCCTAGCTGACGATGATCAGCTCGGTGCTGTTGGTGTTGAGGCGCTCGCCCCCGGCATCGGTGCAGACCACGATGTCCTCGATCCGCGCACCCCATTGGTCGGCGATGTAGATCCCCGGCTCGATGCTGAACGCGTGGCCGGCCACCAGTCGCTCGTCATTGCTCTCGACGATGTATGGCTCTTCGTGCGTCTCCATGCCGATGCCGTGGCCGGTCCGATGCATGAAGGCGTCGCCGTAGCCCGCCTCCTCGATGATCCGTCGCGCGGCACGGTCGATATCAAGCGCCGCAACGCCGGGCGCGACCGCTGCACATGCCGCTGTCTGGGCCATCCGCAGCACCTCGTACATTGCCACGAAGTCTGGAGGCGGATCACCGACGAAGGCGGTGCGCGTCGTATCCGAGCAATAGGCCTCCCGCACGCCGCCGATGTCGAGCACGATGGCGTCGCCGGCCTCGATCACCCGCTCCCCGGGCTCATGGTGCGGGCTGGCCGAGTTGGGCCCCGATGCGACGATCGCGAATTCAGTGGTGTCGTGTCCCGCAGCCAGCAACAGCTCGTTGATGCGGCGGCTGACCTCGGCTTCGGTGCGCCCCGCCAGGCGCTCCGCCGTGATGGCCAGCATCGCCTCGTCGGCCGCGGAGGCCGCCGCACGAAGGCGATCGACCTCCTCCGGCTGCTTGATGCGACGGACGGCGCCGATCGCGGGACTGGCATCCACCAGCTCGGCGGGGTCGAGCAGGGCGCGCAACCGCAGCACGAAGCGAGACCACATCTGGTCCTGCAGGCCGACGCGGAGCGCCCCGCCCAGGCAGGCCTTGACCAGGCGGAAGGGATCGTCCGTCTCATCCCACGGCACGATCTCGATGCCATCCGCCAGGGGGCCGATGGCGTGGCGCGCCAGCGGCTCCTCGAGTCGGGGAAGAATGAGGGCCGGCACCCCCTCCACGGGGAGGATGAGGCAGGTCAGCCGCTCCAGCGCCGGGGGGCGATAGCCGAGCAGGTACTCGTAGTCGGCCGATGGCGTGACGAGCAGCGCCGCGATGCTGCGGGCTGCCGCCTCGGCGGTGGCACGCAGCAGCCGATCGGCATAGACCGGGTCGGCGAAGCGCGTGCCGGCGGTGGAGATGAGGGGCATCGGGCAGAAGGTTACCCGATCGTCAGCGGCACCTCGAATGCCTGCCCGCGGTAGATCCGCCACGCGCGAAGGGCGCGGGCGGGTGGCGCATCGGCCTCTGACAGGCTTGCCAGCAGGTAGAACGGGTCTGGGTACATCGCCGTGCGACGGTCGGTCGCCGATGGCACCGCCGCGGAGTGGGTGTGCGAGTGGAAGATGGCGACCAGCTCCTCACCGGCGTCCTCGATGGCGAAGGTGATGCGAACCAGGTCCTCGGGATGCACGTTGTAGCGGAGTGGCGAGGCCTCCACGTTCCGGGCAGGGTGGAACCGGGTGGCGAGCCCGGTGCCGAGCGATCCGGAGAGGATGCCACACGACTCGTTCGGCAGCTCGGCGCGAGCGTGGCGCATCAGCTCATCGGCGACCGATGGGGGCAGGCCAAGACCCTTCACCACAGCAGCGAGCGCTCCAGCTCCTCGTCCAGGTCGTCCAGGTCGCGGTCGTAGATGCCGGTCGACAGGTACTTCCAGCCTCCGTCGGCCAGCAGCACGACGATGTTCCCCTCTTCCATCTCGTCCGCGGCTCGCAGGGCCACGTTCAACGCCGCGCCGGACGAGAGGCCGGCGAAGATCCGCTCCTCGCGCATCAGGCGCCGCACGCCGATCACCGCGTCGCGGTTGCTGACCAGGTACCGGTCGTCCAGGACCGATGCGTCCAGCACCGGCGGCACGAATCCCTCGTCGAGATTTCGCAGGCCCTGCACCTGCTCCCCGGGGAGTGGCTCCGCGGCGATGACCCGCGTGCCGGGCCGCTCTTGCTTCAGGAAATGGCCGACACCGGTCAACGTCCCGCCGGTTCCCAGCCCCGCCACGAACAGGTCGACCTCCGGCACGGCCGCGAGGATCTCGGGGCCGGTCCCCTCCTCGTGCGCTCGCGGGTTGGCCGCATTGCCGTACTGGTACGGCATGAACAGCGACGAATCCGCGGCGCTCAGCTCCTGCGCCAGCCGGATGGCCCCGTTCGAGCCCTCTGCCCCGGGGGACGGGACGATCTCGGCGCCGTACAGGCGCAGCAGCTGCTCGCGCTCGACGGTGGTGTTGTCCGGCATCACGATCCGCACCGGGTGTCCCATCAGCCGACCGATCATGGCCAGGCTGATTCCCGTGTTCCCCGAGGATGGCTCCAGGATGGTCTGGCCCGGCCGCAGCGCCCCGGACGCCCGTGCCTCCGCGAGCATCGCCAGCGCGATTCGGTCCTTGACGGATCCGGTCGGATTGGCGCCCTCGAGCTTGGCGTAGAGGCGGATGCGCGGAGATGGCGCCAGGTGCGACAGCTCTACCGTCGGCGTGCTGCCGATGGTGGAGACCAGGTCGCGCATCGGGGCTAGCGGGCGCCTCCGGCCATGGCCGGCAGCAGGATGACCGTGTCGTCCGGCCCGACCGGCGTCTCGAGCCCGTCGCGGTACCGGACGTCCCGGTCGTTGACATACACGTTGACGAACGGCGACAGCTCACCATCCGCCGTGACGCGGTCGCGGAGGGCCGGATAGTTGGCGAAGAGATCCGCGAGGACTTCATCCACCGTTGCCCCGCTCGCGGCGAGGCTGCGACTGCCACCAACCGTTTCACGCAGGACCGGCGGGATGCGTACGGTGCTCACTGGATCGTCCCCTCCCCGCAGGCTGGGCAGGCCGGGTCGCGCCAGATCCTGACCTCGCTGAACTCGGTCGACATCGCGTCGAACATGAGCAGCCGCCCTGCCAGTGTCTCGCCCACGCCAAGGAGGAGCTTGAAGACCTCGTTGGCCTGCAGCAGGCCGGCGATCCCCGGCAGGACCCCCAGCACGCCGGCGATGTCGCAGGCCGGCGCCAGCTCGGGAGGCGGCTGGGTCGGGTACATGCAGCGGTAGCACGGCCCCTCGAACGGGACGAAGGTGGTGACCTGCCCATCCCAGCGGTAGATCGAGCCATGCACCACTGGCTTGCGCAGCCTGACCGCCGCGTCGTTGAGCAGATAGCGTGTGTCGAAGTTATCGGTCCCGTCGACGATCACGTCGTAATCGGAGATCAGCCGCTCGACGTTGCCGGCGTCGAGCCGCTCGCGGTGCTCGACCACGTTGGTCTCCGGATTGAGCGCGCCAAGGGTCATGCGGGCGCTCTCGGTCTTGGGCATCCCCACCCGGTCGGAGGTGTGCAGCACCTGGCGCTGGAGGTTGCTCTCGTCGACCACGTCGTCATCGACCAGGCCGATGGTGCCGATCCCCGATGCAGCCAGGTAGAGCGCCGCCGGCGAGCCCAGGCCACCGGCTCCGATCAGCAGCACCTTTGAATCCAGCAGCTTCCGCTGCCCCGCCTGCCCGATCTCGGGGATCAGCACCTGGCGGCTGTAGCGCCGCTGCTGGCCCGGAGTCAGCAGCTGCTCGGGGGCTTCCCACGCGCCGCCGAGCCGGCGCCAGTCGAGCAGGGCGGCACCACGCATGTTTGCCACGTTGCGGTAGCCGTTCTGGACAAGCCAGGCCGATGCCCGCAGCGAGCGGGCGCCGACCGCGCAGTGGACCAGCAGTGGCGCGTCGCGGTCAGGGGCGACCTCGCCGATCCGCGACGGCAGGTCGGCGAGCGGAAGGAGAGTGGCATTCGGGATGTGGCCCTCGTTCCACTCGACCTGCTCGCGGACGTCGAGGATCCGCCAGCCAGATGCGGCCAGCTCGAGCGCCTCGGCGGCGTCAACCTCGCGAAACGGAGTCGCGGTTGCCACGGTCAGCCGGCCGCCTCCGCCTCGGCGGGCCAGGCCACCTCGCCGCCGCGCACCGCGCCCTGCAGCACCTTGTATGCGAGCAGCGCGCACTTGAGGCGGGCGGGGCCGATCGGAACGCCCAGCTCGTCGAGCAGCGCCTTCGGATTCATGTCGCGCACCTCGTCCAGGCTCTGCCCGCGCAGGCCATCGGTCAGGATCGAGGCCGATGCCTGGCTGATGGCGCAGCCGCGTCCGTCGAATGCCACGTCCGCGATCGCCGTGCGGTCGGCGTCGAGGACCAGGCTCATGCTCATCTCGTCGCCGCAGGTCGGATTCGAATCGGCGAAGTGCAGGTCGTGCGGATCCAGGGTCCCCTTGTTATGGGGATTGCGGTAGTGCTCCAGGATGAAGTCGCGGTACAGGTTGTCCATCGGTCAGCCCGCGAAGAGGATCTGCGTGGCACGCACCGCTGCGACGAGGGCGTCGACGTCGTCCAGGTCGTTGTAGACGTAGAAGCTGGCGCGGGTTGTGGCCGGAATGTCGTAGCGCAGCATCACCGGCTGGGCGCAGTGGTGGCCGGCCCTGACCGCCACACCCTCGCTGTCGAAGACGGTCGCAACGTCATGCGGGTGGATCCCGTCCAGCACGAAGCTGATCACTCCGGCGTGGGTGGCGGCGTCATCGGGGCCGAAGCGGCGGACGCCCGGGATCTCACCGAGGGCGGGCCAGGCGCGCTCGAAGAGGTAGCGCTCGTGCTCGCGCACGGCATCCATGCCCAGGTTCGTCAGGTAGTCGATCGCTGCCCCCAGGCCGATCGCCTCGACGATCGCCGGCGTCCCCGCCTCGAACTTGTAGGGAACCTCGTTCCACTCGGCCCCTTCCATGGTGACCTTGATGATCATGCTGCCGCCGGTCATGAAGGGCGGCATCGCGTCGAGCAGCTCGCGCCGGCCCCACAGCGCCCCGATCCCGGATGGGCCGAGCATTTTGTGGCCGGAGAGGGCCAGGAAGTCGCAATCGAGAGCGGCCACGTCGATCGGCATGTGCGGAACCGCCTGGGCAGCGTCCACCAGCACCAGGGCGCCCGCCTCGTGGGCCATGCGGATGATCTCGGACAGCGGGTTGATGGTGCCCAGTGCGTTGCTGACCGCCGCGACCGCCAGCAGCTTGGGCCCCTTGGCCAGCTTCTCGCGCAGGTCGTCGAGGTCGAGAAGGCCGTCGTCGGTGATCGCCACGTAGTCGAGCGTTGCCCCCACCTCGGCCGTCAGCTGCTGCCAGGGCACGATGTTGGCGTGGTGTTCGAGCTGGGTGGTCACCACCCGGTCGCCGGAATGCACGTTGCTGCGACCCCAACTGTAGGCGACCAGGTTGATCGCTTCCGTCGCGTTCCGCACGAACACGATCTCGCGCTTGCTGGGTGCGCCGATGAAGGCCGCCACCTTGCCGCGTGCCGCCTCGAACAGACCCGTCGCGTCTTCGGAAAGCTCGTAAATGCCGCGGTGCACGTTGGCGTAGTGATGCGAATAGGCATCGGCCATCGTCTCCACCACGCTTCGTGGCTTGGGCGCGCTGGCGGCCGCGTCAAGGAAGACGAGTCGCTTGCCGCTGCGGGTCGGCCGGTCGAAGACCGCGAAATCTGAGCGCAGCACCGTCCCGGAGAACGCTCCGGGGGTGATCGCCTTCAGTGCCGGCTCGACAGCCATCGGCCTATCTTAGACGTGCTCCGCCACCGGCTCGGCGACCTCGTCACCGACCCCCGATGGCAGGCCGACCTGCTCGCGCACCCAGTCGTATCCGTTCGCCTCGAGCTTGTGGCTCAGCTCCTCGCCACCGGACATCACCACCCTGCCGTCGAGCAGGACGTGCACGAACTGCGGCTTCACGTAGTTCAGCATGCGCTGGTAGTGGGTGATCATCAGCACCCCCATCTCCGGTGAGAGGGTGGCGTTGATGCCATCCGCCACGGTCCGCAGCGCGTCGATGTCGAGTCCGGAGTCGGTCTCGTCCAGGATGGCGATGGTTGGGTTCATGATCGCCATCTGGAGCATCTCCAGGCGCTTCTTCTCGCCGCCGGAGAAGCCGTCGTTGACGTAGCGAGCCGCCACCGCCGGATCCATGTGGAGGAGCTCCATCTTCTCCTCCATCATCTTGCGGAACTTGGCCAGCGGGATGCCGGTGTACTTCGGCATGGCCCCATCCGAGGCGTCCGCGGCCGGCTGCTTGGGATGATGGACGGCGTTGTAGATGTTGCGCAGGAAGCTTGCCACCGTCACCCCTGGGATGGCGCTCGGGTACTGGAAGGCAAGGAAGATGCCCGCCTGGGCGCGCTTGTCGGGGGTCATCTTCTTGCTCAGCAGGTCCTCGCCGCGCCAGGTGACCGATCCGGAGTCGACGTGGTAATCGGGGTGGCCCATCAGCGTGTAGGCCAGGCTCGTCTTGCCCGAGCCATTGGGCCCCATCAGCGCGTGGACCTCACCGACCTTCACCGTCAGCGACAGGCCCTTGAGGATCTTCTTCTGCCCGATGCTGACCTCGAGGTCGCGGATCTCCAGTTCGTCGGTCATACGTGTCTGCTTCAGCTCCTGTTCAGCTCGGGGGCGGGGTCGCGGCCGATTGGGCGGCCGTGGACTTCGTGTGAGCGGCCGCCACGCGGCGCCGCACGGCGGGTGGATACGGCGGGCCGCCGGTTCCGGAGGCAACCTCGGCGAGGGTGGTGCCGCCCAGCATCCCGCTGAGCGAGTTGTTCAGTCGCTCGAAGACCTCGTGGACGCTGCAGTCCTGCGGCCGATCGCACGACTCCAGGTCGTCCGGCCCGGCGCACGGCATCTCCAGGATCGGTCCATCAAGGGCGCGCACCGCGTCGACCAGGCTGATCTGCTCCGCCGGGCGGGCAAGGCGGTAGCCACCGGAATGGCCGCGAGTGGCGGTCACCAGGCCAGCCCGGCGCAGCGCGCCGACCAGCTGCTCGATGTACGCGTGCGGCAGCTTGTCGGCCTTGGCGATGTCCGACAGCGAGGTGGGCCGATCACCGTCGGCGTGGGCCAGAACGACCAGCACCCGGATCCCGTACTCCGCTCGCGTCGAGAGTTTCATGACAGCTCCACCACGATCTCGTCACCCTCGAGGTGGACAGGGTAGGCCTTGACCGGGACGACCGGTGGCAGGGCCAGGACGCGCCCGCTGAAGAGGTCGAATCGGCCACCGTGGCGGGGGCACTCCACGGCGTTGCCATCGAGCTCGCCGTCACCGAGGTCGCCGCCGTCATGCGTGCACACGTCCTCGATGGCGCCCCAGCGCCCGTCGAGCGTGTGCCCCAGGCACACTGACCGGCCGCCGACCATCACCGTCACCACGGTGCCGGGCGCGACATCGCTGGCCCGCAGGCCGGCAGCGAACCCGGTCGTCATGCCGCGGCCTCATCGGTGGTTCCGATGCGTGCGGCGAGCGCGTCGAGGACGCGCGCCTTGATCGGCTCCGAATCGAACTGGGCCACGACCCGTTCGAAGAAGCCGCGCACGATCATGCGCTCGGCGGCCTCGGACGACATGCCGCGGCTCTGGGCGTAGAAGCGCTGGATCGGGTCGATGGCGCCGGCGGTGGCACCGTGCCCGCAGCGCAGGATGTCGTTGGTCTCGATCTCCAGCACGGGGATCGGCTCTGCTCCCGCCTTGGGTGACAGGAGCAGGTTGCGGCACTCCTGGTAGGAGCTCGTCTGCTTCGCCTCCGGGCGAACCCTGGTGACCCCGTAGAAGGACGCATGCGATGCGTCGTACAGCGCCGACAGGTAGAGCAGGTCCGAGGTGGTGTGGCTGCCTAGCAGGTCCTGGCAGCTGTTGAAATCGATGCTCTGCGCACCACCCGCCGCGAGCAGTCCCAGCAACCGGCTGGTGCCGCCCTTGCCGGTCATGCGCACGTCCATCCCGACCTTGCTGATGGCGGAGCCGATCTCCGCGTTGAGCGTCGTGACGTTGGCGTCCTGGCCCACCTCGACCCGCTGCGCCCCGATCCGCCACACCTCGTCGCCGAGGCGCTGCAGGTTGGCGTACCGCAGGCGCGCGCCATAGCCGACCTGCACGTCGGCGGTGCCGCCGAACCAGACCGCGCGGCCGTCGGGCGAAGAGATCTCCTCGAGCAGGGTGGCCGAGGCGTCTTCCTCCACGACCACGAGCGTGTGCGGCAGGTAGGTGTACGCGCCGGTCGGGAGCGTGGTGCGCGCGGTGAGCGGACCGTCGACCATCACGCCCTTCGGCACGTAGAGAAACGTGCCACCGGTCCAGGCGGCGAGGGAGCGGCCCCAGAAGGGCATCTGCGCCGACAGCGTGTCGTGGCGCCCAAGCCACGCCCTGACGAGGTCGCCGTGCTCGCGCACCGCGCTGGCCAGGTCGCTGAAGATCACGCCGCGCTTGGCCAGCTGCGGGTCGAGCTCGTAGGTCGCGATGGGCGGGTCGAGCAGCAGGCCGCCGTCACGCGGCAGGCCGTCGAGCGAGGTGCGGCGCCACTCCTCCTCGGCACCGGTCGGCCACGGATTGGCCTCGACGCGGCTCCACCACTCGCCACGGAGCGCTCGAAGCCATGCCGGCTCGGCACCCGAGATCTGCTCAATCGTCCCAGCGTCGAGCGCACCCACCGGGATCGTTTGAATGGTCATCGGACGGCGTCGGCAGTGTTTGTGCGGCACAGCCTCCGTGCAGCACAGCCGCTGTGCAGCACGAGGAGCCCTGACAGCGCGGTAGCCGCATGACCGCGGTCAGGCCGGGACAGCCTCTCCATCGGCCTAGCCGACCGCGCCTTCCATCTGGAGCTGGATCAGGCGGTTCATCTCGACCGCGTACTCCATCGGCAGCTCCTTGACGATCGGCTCGATGAAGCCGTTGACGATCATGGCGCTCGCCTCGGCCTCGTTCATGCCGCGGCTCATCAGGTAGAAGAGCTGCTCCGAGCCGACCTTGGAGACCGTCGCCTCGTGCCCGATCGTGACGTCGTCCTCGTCGATCTCCATGTAGGGGTACGTGTCGGATCGGGCATCGTCGGAGAGGATCAGCGCGTCGCAGCGCACCGTCGACTTCGACCCGTGGCAGCCGGGGTACACCTTGATCAGGCCCCGGTACGAGGTGCGGCCCGTCCCTTGCGAGATCGACTTCGAGGTGATCAGGCTGGTCGTGTTGGGAGCCGCGTGGATCACCTTTCCCCCGGCATCCTGGTGCTGGTCGCTGCCGGCGAAGGCGATGCTCAGCACCTCGCCGTGGGCGCGCTCGCCGAGCAGGTAGATGGAGGGGTACTTCATGGTCAGGTGCGAGCCCAGGTTGCCGTCGACCCACTCCATGACGGAATCCTCGTACGCCACCGCGCGCTTGGTGACGAGGTTGTAGACGTTGTGGCTCCAGTTCTGGATCGTCGTGTAGCGCACGCGGGCGCCCTTCTTGACGATGATCTCGACGACGGCGCTGTGCAGGCTGGCGGTGGTGTAGGCCGGGGCGGTGCAGCCCTCGACGTAATGAACGCTGCTCCCCTCGTCCGCGATGATCAGGGTCCGCTCGAACTGGCCCATGTTCTCGGTGTTGATCCGGAAGTAGGCCTGCAGCGGCAGCTCGACATGAACCCCCTTGGGCACGTAGATGAAGCTGCCACCGCTCCACACCGCCGTGTTCAGGGCGGCGAGCTTGTTGTCGTTCGCCGGGATGACGGTGCCGAAGTACTCCTTGAACATCTCGGGGTACTTGACCAGCGCCTCATCGGTCCCCAGGAAGATCACGCCGAGCTTCTCCAGGTCGGCGCGGATGTTGTGGTAGACGACCTCGGAGTCGTACTGCCCGCCGACCCCGGCGAGGTACTTCTTCTCCGCCTCCGGGATCCCCAGCCGGTCGTAGGTGCGCCGGATGTAGTCCGGCACGTCGTCCCAGGACTGGACCGCCTTATCGGTCGCGGTCACGTAATAGTAGATGTCCTGAAAGTCGATCTGGCTCATGTCGCCGCCCCAGGTCGGCATCGGCCGCGCCTCGAAGTGGCGGTACGCCTTCAGGCGCAGGTCGGTCATCCATTGCGGCTCGCCCTTGATCCGGCTGATCTCCTCCACGACCTCGCGAGAGAGCCCCTTCTTCATGACGTGCAGGGGCTTCATCTCCGGGTCGTGCCAGCCGTACTTGTAGCCGGTGGGGACCTTGTCGACAGCAGGATTGGGAACGGCCATGAATCTCCCGGTCTGAATCCCGACTCAGGCAGTCGGTGTTAGCCCGATGATGACCCTTTTCCCCCGCACGGTCAACAGCCGCTAGAGCTCCGATCGCAACGCGTGCGGGGTCTGTTGCTCGGCCAGGAGCCGTCCGAAGCCCTGGGTCTGGCCGTGCACCTCCAGCCACTCCGATGCGAGGCGCGGACCCTCGATGTCGGTGAACGGTTGCGTGCGCATGACAGGATCGTTCAATTGGGAGATCGTCTCTTCCAGCCGATCATCGCTGATCAGCGCCACTTCGGCGAGGTAGGAGCGCACGTCGCCCACCGGCTCGCCATCGCGATGAAGCGCCACGGCGGCGTTGGCCACGGCGGGACTCAACAGGCGGCGGGCGCGCTGCACGAGGAGCTGTGCCTCGACATCGAGGCCTTGATCCACCGAGCGTGCGAGCCTTCGCAGCTCCAATCCGAGCTCCTGGTCGCTCATCACGACCTCGCGGCCGATGCCCGCAATGCCCTCGCTGACGAGAGCCTGCGGAGAGAGCTTCGCGATCAGGGTGAGCTCGGCATGTCCGGCTGAGACCAGCAGCTCTTCCTTGACCGATGCCTCGGCATGGTGGCCCGGATAGCCGTCGTGAGCCGCAATCTCCACCAGCGTCGCGAAGGTCAACGGCCGATCGACGTTGACGCGAACGACGGAGCTTCCTCCGCCGAGATACCGCGCTTCGCGCGTCCAGGCGACCGAATGCGCCGCCTCGATGCGGAGCGATTCGCGCTCGGGCAACCAGAGCTGAGCGCGCGTGCGCGTGCGCAGGCGAGCTGTGAGCTCCGAGGCCATGGCGATGGCTCGCTCAGGCGGGATGCGGCTGCCGGCGTCGTGAGCGGCGAGCCGCTCTCGCAGCGAGGCGCTTCCGGGAAGCGCCGACTCCAGCATGCGGCGAGCCGTGTCGAAGGTCGCATCGGGCTCGAGCTGGACCTCGATGTCGTACAGATCCTCGACCAGGTCGACGTAGCCGATCTCCTCTCCGCCGGCCCAACGTGCCAGCGCCCCCATCGCACCGACCTGGGCGACCAGCCACATGGCCCGCCGACGGAGCGCGGCCGTATCCGCTGGGAGCTCCGCGGCCATGCCCGCGAGCTGCATTGATTCGTCGTGCAGCTCCGCGGCGGGAGTCAGGGGCTCGCCGTCAACCGCCTCCGAAAGCTCGGCGGGGCCATGGTACGAATCGACGAAGCCGGGCAGCTGCCGCCCCAGGCGCAGCCCCAGCAGCAGGTATCGGAGCGCGATCTCGTCCATGGTCGAGATGCTAGCTGTCGTTGACAGGGTGGGTCGGGATCGGTACCTTCGCGACCACACGCCACCAAGCACGCAGGCGAAAGGAGACGCCCGATGACCACCGCTGTTGTTGCGCGCCCTCGTCTGCACAGGACCGCCTCGCGGCCCTGATCACGCGCAGGGCGCGCTCCACCGCCCATCTGCGACCCGATCGAGTGGAGAACGACCCGTGCCTCTGACGTCCCTGCCCATCCCTGTCCGCCCTGCCCCGGGAGCACCGCTGCCCGGAATCGTGCTGCGCGCCCGGAGCGGCTTCTACACGGTCCGCCTCGATGACGGCGCCCTCGTGGAATGCCGCCTGCGTGGGCGCGTCAAGCAGGAGCAGGGAAACTCCGATCTGGTCGTCATCGGCGACCGGGTGGCCGTGGCGGCCCTCGCGGATGGCGACGCGATGATCGAGTCGGTCGAGCCACGCCGAACGCGCTTCTCGCGCCGCCAGCCAGGCCCTCGCGGCAGCTGGAAGGAGGACATGATTGTCGCGAATCTCGACCAGGTGCTGGTCGTCTTCGCCTGCGCCGATCCGATGCCCCACCTGCGCATGGTCGATCGCTTCCTGGTGGTGGCCGAGCACAACGAGGTCGAGGCCATGGTCGTGGCCAACAAGGTCGACCTGGTGGGGCTGGCCGCGGCTCGGGGCCTGTTCGCCGGCTATGAGGCAATCGGGTACCCCGTCCATTACGTCTCTGCGCGCGAGGGGATCGGGCTCGAGGAGCTCGCCGATCGACTGGTCGGTCGGGTCAGCGTCGTCACCGGGCCGTCCGGGGTCGGGAAGTCGACCCTGCTCAATGCTATTCAGCCCGGGCTTCGGATCGAGACCGGCGCCGTGAGCGAGGCGGTGCACAAGGGCCGCCACACCACGACCTCGGCGGAGCTGCACCCGCTGAGCGCGCCCGGCGGGGGGTACGTGGCCGACACGCCCGGGCTCCGCGAGCTCGGCCTGTGGCAGGTTCCGGCCGAGGAGCTGGCGTGGTGCTTCCCCGAGATGCGCGACTACCTGGGCCGGTGCGCCTTCAACGACTGCCGCCACATCAGCGAGCCGCGTTGCGCGGTCCTCGCGGCCGTCGGCGCCGGGCGGATCAGCGCGGCGCGGCACGACTCGTACCGCCGCCTTCTCCTGAACGAGGATTAGACAGGGGCGGTCCTATGATGGCCGCTCATGGAGATCGCTCCGGGCGTCCACGCCGTCAGGCTGCTGAACGTCTATGCCTTCCTCATCGACGAGCCGCAGTTGACCCTGATCGATGCCGGCCTGATCGGGTCGGCGGGCAGGGTGCAGCGGCATATCGAACGCATCGGACGCACGCTGGACGACCTGAGTCGCATCATCTGCACGCACGCGCATCCGGACCATATCGGCGGCGTCCGCGAGCTCGCCGGCGAGCGAGAGGTCGAGGTGCTCATGCATCCGGCCGACCTGGACGGGTTGACGGTCACGCTGCGCGACGCGGTCGCGAACCGCAACCGCGGACAGCTGATCGCCTACTTCACCCGACACCCCGGCGAGGCGACGCCGGTCGAGGACGGCGAGGTGCTGCCGATCCTCGGCGGGCTGCGGGTGGTCCACACCCCCGGCCACACGCCGGGCAGCATCTGCCTGTATGCGGAGCGCCTCAAGCTCCTGTTCGTGGGTGACACCCTGCAGGTGATCCGCGGGAAGGTCACCTTTGCCAGCCGCGTCTTCAGCGAGGACCTTCCGCTGGCCCGCGCCAGCGTCGCTCGCATGGCCGGACTGGACGTCGAGACGATCGCCTTCAGCCACTATCCGCCGTGGCGGGACGGGACCAATCGCGTCCTTCGCGGCCTCGCCTCGCGAGCCGGGGCCGGCGCCTGAGTCACGAAACCCTCTAGCCATCGACCGGCTGCAGTCGTACCGTAGCGGGCAGAGGAGAGGAACCTTGGCGACTGCCGCCCCGCCCGCACCCGCCGAGCCAGCCGCCGCGGAGCCTGGCCGGTCAAGCGCCGCTGCCTCCGGAGCCGGATCAACGCTGGTCGACCTGCTGCGCGAGGCCGCGGCCCGCTACGGAGATGCACCGGCGCTCCTCATCAAGCCCGGATTTCGCACCCGCATCTGGACGTATCGCGACCTGGCCGACCTGGCCCCACGGGTTGCTCGCGTCCTGGCCCAGCAGGGGCTGGAGCGCGGCGATCGGGTGCTGATCTGGGGCGTCAACCGGCCCGAGTGGCCGATCGGCTTCTTCGGTGCGCTGTTCGCAGGCCTGGTGCTGGTCCCGCTCGACGTTCGCAGCCAGCCTGAATTCGTGGCAAAGGTCGCGCAGCGCACGCGCGCCAAGCTCGTACTGGCCTCGACCCAGACCGCGCCGATGGCCGAGGGCCTGAACCTGCCTGTCGTGCTGCTCGAGTCGCTCCCCGACCGCGCCCGGCAGGCCGCGCCACTTCCCACGCCCAGCCTGGGCGCGAGCGACATTGCCGAGGTGGTCTTCACGTCGGGAACCACCGGCGAGCCGAAGGGCGCCATGCTGACGCACGGCAACCTGGTGGCCAACGCCACCGCCCTGCGTGACGTCTTCCCATTCCAGCCCGGCGAGCGACTCCTCTCGATCCTGCCCCTGTCGCACATGTTCGAGCAGACCTGCGGGCTGATCGCGCCGTTCCTGGTCGGCGCCTCGATCGTCTACCCCGTCAGCCGCCAGCCCGCCGTGCTGATACGGACCTTCCGCGACTTCCGGGTGACCATGCTGCTGATCGTGCCGGCCGGTCTGAAGCTGCTCGACTCGTCCATCTCGCGCAAGGTCGATGCCTCCGGCAAGCGTGCCGCCTTCGAGCGGCTGCACCGCATCGCGCAGCACCTGCCACGCTTCGCAAAACGGCTCCTCTTCCGCCCGGTCATCTCGCAGTTCGGGGGGCGCTTCCGAACTCTTGGGATCGGGGCGGCGGCGCTCGAGGAGGAGCTGGCCAAGCGCTGGACCAACATGGGCTTCGACGTGCTCCAGGGCTACGGCGCGACGGAGCTGTCGCCCGCGGTCAGCTTCACACGGCCGTCGCGCAATCGGATCGGGACGGTTGGCGAGGCGGTGCCCGGGGTCGAGCTCCGCATCGCCGAGGACGGCGAGATCCTGGTCGCAGGGCCGAGCGTCTTCGCCGGATACTGGGAGGATCCCGAGGCCACCCGAGCGGCCATCGACGGGGACCGCTTCTATCACACCGGGGACATCGGCGTGCTCGACGGCGACGGCTTCCTGACCCTGCGCGGCCGCAAGAAGGACATGCTGGCCATGCCCGACGGGACGAAGGTCTACCCCGAGGACATCGAGGCCGTCCTGGGACGTGACGAGCGGCTGCGTGACGCGACGGTGGTGGGCTGGCAGCCGCCGCGCGGCGAGCTGCGGGTCCAGGCGGTGCTCCTGATCGACGATCCGGGGATGGCGGACACCGTGGTCCGCGACGCCAATGCGCAGCTTGGCGCACACCAGCAGATCCGCGGAGTCACGATCTGGCCCGATGACGACCTTCCCAGGACCCACACCCTCAAGGTCAAGAAGCGGATCGTCCTCGATCGGCTGGCGGAGCTGGAGAGCGGCTCCGCCGCCGCGCAGGCCGCGACAGGGGCGGGGGCACCATCGCCGCTTGCTGCAGCGAGCCTTGAGGCGCTGGTGGCTTCGGTGGCCAACCTGCCGATCGCATCGGTCCAGCGCGACTCCCGCCTGTCGACCGATCTGAACATGGACTCCCTGGCGAGGATCGAGTTGCTGGGCGTCATCGAGGAGGAGATGGGCGCCTTCGTCGACGATGGTGACGTGGATCCCGATACCACCGTGGCACAGCTCTCTGCCCTGGTCGATGCCGCGAAGGAGCAGAAGCACGAGACCGGCATCTTCGGCTGGCCGTTGAGCCCGATTGCGCGGGCCGCCGGGATCCTGATCCAGACCCTGATCCTGCTGCCGGTCTTCTCCAGCATGTATCGGGTCCGGGTCACCGGACTCGAGCGGCTCCGCGGCCTAAAGGGGCCGGCCCTCTTCACGCCGAACCACTGCCTGCACAACGACGTGGGGATCATGCTGACGCGCATCCCGCTCGCCTGGCGCTGGCACCTGTCGGTCGCCGCGGCGGCCGACGACATCTTCGGCAACCCGGTGCGTGGCTTCGGATCGGCGCTCATCGGCAACGCATTTCCGCTGGCACGCGAGGGCGCCGTCCGACGGTCCCTCGAGCTGTTGGGCGCCCGGCTCGACCGCGGCTTCTCGATCCTGATCTTCCCCGAGGGGAAGCTGACCGTGGGCGGGCCGACCCAGCCCTTCAAGTCAGGGACCGGCCTGGTCGCCGTCGAGGGAGCCACGCCGGTGGTGCCGATGAAGCTGAAGGTCACCCGGATGTCGCGGATGGACGCCCGACGCGATCCGGCGTTCGCCGGTCAGCGGCTCCCATGGCGCGGGGAGGTGGAGCTGGTCTTCGGGGATCCCATCCACTTCGGGTGGGACACGGACCACCTGGTTGCCACCCAGCGGCTGGAGGCCGCCGTTGCCGCGCTCTGACGCGCGTGCTGCGCGCCTCTGAACCTCGATGCTTCCGGAGCTGGGCCGGCTGGGGCCGATCACGGTTGGCACGCACGACTTCTTCACGATCCTGGGCATGCTGGCCGGGTTCGCCATCTACTACCGCGCCCTGCGGCGCGACCGGATCCTGGGTCCGCAGATCACGCTGATCAGCGTCGCTGCGATCCTGGGCGGGGCGCTGGGGGCGCGCCTGCTGACCTCGTGGGAAGTGCTCGACGACGTCACGGCCGCCAATCTGCCGATCACCTACGTCCTGACCCACGGCCCGAAGAGCATCCTGGGCGGCCTGGCCGGTGGCTACCTGGCTATCGTCCTGACCAAGCGGGCGCTTGGCTATCGGCTCTCGACCGGCGATTACTACGCCGCGGCCATTCCACTGGCACTGGCGATCGGGCGGGTCGGCTGCTTCCTCTCCGAGCTGCCGCTCGGGACGCCGACCAGCCTCCCATGGGGGATGTCGGTCTCGACCGAGGTCGCGGCCGCCTTCCCCCGATGCCCCGGCTGTGGTGGACCGATGCACCCCAGCATGCTGTACGAGATCGGCTTCCACGCGGGGGCCTTCGCCCTGATCGCGACCCGCGGACCCCTCCTGCCGGTTCGCGGCGACACGCTCAAGGCCTACCTGCTGGCGTATGGAATCTTTCGCTTTGGGA
The DNA here is from genome assembly GCA_040902225.1 of Chloroflexota bacterium. Taxonomy (NCBI): domain Bacteria; kingdom Bacillati; phylum Chloroflexota; species Chloroflexota bacterium. Next base: position 78,583 of record JBBDXT010000007.1, read on the forward strand.
TCGAGTTCATCCGTGGCAACGAGGTGCAGTGGGCAGGGCTGACCGGCCCGCAGCTCGTCCTGATTCCGCTGGTCGGGCTCCTCATGCTTCACTTTGCGCGCCAGCTGCGGAGTGGCGTCTATCGCATGCCGAGGCCCGTGCCGGCCACCGCATGAGGAGGGACCAATGAACGAGCAGATTCGCGACTACATCCAGGAAAACCGTCAGAAGTACACGCGCGAGGCGATCCGTGACCAGCTCATCGCGGCCGGCCACGACGCGGCGCAGATCGACGGGGCGTGGGCGTTGGAGATGGCAAGTCCGGCTTCACAATCGGGCGACGGCCTCTCCATGCTTGCGCGTGCCCTCTTTGTGCTCGGGATGTTGGTGGGGGCCTTCGGCGCCCTGGCGCTGACGACGTCGTCGTACGTTGGGTCCGTGTCGGCACTGATCTTCCTGCCTGGCTACGCGGTCAGCTACGTCGCCGTCGGCTACGGCATCGTGCGCCTGCTGCGCTGGGCCGAGGCCGCCTTCCGGATTCCGGCGATACTCGGCGTCCTGATCGGTCTCGCCCTGCTCCCGATCTACGGGGGCGGTGATGTTCGGGACATGCGCCGGCGCCTACGCGCTTGGCCGTTTGGGCTGAGCGATGCCTGCCCTCCCACGTTCGCGATCAGGAGGGACCTGACCTGAATCCCGAGATCAAGCGCTACCTGGACGAGCACGGGGCAACCTACACGCCCGATGCCCTGCACAAGGGCCACGTCGGCGGCGTGGGAGCGGCGCTCGTCGGCGTGCTCCTCGTCCCGGTCTACGGGATCCTGATGTTCGGTGGCTGCCTCGCCGCGGTCGGCATCGCGAATCGGGGAGGCTGACGCATGCGCCCCGAGATCGAGGAATACCTCCGCGAACACGGTGCGACATACACCACCGCGACGCTGCGCAGGCAGCTACTGCGCGCCGGCTACCAGGCAGGCGAGATCGATGCCGCACTCGAGGAGACCGGGGCGGCACGCGCCCCCCAGCTCGCCGAGACCAAGGCGCTCCGGTCGCAATTCTGGGGTCTTGCGTTCCTCATCAACCTCGTCGTGCTGGTGGCTGTGACCGGCATGGTTTCGGGCACGAGTCCATACGCCGGGGCCGTATTCATCGTTCTCGGGATCGCGATGCTGATCGGGCTCGGCGTCAGCGGGAGTATCGGAGGTTCACTCCTGCCGGGGAGGGGATTGCTGGTCGCGCTGGCCGTTCCCGCCGTCGCGGCACTGATCCTGGGGGGAGCTTGCTACGCCATGATGCAGCCGAGCTCGGGCAGCGGAGAACAGTCCACACGAGGGCCTGGGACGATAGAGGTTCGGATCGACGCACCGCTGGCCTTCTCCGGAACCGGCGCGGCAACGTGCGAGCTGTTTCCCGACAACTTCGGGGTCAGCTCCAGCGCACTGGGGTCGATCGGCGACATGCCGGTGAGCGCCAGTGTCAGCTCCACCGGCAGCCCGTTGGTCCAGCCTTCTGACGGAGAGCGGAATGCGGTCGTCAGCATCAGCCTCCAGGACACAACCGCCGGGTTCGCGTACGCATTCGGCGTTGAGTCAATGGAGGAAGGCTTGCCGATGCAGCCCGCGGACGGGGCGTTCGGGACGATCAGTTTCCGCGGTCTCAAGCAGCTGCCGACCGGTGCCGGCTCGCTCGACGGCCAGGAATCGATCTCGGGGACCATTACGTGGACCTGTGATCTGAGCCAGACCGTCAGCTCCAGCGGTCCATAACGGGGAGAATCTGACCCATGCGACCCGAGATCGAGACATACCTCCGCGAACACGGTGCGACGTACACCACCGAGTCGCTTCGCAAGCAGCTGATCGGTGCCGGGCACGACCCGGACGAGGTCGATGCCGCGCTGCGCGAAAGCGAGGCTTGGCGCGCGCCACAGCTGGCTGAGGCTCGTGGCTCACGATCGAGGTTCTGGTGGTCGGTGTTCGGCCTGCACCTGGCCGTCCTGGTCGGCGTCAGCGTCTGGGTCTTCACCAGGAACTACACCTACGCGCCGTTCGCGGCGGTCATCCTGGGCCTGATGCTCCTCGCTGGGCTGGGCATCTCAGGACTGATCGGCCGGATGCTGCAGCCACGGACCGGGCTGATGGCCGCCTTGATCGTGCCGCTGATCTCGGCGCTCGGCCTGGGTGGGCTCTGTCTCGCGACGATCAGTGGCACGCAGATCCATGTCCCGCCGCGACCCGGGGTCATGGAGCTGACGATCGACCAGCCGCTGAGCTTCGAGGGGTCGGGGTCAGCGGAATGCGTCATCCCGCAGGGCGGGTTCAGCGTGTACGGCCCGGACCTCGGAACGCTCGATGGCAGGTTGGTGTCAGCCTCGCTCAGCTCGGCCGGTGATCCCGCCTCGCAGCCATCGGCGTCGGCTTCGTATCGGACCGTCTACCTGTACGTCAATCTCCTTCCTCGGGTGGGTGTCGGGGGGGAGACCGCCTACGGTGTTCCTGGAGACGGAACCGTCGAGCTTGATGCCGCCTCGGACGGGCTTTCCGGCACCCTCAGCTTCGAGGGGCTTGTGGCACAGGAGTTCGAGGGCCATGTCGCAGGTCCGCCGATATCCGGGACCCTCAGCTGGACCTGCGAGTGAAAGAGAGGCACCGATGAAACCCGAGATCGACGCGTACCTTCGCGAGCACGGAAGCAGATACACGAGCGAGGCGCTGCGTCAGCAGCTGATCGCGGCCGGGCACAACGCGGCCGAGGTGGACGCCGCGCTCCGTGAGGCGGGCGCGGCGCGCGCGGCGCGTGTGTCGGAGACGGGCAGCCTCCGTGGGCGATTCTGGCTCTGGGCGATCGGCGTGCACGTCGCTGCGCTGGCAGTGGCCACCGTCTGGATCCTAAACGGGGCAACCAGCCAAGTCTACGTCGGGATTGCCATCGTGGTGCTGGGCATCGCGTTGTTGATCGGGCTCGGAATCTCAGGGTTTATCGGTCGCGCCCTGCTTGGTCGGGGCATGGGCGTGGCCGTGCTGGCACCGCTCATCTCGGCGCTGCTGCTCGGCGGGACCTGCATGGCGATGGCCGGCCCGGTGACCCTATGACCGCCGCGCTGCCACTCCGCCCCTACACGCCGCTGCGGATGGTGCTGACCGTCTGCGGCCATTGCTTCAGCGACGACCCCGACCGCGAGGTCGACTACGGCACCGACATCCTGCAGGGCAACCTGGTGCTGCAGGACGGATCGGTCTACCTGCGTCGCCACTGCCAGCGCGGGCACGGCGAGGTGGTGAGCCTGTACGACGAAGACTACCCGCTGTGGGAGTACCTCCAGCAATGGCGCGTGCCGACGCGCGAGATCATCCCCGACACCCCCGACAACGTGCTGCCCATCCCGATGGGCTACGCCAACGGCCTGGGGCGGCTCCAGACGCAGCACTCCTGCATCCTGCTGCTCGACGTCACCGAGCACTGCAACCTGAACTGTCCGACCTGCTTCGCAGCCTCCGGCACGAACGTGGGCCGCTACGCCCGCCTGCCGCACATCCTGCGCACCCTGGACGCCTCGATCGAGCGCGAGGGCGGCAAGATCGACGTCCTGATGCTCTCCGGCGGCGAGCCGACCGTGCATCCCGAGATCGTCGAGATCATCCAGGCCGCGGTGGAGCGCAAGGTCACCCGGGTCCTGCTCAACACCAACGGCATCCGCATCACGAAGGACGATCGCTTCCTCGACGCGCTGCACAAGCTGCGGGATCGGGTCGAGGTCTATCTCCAGTTCGACGGCTTCAACCTCGAGACGCACCTCTTCCACCGTGGCGAGGACCTGCGTGCCATGAAGGCGGAGGCGATCAAGCGCCTGACCGATGCCCGGATCTTCACGACCCTCACCATGGTCGTGGCCCAGGGCGTCAACGATCACGAGATCGGGGCGGTCGCCGACTTCGCCTTTGACACTGATTACGTCGCCGGCGTCGCCTACCAGCCGGTCTTCGGCTCCGGCCGGGCCAACCCGATCGACCCGATGCAGCGCATGACCACCACCGGCGTCCTCAAGCGCCTCGGTCCGCAGACCGGTGGTCGGGCCGATGCCTCCGACTTCATCGCCCTGCCGTGCAGCCACCCGGACTGCTGCGCGATCACCTACTTCGTCAAGGAGGACAACGGGGTCCATCGGTCCATCCCGAAGCTGGTGGGGATCGAGCGCCTCAAGGACAACCTCTCGATCGTCGGCAACCGGATCGCAGCCGACGATCAGCTGTGGGATTCGCTGATCGGGATGATGAGTGAGACGACCACCATCAGCCGCCCCGAGCTGATCGATTACATCATCAACATCTGTGAGGCCTGCGATATCGGGATCGGCGGCTTCATGAAGGACATCGGTCGCTACCTGGTCAAGGGCGAGCGGGCCGCCGAGCTGGTCGCGCTGCGCACCAAGCGGCTCTCCGTGAAGTCGTTCATGGACGCCTGGACCATGAACATCGAGCGTCTGCAGCAGTGCTGCGTCCACGTCGGCTCGACTGACGGGGAGGAGGACCCGGTGCGCATCCCCTTCTGCGCCCGTCAGCTCTTCGGCAACCTCCGGCGGCGGACCTCCGCCGGCCAGGTGGCGGCCCGCCAGCTGGTCGAGCTGGACGGCCTTATGGCCCGATCATGAGCGCCGAATCGCCGACCCTCGATCCCATCAAGGCCTGGCTCGCCGCCCGCCCGCCGCTGACCCGCGCCCAGAAATACGACCGCCTGGCCTTCACCTTCTGCAAGATGGGGACGGTGGGGCTCATCGCCTGGCTGGTCAGCCCGGCGATCTTCGTCCTGGGGGTGGCGCTGGTGGCGATCTACCTGTACGGCAGGGCCGTCGCGCTGGGTATCACACGAAGCCAGTGCATCCTGCGGCGCCCGCTGCTGATTATGGGCTTCTGGGCCGCCGTAGCCGCGGCCGACGCTACCTGGTTGCTCTTCCTGCGCTGACCTCCGCACAAGAGGCCTTCCGCAATGAGGGCGCGAGGCCGTATGCTCCGACCCTAGCGACGGAGGACGCGCCGGTGGCCCGCGACGAGAAGCTCGACCTGCTGCACACCATCCCGCTCTTTGCCCGGCTCGACCGGAAGCACCTCGAACGACTCGGGATGCTGACCGAGGAGGTGGACGTCCCCGCCGGCAAGGTCCTGATCCGCCAGGGAGAGCGCGGCGACGACCTCATGGTCATCGTCTCTGGCAAAGTGGGCGTCGAGCGCGACGGCACGAGGGTCAACGAGCTCGGACCGGGTGACTTCTTCGGAGAGATCGCGCTGATCGACCACGGATCACGGACCGCGACCGTCACGACCGACTCACCGTGCCGAATCCTGGTGGTCAACCACCGCGATTTCCACGCGCTGATGGAAGAATTTCCCGCGGTGGCGGCCACGGTCCTGCTGTGTCTCGCCGACCGCCTGCGCAGCCTGGACCGCGCCGCCGTCAATTAGGCCGCTCATTCACCGACGGGCAGCTGCCCCGAGGCGAGGGCCATGGTGACCGCCAGCGCGGCCGTCGCGAACACGGCGACTATGTCGATGTCGACGTTCACCAGCGTGTCGCAGGCGAGGTGGTAGCAGGCGTCCATCGGTTGGTCAGCGGTCCCGCCAAAGGCCGCCGCCTGCGCCGCGCTCTTGATCTCAGTGGCCCCGCTGAAGATGCCGCCGGTGGGAATCTCCACCGCGTCGAATGGGGCATGGTCGCTGCCGCTCCCCACGTCCGTCTGCTCGGCCCCGATCCCTGCCTCCTCGAGTTCGGTGACGAGGAAGTCGGCGATCTCCCTTGAACCGGGGGCCGCAGTCGGGGAGTCGTAGACGAGTGGGACGTAGTTGGGCGAGCCGATCATGTCGAGGTTCAGGTAGGCGGTGATCTCAGCGCGCTCAGCCGGGCTGAGTGATTCGACGTAGGCCCGCGAGCCGAGACTTCCGAACTCCTCGCCTGCCCAGAAGGCGAAGCGGACCCGGCTCGACGGGTGCTGCTCGGCGAGGACACGCGCCACCTCCAGCAGCGCGGCCGTGCCGGAGCCGTTGTCATTGATCCCGGGGCCGTCATGGACCGAGTCGAGGTGGCCGCGCAGCATCACGACGCGCTCGGAATCGGCCCGCGACTCGGCGATCACGTTATGGACCATTGCACTGCCGATCTCGGTGTCTACGCTGATGGTCACGTGCGTGCCGCCATCGGCGGCCGCTCGCAGCGCGTCACCCACCTCGCCCGAAGCGGAGATCGCCGGGATCTCAATCCCGTCCGGAAAGAGGAGGGTCGGGCGCAGGACGTTTCCGGTCGACCGGTTGGGGTAGGTGACCACCATGGCTGACGCACCGGCTTCGCCCGCATTCACCACCGCGTCACGGCGCAGACAGCGACCAGGCGGGGCCAGGGCGATCGCGCCGTCTGGGAAGTCCGCGAAGTCGGAGGCGAGACAGCCACCGCTCCCATTGGCGAATCCGACGAGCGCGATGGGGGCGGTGATCTCGCCGTCGGCGGAATAGATCATGGCGTGGAAATCCGGGCCACCCTCGAAGACAGGCCCTCCGGCGCCGACCCGGATGCTGGCACCCGGCGCCTCGCTGAAGGTCGCCATCTCAAACCCGGGCCGTCTCGACGGCATAGCCGAGGTCGCGCAGCTCGCCGGCCGCGTAGGCAACCGATGCCTCGTATCCGGCGGTGCCCGCGGTCCGCACGCCGCCGTTCGCCGCGGCGACAGCGGCCAGCGCCTCCAGGTGGGCTCGGACGTCCTCCGGCTCGATCCCGTTCAGCGGCCCGATGGGCGCGGCGTCTGATGCCTCCGAGCCGCGCGATGGCGTGGGCGTGGGCGACCCGCAGGCTGCAAGCACGAGCACGCAAGCCAGGATCAGCAGCGCTGCACGGCTGTGATGGCGATGCGAGATCCGCGTTTGATCGCGCCGGTTCAGCCGCAACACGGTCGCGGCCATAGTCCTGGTGTCCACAACTTCGCGCACGATAAAGGAGAGTCCGATGGACGACGTGAAGCGAGCCGGCCGCGAGATCGAGACCGACACCAAGAAGGGGATGCGTGAGCTCGACGGCCACGATCTCGGCGACGACATCGCCAACGCCGGCGACGAGGTCAAGAAGGACCTTGGCAACCTTGGCGACGGTCTGCGGCGCGAGGGTCGCGACGGTGGCGAGGACCTCCACGAGGAGCTCCACGACACCGAGACAAAGACCCGCTGACGGCGTAATACAAGGGCCTCCGAGTCGTCGACTCGGGGGCCCTTCGCGTTATCGGGCGTCGCCCGTTCGGATGCAAGGCGGTTGATAGCCCGGGCTCGCCCGCCGCAGGCATTTCGAGAGAGTCCGATTCGTAGGGTTTGGCCAGATTGGGGCACCGGCATCGGGCCGAAGCTCAAAACGAAGAGGTACCAACCATGCTCTGGACGATTTTTGTCATCGTGCTCGTGCTCTGGCTTCTCGGAATCATCGGGTCGATCGGCGGAGCCTTCATCCACCTGCTCCTGCTGGTGGCTGGCGCGGTTCTCGTCTTCGAACTCCTATCCGGCCGCCGGGCGGTCTGACAGCAGCCGGCCACGCCAGGGGGGCCGGCCGGCTTCCAAATCGCGCAACGAACCTATCCCAGAGAGGAGTTCACGCGAATGTGCCTGACCTGCGGCTGCGGCGACGCCCACCGGCGGATGGGTCGCAACATGACGACCCATGCAAGACCGTTCAAGTTCAACCCCGTTAGAGCGTCCATTCGCATGCCTCGCTACGTGGCCGTTCTGGCTGTCTTAGTCCTGCTCCTCGTCGCATGCGACACCAGCGACGCCGATCCATCCGACACCACGCCCGAGTCCGCAAGCGATCCACAGGCGACCGCAAGCCAGGCGGCCGCTGATGGCCCCCAGATGACGGACGAGTCGCTTGGAGTGGAGGTCGCGGTTGGTGGCCTTACGGAGCCGACTGGAATGGCCTTCATTGGAGAGGACGATTTCCTCCTGACGGAGAAGCGCACCGGCGAGGTCCACCGTGTCACCGGAGGCGAGCTTGGGGAGCCGGTGCTGGATCTGGCTGTGAACTTCTTCGACGAGCGCGGACTGCTCGGCATCGCCGTCCATCCAGACTTCAGCGCGAGCGGGTACGTGTACCTCTACTGGACGTCCAGCGGAAAGGGCGAAGGCGACGGGGGCCTGCTTGGTCCCGACACCGACGAGGAGTTCGCGTTGCCCGAGCTCGGGAACCGCGTCGACCGGTTCGTGTGGGACGGTGAGGCCCTGACGTGGGACCGAAACATCGTTGAGATGCGGAGCAACACCCTCGAGACCGATACCTCAGACCGCATTCGCGGCAATCACGACGCCGGACCGCTGGTGTTCGGGCCTGACGGCACGCTCTTCATCGTGAACGGCGATCAGAACCTGCGAGGCGAGCTGCAGAACATCGAGGGTCAAGGCGGCCTGGATCCCGCGAACTGGACTGGCGTCGTCCTGAGGGTCAACGATGACGGTTCCATCCCGCAGGACAACCCCTTCGCGGATGCCGCTGCCGATCTCGACGGTCCCGCGGCGGAGAATCTCGCCAGGATTTGGGCGTACGGCATTCGCAACAGCTTCGGACTTGCCGTGCATCCCACGACAGGCGAGCTTTGGCAGACCGAGAACGGCGACGACAGCTGGGACGAGGTGAACATCCTGCCCGCTGGCGCGAACTCGGGCTGGTGGCAAATCATGGGGCCGACCGCCCGCTTCGACGAGTACCGCGAGATGGAGGTCGCGTCCGAGGACGGCACCGACGTGGCGGAGTACCCGCCCGACCAGCTCGCCGAGTCGGCGGACGCCGCGCTTGAGCGACTCGTCGAGTACCCGGGCAGCACGTTCGTCGAGCCGGTCTTCGCATGGCGACATCCGCCGGCAGTCACCTCCATCGGCTTCGTGACCGACGGTGCGCTCGGGGAGACCTCCCAGAACACAGCGTGGCTCGGCACCGTTCTCACCGACTCGCTCCTCCGCTATCCACTAAACGACGACGGCTCGGGCTTCGCCTTCGGCGACGACGACGGATTGGCAGACGGCGTCGATGACAACGCCACCAAGGGGGACCTGGGGGAGAGCGCCGACTACGTTGCCGGCACTGGATTTGGGATCGTCACGCACATCGTCACGGGGCCCGACGGCCTGCTGTACGTGGTGAACCTCGGGGGCGGCGAGGTGTACCGGATCGGACCCGCGGGAGACGTCGGCGGGGCGGGCGCCTCCGCTGCCGCTTCGGCGAGCCCTGCGACCGGCGACGACGTGGTCGAGATCACGGTCGGGACCGATACGGGCACGGCGAACGAGTTCGACCCGGTCGAGGTCAGCGTGCCGGCCGGCGCAAACGTCCGGCTCGTCTTCGAGAACCGATCGGACGCCGTTCCTCACAACCTCACGTTCGCAGGCCCGATCGAAGCGGCGACCGCGACGACCGTACCGCCCGGGGAGAGTGAGACGGTCGAGTTCACGGCGCCGAGGGACCCCGGCGAGTATACGTTCGTGTGCACGCTCCATCCCGGCATGGAGGGCGTACTCATCGTCGAGGGCTGAGACTGGGCTGATCCCCCTGGCCGTGCCATGCTCCCGCTGCGTGCTGTCAGGGTGCCGTGTGGGCAAGCGGCCCACGCTCACAAGACCGCGTCGCAGACGCCGATACGTTGGCTTGGTATGTCGCGTAATTGAGCATGACGGCCAATGTCGTAACCATGATCGGCCTCCCGAATCAACGAAGATTCACCCCACGCGCATGAGCGGGCGGACCTGACGGTGACCGAGCTGAACACGTGAGAACACGATCCCATGCGCGTGCGGGGGTGTCGTGTAGGCGTAGCGCGGGCCCGAGGGGCCGGCGGCCCACGCTCGCGACACGACGAACTGGATGATCCATTGAGTTGGTACGCGGAGGGTGCCGCTCCTTGGACCGGCATAGTCAGCCCGTAAATAACGAACCGGCCAGCTCGCCGCTGTGGCCCCCTTCCTGCTCCAGCCTAGAGGCGTGCAACCGTCCAAGGAGGCCGACGTCCCTGTAGCGCCCCAAGCGCTCGACTATTCTGCCGGAACGTGCTGATGCCTCTTCGGAAGATCGCGGATGCCATCCGCCAGAGCCTGTGGTTCGTCCCGGGGACCTGGGTAATTGCTTGTGGGGCGGCGGCGTTCGCGATGGTGGCCCTGGACCGCGCCGCGGGTGACGTCGCCCCAAGTGTGCCGCTCGTCTTCAGTGGTGGGCCGGAGGGTGCGCGCGGGATGCTCTCGGCCATCGCGTCGTCCATGATCACCGTGGTCGGCGTGGTCTTCTCGATCACCATCGTCGGCCTGCAGCTGGCGTCCTCGCAGTACTCCCCACGCGTGCTCCGCAACTTCATGCGCGACCGCCCCAGCCAGATCACGCTCGGCAGCTTCATCGGCGTCTTCGTGTACTCGCTCCTCGTCCTGCGCACGGTTCGCGCCGAATCCGACGAACGCGAAGAGTTCGTGCCGGTCCTCGCTGTTACCGGCGCGATAGTCCTCACGGTCGTCGCAGTCGCGATGCTCGTGTACTTCATCCACCACATCGCGACGCGGATGCAGGTCTCCAGTATCGCCGCGGCGGTGGCGCGGGAGACGCTCGACGAGGTCGCCCGACAGGCTGCGGCGAGCAGAGAACGCGACGTTCCCCGCCGCGGAGGAGACATTCCGGACGGACCGGGAGCGAACGTGCCGGCCAGCAAGAGCGGGTACCTCCAATACGTGGAGCACGACGATCTGTTGGAGCTCGCTGAGCGAGAGGACGTGGTCGTCCGCGTCGCGGCCGCGCCCGGCGAGTGGGTCCAGCGACACGCGCCGCTGTTCGAGGTGTGGGGAGGCAACCGGCAGGACGGGCTTGACGACGAGCTCCGAGGGCTCGTAAGCCTCGGGGACCAGCGTGTCGTGTTCCAGGACATCGAGTTCGGGGTGCAGCAGCTCGTCGATATCGCGGTGAAGGCGTTGTCGCCTGGAGTCAATGATCCGACGACAGCCCGCAATGCGCTCCATCGCATCGGGGAGGTTGTGGTCGCGGCGGGGCGCGCCAACCTGACCCCGGTGGATCACCATGACGGGAGCGGTCGCCTGCGGCTCCGCGCACCGCGAGCGGAATTCGAGCAGCTGATGCGTACCGCATTCGAAGAGATTCACCACTTCGGCGGTGACATCCCCACCATCGCGCGCAGCCTTAGCGAGGCCCTCGACACGATCGAGTCCGTGGTCGACCCACAGCACCTTCCGGCCGTCTCGGCGTGGCGCCACCGCCCTCGCCCGAGATCCTCGCCCACCACCGAATCAGCGTCGTGAGCAGCCCTCCCCGGGCGGTGATCACCCGATATCGATTCGTTGCGCGAATCGAGCAGATGCTCGAGGGCCCGGGCACTTTCCTGGCGGTTGTCTTCGCGGTAGCCTTGGCGGCCGAGCTCGTGCTGAACGCGCAGGGAGCCACGGTGCCGGCCGCGCTCGGGTGGCTCCTTCTGGCGATCTGGGGCTTCTTCATCGTCCAGTTCGTCTTGGGGATCGTCGTCAGCCCCGACCGACTCCGATATCTCCGCCGCAACTGGCTCACGGCGCTGTCACTGCTCGTACCATTCCTCCGCGCCTTTCGCGTCCTTCGGGTCGTCGGCGCGCTGCGCGCGACGAATGCGGTGCGTGCCATCGGAGGCTTCAACCGCGCCGCGCGCACCCTGGACTCGGCACTCGCGTGGACGAGGGCCGGATATGCAGCGGCCCTGACCGCAACGGCGGTGCTCCTCGGCTCGGCGGCGCTGCTCATGTTCGAGGTCGATGCCCCGGGGTCCCAGATCACCGACTATGGCGAGGCGCTGTGGTGGGCCGGAGCAACGATCACCACTGTGGGGGCGGCCAGCGAACCCGTCACGCTCGGAGGACGGCTCGTCGCCCTGGCGCTCATGCTCGCCGGGCTCGTGCTCCTCGGCTACGTTGCCGGCGTGCTGGCCGCCGTCCTCTTCGGACGACGCGATAACCAGGCGAGACGAGGGGTGCGGCGCTAGGCGGCGGGTCAATCGGTCTCATTCCTGCACTGCCTCGGGGTATGCCAGATTGGATCTTCGCCGGTTGGGAGCCCGCCGTCCGCACGGTTGTGGTCGGAGTCGCCAGTTATGCGGCGCTGATCACGGTCGTTCGCCTTTCCGGCAAGCGAACGCTCTCGAAGCTCAATGCCTTTGACCTCGTCGTGACCGTGGCGCTCGGGTCGACAGTCGCGACCATTCTCCTCTCAAAAGAAGTTGCGCTCCTCGAAGGGCTGGTTGCCCTAGGTCTGCTGGTCGGGCTCCAGTTCGGTATGGCGTACCTGAGCGTCCGTCTGCCGTTCGTGTCGCAACGGGTCAAGTCTGAGCCGACGCTCATCGTCCGGAACGGCGAGATGCTTCGTGGCGCCATGCGTCGCGAGCGGGTGGGATATGCCGAGGTCGAGCAGGCTGCGCGGATCAATGGAAGGACCAGCATGGACGAGATTGGAGCGATGATTCTCGAAACCGATGGCTCGTTCAGTGTCGTGCCGGCGGTGCCGGAGGGACACCGGTCATCGACGACTCCGACCGGTCAAATAAATGATTCCGCCCTCATCGGCGGCTCTAGTGAGTTCCCTCGCCAGGGTGCGGACGATGTCGCCCCGACGAAAAGCTCGGGGCGGAGGAGGACGGCGCTGCCGACGGACTGACGGAGATTGCGATACGCCGGCTCGGATGGCTGTCGTCGGACTAGGTGGAGCGCGGTGGCCGCAAGCGAGGGCGACGCCTAGGACGATGACCGTCACGCCTAGAAGGTCGATGCGAACCCAATTGTGTCGATGGGGTCGGCGTCCACGTCGACGCACCCGCGGTCATCATGCCGAGCGCTGCGAACCGGCGTCAGCTCTGGCTGGTCGCGGCTGGGTCGGCCCCGGGGACCGCATGGTTATCAAACTCACCGGCGCGGCCGGGGTCACCGTGGTTCAAGACGGCGACGAGGTGAGCGGCAAGGAGAGGGATCGCCGACGCACCACGGGTCGTGTGTAGAGGCGTCGGGTGAGCCGCTCTCCGTACGCTCGCCATATCCAGATACGAGCAAGTGTTGGCCTATTCCGATGACAGCAGCTCGGGAATCAGAAGCCAGCGCTCGCCCTGAGCGCCGTCTCGCGCGTTAACTGCGCGTGACGCGGCGGGAAGGGCATGAGCAAGTTGTGGATCCCGTCACATCTCGCGACGGGGCCCGCGGCGTCGACACGTCCCATCGTTGGACTTTGCTTCCAGCTTGCCGTAGCCGCGAACGATGCGGCGTGGAACGGGTAGCATGTTTGCGGTGGTGAGCAGGGCATCGACAACACGCCCAGAGCCACGCCCCGTGGACCGCATCTTCGCGCCCCTACGTAACTTTCTACACACCGAGGCGTCCGGCGGCATCCTACTGCTCGTTGCCGCGATCGTGGCGCTCGTGTGGGCCAACTCACCCGTGAGCGCAAGCTACGTCGCGCTGTGGCACACGTCGGTAGCGATAGAGGTCGGGGAGTTCCGGCTGGTTGAGGACCTCCACTTCTGGATCAACGATGGTCTCATGGCGATTTTCTTCTTCGTCGTGGGCCTCGAGATCAAGCGCGAGCTGCTCATCGGAGAATTGACTTCGTTACGCCGTGCGCTCGTTCCCGTCGCCGGCGCGGTCGGCGGCGCGGTGCTGCCCGCAGCGATCTTCGTGGCCATCACACTGGGTGGTGAGGGTAGCAACGGCTGGGGCGTGCCGATGGCAACGGACATCGCCTTCGCCCTCGGCGTCCTCGCGCTGCTCGGCTCGCGGGTCCCGGTCGGCCTCAAGATCTTCGTCACGGCACTGGCCATCGCGGACGATCTGCTCGCGATTGTCGTCATCGCCATCTTCTACTCCGGCGACCTCTCACTGCTTGGTTTTGGAGTGGGAGTGGCGTTGCTGGCAGTTCTCATCGCGGGGAACCGGCTCCACGTCCGTAGCCACCTGTTCTACGGACTACTCGGGATCGCGTTGTGGATGGCTGTTCTCGCGAGTGGCGTCCACGCCACCATCGCCGGCGTTGTGCTAGCCCTGACCGTCCCAGCTCGCACACGGATCGATGGCGATAGCTTCGTCGTGCGCGCGCGAAATCTGATCAACGCCTTTGAGGATGCCGACCATCCCGAGGACGTGCGCCGAAGCGAAGAGCGCCAGTCGGCGCTGAGCGATCTCGAAGATGCCACCGAAGCGATCCAGACGCCCCTTCAGCGGCTGGAGCACGGCCTGCACCCATTGGTGGCCTACCTCATCGTGCCGTTGTTCGCACTCTCGAATGCGGGTGTCGCGCTCGGCACCGGCGTAACGGCGGCGCTCGGAAGCTCGGTCGCCTACGGGATCGTGGCCGGCTTGTTCATTGGCAAGCAGGCCGGCATCTTGGCTGCTGCCTGGCTCGTCGTTCGCGCAGGGTGGGCCGACTTGCCAGCCGGTGTGACGTGGCGTCACATCTGGGGCGCGGGGTGCGTCGCGGGCATAGGGTTCACGATGTCCCTCTTCATCGGTGAGTTGGCGTTCGCCGATTCGCCGCTACTTCTTGACGTGGCCAAAGTGGCAATCCTCGCCGGGTCCGTGGTGGCCGCACTTGTCGGATGGCTGGTCTTCCGGCGCGCACCGGGAAAAGCATGACGGTTTCCTGACGCCGCGCCGCCACCCTCTCGACATCGCGGGCGCCACGCCGAGTTGGACCTACGAGAACCTGCGGGACATCGTCGTCGAGAACGAGCGGACCGTCGACGAGACACTCAGCATCCTGGCGACGACGGCCTCGGCGGATCGCCAAGATCACCAGCAGGAATACGACACGCCCTGGGATACCGGCAGGCCGTAACCCTGGTGGGTCTCGACCCGGGTCCTGTCGGCTGCTAATCTCCAGCTCGCCGGATCCCGCGATCCGGGTCAGTAAGCGGGAGTAACTCAGTTGGCAGAGTGTCTGCTTCCCAAGCAGAATGTCGCGGGTTCGAATCCCGTCTCCCGCTCCACCGCCTGGCCGCAGGCCGGTCAGCGCGTCGAGGTTGGAGCGCGCCGCCTAGGCCGCGTAGATGCTCCCGAACGGATCGGCTGAGAGCAGCTCCAGGTCGATCGGGTCCATATTGACCAACGGATACGGCGGCGCCAGCAGGAACCCCTGCCCGGCGGCGAACCCCAGCGAGCGAACCACCTCCAGCTGCTCGCGCGTCTCGATCCCTTCGGCGACGAGCACCATGTGGCCGCGATCAGTCAAGTCGCGAAGGGCCTGAAGCACGGCATGGGTCGACTCGCGCAGGACGCCGCCCTGCACGAGCGAGAGGTCCACCTTGATGATGTCGAACCGCACCTCGCTCAAGAGCCGGAGTCCCGCATATCCGGCGCCAACGTCATCGGCGGCGATTCGCATCCCGGCCGAGCGGCACGCCTCGAGGTTGATCCGAAGGCGTTCGAGGTCGTCGATCCCCTCACGCTCGGTCAGCTCCAGGACGACGCGCCGGGGGTCGATTCCGTGCGGGGCCAGCCGGCTGAGAAGATCCGAGACTCGGAACTGCTCGGTCTCAAGGGTGCGCGGCGAAATGTTCAGGCTCAGGTACTCGGTCGTTCCGTCGCGCGGCGCGCTGGCCGCCACCACGTCGACGCACGCCATGTCGAGCTCGACGGTCCTGTCGGTCGTCTCGGCAGCCACAAAGAGGCTCTCCGTGTCGTGGAAGCCGGCGCTCTCCGCTGGCCGAACAAGCCCCTCGAAGCCAACCGGCCTCCCGGTCTGGAGGTCGTAGATCGGCTGAAAGACAGCTGCCAGCAGGTGTTCGCGGGCCACGTGTGCAACGGCCGCGGCGAGCTCGGGAGTCGAGCGCGTGTCGTCCTCGCCATGCCGCTCGGTGTCGAATACCTGCACGTCCGTTCGCCCATGTCGTTTCGCCCAGTAGAGGGCGGCATCCGCCTGCCGACGGAGTCGGCCACTGTCGGTGCTCAGCTCCGGGAAGGTGGAGATGCCCGCCGAGAACGAGAAGGCAGACATGCCCGGTCGGACGGCCTCTCCCCCGAGGGCGCTGGCGAGCATCCGGCGAACGATGACGTGCGCTGCCTCGGCATCGGTGTGCGGCATGAGGATGGCGAACTCGTCGCCGCCGACGCGGAAGCCACGATCTGCGACCCGGACGCTGGTCGCGATCAGCCGCCCCATCGATGCCAGCAGGCCGTCGCCCCCGGCATGGCCGTGCTCGTCGTTGACACGCTTCAGGTCGTCAAGGTCGATCAGCGCAAGGGCCAACGGATAGCTGTGTCGCCGGGCTCCCTCGATCTGACGCGCAAGCTCCTCCTGGAAGGCTCGGTGGTTTCCGAGGGTCGTCAGGGGGTCGCGCAACGCGTCGATGCGAGCCATGTTGTAGAGCCCGTGCAGCTGGTCGCCGATCTGGGCCAGCTGCTCAGCCGGCTCGAGCATGAAGCGAGCCAGCCTGGCGAGAACCAGTGGCAGGACGGTCGCGGCGACGAGCAGCGGTAGTAGTGCGACCAGCTCCGCCCCCGCCGAGACGCCGCTCACGACCTCGCCCAGCGCCACCAGCCCGGTGGTCAGCACCAGGATCCCGCTGAGCGACCACAGGATGCGGGAACGGGCTCGCTGCAGGCGGCGGTCGCCCTCGGGGTCGGAGGTCATGTGATCAACGCTGACGTTCACGCGTGCCTCAAGTGAATGAGCTGGGTCGGGTGTACCGCGTGCGGCTCCGCACGACCAGTCACCGAAAGTACCGGTCTCGTCCGGCAGGGTGCCGACTCGCGTCGCCCCGTACCCGTCGGACCCGGGCGTACTTCTGGTGCATGTACCGCGGACCGAGTGCAACGTACGGTGCTGCCGGACTGATCCGAAATGCCCAGGAGGGCACGCTTCATCGTTCGACGTCTGGCGCTTTCACTGGCGATCACTGCGACCCTGCTGGCCGCTTCGGCAACCAGGGGCGCGAGCGGCGCGTGCTCCGGACCGGCGCACGACCCGGTCCTCAGCGCCGGAACTGCCTCCCCCGCAACCGGGACAACCGCCACCGTCTTCACCTTCTCGGTGACATATGCGGACACCAAGGGGTGCGCCCCGGCCTGGGTCCGCGTTGCGATCACGGGCGTCGGCACGTTTTCCCTGAACGGTGCCGGCGTCAGCTATGACACCGGCGTCACCTTCACGCGAGGGATGACCTTGCCGGCCGGCACGCATGCCTATTCATTCACGGCGAGCAGCGGCATCGGGAGTGGTCAAAAAGCGACGACACTCACGGCCGTGAGCCCGCCCTCGGTCACAATCATTGCACCAACCCCGCAGCCGACCCCGAAGCCGACACCCAAGCCGACACCGAAGCCGACGGCGGTGCCGACGCCGGTGCCAACGCCGGTCCCGACGCCGGTGCCGACGCCGATGCCCACGAGCGAGCCAACAGTGGTGGCGACGCCCTCGGGCAGCGGGTCGGTCGGATCGCCGACAGGCAGCCCCAGCGAGGCGTCTGGCACGCCATCCGGCAGCGTCGCAAGCCAGGAGCAAGGTCAGGTGCCTGGGGGGTCGGGCGATCCCTCGGCGAATCCCGGAAGCCTCGGCGGGCCGGATGGGACCGGTTCGCTCTCACTTCTCCTCGGCGCGTGGGCGACGGCAACGGTGGGTGGCCTAGCACTCTTCCTCTACCTGGCGCCGCGCCGCCGAGACCCACGCCAGCCGGCGTTTGCCGAGGCTGGATCGGGCGAGCTGCGAACCGCGTCGCTGCCACAGCCTCGCCCACCAGCGGCGCGAGATATCGTCTCTGACCTGCCGCCGGAAGAGGCAAAGCTGCCCCGATGGCTTCGCCCTTCCGTCCAGGCGGCACGCCATGATGAGCGCGGGTCGAGATCCGGGACGCGAGGGCTCGGGGACTCCTAGGGCTTACCTCACCGCGAACGCGGCCCGCATGCGCGCGCAGTCCGCGAGCGTGCCTCCGCCGGGCTCCTCGGTTAGTTCACCGTGAAGGCGGCCCGCATCCCCTCTGCGTAGTGGGCTTCCTTCTCGCCCTCATCGTAGATGTTGCAGAGAAGGACGTAGCTGCCGGCTGCGAGGTCAAGCGTGAGCGATCCCGAGCCATCGACGGCAATGTCCTCGATCTCGCCCTCCACCTCCATGCCACCCCCTGCCTCGTGGACCATGCCGGTCGAATCGACGGGAAGGGCTCCCGCGTCGAGGTCGGTCCTGATGACCACGAACTCATGGATGTCATCTGGACCGGTATTGCTCACCTCGAATGTGACCGATCCGGCGGGAATCTCCGTCTTGTCCGGCGCAACTGACCATTCCGAGAGTGTCACGTTGACTGTGCCACCTGCGGCGGAACAGCCGGCCATAAAGATCAGGCCCGTCGCCGCGATGATCGGCGGCTGGATGCGGTGCCGGCTCCCCGGCAGGACGGTTCGACCCATGGTGCCCATGAGGCGCAGCCTCCTCTTCGGATGTTCCTGGCGCTGCCGTCGCACGGCGGTCGGTAACAATCGAAGCGTAGACCCGATACCCGGAAAGGGAAGGAGCCCATGCCGCGTCGGCATCGGCTACCGTTCGGGTGTGATCGCACGCTCAGGGCTGACGGTCGTCGTGCTCGCGCTGCTGCAGGTCGCGTGCGGCCCGCAGCCTTCGCCGGCCACAAGCGATTCGGCCGGGCCTAGTTCGAGCACCTCCCCTGATTCGGGGAGCAATGCGGCGGCGTCGCCACCCATCACGCTGACCGGGTGGAGTGAGCAGATCGCCAGCGGCCCGGCGCCGGCGCCGCGGGAGGACCACACCTGGACCATCACCCCAGATGACGCAACGGCTTACCTGTTTGGCGGGCGCGACCTGGCGACCGTGTACGACGACTTCTGGGCGTACTCCCTCGCGACCGGCGCCTGGAGCCGCGTTACGCCCGCCGGCGAGGGGCCACCTGGACGCTTCGGGCACAACGCGGCCTGGGCGGATGGTATCGGGCTGGTCATCTTCGGCGGCCAGGCCGGTGCCGACTTCTTCAACGACCTGTGGGCGTACGATCCCGCCACCGACGGGTGGCGGCTCTTGCCCGCGAGCGGCGCTGTCCCCGTCGCCCGATACGGGAGTTGCGCCGCCATCGGGCCCGACGGCCGGCTCTGGATCAGCCACGGCTTCACCAACGAGGGGCAGCGCTTCGCCGACACGCGGGCATACGACTTCGAAATCCGCACCTGGACCGATGAGACCCCATTAGCGGACGTTCCTACCCGCCGCTGCCTGCATGCCTGCTGGTGGACCGATGACGGGGGCCTGATCCTGTACGGCGGTCAGACGACGGGCACCACGGCGCTCGGTGACCTGTGGCGCCTGACTCCCGGCGAGCGACCCGGCACGAATGCCTGGTCCCAGCTTCAGCCGGAGGACGGGCTGCCGCCCGACCGAAACCTTAATGCCGCGGCCCGCTGGGGCCCCGGCACGGTCGTGTTCGGTGGCCAGGGTCTTGAGACCGATTACCTCGCAGATAGCTGGTGGCTGGCCGACGACGCGGTGGTGATGTCGCTCGAGGTTGGCGCCCGATCGCCCTCCGCTCGGGCTGGAGCGGAGCTGATCGCGGATGCGGCAAGCGGTCGACTCCTGCTCTTCGGCGGGCGCGACGGCGACGAGGCATTCGGCGATCTGTGGCAGCTGATCCTGCCGGCGCCGCCCTAGGGTCGGCGACGGTCCACAGTTGGTACCATGGCGCTGAACACCCCTGTCGAGCGCCACGCACCCTGCGCTCGCTCTGCCCCGCACGAGGAGACCGCCGCACCTGATGAGCACGCTCGCTGAGCGCCCGATCGCCAATGCGCCGATGGGGCCACACGGACACCGCCTCCCGCCCGCGCGAACGCTGCGATACAACCCTTCCGCGATGGAGCTCCAGGCGCTCACGAGCCGCATGCCGCAGGCGCGCCGCACCAGCTTCGGCAACTACAACGTCCAGACCAGGGTCGTCAGCCGATCCAAGGAGTCGACCTACCTCGTCACCGATGACCCGGCCGAGACGACCGGCAAGGCCATCTCGCGGGCAGAGGCGGCTCGCATCGGCGCCTTGCAGGATGCCTACGTCGCCGGCACCGAGATGCTCGTCATCGACGGCTACCTGGGAAACGATGCGGAGCAGCGCTCCCGGGTGCGCCTCTATATCGAGGAGGCGAATGCCAACATCGCCGGCATGCAGCAGCAGCTCTATTTCCCGCCCGATGCCCCCGCCGACGAGTGGCAGCCCGAGCTGTCGTTGATCTACACGCCGAAATTGGCGATGCCGGGCTATCCCGACGATCGCCTGATCTCGGTCGACCTCGGGGCCGGCGTGACCCGCGTCATGAACTCCGACTACTTCGGAGAGTCGAAGAAGGGCGGGCTGCGCATGTGGAACGCCCTGGTCTACGGGCGAGGCGGGCTGGCCATGCATGCCGGATGCAAGGTCGTCCCGACCGATGCCGGCGAGCGCACGATGCTGATCATCGGCCTGTCGGGGACCGGCAAGACGACCACCACCTTCACCCGCCAG
Source organism: Chloroflexota bacterium (assembly GCA_040902225.1). Classification (NCBI taxonomy): domain Bacteria; kingdom Bacillati; phylum Chloroflexota; species Chloroflexota bacterium. The sequence goes on from JBBDXT010000007.1 coordinate 99,056, forward strand.
AACAACAGCCAGCCGGTGCAGGACGACTTCATCGGCCTGTTTGCCGGCGGCACCGTGGTGGGCACCGAGAACGGCTGCTTCGCGAAGACCTTCGGCCTCGATCCTGCTCACGAGCCGGCGATCCATGGCGCAGTCGTCAAGCCCGATGCCTACCTGGAGAACGTCTCGCAGAACGAGCCCGATGGGCCGGTCGACTTCTTCGACACCTCCTACACCAAGAACGGGCGAGCCACCTTCCCGATGGCCTCGTTGGGCATCTGGCGCGATCCGCGTGAGATCGGCCCGGTCAACCACCTGCTCATCCTGAATCGGAACGACAACGTCATCCCGGCCGTGGCGCGGCTCTCGCGGGAGCAGGCGGCGGCCTACTTCATGCTCGGCGAGACGCAGGGCACTTCCGCCGGCGGCGCTGCCGAGGAGGGTCGGGCCCTGCGCGTGCCGGGCACCAACCCGTTCTACCCGTACCGTGATGAGCAGCAGGCGAATCGGTTCCTGGAACTGATGGCGAGCAGTGACTTCGATGTCTTCCTGCTGAACACAGGCAGCGTAGGGGGCGTCGAAGGCAATCCGTCTTCCAGGAAAGTGGCGATCGAGCACTCCGGGGCAATCGTCAAGGCGATCGCCGAGGGGACGATCGAATGGGAGCGCGACCCCGACTTCGGCTACCTGGTCGCCTCGGTCCTGCCCGGCGTCGATGACCTCGAGCTGCTCCAGCCACGCCTCCTGTACGAGCGCACCGGTCGCGCCGACGAGTACCGCACGTGGGTCGCACGACTGAAGCGGGAGCGCATTGAATTCTTGGAGAGCTATACCGGGCTGGCGCCGGAGATCGTCGCCGCGGTCCGCTAGGGAGCGGTCTCGCGCAGGCCTCCTTCTCATCCGCTATTCACTACGTAGCTGGTATGTCGGGAGGTCGCGCTCGGAAGCTGGCTCCTCCCACCCGCCATTCGTCGGCTGACTGACCCGTCGGAGGATCGGTCCAGCCGCGGTCTCCTCCGATGTACCAGGCTCCTGCTGAATGGCCGCTCCGTCGACCAAACCCGCCAGCCGATAAGCGCCTCGTAACCGGAAGATACACACCGCGCCACCACACTCTGGCGATGGGCAGCCGCGATGATCCGGCGGCGCGCGGACGGCGGCGTGCTGCGCGCACGCGGATCGACGTCGGGGCCGGCATCCGGCAGGCTCGTCGCGCGGCCGGGCTGAGTCAATCGTCGTCGCGCGGCGGGCGCGACTCTCCCAAGCGACGGTCAGCAGAATCGAGCGAGGGGTGGCGACTGCATCGGTCGATGATCTGGCTGGGCTTGCCGGCGTGGTCGGCCTGGATCTCGTTATGCAGCTCTATCCGGGTGGGTCGCCGATCCGCGACGCAGCGCATGTGCGGGTGATGGGACGCCTGAAGGCAATACTGCCGACGGCATTTCGGCTCGCAGCTGAGGTTCCTATCCCGATTCCCGGGGATCAACGCGCCGTCGATGCAGTCCTCGTCGATCCGCAGCTGAGGGTCGGATTCGAACTGGAGAGCCGTCTCCTCGACGTGCAAGCCCTGATCCGCCGCGTGGCGCTGAAACAACGAGACGCGGGGCTTGCCCGCATGGTGCTGGTATTTCCTGATACACCGGCCAACCGCGCGGCCGCATCCACCGCGCGAGCGACTCTCAGTGCGGCATTCCCTGCGGGCCACCGCTCGGTGCTCGCGGCCCTGCGAGTCGGCCAGCTACCGCCGGCCAATGGCATGCTCTGGGTCTAACTCACATCCCGCGCATTCCGCGGTCAGTTAGGCAGCGCCTCGCGCACGCTCTCGACCGCGAAGGCCTTCTGCGAATGGCTGAAGCCCTTCATCACCAGGTCCTCCACCGGATTGGCCACGACGGCATCGTCGATCACCGCATGCACGCGCTGGCTGATCAGGATCTGCCCGGCCATTGCCGCGTCTGACAGCCGCGAGGCGAGGATCACCGAGTTGCCGATCGCGGCGTAGTCGTATCTGCCTTCGAAGCCGATGCGGCCGAGCGTCGCAAACCCCGACGCGATCCCGATGCCGAGGCCCAGCTCATAGCCGCGCTTGCGCCAGGCGCTCGACAGGACGCCGAAGCGCTCCCGCATGTCGCAGGCGGTGCGGACCGCGGCTGATGATCGACCACCGGGGTAGGGTCGTTGAAGAAGACCATCAGCCCGTCGCCCGCAAAGTGCTCCACCGTTCCGCCATTCGCGACGGCCAGCTCGCCGACCGCCTCGTGGTACTGGCGCAGGACGCCGAGCACCTCCTCCGGCTCCGCCTGCTCGGCAAAGGCCGTGAAACCGCGGAGGTCGGCGAAGAGCGCGGTGATCTCGCGCCGGTGACCGGCCAGCAGCTGCTCACCCTCGACACTGGACAGCAGCTCGGCAGCCTGGGGCGCGTACCGTGCCAACTCGACGCGTTGTCGGTCGATCGTCTCGAACAGCCGGACATTCTCGATGGCCAGGACGGCCTGGTCGGCAAACGTGGTCAGTAGGCTGATCTCGGACGGGGAGAACGCCTCCACGTGCCGGCGCCAGACGGACAGCACGCCGATCGGGTCTCCATCGCGGAACATGGGGACGCCCAGGATGGTCCGAAAGCCGGCGAGGCGCTGGGCTTCGGCCAGCTCATAGTCGGGGTCGGCCAGGACGTCGACGATCTGGACGGGTGCGCGCTCGAGCATGGCGCGGCCCATGGCCGAGCCGCGGCCCGGCACCGGGACGAACCCGGTCATCAGCTCCCGGAACTCCGCTGGCACGTCCGCGCTGAATACGCGCGCGCGAAACTCCCCGCCCATCTCTCGGGTGATGTTGCCCTGGTCGGCATGGGACAGACGGACCGCGTTGTCGAGCACGGCCTGGAGGACGGCGTCCAGCTCGAAGGTGGAGCGGCTGATGGTCTGGAGAACCTGGCCCACCGCGGTCTCGCGCTCGAGCGCCTCGTGCGTGTCCCCAAGCAGGCGGGCGATACGGATCGCAACTGCGGCCTGATCGGCGAACAGGCTGACGACCTCGATCTGCTCGTCGCTGAAAGGCTCCACCCTGGTTCGGCCCAGGCCAAATGCGCCGATCACACCCTCGTCGGTTCGAATCGGCACGCCCAACATGGTTCGCACACCCCCGACTTGATACCCACCCGCCTCGTATTCCGGATCAGCTGCGAGGTCTGCAACGTGCACGGGCTCGCCGCTGAGTGCCACTCGACCAACCACCGACTTCCGGTCGATTGGATCAGGGTGGTCGCGTTCGTAGGCCCAGTGCTCGGGCGTGCTGCCGGTCGCCGCGGCAAATCGAAACATATCGCCATCGCGCAGAAAGACGAATCCCATCTCTGCTCGGCACAGCGCCGCGGCCTCCGCGGAGATGCGATCGAGGATCGGCTGGAGCTCGAACCCCGCGCCAGTGACTGCGCTCAGGACGCGGCCAACGGCCGTCAGAGCGTCTCGCTCGGAGACCGGAGCTCCCGGTTCAGCCATCCGTATCGAGTGTCGCGTCAACCGAGAGCGCCACGTTCCCGGCCAGCGCCCGCGAGATCGGGCAGCCATCCTTCGAGCCTTCCGCAATGCGGTCGAACTCTTCTGGCGTGATCCCATGCACGTGACCGAGGACGGTGAGCGCGGACGACGTGACGGTCCAGCCGCCGTCGAGCTTATCGAAGGTCACTTCGGCCTCGACGTGCAACTCCTCCGGCGTGTATCCGGCGCGGCCCAGGTCGCCCGAGAAGGCCATGGCATAGCAGGCGGCATGCGCGGCTGCGAGCAGCTCCTCCGGCGAGGTGCGGCCATCGGGCTGCTCGGTACGGGACCCCCACGAGACGGGCAGGTCCGTGAACAAGCCGGACGAGCCGGCGGTGACGGTGCCGTCGCCGGTGGCGAGCGGGCCTTGCCAGGTGACGGTGGCGGTGCGGACGGCGGCCATCGGATCGGTCCTCCTTGTATCCTGCGGGGACTTCAGCCTACCGCACGCAGGACCGATGTCGAGCCCCGAGCCAAACCTCCCCCGACCCGTCCCAAGCCTCCGCGGCGAGAAGGTCTACCTGCGCCCCGCGGAGCGGGATGACATCGAGCTGTTCGTGCGCTGGTTTGCTGATGCCGAGACCACTCGCTACCTCGCCGTGCGTGCCCCGTTCAGCAAGGCGATGGAGGAGCGTTGGTTCGACTCGATGCTCGAGCAGCAGGGCAAGAAGAGCTACCACTTCGTGATCTGCCTGCTGGCCGATGATCGAGCGATCGGTACTGCCGGCTTCAACCACGTGAACCAAGAGGATGGCAACGCCACGTTCGGGATCAGCATCGGCGAGAAGGCCGAGTGGTCCAAGGGGTACGGAACCGATGCGCTGCACGCCATCTGTGACTTCGGCTTCGGCCAGCTGCGCCTGGAGCGGATCGAGCTGGATGTCTACGTGCCGAACAGGCGTGCCCAGCGCTCGTACGAGAAGGCCGGCTTCGTGACCGAGGGGACGCTGCGCCACTCGCACTTCTCTGATGGGCGCTACCACGATGTGCTGCGCATGTCCCTCCTCCGCGAGGAGTGGGCATCGCAGGCACGCCCGCGGCCGTGGGACGAGCCGACCACCGACGACGGCGCGTAGGTGTTCGAGCTGCGCCGTGACCCGGTCACGGGCTGGTGGTCGGCGATCGTGACGGATCGGACCTTCGAACACGCCTCCTTCGTGGTGCAGGCGACACCGATCGAGGGGACCCACTGCCGCCACTGTGACGATGACCCCACCCCAGCCGCGGATGCCGCCGAGGAGACCGTCATTCGTCGCGTGACGCTCCGCCAGGATGCCTTCCATCGCATCGACAGCGGGCAGGAGCGAACGGGCCAGCTCTCCGTTGAGGAGGCAATGGCCGCGAGCGGCTCGTGGGAGATCCTGGTCGCGCCACGCGACCATCACGAGCGCCTGGCCGATGCCCCACCGCGGCTGGCGATGAACCTGCTGCGCACCCTGCGCGACACGATGCGCGAGATGGCCGCCGAGCCCAGGCCGGACGATGAGCCTCGCTACGTCCAGGCTGTGCAGAGCTATGGCATGCAGGCCGGCTCGCGCAGCAGCCACCTGAACATGGAGCTGTACTCGATCCCGCAGGTCCCCCACTGGGTGGCGGAGGAGATCGGTGGTGGTGCCCGGTACGTCATCAAGACTCGATCCTGCGTGTGGTGCAGCCTCGCCCGAAGCGAGGAGGAGGCCGGCGAGCGGCTCGTCCTGGCCGAAGAGCGCTTCGTGGTCTTTGCGCCGGCTGCCAGCCGCTCGGCGTTCGAGCTGATGATCGTCCCGCGTGCGCATGCCGCCGACTTCACCACCCTGGACGACGATGACATCGCCGCAGCCACCGCCACGCTGCAGCGCACGCTCGGTGCGCTCGACGCCCTGGGCGATCCCCCGTACAACCTCTTCCTGCACACCGCCCCCGTCGGGGAGCGACTGGACGAGACCTTCCATTGGCACTGGGAGGTCCATCCGCGCCTGCGGGTGATCGCCGGGCTCGAGCGCGCGACCGCCCTGGCGGTCAACCCGGCGGCGCCGGAGTATGCGGCCGGGGTGCTGCGCGAGCACCTCACCAGGGAGATCGTGTAACAGGTGCCCGCCATCCGGCGTCCACAACACCGATGGCGTTGGCACGACGGCTCGTATTGCGACCCGCGACGATGACCCTTCCGCGGGATGGCTCCGACGCGCGCAAGGCCGAGTTCGACCGGATCTTCACCGAGTACTCGGCGCCCATCTACAACTACGCGCTGCGCATGGTCGGTGACCCCGATCGCGCCGCCGACATCGCGCAGGACACCTTCATCAAGGCGTACCGCAAGCTCGACACGCTGACCGATGCCTCCTCCACCCGCTCCTGGCTGTATCGGATCGCGACCAACACGGCGATCGACGAGATGCGGCGCCGACGGAACGTCGTGCCGATGGGCGTCGACGAGGATCATCCAGTGGAGCAGGCGGACAGCGGCCCAGGCCCGGAGACCCAGGTGCTGAGCGGCCTCATGGACGAGCGCATCGGTCGGGCACTCCTGCGCCTCAGGCCAAACCACCGCCAGTGCCTGATCCTGTCTGACGTTGAGGATATGAGCACGGTGCAGATCGGCGAGGTGATGGGCATGTCGAGTGGCGCGGTGCGGGTGCTGCTCTGCCGCGCGCGGGGCGAGATGCGCCGCCTGCTGGCGGCGGAGGGCCTGGTCCGATGAAGCTCCGTGGCAACCATGTCGACGAGCTGATCAGCGCGTCGCTGTCCGGCGACCTGACCGATGCGGAGCGGGTCGAGCTGGAGTCGCACCTCGCTCGTTGCGAAACGTGCCGCAACACCCTCGCCGCCTTCACCGCGGAGCGCCGCATCCTGTCGGGGCTGCCGGTGGTGGACCCGCCGCGCGACCTCTCGGCGCGGGTTCGCACCGGGATAGAATCGGGCCGCTTGGGCCCCTGGTGGCGCCGGCCGGGCGGCCTGGTTGCCATCGGCGCCTCGCTGGCAACGGTGGCTGCGGCGATCCTGGCGGTCGTCGTCTTCAACAACCTCGATCTCGGGCCGGTCGGGCAGGCGAGCGGATCGCCGCGCCCATCTGTGTCGGCCGCCCCCTCCAGCAGTGCCGTCGCGTCCGTCGCCCCCAGCGTCGAGCCCCTCGCTCCTCCAACGTTCCTGGGACCGGGCGAGCTCGGGTACCTGTCCCTCACCGGCGCCCCCTTGGAAGCATTGCGCCTGTCGTTCATCAACGACGCGACGGGCGCCTCGGTGGACGCCGGCTCCGTGTCCGGCCCGCCGATCGCCGCTTCCCTCTCGCCAAACGGAGATTGGCTCGCGTACATCACCCAGAAGGGCGAGACCGGGGCCAACGAGGTCTGGGCCCTCCACCTCACCGCCGGCGCGGTCAAGCACCTGGGCTGCTCGTCGGCGGCGCCTTTCACCAATCGGCTCACCTGGTCACCCGACAGCCGGTACCTGGCCTACACCTTGGTCGGTGTTGATCTCGGTCCGGATGCTGGCTGCCAGGCCCCGAGCGACGGCGCCGACGCATGGCTATTCGATTCCGTCAATGGCCGCATCGAGCGCGTCACGGCGACCGGCGACGCGTACGTCTCGGACTTTGCACCGGCAGCGGTCAACGAGGGCGAATTCTCACTGTGGCTGAGCCATGCCGCGTCCCAACCCTGGAGTGAAGCCAGATCAGCGATGGACGACGGCTTGTTGCCTGGCGAAGAGCGTATCAACGGCGTGCTTCTACCCGATCTGGCGCCCGACGGCAGCCGGGCGATCTTCTGGAACGGGACGATGACATTCAACGGCGGATCATGGCACTTCTCGGTGGGCGGAATGCCGCAGCTCTCCGGGGATTTCCGGTCCGCAGGCCCCGCCTCTCAGTGGGTCGGCACGGCGCTCTTCTCCGACCTCGCTCCAGTTGGCGGCGAGGCGTTCGTGTCGGGCGACTTCGCGTGGGCCCCGGACAGTGACCTGTTCGCCTTCTGGGACGGTGCCTGGACGGGCGCACCGCAGGGCCCAGACGGGACCTATCCGAACCAGCAGGACGTATACGTCAGTCGGGTGAGCGGCGGCCTGCTGAGCAGTGCCTCGGCGCTCGCCCTCGTCCGACCATCCGATGCGTACCTTGTCGCCATCGCGTTTTCCCCTGATGGAAGCTCCGTGGCGGTGACCCTCGGCCTCCCGTCCGCGGGCATCGGGGATCCGCCATCCGCCTTCCTGCAGATCGTGCCGCTGGACGGGGGGTCGCCGCAGGCTATCGGCGGAGGCACGGAGGCGCCACCCTGGAACGGTCCGGCGGTCTACGGCCACTGACCACGGAGGTCAGGTTCGCGGCATAACCATCGGGCTACACTCGGCCGCATGAGCGAACGCCGCATCCTCGACGCAGACGAGCTGCGGCGCGCCCTCACCCGGATCGCTCACGAGATCGTCGAGCGCAACGGCGGGACCGATGGACTGGTCCTGGTCGGCGTGCGCAGCCGCGGCGTCCCCCTGGCGCGGCGGCTGGCCGGGCTGATCGAGCAGCACGAGGGGGTCAGCCTGCCGGTCGGGGCGCTGGATATCACCTTCTATCGCGACGACCTGACCAAGATCGCGCACGCGCCGATAGTCAAGAAGACGCAGGCCATGCCGGAGATCGACGATCGCACGGTCGTGCTGGTGGACGACGTCCTCTTCACCGGGCGCACGGTTCGCGCGGCCCTGGACGCCCTGACCGATCACGGCCGGCCCCAGGCGGTGCGGCTGGCCGTGGTGATCGACCGCGGGCATCGCGAGCTCCCGATTCGGGCGGATCACGTCGGCAAGAACCTCCCGACCAGCCGGGAAGAGATCGTGCACGTGCGGGTGGTGGAGGACGACGGAGCCGATGAAGTGGTCATCGAGCGACCGGGTGCCGTCGAGACGTCAACCGGTTGAGCCCCTGCTCGTGGCTATACTGTCGCGAACCCTTTAAGGACGGTCCTGTGAGGCCGCCAAGGAGACCTGAGATTGCGCGACTCTACCGGAACACCGCCACGCCATCGGCCTGAAGCCGGTGGCGTTGTTGTGTCATGGCCGGGCGCCGATGCCCAGGCGGCTGGCGTCTGGCCGCACCGCCACCTCCTCGACGTGGATCAGCTCACCCTCGCAGAGCTCGAGCAATGCCTTGACGTGGCGGTCGAGATGCGCGAACGGCGGACGCGCCGTGAAGCGCTGGACCTTCTCCGTGGCGAGGTCGTTGGGTTGGCCTTCCATGAGCCGTCGACGCGAACCCGCGTCAGCTTCGAGCTGGCGGCCAAGGCGCTCGGCGCGGAGGTGGTCGACCTCCGGATTGAGGCCAGCAGCGTCAGCAAGGGCGAGTCGCTGGTGGACACCCTGCGCACACTCGAGCAGACCGGCGTGTCCACGATCGTCCTGCGCCATCCGATGAGCGGAGCCCCGTATCTTGCCGCCCGCAGCTGCGGGGCGCGGATCGTGAATGCCGGCGACGGGACGCACGCCCATCCGACCCAGGCGCTGGTCGATGCCCTGACCCTGCGCGAGGCGCTCGGCCCGCTGGAGGGGAAGAAGATCGCGATCGTCGGAGACATCGGGCATTCGCGGGTGGCGCGCTCGAACATGCACTCGCTCACGGCGCTCGGCGCATCGGTCTGGCTGGCCGGACCTCGAGCGTGGGTAGCCGGCTTCGCGGGGTGGCCTGGCGTCACTGTCGCGGATCGGCTGGAAGACGCGTTGGTCGATGCCGACGCGGTGATGGCGCTCCGCATCCAGCTCGAACGCGAGGCTGGGGACGGGGCGGTCGCCTCGCTGCGGGAGTACACCGCCGAGTGGGGACTCGATGAGGCGCGCATGAGCCGCGCCCGTCCCGGTGCTCCCCTCCTCCATCCAGGCCCCACCAACGAGGGCGTGGAGATCACCGCCGAGCTGGCCGCGAGCAAGCGGAGCCTGATCGGGACGCAGGTGGCGAACGGCGTGCCGATCCGCATGGCGGTCCTGTCGCTCCTCGCCCGATGAGCATATTCGGGTCGATCAGCGACCCAGCCGCGACGTTCCTGCTGACGGGGGCGCGGGTCGTCGATCCGTCCGCCGGCGAGGATCGTGTGCGCGACCTCGCCGTGGTCGACGGTCTGCTGGCCGATCCGGCGGCGCTTCCCGCCGACGCGCCGCGCATCGATGCGAGTGGCTTCGTGGCGACGCCCGGACTGTGCGACCTGCACACCCACCTTCGCGAGCCGGGCCTCGAGCGCGCGGAGACGATCGCGAGCGGCACGCGGGCCGCGGCCCGGGGGGGCTTCACGACCGTCTGCGCCATGCCGAACACCGATCCTCCGCCGGACGATAGCGAGAGCGTCCGGTGGATCCTCGACCGTGCTGGCGGCGCAGCATCTCGCGTGCGCGTCGTCGCCGCGGCCACGCAAGGGCGCGGTGGCGAGCAGCCGACAAACGTGGTGGAGCTGGCCGCGAGCGGGATCGTCGGCGTGAGCGACGATGGGGCCGCCATTGGTTCCGGGGCCGTGGCCCGGGAACTACTCGCCGGACTCGCATCGCTTGGCCTGCCGCTCATCGAGCATGCGGAGGACGCCCGCACGGCCCAGGGGTCAGTCATGCGCGCCGGTCCCACAGCCACCCGCCTCGGCCTCGCCGGCTGGCCCGAGAGTGCTGAGCTGTCGATGGTTGAGCGCGACATCGCCCTTGCAGAGGAGACCGGCGCCTGGGTCCATTTCACTCATCTGTCCACAGCGGGTGCCCTGGAGGCAATCCGCCGAGCCAAGCGACGGGGAATTCGGGTGACCTGCGACGTCACCCCGCATCACCTCGCGCTCACCGATGACTGGGTTGCTGGTTGGCGTGGCTTTGCATGGGAGGAGCCCGGTGGCGTGGCCGCCGATCCCTTCGGGGCGCCCCTGGATGCGGCGCTCGCCTACGACCCTGCCTGCCGGGTCAATCCCCCACTCGCGTCACGCGGCGACGCGATGGCGCTGCTGGCCGGGGTGGCCGACGGCACGATCGACGCCATCGCCACCGATCACGCGCCGCATCCGCGCGAGCGGAAGGGGGTCGAGTTCGGCGCCGCAGCGCCGGGGATGATCGGCCTCGAGACAGCCCTCTCGCTGGGGCTGGCGGCTGTGGAATCGGGCAGCCTGGAGCTGGTACGCCTGATCGAGGCGCTGAGCACGAAGCCCGCTTCGCTCATCGGCGAGACTCGCTCGCTGGCCGCAGGATCGGTCGCCGATCTGGTGGTCTTCGATGCGGGCGCCCGTTGGCGGCTCGGGGCGTCCGGCCTGGCGTCGACCTCATCGAATACGCCGCTGTTGGGAATGGAGCTGCCCGGCGTTGTGCGGATGACCGTGGCGGGCGGGCGAATCACCTATCGCGACGGACTCGACGCCCGTCGGCTGAGCCCCGGATGTGGGACCATGCGCACCGCCCACCCCGCAGCGAGCGATGGATGTCGATCCGCACGAACGAGGAACTCGATCCGAATGAGGGACCAGGCTTCGGGTGCTTCGTCTGGCAGGCGATCCTGTTCGCCGGCATCCTCTTCCTCATCCCTGTCGGCCTGTTCAGCCTCAACTGGCCGATCTGGGTGCTGGTGGTGCTTCTCTTCATCGACATGGTCCTGCTCTTCTTCGTCAGCATGACCAGCGTCTTCCTGCTGCGCGTCTTCTTTGCCGACCGTCGCCGCGGTCGTGGCCGGACCGTCGGTGCCACGAGTCCGCCGCGCGTCATCAACACCGAGTCGCCGCCTCCGTCCAAGCCGGACGAGCCGACCAACGAAGGCGAGGCGGAGTAGATGCCCCTGATGGTCACCTTCTTCAACGTCCGCAAGGGACGCGACGCGATCTTCAAGCGAGGGATGCGCCACTTCTTCCCGAAGACGGTGAAGCGCTACGAGGCCCAGTACGGCATCCGCTTCATCGGCTGGTTCAACGTTACCGAGGGATCGGAATGGAACAACGTCCTGATCCTCGACCTGCCGACCTATGCCGTGCTTGACAGCCTGTACGCCGATCCCGCCGCACGCGGCCTGGGCCACCGCGTGGCCGAGTCGATCTTCGACAAGAAGCACATCATCTTCCTGCGCGAGCGGATGGGCCCCGACCTGGTCTACAAGCCGTGAGCGCGCCGCGCATCTCCGCGCTCCGCGAGCTGGCCGGCGAGGCGGAGCTCGAAAAGCGTGACTTCGTGTACGAGGCCACCGAGCAGCTGCGTCGCTTTCTCGAGGCGAACCGCGAGCGCCTGCGCGAGATCGGTCCGATCAAGCTAGTCGACGACGAGCAGGACTACCTTCTCTTCGACCCCGTTGACGAGGTGTGGACCACGCGGCTGACCTACCAGGACCCCGCCGACAGCGAGTGGTACGACGAGGAGCAGACGGTCGATGCGGTGAGCGAGGTGGTGGAGCTCTACAACCTGGCCGACATCCTCTCCTGGTTCGTCGACGCCGCCCGCGATCCGACGAACCACCTGGTGCCCGCAGACAAGCTCGCGGCGCACGAAGCAGTCGCCGAGGAGCCGCACGACGAGGACTGGCAGGCGGGGCTGCCCTCCACCCAGCAGGAGACGATCGCGGCCCAGCGACTGTGGCAGCTGGCCGACGCGTATCGGACCCAGATCGGCGACCAGCAGAAGCAGGTCCTGCGCGAATTCTCTGCCAACGCCGAGGAGGTGCTGGCGCGGACCGGCGACCTGGTCCTCCTCGACGAGGAGAGCGACACCCTGGTCCTGCGCTCGGACGGCCGCTTCGAGACCAGCCTCGACCTGTCCGACATGCCGAACGGGACCGCGCTCACCGAGGAGCCGCACCGCGTGGGCCTGACCGTCACCGACGCCCGCACGGTCGCCGACGTGTACGACCCGACCGATGTCCTGCAATGGGTCACCGATGCCCTCGCCGAACGCTACCCGGCGGTCGACTTCACCGCCGTCTACGAATAGCCCGATGGAGCCACCGCCGGTCGCCACCCGCTCGCCAGGGCTTCCGCAGGGCGAAGCGCTGACCAGTGCCGGCGTCGAGGTGCTGTTCGATGCAGCCGGTGCCCTGCGCCATGGGCACTTTCTGCTCAAGAGCGGGCGTCACTCCGACCGCTACCTCGAGAAGTTCGCCGTGCTGCAGTACCCCGCACTGGCGGTCGAGATCGGTCGGCGGCTGGCCGCCTCCCTGATCGATCGCGAACCGACCCTCGTGGTCGGACCCACCACCGGCGGCGCGCTGCTGGCCGCCGAAACGGCTCGTCAGCTGGAGGCCGCGCTGGGCCGGACCGTCCGGGGTGTGTTCGCGGAGCCGATGGAGCGGGGCGCCCGCGCGCTGCGCCGGGGCTGGCCCGTCACCGAAGCCGATCGCGTCGTCCTCGTCGACGACATCCTGACCACCGGCGCATCGCTGGCCGAGACGGTCCGCGCGGTCCGCACCGCCGGCGCGACGCCCCTGGTGGCAAGCGTGATCGTCGACCGCTCCACCGGTCCGGTCGAGATCGGCTGCCCGATCCTGTCGCTGGGCAGGATCGAGATCTCATCCTGGACGGCCGATGAATGCCCGGCCTGCGAGCGCGGCGAGCCGATCGTCAAGCCGGGCAGCAGCGCCGTCAGCTGACGGCGGGCTCCTGCCAGTTGACCTGCGTCATTCGCGCCGGCGGAAATTCGCCGTCCGGCGGGACGATTCCCTCCTCTGCCTCCACAGGGATGCCGATCGGCGCCACGAAGTAGCGTCCGGCCAGGCGCCGCGCCTCCGGGTCCAGCGCGAACCCGGCCTTCGCGCGGTGAAAGGTGACCGTCAGGTCGGCGACCACAACCGGATCCGAGCGGGTGCCATCGGTCAGGTCGATGCGGGTCGGCGTGTCGATGGCGACCACGCGACACGGCCGGCCGGCGGCCCGGGCGTGGGTCACGATCGCGTTGAGCAGGTCCACCGCGCTGGAGATGGGCTCCCGCAAGGGGCCGGCCGCGCCGCTGCCGAGCAGCGCGTCGATCAGCAGGCTCGCCGGTGAGAGGCGCGCCCGCAGCTGCAGCAACAGCTCCGGCGTGGGCGCGACGTAGAGTGCCAGCGAGCCGCTCGACGCCATCGCCTGCAGCACGGTCCAGTTGTGTGCGGCAGCGACGCCGCTGATGCGTGCCGGGTCGCCCACCAGCACCGCGGTCACCGCGCGCCCCGCCGAGGCCAGGCGTCGTGCGGCCACGAAGCCGTCGCCGCCGTTGTTGCCGGGGCCGCACATCACGACGGTGACCGGCGCCGGTGCAAGCGGCCCGCCCGGGCCGGTCACCGCATCGGTCATGGTGGCCAGCTCCGCCAGGGCCAGCTCGGTGACCGCCGAGCCGGCGCTCTCCATCAGGGCATCGGGTGACAGGCCAAGGCCCTGCGCCGCCTCATCGATGCGCGCCATCTCGTCGCCGCCGATGAGAACCGTCACCTCGCGCACCGGCCGTACGGCCGGATCGGTCATGGCAGGGTCTTCAGATACTCGACGACGGCGGCGATCTCCTCGGGGCTGAGCGTGTCACCGAAGACCGGCATGCCGCCGCGGTCGATCCCGGTCACGGCAGGATCGGTGCCGGCGATCCAGAGGTCGGCCCAGGCATCCGGATGGTCGGTGCCCAGCTGCTGGAGGTTCTCGCTCACCGGACCGTCCTTCACGCCGTGCAGGCTGGGAAAGGTCCCCTGTCCGGCCAGGTCCGGGCCGTGACAGTTCTGGCAGCCCGCCGTCTGCATGATGGCCTGCGCGTTGAGACCCCCGGCCGATGGCTGCGGGCCGCCAATGATCGGCGGGTTCGAGCCGCTGAGATTCGTGGCGAAGAAGACCGCGCCGGCCAGGAACATGACCCCGGTCAGGCCCAAGGCCCAGCCCGGGATGCCTCGCGTCCGTGACTCGATCGGGGTGTGGACGGTCATCGGCTCACTGCGCCGCCGGCGCGGCAGCCGCGTCGCCGACAACGACCGCGTATTCGGCGCGACGGGCGCTGGTGTACATCAGGAACACGTTCAGGGCCAGCACCGCGGCTGCCAGGGCGCTCAGGCTGATCCCCGCCCCGAGCACGAGCCGGAACCAGAGGACCAACCCGTCGATCTCCTCGGCTGGCGCAGCCTGCGCCAGCAGCGAGCCATGCGCCACACCGCCAAAGATCAGCGCCAGGCCGGCCAGTCCGGCCCCGGCGAAGGCGGCCCATAGCGTCGCCTCGGCGAGCAGCGTCCCTCCCCAGTCGCGACGCAGCAGGCGAGGGAAGGCGTGATCGGCCAGGGCCAGGAACGCGAGGGTGGCCGTCCCGAGCAGCGCGAAGAGCCGGACGCCGACCCCCCATTCGGTGCTGCCGACCAGCTTGTGCACCGAGCCGAGCGAGCCGATCGCCTCGAGCAGCGCCGTGGCGGTCAGGAAGGTGAGAGCCACCAGCGCGAACGGGACCGTGCCCGGCGACAGGACGAGCGTCCAGCGTCCGCTGAGGCTGAGCAGCAGGTTGGCGACCACCAGGAAGGCAGGAATCACCAGCATGAATGTCGCCACGTTGCCGATCTGGGTGATGGCGAACGGGACCGAGACGTCAACCAGACTGGCCAGGGGCGCCAGGGTGCTCAGCCCGAGCCAGAGGAGCCAGCCGAGCATGGCCAGGCCCCAGGAGTAGAGCGGGTTGGCGGCGGCGCGTGGAATAACGTAGTACAGCGTGCCGATGGCGAGGCCGCCCAAGCACAGGGTCTCCAGGGCGCGCACATAGAAAGCGTTGGCCAACGCTTCGCCGGCTGCGGAGAGGCTGAGCACCTGCATGACGCTGAGCAGCTCCGCGAGGCCGATCAGGCCGTACAGGCCCAGCAGCGCGAGCAGCGCCACGCCGAAGTACCAGATGCTGACGTACGGGAGTTGCTGCGCGGATGCCATGACCGTGCGCCAGAACGCTCCGTTGGCAAGCAACAGGGCCAGCAGCAGCACCCCGGCCACCGGCAGCGGGAACTCCGTGAGCACGCCGGAGCCGGAGAGCTGGGGCACGTAGAGCGCCGCCAGGCCGGCCACGAGGCCCACGTTCCAGAGTGCGGCGGCGCCGGACGCCATCGTCTCGCTCACCAATCGCGTTCCCAGCAGACGAGGCGTGATGAAGAAGATGGCTCCCAGGCCGGCATTCGCGAGCCAGCCGTAGACGAGCGAATTCCAGAAGCCGGAGGCCGTGGTGGCGGGGCTCAGCTCGAAGCTGAGCACGCCGCTGAGGGTGGGCATCTCCAGGCGCAGGGTGAGCTGGTCCGGGAGGAGCTGGTAGGCGACCCACAGCAACCCGATCCCGGTGGCGGTCAGGAACCAGAGCAGCGCGGCCACCAGGAACGCGGTCGCGGCGTTGTCCGGCTCCCTGGGAAAGATCGGGCGACGGACCTTCGGCGGCTGGTCGTACGGTCGCAGCTTCTTGGGGTTCACGGCCATCGGCGTGCGCAGCCTCGCATCGATCGGGACGGGTCGCGACGGCGAACCCGGCGGCATTGTAGCCGACGCTAAGGGTTTGACCGATCGTAGCGCGGTGCGTAGCATGGCCATGCGGGGTGGAGCAGTGGTAGCTCGTCGGGCTCATAACCCGAAGGTCGTCGGTTCGAATCCGTCCCCCGCAACCACAGACCTCCAGAATCGAACGCCGCCTCCCGCCAGGCGGCGTTCGCCTTTGCCGGCGCTTAGCGCTTTGCCGCCTTCTCGCGTGCCCTGGCGTTGGCCTTTGCGATCGACCGGACAGTCCACAGGAAGACGATCGCGACCAGCATCGCGAGCGTGGCGATGCGTGTCACATCGATCGCCGGCTCCCACTCGACCTCGCCATTGCGGATGATCCAGGCGCCGGCCGGCTTGGCGCTGACGCCGAACCCGCCGCCGGCGTTGTTCTCGTTGTCGCCGCCGCCACCACCACCGGTCCCTTGGCGGCGGGGATCACCAGCACGCCGTCCCGCTCGATCGGGTCGCCGTAGACGCGCTTGACCGTCATGGTGTCGCGTGCGCCGGAGAGCATCTCGTCAACGTTCATCGGTCTGCCTCCTACTGCTGGGGGAGTCAGTCTAGGCCGCTGGCCTCAGGTTGGCCGATGCGCTCCGGGCTCCATCTCGAGCATCGCATGATGGATCCCGTACCGGTCGAGGAGCGCGAGGTACGGATCCGGGTCGAAGGCCTCCGGCGCGTGGACTCCGCTCCCCGACCAGGCTCCGCTGGCGAGCAGCTCCATCGCGATCACCGGGTTGAAGCCGGTCTGCCAGCCGACCACCTGCGACCCGGTGGTGCGCAGCGTCTCGGCGGCATCGGCCATCTGGTACAGGAAGACCTCGCGTGACCTGCCATCCTTCTGACCGATGACCCAGGTGCCGACCACCGCCCGCCCGACCATCTTGTCGCCCATGGTGATCGGGTCCGGCACCACCGCCGCGACCACATCGCGGGGCGAGACGTCAACTCCGCGCACGCGGACCGGCTCCACCCTGTCCAGGCCGATGTCATGCAGGAACTGGAGCTTGGCGATGAAGTCGCTCCCCAGCGCGTACTTGAAGGTAACCCGCCGCACGCCCTTCAGGTAGCGCGGCACCAGCAGCACCTCCTCGTGCTCGACGTTGACGCACTCGACCAGGCCGATCCCCGCCGGGAACGGAAACGCCTCTGGCGCGCTGAACGGCTGGGTCGTGATCCAGTCGCCACGCTCGCCGTCCCACTCGACCGGCGGGTTGAGGCACTCCTCGATCGTGGTCCAGATGCTGAAGACCGGGGCGAAGGCGTAGCCGGGGATGTGCAGGTCGCCACCGTCGCGGATGTGGACCTCGTGGACCTCGTCGAACAGGTGCTTGGCGGCATGAGCCGCAAAGACGTCGGTCAGGCCGGGATCCATGCCCATCCCCAGCAGGGCGAGCCGCCCTGCCCGCTCCCATTCCGCCGAGCGCGCGAACTGCTCGTCGCCGAGCTTGACCCCGGGCAGCTGGAATGGATTCTCCGGGTGTGGGCGCGAGAGGCTGGTGGCCATGTCGATGTAATTGGCGCCGGCGGCCAGCGCCCCGTCGAAGATGGGCATCACGAAGCGCGGATCGACCGCGTTCATCACCAGGTCGACGCGGTGGCGCCGGGCAAGATCGGCGACCGCACCGGCATCCCGCGCATCCATTCGCTCGGCCGGGAAGCGTTTCTTATCCCCCAGGGTGGCCTGCAAGGCCGTGACGCGGTCGAGGTCGTAATCGGCCAGCACCATCAGCTCGCACCATTCGCGCTGCGCGCACATGCGTGCGATCGCCTCGCCGACGGTGCCAACCCCGACCAGCAGCACGCGCATGACTGACTCCTCAGCCGAAGATCTGGCGCAGGGCGAACCACACGTTGGCCGGTCGTTCGGCCAGCCGCCGTATGTACCACGCGTACCAGGCCTCACCGTACGCGATCAGGGCGAGGACGCGGTATCCCTCCGACGCGAGGCGGAGCTGCTCCTTCTGGCGGATGCCGTACAGCATCTCGACCTCGAAGGCGTCCTTCGCGAAGCCGACGGCCTCGGCGTGTGCCGCGACCCGCTCGATGAGCTTCGTGTCATGCGTGCCCATCCCCAGCCGCAGCTCGCCCTTCACGGCATACGGGAGCATCAGCACGCAGAGCGACTGGAAGGCGGCGCTCACCTCGTCCCTGCGGCGGAAGGCGATGCTGGCCGGCTCGTCGTAGGCGCCCTTGACAAGTCGGATCGCCGGTTTCAGTGAAAGCAGGGCGTGGACGTCGGCCGGGGTTCGGCGCAGGTAGGCCTGCAGGCAGATGCCGATGTTCGGGTGCTTCTCCTTCAGCGACCGATACAGATCGAGGGTCGGATCCGTGTAGGCGCTCCCCTCCATGTCGAGCCACACCAGCCTGTTGCGTTGCGCTGCGTGGTCAGCCAGGCCGGAGAGGAGGCGCTCGGCGGCGTCGCGGTCGAGATCCAGGCCCAGCTGCGTCGGCTTGACGCTGATCTCGGCATCCATGCCGCGCGCCGCGATCATGTCGAGGAGGGCGTGATAGTGGTCGGCGACCGCCTCCGCCTCGGCGAGCTCGGTCAGGTTCTCGCCGAGCTGCGTGAACAGGATCCCAATGCCGTGCGGCCGAAAGAACTCCGCCGCGTCGAGCGCCTCCTCGACCGTCTCCCCCGGCATGAAGCGGCGGACCGCACGACGAACGAACCAGATACGCGGGAGCCATCGCTTCAGGAGGCGATTGCGGGCCATCCAGAGGAGGAGCTGGCGCATGGCCCCGATGATCGCACGCGATCGGCGCAACCGATGGCTATCCTCAGCGGCGGGGCCGTTAGCATGGACTTGGCACCCTGGCCGGATCGGTCAGCAACGCTAGAGCAGCGGCGAGGTGATCCATGCGTGCGATCTCTGTCGCGGACGGACAAGCATCCATCCGGTACCTCGAGGTCCCCGGCGCCGATCCCCCACTGGTGTGGCTCCATGGCCTCATCTGCTCGTCCACCGGCGAGCTCATGCCCGTGGCGGTCCAGCCACCGCTCCGAGGACGTCGCTCGCTGCTGGTCGACCTCCTGGGCCACGGCTACAGCGACAAGCCCGATGCATTCAGCTACACGCTCGAGCATCACGCCGAGACCGTCATCACGCTGCTCGAGGCCCTCGACGTGGACCGCTGCGCGCTGATCGGCCACAGCATGGGCGGCACCGTCGCGACCCTGGTTGCCGCAGCTCGTCCTGCTGCAGTGGCGGCCCTGGTGCTGGCCGAGCCGGGGATCGAACCCGCGGGGGTTCTGGCGCCCGGCATCGCCGAGCAGACCGAGGACGATTTCGCCGAGCGGGGCTTCACCGAGTTCCTCGCAAGCATGCGCACGGCGGCGGCGGAGAACCCGAAGGCCCCGCCGGCCGCGCACATCGGAATCACGCAGCTCATCAATCCGCGCGCTCTGCATCGGGCCTCGGTCTCGCTCATGCGGGGGACTAAGCCGACGATCCGCTCATTGCTGCGCGAGCTGGACCTGCCGCGCTTCTACCTCGGTGGCGAGAACAGTGACCAGGCGCTTCCCCCGCAGGACGATCTCACGGTGACCGGCATGGTGTGGATGACGGTGCCGAATAGCGGACACGCCATGGGGCTGATGAACCCACACGGGTTCGCCCAAACGGTGGCGGCGGCATTGGGTAGTGCATCAGTTTGACGAGCCTCCGGCTTGACGATTTTGGCCCCGATCTGATCTACCTCGGGCCATGCCAAATCGCTCTATCCGCCGGACCCCAGCGTTGGCGGCGGGAGTCGCAGATCACATCTGGTCCTGCGAGGAGATAGCGGCGCGGCTCGACTAGCCGCAAGTGCTGTCACCCACCCGCGGCCGTCTTGAATAGCGATCCCAGGGAGAAGTACACGACCGGTTCGTCGCCGACGACCCACGCGTCGTGTCCCGGCTGGATCACAGCGATGTCACCGGGTCCGAACTCAACCTGTGTCCCGTCCTCGTAGGCGACCGCGAACCGACCGGCGACGAACAGCTTGACGTGAAATCGTTCACAGCGTTCGGTGCCATCCACGGGAGCCGAGTGCTCGGTCCAATTCCAGCCTGGCTGACCCGTTATCCTTCCGATGTCCTGGCCCATCAACTCGATCCAGTCGCCGTGGGACTTCTCGTAAGGGTCTGCCGCCTCGTCCGGCGCATCGAAATTCTTGCGCTCTACTAGTTCCACGGTTACCTCGCTCGCGTCCGGAGCATGGTCTCGCCGCTCCCTTCTGCGACTACAGGACCCTAGGCCAAGAAGCCTACTCCCGAGGATCAAACCGATGCACTACCCGGCGTTGGCTGGCCTGGACCTGGACCGAGATCAGGCGTAGCCGCCAGTGTCGTTTCCGCCGAACCAGCCGCGAGATTCGGCGGCTGGCGCACGACGCCATGGGTCACGCCTCGTGCGCCAGGGGTCGGTCTATCCTGAGCATGAATCGACGGGCCGTTAGCTCAGCGGTAGAGCAGGGGACTTTTAAGTCAACCCACCCTAACCGCTGTGCTCTAAGCGTGAGAGTCCGTGCGTAAATGGCCGAATCCCCTGCTGTAACAGGGCCCCTCGCCAAGAGCAGGAGATTCGGCCTTCAGCAGACGCACTCGCCGCGGCGCATGCCGGTCGAGGCCAGCAGGCGGATGATGGCCGTGTCACCTCGGTCGTCGAACCGCGTCCCAGCGCAGGCGGCCAGCAGGCGCTCGAGCTCCTCGGCGCGCAGGACCGGCGGCGGCTCGTCCGGGACCGCCGGTGGGCGCATGCGCCGCATCGGCAACTCGCGGATCTCGTCCTCGGCGTCAAGCGTCACCCAAGAGCTCGATCGCGAGCGCGCTCAGCCTGTCGCCGCTGATCGGGACGAGGTCCTGCGGACACGCCGACAGGATCACGATCAGCTCCATCTCGGCGCGCAGCTCCACGTGGTCACCCGCGCGGCTGCGGGCCGGTTCCCAGCCGATGGTGCCGTCCGGGTGGACGGGGATGTTCATGAACAGGTTGATTGGCTGGGGGACCTCGACGTCGGTGAACCCGAGCCCCGCCATGGCCCGCTCGAGGTTCTCCTGACACGACGCGTGCCAGCCGTGCACGCCGAGGCCGGCATACCTGGTCGGATCGCAGGCGGCGCACAGCATGTCGTGGTACCCGGGGCTCCGGTCGACGAGCATGGTCAGCAGCGGCCGACGGCGGTTGGAGAGGAAGCTCTCCCCGACGCGAGGGAAGAGGCGCGAGATGTGGACTCGCGTGTGCTCGGCGCTCACGAACTCGCTCACGTCCGCGGCCACGAACGCGAAGAGATCGCCGACCTGGCTCCCCTCCAGGTCAACCACGCGAAAGTGCTGTCCCGCAGCCACGCGGACCGCTCGACCCTCGCGGGCAGGGACGACGATCCGCTCTACAGGCCAATCAGTCGTGGCCATGGGCGACCTCCTCCGGCTCCTCATACCAGCGGACGCGATCTCCGACGCGCGCTCGCACCTTCCACCCGAGCGACTTGGACGCGGCGGCGATCATCGAGCGCAGGGACTCGATCTGCGCAATGAGATCGTGGCGCGGCGGGTCGTCAGTGACGAGCTCGTCCGGCACCAGCTCCTCCCGCGCGAAGGTGGCCAGCCGATCGAGGTTGCCGGTGACCGTCCGCCACCAGCCCCAATCGGTCGCGGTGAGACCGGTGATACGGCGCGCGTTGATCACACCGTCGTCGCTGTCGCCCAGGTCGTACGAGCGAAGCAGGACCAACGAGTCCAGCATGTCCTTGCGGTTGATCTTCACCACCTGAAGCTTCGAGAGCAGCAGCTCTGCCAGCGGCAGGGTGGGACGCGTGACCAGCAGCCGATCGGCGAACTCGAACCGGTGGCACATGTCGAGCCGATCCACCAGCACGTCGACCGGCCGCCCGCGACGCCCATCCACGAAGTACAGCTGCTTGTGCCCATAGAGCGCGTTGTACTGGCGGTCGGGCTCGTAGCCGGCGGCGGCGAGCAGCTCGGCGACTGCGCGACGGTCGCGGCTGCGCGTCGCAAGGTCGATGTCGCGGCGGGCACGCTCGATGGGCGCGCGCCAGGTGGGGACCACGGCATGGAAAGCAAGGCCGCCCATGAGCCGGAGCTGGAGGCCCCTGCTCTCCGCCAACTCAATGAGTCG
Source organism: Chloroflexota bacterium (assembly GCA_040902225.1). Classification (NCBI taxonomy): domain Bacteria; kingdom Bacillati; phylum Chloroflexota; species Chloroflexota bacterium. The sequence goes on from JBBDXT010000007.1 coordinate 121,091, forward strand.
GAGCGCCTCCGCGAGCGGATTCTTGAGCGGCTCACTCGCGCCAGCCTGGGGATGCCGCGTGCCCATGGTCGCCAGAGTACACACCGCGCGATGGTGCGCCCCGGATTCATCTCATCCGGGCGGGAAGGCGGAATAGCCGTCGGCCACCGGAGGCCACGGGCGCGCCGCCTCCCACGCGACCGCGAACGCCAGCAGCAGGTCCTCCCCGAATCGCGGGCCGATCGCCTGGAGGCCAAACGGAACACCATTCGGGTGACGCCCCGCCGGTAGAGAGATGGCCGGATGGCCGGTGAGGTTGGCCGGTTCGGTATTAAAGACCTCGCTGGGGAGGCCCGAAAGGCTGGCGCCGGGCAGGCGTCCATCGACCGACCAGCCCTCGACGGTCAGCGTGGGCGACAGCAGCACGGTCGATTCGTCGAGCAGATCGTCAAGCTCACGGGTGTGGCGAAGGCGAGCCTGGCGCGCGGCCAGGTACTCCTCGATCCCGATCTCGAGCGCCCGCCGCATGTACCCGGCAAAGACCGGGTCGAACTCGGCTGCTCGCTGCTCGATCACGCCGCGTCCCAGCGCCCACGCCTGCTCCACCCCGACAAGTCGAAACCAGTCACCCGGATCGTAACCGGAGGGGAAGATCGCCGTGGATCCCAGCAGCTCGACCGGGAGCCCGAGGTCGCTTTCGACGACCCGCAAGGCGGCGGCGAAGCTGCGCTCGACCGTCGCCGGCAGTGGCGGCCCCGGAGCCAACCGGGCGACAGCGATGACCCGCCGGGGGAGTCCACCGCCGGTCGGTCGCCACGGCGGCAGCGCCCCCGGATCGCCCGCGACTGGACCGGTCAGGATGCTGAGCAGGGCCGCCGCGTCTGCAACGGTCCACGTCAAGGGCCCGTGGTTGTTGAGCTCGAGCGACACGAGAATCCGATCCCGCCCGATGAGGCCTGCCGTCGGCTTGAGCCCGACCAGGCCGCAGGCGGCCGCCGGGATGCGGACTGACCCGCCCACGTCGGTTGCGGTGACGATCGGCACCAGGCCCGCCGCCAGTGCAGCTGCGGAGCCGCCGCTCGAGCCGCCCGGCGACCAGGCCGGGGCCCACGGGTTGCGGGTCGGTCCGAAGAGGCGGTTGTCGGTATATCCCTCGAAGGCGAACTCGGGTACGTTCGTCTTGCCGAGCAGGATCGCGCCGGCGGCGCGGAGCCTGGCGGCAACCGCCCCATCGATCTTCGCCGGCGGTGCATCGGCGTGCAGGAGCGATCCGAAGGTCGTGGGGAGACCCGCAGCGTCCTCGATGTCTTTGACCAGCAGCGGCAGGCCGACCAGCGGCCCCTCCGCACGACCGGCGCCCAGGGCGTCGTCACAGGCGCGAGCCTCGGCCATCGCCTCTTCCGCCCGGAGCGCCACGACCGCATTCAGCTCTGCGGCGCTTTCGATGCGTCGCAGGCTCTCCTCCACCAGCTCGGCCGCGGAGATACGGCGCTCGCGCACCGCTCGGGAGCACCGCTCCAGATATCCTTCCACTGGCTGGCGAGTGTACGTCAGCACTCGCTCCAGGTCCGATCGTCGAAGAGGAGCCGCTCGTGCCCCGTTACGTTCCCGAGGACTCCCTGGTGTCGCCGCGGTTCACCGGCCCGTCAACCTTCGCCCGGCTGCCTCACGTTCGCAGCCTCGAGGATGTCGACGTCGCGATCGTCGGCGTTCCGTTCGATACCGGGGTGACCTACCGGGTCGGGGGTCGCTTCGGCCCAAACGCGGTCCGCGACGCTTCGGTCATGCTCCGACCGTACAACGCCAACCTCGACGTGAAGCCGTTCGAGGTGCTCAGCTGCGTCGACTACGGCGACGTGGCGATCGTCCCCGGGTACATCGAGCGCAGCTATGCCGCAATCGAGCAGGCCGTCGCGCCGATCGTCGAGGCCGGGGTGATCCCGCTCCTCGTCGGCGGCGACCACGCCTGCACGCTCCCTCACTTGCGCGCCACACGGTCACGCGGGCCAGTTGCGGTGATCGACTTCGACTCGCACACCGACGCGTGGGACAGCTACTTCGGCGAGAAGTACAACCATGGCACCTGGATGCGACGCGCCATCGAGGAGGGGCTCGTTGACGTCGCGCACTCGATCGAGATCGGCCTGCGCGGCTCGCTCTACGGCGCCGAGGACTGGACCGGGCTGCGCGACGAGCTGGGTCTCGAGTATCTGACCACCGAGGCGGTCCTCGAGCGCGGGGCCGATGCGGTGGCGGCCGCCATCCGCGAGCGCGTCGGCGATCGGCCCGCCTTCATCATCTTCGACATCGACGTCGTCGACCCGGCCTTCGCTCCCGGCACCGGCACGCCCGAGCCGGGCGGCATCTCGGCGCACGATGCCCTCAGCATCGTCCGTCGCCTGACCGGGATCGACTTCATCGGATTCGACGTGGTCGAGGTGATCCCGGCCTACGACCCGGCCGGTCAGACGGCCTTCCTCGCCGCCAACCTTGCCTACGAGATGCTCTCGCTCGTCGCGCTGCGGCGGTCCTCCCGTTAGCCCGACGACCCGCCTCCGACGTCTCGGTCCTCCGCTGCGGCCTCGGAAGCGACGAACTCCCGCGGGAGCTTCCAGTCGTAGTTGATCTTCTCCGTGCGCAGCACGTGGAAGGTCTCGGTGCTGACGATCCCGTCGAGCCTGCCCAGCCGTTCGGAGAGGAACGCGAAGAGATCCTCGTCCGTCCGGCTCAGGACCTCGATGATGAGGTCATACCGCCCGGCGGTGTAGCCGACATAGACGGTCTCGTCCATCTCGGCGAGCGCGCTCCCCATCTCCAGCGCCGACCCGGGGCGCACCCTGACCCCGATCACCACGTCGACCCGGTACGGGGTCCGGACCGGGTTGATCACCGCCACGACCTTGAGAAACCGATCGCGAATCAGCCGCTCGATCCGCTTGCGCACCGTCGGCTCGCTCACCCCCAGCGCACGGGCGATCCGCGCGTTCGGAACCCGGCCGTTTGCCTGCAACGCCTGGAGCAGGCTCAGGTCAAGATCGTCGAGATCGTCGAGCGTGAGGTGATCGCGATCCATATTCGTTCTTCAGTGTGGACAATCGTGACGGAATCCGTCAACATGCGCCCTATTCACGTCCGACGGTGATATTCGGGGCTGCGGGTGGAGGCGGCGGTGACCGAGGCTGCTCTCGATCGGCCTGGAGCCGATCTCATCACCGGGGAGCGGGCGACCGTGCTGCAGGCCGGCCGCCTCCCCTCGTTCCTCGGGGCGCCCTGGCTGGCGTGCCAGACCGAGGCGATCCGCTCACACGGCGCGAGCGCGGTCGTGCTGGGCGTGCCATTCGACCAGGCCACCGTCTACCGATCGGGGTCGAGCCATGGTCCGCGAGGGCTGCGCCTGGCGTCGGAACAGTATCTTCCCTATCTCGGCGAGTACGACATCGACCTGTTCGAGACCTTCCGGCTGGCGGATTGCGGCGACGTCCCAATCGTGCCCGCCGACGCGGCACGGAGCCGGCAGCTGATCGCGGAGTACGTCGGTCGGATCCTCGACGCGGGAGCCTTTCCGATCCTGGTCGGTGGTGATCACTCGATACCCATTCCCGCCATGGATGCGGTGTCGGCTCGCGTCAACGGCAAGGTGGGCTACCTCCATTTCGACGCGCATCTCGACTGCCAGCCCGATGTCGCGGGGGAACGCTTCACCAACTGGTCCGGGGTTTCTCGAGCGGTGGAGCGCGAGAACGTTGACGCGCGCAACGTGGCGCTGGTCGGAATCCGCGGCGCGCTCAACCCGCCGGAGCAGTATCGGTTCGTGCGCGAGCACGGGATCACCACGTTCACCATGCGCGAGATCACGCGGCGCGGGATCGAGGCGGTCGTGACCGATGCGCTCGACCGCGTCACCGACGGGACCGAAGCCTTCTACATCACCTGGGACACCGACGTCATCGACGCCTCGGCGATGCCCGGGACCGACGGTCCCGAACCGGGTGGCCTCACCAGCGCCGAGGCGCTGCGGGCCATCGAGATGGTCGGCGGCCGGAAGCCGATCGCAATGGATGTCGTCGAGCTCACCCCGGCATACGACCCGGCAGGCATCAGTACCCGGCTGGCCTGCTACCTGATCTTCAACGTCCTCGGCGGATGGGCGACCGGAGGCGAGCCGAGGCGAGCCTGATCGAGGGCGGAACACGAGCCGGGGGGATCAGAGGAGGAGAGATGTGACCGACACCGGCGCCACGAAGGTCTTCACGCGCCAGGCAACCGGGCTGACAAAGGACCTGAGTGCTCTCGACACCTTCGTCTACAACGTCAACAACCAGAACATCGGGATCGGCGTCGCCTTCATGCTCCTGTTCGTGCCCGGCTTCTATGTCGGCGCCGACATGTTCCAGGCGATGATCATCGCCCTCGCACTGGCCCTCCCGATGGCGTTCGTGTACGCGCTCTTCGCGGCAGCCATTCCCCGGTCCGGCGGGGACTACGTGTACATCAGCCGCACCCTGCACCCCCTCCTCGGCTTCGTCGCATCGTGGAACTGGGTCGCGTGGATGACGGTCTACATCGGGGTGCCGGCGGCCTACCTGGCGCAGTACGGCCTGTCTGGGTTCTTTCGGATCCTGGGCGTCGCCACGGGAAACACCGGACTGATCGACGTCGGGAACTCGTTCGTCAATCCTGACGTGACGCTCATCGCCGGCACCGTCCTCATTGCCTTCTTTGCGGTGATCTTCGCCGCTGGCACGAAGATCTACTTCAGGCTCCAGAACGTCGTCTTCGCCATCGGCATGATCGGCGTCGCGGTCGCCATCGGCCTCGCATTCCTCGGTAGCTCCGCCGACTTCGCAGCCAGCTTCGACCGGTACGTGGCAGCCGCTGGCGGCGTAGCGAACGCGAGCAGCCTGGCCGTCGAGCCGGCGGCGTATTCCGCCGAACAGACGATCTTCGCCTCCACCCTGCCCCAGTTCATCGTGCTCTTCGCCATCACCTCGAGCTTCCTCGGCGGCGAGGTACGACGGGCCCGCCGCAGCCAGCTGCTCGGCATGCCGGGCGGCGTCGTCTTCGTCACCGTCTTCATGTTCCTGCTGACTGCCGCAGTCGTCCGCCTCGCCGGGCTGCCGCTCCTCGGCGGGATCAGCGCCAACTACTTCAGCCCCGACGCGCTGGGCCTGTCGTTCGTGCCCGCCTACAACGAGCTGGTCGCCCTAGCCTTCATCGACAACCTCCTGCTCGCCCTTCTTCTGGGCTTCACGTTTGTCTTCTGGACCTACGTCTGGCTGCCGATCAACTTCCTGGCATCTACCCGGGCGCTGCTCGCCTGGTCGCTCGACGGCCTGCTTCCTGCCCGTGTCAGCCAGGTCAACGAAAGCCGACACACTCCTACCATGGCGATCATCATCGTCGCCATCCTCGGCTGGCTTTCGCTCTTCCTCTACACGCGTGGGGTGATCAGCACGCTCTACGGGATCTTCGGCTGGATCCTCTCGTTCCTCCTGTGCTCGATCGCGGCGATCTTCTTCCCGTACCGGCAGCGAGCGGTCTTCGAATCGTCGCCGGTGAACTGGCGGCTGGGCGGCGTGCCGGTGATGTCGATCGTCGGCGTCATCGCCACCGCCGCGCTCCTCTACGTCGAGTGGATCTGGTGGGTCGATCCGGTCAATGGGCTGCAGGCTACCCCGGACGTCGTCGGCGATCACCGGATGTGGATCGCAACCGCCGGCGTGCTGATCTCGGGCGCCGTCTGGTACCTCGTCGCGCGAGCGCTCCAGGCTCGCCGCGGGATCCACGTCGAGCGGGCCTTCGCCGAGATCCCGCCGGAGTGATCTTCCGGACGGAGCGGACCGCGCCGGTCGCGCTCGTGACCGGCGCCAGCTCCGGCATCGGCGCCGCCGCCGCCGAGCGCCTGGCACAGAGCGGCTATCTCGTGGCCGTCCACTACCGCTCCGGGCGCGATCGCGCCGAGCGCCTCGCCGGATCCATCGGCGGCGGCGCCTACCAGGCGGAGGTTGCCGAGCCCGAGGCGGTGGCGGTGATGGTCGCACGCATCGAGGCCGAGCTCGGACCGATCGAGGTGGCCGTCTGCAACGCCGGCTTCTACGAGGAGCTGCCGCTGGCCGACGTGACCGATGCGGCCTGGCAGCGCACCCTCCGCGTCCTGCTCGGTGGCTGCTTCCACGTCTCCCGCGCGGTGGTGCCCGGCATGCGCCGCCGCGGCTCGGGCTCAATCGTCACGGTGGCCTCCGAACTGGCATTGGTCGGCGGCGTCGGGATCGCTCCCTACGTGGCGGCCAAGGCGGCGGTGATCGGCTTCAGCCGTGCCCTCGCTCGCGAGTTGGCACCCGAGATCCGGGTCAACGTGGTGGCTCCCGGACCGGTCGATACGCCACTCCTGCCAGACCCCGATCGGCAGCCGGACTACGCCGCGACCATCCCGCTACGCCGGATCGGACGACCCGAGGAGATCGCCGAGGCAATCGTCCACCTGGTCCGCGCGACGTTCACCACCGGCCAGGTCTACTCCCCCAACGGCGGCACGGTCATACAGTGAGCCGCGTCGTGCTGGTCACCGGGTCGGCGGGCGGGATCGGGCGGTCGCTCGTCACGCGCTTCAGCGCTGATGGGTGCCAGGTCGCGGCGTCGACCCACCACGGCGGAGAGCTTGCCGCCGACCTGGCCGACCCCGGCGAGGCGGCGCGCCTGATCGATCGCGTGATCGAGCGGTTCGGCCGTCTCGACGCCCTGATCGTCAACCATGCCACCATGGCGATGGCCGCCATGGACGAGCATGACCCGAGCGACTGGTGGCGCATCGTTGACACAAACCTCTCCGGCGCCTTCTACCTGGCACGCGACGCCGCTCCCCACCTCCTAGCGACGGGGGGATCGATCGTCTTTATCTCGAGCGAATGGGGCGTCAGCGGCTGGCCGCGGGCAACTGCGTACGCGGCCAGCAAGGCGGGGCTGATCGGCCTCACGCGGGCTCTGGCCCGCGAGCTGGCGCCAACGGTGCGCGTCAACGCGGTGGCGCCCGGCGCGATCGACACGGCGCAGCTGGAGATCGACGCTCGCGACGCAAACCTCACGCTCGCCGAGATCCGGGCGCAGTATGCTCGGACCGCACCCTTGCAACGCATCGGCACACCGGCGGAGGTGGCGGCGAGCGTTGCCTTCCTCGTCTCGGCCGACGCCGCCAACTACACCGGACAGGTGCTCCATCCGAACGCCGGTACGACCACGCCCTGAAACCCGATCCCGATGACCAAACGACGACTCACTATCTTCTACGCGTCCGACATCCACGGCTCGGAGCGGGTCTTTCGCAAGTTTCTCAACGCCGCGCCCTTTTACAAGGCCGACGCCGTCATCTTCGGTGGCGATATCACCGGCAAAGCCCTGATCCCGGTGGTCCAGACCTCGCCGGGTCGGTTCCGTGTCGAGCTGTTCGGGCAGGTCCATAAAGTTGAGGCCGGCACTGCTCTCGACGAGATCGAGGAGCGCATCCGGACCAACGGCTTCTACCCGTACCGCACCACCCCCGACGAGCTGGCACGCATGCACCAGGACCCCGACCACCTGAAGGCAGCCTTCAGCCGGGTCATGGCCGAGACCGCCGAGCGCTGGGTCACGCTCGCCGACGAACGCCTCCGTGCCGCCGGGATCCCAGCCCTCATGATGCCCGGCAACGACGACGATCCGGCGCTCAAGCGCATCCTGGGCCAGGGAGACTGGATCACCGACGCGGAGGGACGCTGCGTCGAGCTCGAGGGTTACCAGGTGATCAGCTTCGGCTATTCGACCACCACCCCCTGGCACAGCCCGCGTGAGATCACCGAGGAGGTGATGGCCACCACCATCGACGAGCTCGTTGCGCAGCTCGACCCGGCGCGGCCGGCGATCTTCAACTTCCATGACCCACCGCACGGATCGGGCCTTGACATGGCGCCCAAACTTACACCGGACCTCCGTGTCGAGAGCGGCGGTGGTCAGCCGCTGCTGGAGCCGGTCGGCAGCCGGTCGGTGCGCGCCGCGATCGAGCGCGTGCAGCCGGTGCTCTCGCTTCACGGACACATCCATGAGTCGCGCGCCGTGGCCCGCATCGGCCGCACCCTGACGATCAACCCGGGGAGCGTCTATGGCGAGGGGACGCTGCAGGGGGCGCTCATCACCCTGGAGAATGGTCGAGTGGTGAGTCATCAACTCGTATCGGGCTGAAGCAGCCAAGGATTGAGGAGGCGACCATGGCGACCACCGCAACCGGGGCAACCGGGAGTCACTTCCAGCGACAGGCGACGGGACTCGTGCGAGAGGCGGGTACCTGGAGCACGTTCATCTACAACGTGAACTTCATCAGCATCGGCCTGATGATGATGTTCGTCCTCCAGCTGGAGCCGGCGTTTTATCCCGGCGGTAACATGATGGGGAGCTACGTGCTGGCTCTACTCATCGTGCTGCCGACCAGCCTCGTCTTTTCCATGCTGGCGGCGGCCCTTCCCCGCTCTGGCGGCGACTATATCTATGTCAGCCGCATCCTGGGACCGCGACTGGGGATGATGTCGTCGTGGATCAACACCATCTGGTGGTTCATCTACGGCGGCGTTCCGTCTGCGTTCTTCGCGCGCTTCGGCCTGGGGCCGCTCTTCCGCAGCGTCGGGGTGATCAGCGGCAACCAGGGCCTCGTCGATATCGGGAACTGGTTCATCACGCCCGTCGGCACGATCATCACCGGGGCCCTGTTGGTCGTCCTCCTGGTGACCGTCTTCAGCCTCGGGCTCAACGTCTATTTCCGGATCCAGAATGTCCTGTTCGGCATCGCCCTGGTCGCGTTGGGCCTGATCGCGTTCGTGCTGATGACCACTCCGGCCAGCACGTTCGCGACGAACTTCAACGGGTTCTGGGGACCCATCACCGGCAACGCCGACGCGCGCCAGGCCGTCATCGACGCGGCGGTCGCAGGCGGCTTCGTCGAGGCGCCCACTGATTTCTACTGGAGCCTCATCCCGATCACGTGGATCTACCTCGAACTGGTGTTCAACCAGTCATCGGCCTACATCGGCGGTGAGGTGAAGCGCGCGTCGCGCATCCAGCTGTGGTCGATGCCGATCGCGGCGGTCGTCTCGGTCAGCGTGGCGATAGGGCTCACCGCGCTCTTCCAGGCCACCATCGGCACCACCTTCATCGGCGCCCTGGGGTGGGACCCGTACCTCGCCGACGGAGCCGCCCTTGGCCTCCCGTACGCGATGCCGTTCAGCGAGCTGGCCGCCTACTATGCGGGCGACATCGTCGTCGCGCTGCTGGTGGGAATCGGCTTCGTCTTCTGGAGCTATACCTGGCTTCCCGGCCAGATCCTCAACGCGTCGCGCAACCTCCTCGCCTATGGCATCGACGGCGTTCTCCCGGGGAGGTTCGGCAGCGTCAGCGACCGGTACCACACCCCGATCTTCTCGCTCGTGGTGGTCGGGGTGCTGAGCGTCGGCGCCCTGATCGTCTACGCCACCAACCCCGACTTCACGACGCTGGTGGGGATCATCGCGTTCATCGTCAGCTTCATGATTGTGTCGGTGGCGGCGATCGCGTTCCCCTATCGTCGGCGGGCGATCTGGGAGGCGTCGCCGGTCGCCTGGCGGCTCGCGGGCGTGCCGGTGATCACCATTGTCGGAGTGCTCAGCCTCGGCACGCTGCTCGTCGCCGAGTGGGCGTACCTCAACGACCCGCTCTCAGGAGTGAACATCCTGAACGGCCTGACGCCCGTCCTGACAGCGGAGGACGGTTCGCTCACCAAGGACACCGTCCGCTTCCTGATCGCGGCCGGGACGGTTATCTCGGGCCTGGTCGTGTACGAGATCTCGCGGATCGTGCGGGCACGGCGAGGCGTTCGGCTCGAGGCCAGCTTCGCGGAGATCCCGGTGGAGTGAACGAGACCGATCCCGGCCCGGCCGACCCGGGGGCATCCATCGATGCCTTCGCGTGGCCGGCCGGCTACCGGGCGGCGGCGGCCTTCACATTCGACGTCGACGCCGAGAGTGCAGTGCTCGCCGATCGACCGGAGGCCGCCGAGCGGTTGAGCGTCATGTCGCACCAGGCCTACGGGCCCCGCGTTGGGGTGCCGCGGCTGCTGCGGGTCCTGGACCGCCATGACGTCCGGGCCACCTTCTTCGTCCCGGGTTTCACGGCCGAGCTTCATCCCGAGGCGGTCATCGCCATTCGTGACGCTGGCCATGAGATCGGCCACCACGGCTACCTGCACGAGCCGCCATACCGGGCCACGGCGGACGAGGAGGAGGGATACCTCGTGCGAGGGCTCGAGGCGCTCGATCGGATCGCCGGCGTCCGTCCGACCGGATACCGTGCGCCGTGGTGGGAGGCGACGTACCGCACTCCGGGACTGCTGGCGCGTCACGGATTTCGCTACGACTCCAGCCTGATGGATGCCGATCGGCCATACCGCCTTGGGACGGGGCCTGACCCGGGAGCGCCGACCCTCGTGGAGATTCCGATCCAGTGGGCGCTGGATGACTGGGAGCAGTACGCGTTCCTGCCGGGCCTGACGGGCTCAGGAGTCATCGAGACCCCGGTTAAGGCCCTCGAGCTGTGGACCGCCGAGCTCGACGCTCTCGTCGCCGAAGGCGGTTGCTTCGTGCTCACCATGCACCCGTTTCTCTCCGGCCGCGCGTCGCGCGCCGACGCGCTGGACCGGCTCATCGCCCACGCACGGGACATCGACGGGCTGTGGATCGCGAGCCTCGAAGAGATCGCGCGGCATGTGGAGACACTGCCCCTCGATCCGGTGGTCCACCACCCGCCACGCCTGCCAGGCCCCTGAGCCGCCCATTGGGCTCCCGGCGAAGTGGCGACGTGAGGCACCGCGACCGACCGGGATATGCTTCCTGACGGGCCGTTAGCTCAGTGGTAGAGCAGGGGACTTTTAATCCTCGTGTCGTGGGTTCGATCCCCACACGGCCCTCTCGGTTGCACCATTCCTCCAGAGGCGCTTCAATGGAGCGCTGGAGGTGACTCTCGTGAAACGAAGATTCCTCCGCATCGGGCTCATCGGCCTGTTCACGCTGGCGATTCCAACGCTGGCTGTGCTTGCCAATGGCCCGGTCGGGAACCACGGTGCCGACGTCTCGACGATTGCGAAGGACAAGAGCACCACCGGCCGGGCGCACGGAGAAGCGGTCTCTGAGGCCGCCCGCGCCAACCATGGAGCCGATGTCTCAGCCGTGGCCACGGACGACAGCACCACCGGTCGCGCACACGGCGAGGCTGTCTCCGTAGCCGCTGGAGCACACGGCGAGGCTGTCTCCGTAGCCGCTCGTGGAGACCACGGAAAGCCTTAGGGCCGCCGACATCGAGAACGCCCACATGGCACGACCATGCGGGCGTTTGGTTTACTGGGTCATCCCCGGCGGACGTTCAGCCTTCGGGATCCCCTGTGGTGACCTGAATCTCCTCGTCGCACGCGGAACAGCGGAAGAGCCGCTGGCCCCGGAGGAGCTGACGCTCGGGATCGTGCTCGTCGGGAGAGTGAGCATCAACCGGGTTCATCTCGACCCAGTCGTTCCCATGCCGGTGCATGATCCGGTTCGTCTCAAAGTTCAACACGCGCCCGATCCTCCACTCGCCTCGATGTACGTTCGGTAGTGTCCCCGATCCGCTCGCCAGATGCTAGGCCCGCGTCAACGTTCGAGGCTCGATCAAGAAAGAGGACCGCCCTCCCAGGGCGGTCCTCTTTCTAGGTCAGCTCTGGAATCAGCCTCCCGGGATGCGCAGGAGGACGAGCTGCCCGCCCTCCCGCTTGTTGATCCAGTCGGGGTAGGTGTCCTGTCCATAAGACCAGACGCCACCAGACCGGATGAGGTCGTCACCACCGTCCTGGCTCTGCACCCACAGGCTGTGGGACTGGATCGTCACCAGGAAGGAACCTGGACCGAAGACCGACGACACGTCGATGATGCCGCTGGCCTCCCAGAACCCGTGCGTGGCGGCCGCGGACACCGGATCGACATCAGTTGTACCCTCGTCCGCCGACTGATCGACCACGGCGGCCACGACAAGTTCTCCGAAATTGTCCTCGTTGAGCCTGTACTGCCAGATGCGCGCGTTGGTCGCATCCGGGTTGAAGGTTCCCGAACCGGGGAAGATCGAGCCGAACGCGAATTGCTGCTGGCTGCCGGGATCCTCGGTGATGTACAGGCCGTTCGGCGTCGACTCGATGTTGTCTGGCTGGTGGATCCGGCCGGGGTGTCTGACCGGCTGGTCGTCGCCCTCGATCAGGATCCTGAGCGAATCGACCTGGGTGGGGTCACTCGGGTCGAGCACCATCTCCCAGATTCGACCATTGGTTGAGACGCCGGCGCCCGGCGTCGCGTTTGTTCCGCGGCCGGAGTCGACGAGGTAGACCACGTTCGACATGCCCGGTCGCTTGTCATAGGCGACGTCCTCAAGCCGCACAAAGTCGAACACGTCGTGGAGCTGGGACCACTTCTCGAGCACCCACTGCGGGCCGTCGATCCCCACCCCGTTGAATCGCTGCCATGCCGAAGAGTTAGGAGGCGGTGGATAGGGACCGCCGAGGGATGCAGGGACGTCGGCCGCCATCAGCTCGCTGCCATCAACCGGATCGCGACCTGTCGCTATCAGCTTCGGCACCTGAATGAAGTGGCCGGTGATCGAGTCTGTTTCCCCCGGCACGAAGTCTTCATAGGTGGTGATCGCCGAATCGTCTGATACGAATGCCCACAGCTCGCCAGCGTCGTTCCATACCCCGTTCGCGTTGTCAGCGATGTACGAGTAGAGCTGCGATTGAGACGGGGTCGTGGTGAATGTGTCATCGGTTGTGAGGACGACCGGCTGCCCGTAGCCAGGGATCGCGACGCTGTTTTCGTGATTCAGTCGGCCCATGCCCCAGATCGGCTGATAAGTGCCCGCATTCACGTCGTACGCGACGACCGTGCCGATCTGGCGCGCGCCGGCGTCACCCGGAAATGCGGGGAAAGCCGGAGCCGTCTTGCTGACCCAGTCGATCCCCTCCTCGTTGGTCAAGAGCAGGGGACGGTCGAAGCCGTGCTCCGACGTGGCCAGGAAGTTGGAGCAGAAGCGCTGGAAGAGGGCCGAGCTCGGGATGACGTATGACGCCCCGGGCAGCACGCCCATGCTCTTCTGATCGAGCCGCAACCTGCTCACCTGTGAGTTGTCGAAGTCGTTCTGGCTGCCGTTGGTGTTGTTCGTCGGCACGTAGTCGACGCCATTGTTTGCAAGTGGGAAGGGAACGGTGGAGGTCTCATGGTTCACATACAAGTCGACGCTCAGCTTGCCGTTCTTCACGAATGAGATGCCGTCAGGAATGGATTCGAACCGATAGCTGCCAATCATGTCGCCGACGGTGATGATCGGCACAACCTTGCCGCCGGGGGAGGTCGCCGTCAGCATCGATGCCTGGCTCGTCAGGAAGCCGACTTGCGCCGGCTTGCCGAGGACGGGCGTTGCGCCGGCCGCAACGATCAGCGCCGCTGTTGCAAGGACGCCCATGCGCATCCGCGGTTTCCTTGAACTGGGTGCTGCAGCCATGAAGAGACTCCTCCTTTGCTGCTGGCGGACCATCCGGCTGTCCGCAAGAGGCGGGCGGTGGCCGCTCTGGGATAGGGTGACAGTCTGCGCCCATCTCGACGGTCGGGGCAAGCGACGGGGGGCCTTGACGGTGCAGCCGCGCACCACGCCAGCGTGCCGAGGCGCACCACGCAATCAGCCCCGGAACCAGTACGCTGCGCGCGGACCGTGACACGTCCGATACGACGGTCAAGCCACGTGGAGACCGAATGCGTTTCTCACTCATCCCGCGCGAGACGAAGTTCTTCGACATGTTCGAGGAGGACGCCCGCAACGTGCTCGGGGCGGCCCGGCTCCTCGAGCAGTTCTTCCGCGACTACGACGATCGGGAGCGGCTGGCGAGCCAGTTGCTCGATGTGGAGCATGCCGGTGACCAGATGAGCCACGAGATCGGGCGCAGGCTGGAATCGACGTTCGTCACGCCCTTCGACCGGGAGGACATCCACGCCCTGATCAGCCGGCTCGACGACATCCTCGACCTGATCGAGGAGGTCGCTGACACCTGCATCCTCTACAACATCGACGCCCCCACACCGGCCGCCATCCAACAGGCGGAGATCATCGTGCGCCAGTGCGAGCAGCTCGCCGACGGGCTCGCCAAGCTCCGTCATTTCAAGGGGGTGGAGCCGTTCTGGATCGAGATCCATCGGCTCGAGAACGAGGGCGATCGGATCGCTCGGCAAGCGGTCGCCGAGCTCTTCAAGCAAGGCCATGAGCCGATGGACGTCATCAAGTGGAAGGACGTCTACGCGCTGCTCGAGGAGGCGATCGACTCCGCCGAAGATGCTGCCAACGTGATCGAGCGGATCGTCGTCAAGCATGCCTGAGGGCTTCACCGCTCCTGATCGCGGTGCTTGGCCTGGCAGTCTTGTTCGACTACATCAACGGCTTCCACGACACCGCCAACGCGATCGCTACCTCGGTCAGCACCCGCGCCCTGAGCCCGCGGCTGGCCATCGGTATGAGCGCCAGCGCCAACTTCGTCGGGGCGCTGACGGGGACCGCGGTGGCCAAGACGATCGGGGCCGGCCTGATTGCGCCACAGGCCGAGGGAGGGCTGGTGGTTGCGGCGGCCCTGGTGGGCGCTATCGTCTGGAACCTGCTGACGTGGCGATTGGGCATCCCGTCGTCCAGCAGCCATGCGCTGATCGGGGGCCTGCTGGGTGCCAGCGCCGCGGCAGTCGGGTTCGGCGCCTGGCAGATCGGGGGCATCTTGGGCAAGGTGATCCTGCCGCTCGTCGGGTCACCGATCGTCGGCTTCGCCATCGGCTTCGGCCTGATGGTTGTCATCTTCAACCTGTTCAGACGCGCGCACCCCAAGTCCATGAACGACCGGTTTCGACGAATGCAGGTTGTGTCGGCCGCCTTCATGGCGTTCAGCCATGGCAGCAACGATGCCCAGAAGACGATGGGGGTTATGACCCTGGCACTGGTGTCGGCGGGGGTCCTGACCGAGTTCAAGGTGCCCCTCTGGGTGATCATCCTGGCGGCAGGCGCCATCTCGCTGGGGACTGCGGCGGGAGGCTGGCGGATCATTCGCACCATGGGCACGAAGGTCGTGAAGCTCGACCCGGTGCACGGCTTCGCGGCGGAGACGACGGCAGCCACCATCATCCTCGGCGCTTCGACGCTCGGTATGCCGGTGAGCACCACGCACGTGATTTCGAGCGCCATCCTGGGGGTAGGGTCGTCAGACCGATTCCGCACCGTGCACTGGGGCGTGGCGCGTCGGATCGGGATCGCCTGGGTGCTCACCCTGCCGGCGTCCGGGCTGGTCGCCGCCCTCGCCTACTGGGTGCTGCACCCGATCCTTGGCTGATCGAGCCGCGTCAGCTGAAGAAGATGAAGCGGATCCCCACGATCACCAGCAGTACCCCGAAGCCGCGCTGCACGACCTCCACCGGCAGCGAGATGCCGAGCCGCGCTCCGAGATAGGCACCCAGCAGCAGACCGACCGCCAGGACTGCTGCGAGGCCAAGGTCGACGAATCCGCCGCGCCAATACTCCAGCGCGCCGAGCGCACCGACCGGGAGGAGCAGTGCGGCCAGCGAGGTTCCGGCCGCCTGAGTGGTGGTCAGCCCGACGACCAGGACCAGCAGCGGCACGATGACGATTCCACCGCCGATTCCGAAGAGACCAGACAGGACACCAGCGAACAGGCCGATGCCGCCGACGACCAGCAGTTGAGCCAATCCAACCTCCACATTTTCGTTTTCAGGCGCGCCCGGCGAGATTTTGAGTCTAGGCCTTGACCCACGCTTGATCTTCAGCGAGTAGGGTCACCGCCATGGAGAAGCGACGGGTCATCTTCATGTGCACGCACAACAGCGCTCGGTCACAGATGGCGGAGGCGATGCTGCGCGAGTTCGGCGGCGACACCTTCGAGGCGTTCAGCGCAGGCACCGAGGCCGCGGGCATCCGGCCGGAGACGATCCAGGTCATGAATGAGATCGGCATCGACATCAGCGGGCAGCGCTCGAAGACGATCGACGAGTTTCGCGGCCAGGGCTTCGAGTGGTTCATCACCGTCTGCGACGACGCACAGAAGAACTGCCCCGTCCTCCCGGGCGTCCAGGAGGTCGCGCATTGGTCCATCGAGGATCCCTCGCTGGCCGAAGGGACGCCGGACGACCGGCTGGCAGCATTCCGGCGCGCACGCGATCTGATCAGGAATCGACTGCGCCTGTTCATCCTCGCGGGCGGGCGCCCCGAGCTCCCGGTGCCGCACCCGACGGTGCTGCCCTAGATTTCACATGGCCTTGATGTATCGATAAGGATCGGTTAAAGCCGACCCCGGATCCTCCAATCGAACCCATGTCCATTGATTTGGAGGAATCCCGTTGACCCATCCCACACTAGTCCGGCCCGCCTTGGCTGGAATCCTGGCCGGAGCCGTCATCCTGGCGGCCTGCTCGAACACCGAATCGCCCGACGCCTCTGCCTCCACCCTGACCGGCTCTCTCTTCGTGTCTGGATCGTCAACGGTCGAGCCGATCTCGCTTGCGAACGCTGAGAAGTTCGCCGCCACGCAGCCGAACGTTGACATCTCGGTCGAGGGGCCCGGCACGAGCGACGGCTTCGCGCTCTTCTGCGCAGGCGAAAGCGACGTGCAGGACGCGTCGCGCGCCATCAAGGAGGCGGAGATCGCAACCTGCACGGAGAACGGCATCGAGTTCATCGAGCTGTACATCGCCATCGACGGCCTCTCCGTCATCACGTCGGCACTCAACGACCAGGTGGAATGCCTGAGCTTCACCGATCTGTGGGCGCTCCTTGGGCCCGAGAACGAGGGCGAGAACGGCTCGCCTTGGTCTGACTACAACGACCTGGCGCAGGCGACGGCGGATGCCACCGATGGCACCTTCGGGGATATCCACACTCCCTATCTCGATGCACCGCTCTTCGTGACGGCGCCGGGAGAGGAGTCGGGCACGTTCGACTCCTTCGTCGAGCTGGTGGTTGGTCCCGTGGGAGCAGCCCTCGGCATGGAGGACATCACTACCCGCATCGGCTACCAGTCCTCGGGTGATGACAACGCCATCATCCAGGGCGTGGCGGGCACGGCGGATTCGCCGACGACCCTGGGCTGGGTCGGCTTCGCCTACGTGGAGGAGAACCTCGATTCCGTGAAACCGCTTGCGATCGACGCGGGTGATGGCTGCATCGAGCCGACAATCGAGACGATCGCCTCCGGTGATTACCCAATCGCGCGCCCTCTCTTCATCTACGTGAATGCCGCGGTCGCTGAGGAAAACGACGCACTCGCCGCGTTTGTCGACTTCTACCTGTCCGACGAGGGCCGGGCCTCGGTCAGCGAGGTCAGGTACGTCGACATCCCCGATGAGGATTGGCAGGCGACCGTTGACACGTGGGAGGCGCGGACGACGGGCGCCCATTACGGCAGCTGAACAGGCGGCCGTCTCGTGATGCCGGACGGGGTTCGCTCGTCCGGCTCACAAGCTCGAGGAACGGCATCCGCTCCCACGTTGACCGATAGACTCTGAATTCGATGGCGTCACCCACCGCACCCCCCCACCTGAGCATCGCGGATCTGCAGGGCTCACAGCGGCACCGACGAACCGAGGGTGCGATCCGACTGGTCTTCCTGGGGATGGCGGCGCTCTCCGTCGTTGTCACCGCCCTGATCTTCCTGGCGCTCATCGGAGAGGCATGGAACTTCATCAGCAAGGTGGAGCTGCCGGCCCTCTGGTCCGGCGGCTGGTTCCCACGGCGCGGGATGTACGACATCGGCACCATCCTTGCCGGGACGCTCGTGATCGCCGGCATCGGGATGGTGGTTGCCATTCCCCTTGGACTCGGTGCCGCCATCTACCTGGCCGAATACGCCGGCCATCGCGCCCGCGCCTACCTCAAGCCGGTCCTGGAGATGCTGGCCGCGGTCCCGAGCATCGTGCTCGGCTATTTCGCCCTCCAGTGGATCAGCCCGAACATCGTCCAGACGCTTTGCGTCAGCGGTGCCTCCGTCTTCAACATGGCGGCCGCTGGCCTTGCGGTGGGGATCCTGGTCACGCCACTCATCGCATCCATCGCCGAGGACGCGATGTATGCCGTGCCGCGGTCGCTCCGTGAGGCGTCGTACGGGCTCGGCGCCAGAAAGCGCACGACGAGCCTTCGGATCGTCCTGCCGGCTGCGGTCTCCGGAATCGTGGCGGCGATAATCGTCGGCTTCAGCCGGGCCGTCGGGGAGACCATGATCGTCTCGATCGCCGCAGGCGGCACCGGTGGCTCGCTCTTCGGCCTCAATCCCTGCGGCCAGGGACAGACCATGACCGCCGCAATGACCGCGCTTGCAACCGGCTCCGATCAGGTCCGCGGCGCCGATCTTGCCTATCCGAGCCTCTTCTTCGTCGGCCTGCTCCTGTTCGGGATCACGCTGACGCTCAACGTGTTCAGTGAGCGCTTCGTGCGTCGTACGAGGTTGAGGTACTGATGTCGAACATCGCGACGGGCGCCCGAGTGAGCGCCGAGCTTGTCCGGCAACGCATCAGCGGCCGACGCTCGGATGTCGGCGGGCGCCTGTTCGAGGGCCTGCTGCTGCTGGCGCTCCTCGCCTCGCTCGCCGTGCTCCTGACGCTGCTCGTGGACGTCACGACCCGGGGCATCGGCGTCTACCTGGAGCGCGGCCTCGACTTCATCGGTTCACCGCTGTCACGAGATCCTGCGCAGGCGGGAGTCGGCCAAGGTCTGTTTGGATCACTCCTGCTCATGCTCCTGGTGGCGGTGACGGCCTTTCCGATCGGCATTGGTGCGGCGATCTATCTCGAGGAGTACGCGCGCGACACGACCTTCACGAGGTTCGTCACCGCGAATATTCGGAACCTGGCCGGCGTCCCGTCGATCGTCTACGGGCTGCTGGGCCTCGCCGTCTTCGTGGTGGCGCTCCGCGGATTCGTGGGCCCCGATTCTCAGGGGCGCAGTGTGCTGGCAGGCGGTCTGACACTGGCCATCGTAGTCCTCCCGATCGTGATCATCACCACCTCCGAGGCGCTGCGAGCGGTCCCCTCCGGTATCCGCGAGGCGGCCTACGGCGTCGGCGCTACCCGTTGGCAGACGGTGCGCAGTCACGTGATCCCCTACGCGGCGCCGGGAATCCTGACCGGGACGATCCTCTCCATGGCGCGGGCATTCGGGGAGACAGCACCATTGATCATGGTCGGTGGAGCGGTGAGCTTCCTGAGCACCGGCGACCAAGGGGTCATCGAGACGCTGCAGGGCAAGTACACGACCGTACCAACCACGATCTACCAGTGGGTCCAGCGGCCGGAGCGCGAGTTCATCGAGCTGAGCGCGGCTGGAATCCTGGCGTTGCTAGTCACCATCCTGCTCGTCAACGGCTTGGCGATCATCCTGCGAAACCGATATGCCCGAAAGTGGTGACGATGTGACAGTGGAGGCCAAAGTGACCGCTGTTCCGCCTCTTGACCAAGACGAGCGCGCAGGGCCGACAATACGTGTGATGCCAGGTCCTGAGGCAAAAGAGATCGAGCGGCTCTCAGCCGCCAGTTCCGGTACGGCTGCGACGCTCGAATTCGCGGCACAGGACGTCGTCTTCGACCTTCAGTCGCTCTCGTGTTTCTATGGCTCCTTCCGAGCGGTGCGCGAGATCTCGCTGCAGGTGCCGAGGAACCAGATCACGGCCATCATCGGTCCGTCGGGTTGCGGCAAGAGCACCCTCTTGCGCAGTTTCAACCGCATGAACGACCTCGTCGACGGAGCCCGCGTCGAAGGCAGGGTTCTGTATCACGGCGTGGACCTGTACAGCGACGGGGTCGATCCGGTAGAGGTTCGGCGTCGGATCGGCATGGTCTTCCAGAAGCCGAACCCATTCCCAAAGTCGATCTACGATAACGTCGCCTTCGGTCCGCGCGTGGCCGGCTTCCGCGGCGATATGGCCGAGCTCGTCGAGCAGTCCCTGCGGCGGGCCGTTCTCTGGGACGAGGTCAAGGACAAGCTCCGCTCGCCGGGAACCGACCTCTCCGGTGGGCAGCAGCAGCGCCTGTGCATCGCCCGCGCGATCGCGGTAGAGCCCGATGTCATCCTGATGGACGAGCCGTGCTCCGCCCTCGACCCGGTGGCGACCCTGCGCATCGAGGAGCTCATGCATGAGCTCAAGCAGAATTACACGATTGTGATCGTGACCCATAACATGCAGCAGGCAGCCCGCGCCAGTGACGTCACCGCGTTCCTGACCATGGGGGACGATCGTGCGGGCTACCTGGTCGAGATGGACACCACCGACAAGATATTCACTCGACCTGAGCATCGGCTCACGGAGGACTACATCACCGGCCGGTTCGGCTAGGAGGCGCGTCATGGAGCGAGGCAGCGGGCAGGCTGGGGTCAGCATCGGCCATGGACACGAGCACCTGCGGCCGACCTTCGAGCAGGCCCTCGCCGACCTGAAGGACAACGTGCTGCGGCTCGGCGCGCTGGTCGAGCGAGCCGTGGAGCGCGCCGCGCGTGCCCTCGTCGAGCGGGATGTGGATCTCGCGGACCAGGTGCGCTGGGAGGATGCCACCGTCAACGAACTGCAGCGCTCCATCAACCACGAGATCACGTCGCTGATCGCTCGGCAGGGCCCGGTGGCCCGCGACGTCCGAGAGCTGCTCGCGCTCTATCACGCGGCCGCAGAGCTGGAGCGGATGGGAGACTACGCGACCAGCATCGCCAAGCTCGCTCAGCAGCTGGCCTCGGAGCCGGAGGAGCCGATCTTCCGCCAGATCCCCGAGATGGAGCGCCTCTGCCGCTCCCAGCTGCGCGCCGCCATGCGCGCATTGGTTGACGTCAGCGAGGAGCAGGCGCGCGCGGTCTGCGCCGGCGACGACGAGCTCGATGCCCTGTACAAGAGCGTCTACGAGTCCTCCATCGCCCTCATGGAGAGATCTCCGGATCGCGCCCGGCAGGCGACCCACATGCTCTTCGCCGCCCATCACCTCGAGCGCCTTGGCGACCGAGTCACGAATATCGGCGAGGACGTCGTCTTCCTTGTGACCGGACAGATCGAGGACCTCAATCCCTGAGCGACTGGTTCCGTTGTCCGGCGTGAAGCGGCGCATCCTGGTAGTCGAGGACGATCGCACCCTGCGCCAGGCGCTCGTCTTCAACCTCGAGCGCGAGGGGTACGAGGTCCACGGTGCGGTGGATGGCGAGCAGGCGCTTGCCGCGGCGCGCGACGGCGGCGTCGACCTGATGTTGCTCGACCTGATGCTCCCCGGCATGAGCGGCCTGGAGGTGCTGCGCACGATGCGCGCCGAGGGGAACGACACGCCGGTCGTGATCCTGTCCGCCAAGGGAGGCGAGATCGACCGGGTGGTTGGCCTGAAGGTCGGAGCCGATGACTACATCCCCAAGCCGTTCAGCCGCCCGGAGCTGCTCGCCCGGGTCGAGTCCGTGCTGCGCCGTCAGCGTCGGTCCGAGGCTGCGGCGGACGAGCGGCTGGCCGAGGTGCGCAGCGGGGCCTTGGTGATCGACCGGGGCCGGCACCTGGCGACATTCAACGGCGAGCCGCTTCGGCTGACGACCAAGGAGTTCGAGCTTCTTGCCCACCTGGCCGGGCATCCGGGTCGCATCTTCACCCGCGAGCAGCTTCTGACTCGCATCTGGCCCTTCGACTTCGGGGGCGACAGCCGGACCGTGGACGTGCACGTCAGCTGGCTGCGCTCGAAGCTGCGCGCGCTCGACGGGCACAACTACTTCCGGACCGTCCGCGGGGTCGGTTACGCCTTCGCACCCCGCCCAGATGTCCACTGATCCGCTGGCCGCGGCGGCCTTCGCGGCGCTCCTGGAGCGCACGGCAGGCGACATTCTGCTGATCGTCGATGACCAGCTGCGCATCACCCGGGTCGGGGCGGGTGCCGCGGCGCTTGCCGAGCGCGCGGTGAGGGAGCTGGTCGGGATGAGCCTGATCGCCGCGTTCGGGTCAGCGCCGCTTGATGCGCTGGCGCGGCGTGCCGCAAGCGAGCGCTCCCCTTCGCTCGGCGAGGCAGACCTCGGGCCGCGCGGCGGGCGTGCATTCGCCGTCGACGCCGTCCCGCTCGCCGACGGAAACCTCGTCCTGGCGCTGCACGAGATCACGGCGCTCCGCCGTGCGGAACGCGTACGGCGCGACTTCGTCACCAACATCAGCCACGAGCTGCGCACGCCGCTGGCCTCCGTCAAGCTGCTGGCCGAGACGCTCTCTGCCGGCGCGGTCAAGGACGCGGCCACCGCCGGCAAGTTCGCCGTTCAGATCGAGCGGGAGGTGGATCACCTGGCGCAGCTCGTGTCGGAGCTGCTGGACCTGTCCATGATCGAGTCGGGGGAGAGCACCCTGCGGCTGGAGCCGGTCGACCCGAGCGCCGTGATCGCTGACGTGGCCGAGCGAATCGGGCCGGTGGCCGCTCGTCGTGGCATCGCCGTTCGTCTGCGAGGCGAGACAGAGGGCGCGGAAGTCAAGGTCAACGCCGATGTGGGCCGCCTCGGCCAGGCGCTCCTGAACCTGGCACATAACGCGGTCAAGTACAACCGCCCGGGGGGCGAGCTGCGGCTGGGCTGGGAGCGGTCGGAGGGCGGCGTGCGGTTCACGGTCGCCGACGACGGGATCGGGATCTCCGAGGCCCACCAGCAGCGGATCTTCGAGCGCTTCTACAAGGTCGACCGCTCCCGGGCCCAGGAGTCCGATGACGCGACAGGCGGCGGCAGTGCCGGACTGGGGCTGGCCATCGTGCGGCACATCGCCGAGGCGCACGGCGGCTCGGCCGGCGTGCGGAGCGTCGAGGGCGATGGCTCGACCTTCTGGGTCGAGCTGCCCCGGGCCGAACCTGCCTGATATAGTTGTCGGGTCAACCATGAACACACAGAACACGATCCCCGGGCCACGCGACCCGCGCCTGGAGACCTGGCGCTCCTTCCTGGTCGCGCATGCCCAGATCCGACGCCAGCTGGAGCGAGAGCTGCAGGCCGAGCAGTCGCTTGGCCTTGGCGAGTACGAGGTGCTGCTCATCCTGGCGCGCGCCGCCAACCGGCAGCTGCGCATGAGCGAGCTGGCGGACCACCTGGTACTGTCGCGCAGCGGCGTGACACGCCTGGTCGATCGGCTCGAGGCGGATGCACTGGTCGAGCGCACCTCGTGCGCCACCGACCGACGTGGTTCGTGGGCGACCCTGACGGCTGCCGGCCACGCCCGCCTGCGACGGGCTGCGCCCACCCACCTGCGTGGCGTCGGCGAGCACTTCCTGGATCGCATCCCTCCCGCCGAGCTCGACGCCCTCCAGCGCACCCTCGACCGCGTCCTGGACGAGGCCTAGCCTCCCGGCGCTCCGCTAGCTCCTGGCAGCTCCCCAGCCGCCTCTGCCCGAAGGCTGTTGACCATCGGTGCCCGACCGTCGTTCGGCGCCAGAGCAAGAAACCGATCGAACTCGCGCACCGCCGTCGGCGTGTCTCCGCGCCGGAACGCGATCACCCCGCGGTAGAAGGGGATATCCGGCTCATCGGGACCGGCGACAGTGGCGTACGTATCGGTCGTCGCCTGGGCATCGTCGTAGTGCGCCGTCGCCAGGTAGGCGTTGATGAGACGTCGATAGGCCGAGTGATTCTCCGGTTCCAGCGCGAGCAGGATCTGCAGCGCGACCGCCGCTCGCTGCAGGTCGTCCGGCGAGTCGCCCGCCAGGTAGGCATCCGCGAGGTCGGAAACGACCCGCGCATCGCGCGGGTTCGCCTCGAACAGGGCCAGCAGGCGCTGGATCTCGGCCTGGCGATCAGCCTCCCGCTCCATCGCATCGGCGAGCGGCTGGTTCACGACGGTGCGTTCGGCCAGGCCGAAGGATCCAGGAAGCGCGAAGCCGACCAGCAGGGCCAGCGCAACCACAGCCGCGAGCGCAGCGATCATGCCCCGCCCCTGCCGAGGCGGCGCCGCTCCTGGCGAGGCCTCGACCGCGGCCGGCGCAAGGGTCTCCGCCGCTCGCGACTCGGCCTCGGCGCGCTCACGCTCGTACGAAGCGTCGTCGAGCGAGCCGGCTCGACGATCCGCCTCAACGTCGAGCAGGGCGTCTAGCGCGACGCTGTGGCGCAGCGCCCTTGCCTCGGCCTCGGCCTGCGCGTCGAAGGTGACCGTCCCGGAGCCTGGACGAAGCAGCGGCCACGCGATGGCAGCCGCCACCGCCAGTCCGATTGCCGCGAACAGGACCCACTGAAGGAGGTCAGGCATCGAGCTGCTCGACCTCGTCGCGGATCTGTTCACGCAGCCCTGGACTCGGGGCCGGCATGACCGGCGCGACCGCTGCTCGGTCGCGTCGCAACCACCAGGCGAAGACGCCGATGCCTACGACGACCGCCCCAGCCGGGATCCACCACGCGAAGGGCGACGGAGGCGCCAGCAGAATCCAGTCGCCAAAGCGGGCCACGAAATACCCGCGAATCTGCTCCGGCGTCTGACCGGCCGCCAGCTGTTCGGCGATCTGGCGCCTGATGGCGGCCGCCGCTGCCGTCTGCGACTCGGCCACCGACAGCGCCTGGCAATCAGGGCAACGCAGCTCCGCCGCAATCTGCCGCGCCTGCTCGGCCTGGGTGGGCGGCGCGTCTGGGCGCACCAGCTCCAGCACGACCAGCCCGCCCAAAGCCAGGAGCGCGGCGACGGCCACCGGGAGCACCAGCCGCCTCATGGTGTGAGCCCGAGCGCGGCGAGTTGGGTGGCGACTACCTCGGTCGTCAGCGGTCCCCAGTGGCGGGCGACCACGATCCCGTGCGCGTCGACGAAGAAGGTCTCCGGCGGACCCGTTACGCCATAGGCGATGGTGATGCGGCCGTCGGAATTCAGCACATTCGGCCAGCTGACCTCTCCGTAGCGAGCCAGGAAGCCGCGGGCGTCATCGGGCGTGTCGTTGACGAGCACCCCGACCATCTGCAGCTCTCCGCGGTAGCGCGCCGCAAGGTCCAGCAGGACCGGGTGCTCGTCGACGCACGCGGGGATGCAGGAGCTGGCCCAGAAGTTGACGACCGCCGGCTTGCCCGCCAGATCGGCGGAGGAGAAGTGGTCGCCTTCGAGGGTGCTCCCCGCGAAGGCTGGCATGGGCTTGCCGACCAGCGGCGAGGGGATCAGCCGCGGGTCGCGCCCGAGCCCCGTGAAGAGGAGCCATGCGAGGGGCAGCACCACCAGTGGCACGAACAGCAAGCGAAGCCAGGGGAGGCGCATCGGTCAGGTTCCGGCCGCCAGCGCGGCCTCGACGGCGACCCGTCGCCGGTCGGGCCAGATGGCGAAGAGGGCCCCCAGCGCCACAATCGCGCCGCCGGTCCAGATCCACATCACCAGCGGATTGACGAAGACCCTGAAGGTGGCCGCCCGGGTCGTGGGGTTGTAGCCGAGGAGCGTCACGTACAGGTCCTCGTCGAGGGCGGTGCGGACGACCGGCGTGGCGATGGCGGTCGACGAGTTCGGGTAGTCACGCAGGGAGGTGGCGATCGGTCCGGCCTGCGGGCCAGACACCGTCAGCTCGGCGCGCGTCTCGATCACCCGCGGATCCGAGGCGAGCGGCTCGGTGACGAATTTGTCGTAGGTGAGGGTGTAGGAGCCGATCGAGAGGCTCTCCCCCAGCCCCAGGGTGGCGGTCCGGTCAGAACTGAGCGTGGCCGAGACCGCGATCGCCACCGCCATGACGCAGATCCCGACGTGAGCCAGGTACCCCCCATATCGGCGCCGATTGCGCGTCGCCAGGCGGAGCACGGCAAGGGGCGTCGGCTCGCCTCGGGATCGGGCGCGCGAACGGGCGCCGCGAACGACCTCGTCGCCCATCACCACCAGCACGAAGGTCGCCAGCCCCAGCATCCCGAGCGGCGCCGGGTCACGCACCCCCATGGCCCAGGCAGCGACCACCACCCCGACGCCCGACAGGATCGGGACGGCGAAGCGCTCCCGCACGGTCGCCCAGGACGCCCCGCCCCACGGCAGTGCCGGCCCGACCCCGGCCAGGAAGAGGAGCGCCACGAAGATCGGCGCGTTGACCCGGTTGAACCACGGCGCTCCCACACTCGCCTTCGCCCCGGTGGTCGCCTCGACCAGGACCGGATACAGCGTGCCGAACAGGACGGCGAAGGTGATCCCCAGGAAGAGCACGTTGTTGAACAGGAAGGCCGACTCACGGCTCACCACTCCTCCGGCAGGACGCCGGTCCCGCAGGTCGGGGAGGCGCCAGATGAGGAGACCCACCGCGACGCTCAGCGTGACCAGGATCGCGGAGGCGAACCACGCCCCGATCCCCGAGGTGGTGAAGGCGTGCACGCTGTTCACGATCCCGGAACGCGTCAGGAAGGTTCCGACCAGGGTCAGCACGAAGGTCGCGATCACGAGTGCGTGGGTCCAGGTACGGAGCGTGCCGCGCCGCTCGGCGACCATGCTGGAATGGATGAAGGCCGTCGCCGTCAGCCACGGCAGCAGGGCGGCGTTCTCGACGGGGTCCCAGGCCCAGTAGCCGCCCCAGCCCAGGACGGCGTAGCTCCACCAGGCACCGGCCACGATCCCGGCGGTGAGGAAGATCCATGGCACCAGGGTCCATCGGCGCACGACCGCCAGCCATTCCTCATCGGTGCGGCGCGTGATGAGGGCCGCCATGCCGAAGGCGAACGGGATCGCCATTCCGGTGTAGCCCAGGTACAGGAGCGGCGGGTGGAGCCCCATGAACGGGTGGTTCTGGAGGAGTGCGTTCGGTCCGTTTCCCTCGAGGCCGATGGGTGTCACCCGCACGAATGGGTCCCCCGCCCAGGCCATCACCGCGAAGAAGAAGGCCGTGCCAAGCGCCAGTGTCGCCCCGACCCACGGCATCAGGGCCGGCAGGCGGGCGCGATACCGATACAGGACCAGGCTCGCCCAGCCGCTGGCCAGCAGGGTCCAGAACAGGATCGATCCCTCGAGCGCCGCCCAGAGCGAGATGACTGAGTAGAAGGGCGGCGTGGTGGTCGCGTTGTTGCGCGCCACGTACAGGACGCTGAAGTCGTGGGTCAGCAGCGAGAGAACCATGGCCACGCAAGCGAACGCGACCAGTCCGAATGCGGCGTACATGGCGCGACGTGCGCTGGCCAGCGCCGCTGCATCGCCGCTGCGGCCGCCCAGGATGAAGACTCCGGCGGCATACAGGGTCGCCGCCAGCCCGATGATGACGACGAGGTGGCCGAGGGTCGGGATCACGAGCCGGGGTCGAAGGCCTGCGTCGGCAGCCCGCCCGCGGACGGGGCGACGTAGTTCTCGTCGTGCTTGACGATCACCTGGGTTGCCTCGAACACACCATCGGCCCGCAGCTCGCCCTCGACCACGGCGCCGATCCCCTCGCGGAACGATCGGGTCGGAGCAGCGGCCGCGTGGACCGAGATCTCCGTGATCCCATCAGTCAGGATGAAGCTCAGGTCCGGCGCCTCACCGGAGATGCTCCCCACCTTGACCAGGCCGCCGAGCCGCTCAGTCTTGCCTACCTCCGCCGGGCCGCGGGCCAGCAGCTCGGTCGGGGTCAGGTAATAGACCAGGGCGTTGCCGACGCTGCTGAAGGCCAGGTAGCCGATCACGCCGACCACCACGGCCACGCCGGCCAACAGGCCCCATCGGCGGCCACGCGGCGGCAGGGGCGGCAGGACCGGGCGAGCCAGGGTCATCTGGGAGCGTCGACGTCGTCGGTGCGCCGCATTGCGTCGCGGGCGATGCGCAGCCGGCGGGCAAGGAGGGCGGCGTACAGGGCGATCCCACCCAGGATCACGCCGTAGGCGGCGATCACGAAGCCGGCGTCGGTCATCTCGCGGGCTCCTCGACGGCTATCGTGCCAGGGGCCGTCTGGCGTGCAGCGAGGACCAGGCCGCGGCGGACATCCTCCTCGATCTGCCAATCGAGCCGCGCGAGCTGGTAGCGGCGGATGAGGAGATAGGCCCAGACCAGCGTGAACGCAGCGAGCATGGCCAGCAGAGCCGTCACGAACAGGAGCGGGGCGCTGGGATTCAGGATCTTTGACGGGTCGCCGATGGTCGGGCCCTGGTGCAGGCCGCGCCACCAGATGACGCTGAAGTGGACGATCGGGATGTCCACCGCCGCAATGAGTCCCACCACCGCGGCGCGCGCCGCACGGCGAGCAGGGTCATCGGTCAGGCGGCGCAGGAGGAGGTAGCCCACGTAGAGCGCCAGCAGGAGCGCGGTCGTCGTCAGCCGCGGATCCTCCCACTGCCAGAAGACGCCCCACACCGGCCGGCCCCACATCATCCCGCCCCAGATGGCGAATGCCGTGAACATGACCCCCACCTCGGCACCGGCCAGCGCCAGGGCGTCGAGTCGCATGTCGCGCCAGATGAGGTAGCCAAGGCCGGCCAGCGCGGTGACGCCGAACGAGGCGTACGCCAGCCAGGCCGATGCGACGTGCACGTACATGATCCGCTGGGCATCCCCCTGGTTGAGATCGGCGGGCACGATGAAGAGGCCGTTGATGGCTGCCCCGATGACGGCGGCCAGCGCCACGAACCCCACGATGCGAGTCTTCATCAGTCCTCCAGCAGGAAGCCGTAGGTGCCGGCTCCGACCACCAGCATGATGACGTCGAACGCAACGAGCAGCTGGAGCCAGGATCCCAGCTCCCCCAACGGGTCGCCGCCCAGCGAGGCCGCCGTCGCCTTGACGGCGGCCAGGAGGAGCGGTGCCACGACCGGCAGCATCAGGAGGGGCAGCATCACCTCCCGGGCGCGCATGCGAACCGTCAGTCCGGCGTAGGCGGTGCCGATCGCCGCGAAGCCGATGGCGCCCAGCACCACGGCAACGAGGAGCGGGAGCCAGGCCGCACCGATCGGGATGGCATACAGGATCGCCACCACCGGCAGCAGGAGGCCTCCGAGCACGAGCATGGCCGCCGCCCCGGCCAGGGCCTTGCCGGCGTAGATCGCACGGCGGTCGACCGGGTACAGGGCGAGCTGCTCGAAGGCGCCGTCATCGGCCTCGAGCTGGTGCAGGCGCGCCATGGTGAGCAGCCCGCCGAAGACGATCGCCAGCCACAGGAGGCCGGGCGCCGCATCGGCCAGGCGCTTCGAGTCCGGCCCCAGCGCAAAGCCGAACAGCAGCAGGACGAGCGCTGCAAAGAAGAGGGTCGAGCCGGCCGCCTGGCGGCCGCGCAGCTCGGAGATCGCATCCTTGCGGGCGATCGCCACCGCCACCGCCAGGCCCCGCCGCAGGTCGTTCATCGGTCCATCCCGACGACGGCCATCCGCGGCCGAGGCGAGCCACCCACCGGTCCTGCAGTGACGCCTGCGCCGCTCACCTCAGCCAGCAGCCCGCCCTCGAGTCGCACCGTCGCGTCGGCCAGGCTGGCCACGCGATCTGCCTGGTGCGAGGCGACCATCACCGTCACCCCGGCCTCCTTCCACAGGCCGACGAGCTGATCGACGAGCGCCATCCCTGCACCGTCCAGGGCGGCGTGCGGCTCATCCAGCAGGAGCAGCGAGGGCCGCGCGACAAGGATCCTCGCCAGAGCGAGGCGCTTGCGCATGCCGGCCGAGAAGGTCCGCACGCGTTGCGCGGCAACCGCCTCCAGGCCGACCGTTGCCAGGGCCTCGCCGGCGACTCCGTGACCCTCCCGCTCCCCCCAGCCGAACATGGTGGCCGCGAAGCGGAGATTCTCCTCGGCGGTCAGGTCGTCGTAATGAGCGGTGGCGTGCGACAGGTACACGACGCGGGCACGCACCTGCTCGGCGTCACGCAGGGCATCGATACCGTCGATGGCGAGCGTTCCGTACGAGGGGTGGATGGCCGTGGCCAGGATCCGCAGCAGGGTGGTCTTGCCCGCCCCGTTCGGTCCGAGCACGGCGACGGTTCGGCCCATCTCGACCGTCAGCGAAACGCCGGCGAGCGCGGCGCTGCGACCAAAGAGGCGCGCAAGCTCGACGGTTGCGACCGCCGGGGGAATGGTCCCGAGCGTCCCGGCGAGCCGGGGCGCGACGTAGATGGTGGTCTGCGGCATGCTCGACGGCGCGGGGCGGATGATGGACGGAGGCTGAGTGTGCGGCCCGGCCCTGATGCCGTCAACTCAGGCGACAGACCGAAATCGGCGATCATGAGGCATGCTTCGCCAATCAACCGCCAACGACGTCGACCAAGGGTCGCTGAAGCCAACCCGCGGTCGCGGGTGGGCAGCTCTCGCCGCCATCGGTCTCGCGCTGGTGGCCTGCTCAGGCCCGGCAGCGAGCGTCGCGCCATTCGCGGCGGGGCAATACCCGGGCTGGCCGGGCAGCGGCACGATCGTCGGCAACAGCGACTTCATCCCGGTCGTCGTTTCGGAAGAGGTGGGGACTGGCCACAGTCGGGTGTTGATCACGCTGCTGGATAAGGCAGGCCGCACCCTCGCGGCCCCGTCGGTTACGGTCGACCAGCGCTTCTATGACCTGGCTGCCAGCACGGAAGCGCCCGTCAGCGAGACGACGGGCATCTTCCGCTGGCTGATCCCCGATGCGAAGGCGATCTACTCGTCCTACGCCGATTTTGCCCGCGCCGGGGATTGGGGCATGGAGGTGACCGCACACGAATCGGGGAGGCCGGATCGCACGGCTCGCGTGATCTTCTCGGTGCGGGAGTCAACGGCGACGCCTGCCGTGGGGGCAGACGCGCCGCCCTCCGACACGCTGACCGCGACGGATCCGGCGGCGCTCATCGCCATCTCCACCGACGAGGATCCAGACCCACGCCTCTACACGCTGTCGGTCGAGGATGCGATCGCCGCCGGCACGCCATTCGTGCTCACCTTTGCCACGCCGCTCTTCTGCACGAGCGGCACCTGCGGTCCGGCGCTCGACCTCGTCAAGCAGGTGATGCCCGATTACATCGGGCGGGTGAATTTCCTCCACGTCGAGCCGTATCTGCTGGAGCTGATCGATGGGCGACCGCAGCCGGCGCTCGACGTGACCGGTCAACTACAAGCGGTCCGGGCGGCGGTGGAGTGGGGCCTTCCCACCGAGCCGTACGTGTTCGTGGTGGATTCCGAAGGCAAGGTCGCCGCCAAGTTCGAGGGGATGGCATACCCCGATGAGCTGAGCGCCGCCCTGGACGCGATCCTCCACTGACGCGCCGACTCGAGTAGCACGTTGCTACTGCAAAAGGTTGCAGTAAGCCTCTGACGCCGCCTAGAATCGGCGCGGAGGAACCGATGGTCGACAGCGCGCTGCGTCTCCTGCGGACGGCCGGCCCGGTCCGGAACCGAATCGTCCGGATGTACGCGTTCCTCATCGCCTTCAATGTCGCTGCCTGGGCCGTGGCCCTGTACGCCTCAATCTCCTACCCGATCCTGCTCCCCACGGCGTTCCTCGCCTACACCTTCGGCCTGCGCCACGCGGTCGACGCGGACCACATCGCGGCCATCGACAACACCACCCGCAAGCTGATGCAGGACGGTCAGCGGCCGGTGGCGGTGGGCTTCTTCTTCTCGCTCGGGCACTCGACCGTGGTGGTGGCGCTGGTGGTGGTGATCGCCCTCTTCGCGTCGGTGATCATCGACATCCCCGCCCTGCAGGAGATCGGCAGCCTGATCGGCACGAGCGTGTCGGCGGCGTTCCTCCTGCTCATCGGCATCATCAACCTGGTCGTCCTGATCGACATCTACCGCATGTTCCGGCGCGTGGCGCGCGGTGGCGCCTACAACGAGGCCACCCTCGAGGAGTTCCTCAACGAGCGCGGCCTGCTGGCGCGGCTCTTCCGACCGATGCTGCGCGTGATTCGCAAGAGCTGGCACATGTACCCGCTGGGGGTGCTCTTCGGCCTCGGCTTCGACACCGCGTCCGAGGTGGCGCTGCTGGGCCTGGCGGCAACCTCCGGCGCCAGCCATGTGCCGATCGGCTTCATCCTGGTCCTGCCCGCCCTCTTCGCGGCCGGCATGTCGCTGGTCGACGCAACCGACGGGGTCATGATGCTGGGGGCCTACGGCTGGGCCTACGTGAAGCCGATCCGCAAGCTCTACTACAACCTGAACATCACCCTGGTGTCGGTGCTGATCGCCTTCGCCATCGGCGGGATCCAGGTCATGTCGATCGTGGCGGAGCGATTCGAGCTGCACGGTGGCCTCTGGGATTTCGCGCGCGACCTTGATTTCGGGATCATCGGCTTCGGGATCGTCGCCATCTTCGTGGTCAGCTGGACCGCCTCCAGCCTGATCTACCGCTGGAAGCGATACGACTCCCTGCCGATCACGACCACACCGGGGAGCGACGCCTAGCCTCGAAGGTGGGTCCTACCCCTATCGGAAGCTGGTGCCGCGCCACTATGCTCCGGACGTGCCCATCACCAGCCGCCCGCTGGCGTCGATCGTTGGAACTGCCGCCCTGGCGACTGCCGTGTTGTTCGGCAGCCTGGCGACAAGCCCGCCCTGGACTGCAGCGGCCGGCGCGACCCTCCCGGCCTGCGCCTACAAGGATGTGCTGACGCCGCTGCGCTCCTACACCGTATGGCGGACCACGCTCCTGGACACGACCTACATGCTCCCCTCCACGTACTACCCCGGCGACCTGGTGAGCACCAGTGGCGCGGGACTCAACAGCGGCTACGGCGTCCGCAGCCTGGTGATCACGGACCTCAAGGCGATGGCCACCGCGGCCAAAGGCGCTGGAGCCCCCCTCGCGGTGCAGAGCGCATTCCGCTCATACGCCACCCAGGCCTCCACGTTTTCCTACTGGGTGAGCGTCGCAGGCTACTCGCAAGCCCTCCTCACCAGCGCCAGGGCCGGGCATTCGGAGCACCAGCTCGGGACCTCGATCGACTTCCGATCCTCAGGCGGCTCCGCGCCGTGGAACTACACCGACTGGGCTACCACCGCCACCGGCAAGTGGCTGGCCGCCAACGGCTGGCGATACGGATTCGTCATGAGCTACCCCAAGGGGAAGCAGGCGCTTTCTTGTTACGCGTACGAGCCGTGGCACTACCGGTACGTCGGTCGCGTTCAGGCCAAGCAGATCCACGACTCAGGGCTGACCAGTCGCGAGTGGCTGTGGAGGTCCGGTACCGCGGCGGCATTGGTGGTAACGAACACCTACTCGCCGGCCCACAAGGTGCTCTTCGCGGCCGGCACCTACACTGGTGTGAAGTTCGACGGGCTCGGTGCGGTGGTCGCCTCGCAGAAGGTCGCGCTCGCCACCGGTTCGTCGGCATATGCCAGCAAGCGCGTGACCGTCTACGGCACTCCATACCTGTTCATGAGCACCGGCGCCTGGGCCGGCTACTACATCCGGCAGTCAACGGGCGTCACCCTGACCTAGCCTCGATTGACCCTCCACGGGGGCGGTGCTATCGTCCGCCGCCTGATGATGGACCCCGCCCCGCACGCTTCGCTGCACGCGTCGTCGCCCCGGGCGCCCCATCGCTCGCGCGCCGAGCGCCGCGCAGCTGCCCTGCGCAGCGAAGGCGCCGCGACCGCCGCCCTCAACGTCCTCGGCCAGAAATGGGTAATGCGCATCGTGCGGGTCCTCGGGGAGCGAACGCAGCGCTTCTGCGAGCTGCAGGACGCACTCGGCGGTGCCAACTCTGCGACCCTTTCACAGCGCCTCAAGCTGCTCGAGGACGAGGGCCTGGTGGACCGCACCATGGTCTCCGAGGTGCCGCCGTGGGTCGAGTACTCCCTCACCACCAAGGGATCGGACCTGCGTCGCGCGATCGTGGGGATCGACCGCTGGGCCGATCGCTGGGCAGCGAGCCAATGAGCCATCCGGTCGCCGAGGAGCGACCCGCCGAGCACGGTGACGCCCTCAACCTGATCCGCAGCGCGATCGCCGAGGCCCCGGGCACCGAGGCCGCCGCACAGCGGGCGGTGGAGCTGCTCCACGACCGCTTCGCGCATTACGACTGGGTCGGCATCTATTGGCTCGACCCCAACGGCACCGAACTGGTGCTGGGGCCGTGGATCGGTCCTGAGGCGACCGAGCACACCCGCATCCCGATCGGTGTCGGGATCTGCGGAGCCGCCGCGGCATCGGGCCAGACGGTGATCGTCGACGACGTGGATGCCGATCCGCGCTATCTCGCCTGCTTCAGCACCACGCGAAGCGAGATCGTGGTCCCCATCTTTGCCGACGGGCAGGTGGTCGGTGAGATCGACATCGACGGCGATGACCTGGGCGCCTACGACCAGACCGATGCCATCTTCCTGGAGGAGATCGCCGCGCTCCTGGCTCCCCTTCGACCGAGGGACGCCTAGCCGCGTAACCCGCGGCGTATCGGAGATGAATGGCCACCCCTGACCAGAAGCCCGATCCTCGCACCCGCTTCGAGGCGATCTACGACGAGAACGTCACCCCCATCCACCGGTTCATCTACGCGCGGGTGGGCAACCGTCCGGATGCCGAGGACCTGACCGGGCAGGTGTTCATGCGCGCCGTCGAGCAGCTCGACGTCGACCGGCCGACGCCCCAGATCTCCGCCTGGCTGTATCGCGTCGCGCAGAACGCCGTGGCCGACTACTGGCGCGCGTTCTACCGCCTCCCGCAGATCGGTGTCGAGCAGGTTGCCGGCGCCTGGGAACCGGTCACGCCCCAGCCGAACCCGCATGCCGACGCCGATGCCGACCGCGCGGAGACGGCGGTGCGACGCCTCTTGAATCGGCTCCCCGACCAGTACGCGCGGGTCCTCGAGCTGCGCTTCCTGCATCGCCTGTCGGTGGCCGAGACCGCCGGCCGGATGGGGATCAGCCACGGCAACGCCAAGGTCCTGCAGTACCGCGCCCTGCGCAAGGCGGCGCTCCTGGTGGAGACCGATGGCTGAGGAAAGCAACGAGGCGCCCGCGGCGCTCGATCGCTTCATCGACACCCTGCTCGAGGGTGGGCGCCCCGCACCTGATGGCGCCGTCGGCGACGAGGCGCCGATGGCCCGCCTGGCCGCCGAGCTGGCCGCCGCGGGCGACCCCACCCGTGGCGTGCCCGATCCCGCGTTCGTCGAGCAGCTGCGGCTGCGAATGCGCGACGCGGACGCCGGGATCACCTCGGTCCAGGGCTGGGCGCTGCCCGCTGGCGCTGCGCTTCATCGGATCCAGCTGACGCGGCGCGACGTGCTGCGAGTTGGGCTCGGAGCGGCCGCCGGCCTGGCGGCTGGCGCTGGCGTCATCACAGTCCTGCGACCCTCCGGCCCCGCGCCGCTGACGGGCAACGGCCGTCCGCTGGTGCGCGACGGGCAGTGGGTCGCTGTGGCCACACTGGCCGACCTGCCGGAGGGTGCCGCGGTCCGATTCAGCACCGCCGCCTTCGACGGGTATATCGTCAATGACGCAGGAACCATCCGCGCGCTCAGCTCGGTCTGCACCCACATGGGGTGCACCCTCGCCTATCGGCCGGAGTGGCAGGACCTGCGCTGCCCCTGCCACGGCGCCAGCTTCAACCTGGCCGGACAACTCGCCAACGGCGCCGACGGCTGGTCGTCCGGCCGCGGCTACCGGGGTGACGCGCAGGCCTACCCGATCGACCTGCCGCCGCTGGTGCGCCCGAAGGTCAAGGTCTCCGGCGAGACCGTCCTCGTCTGGACGGTAAAGGCCTAGCCGGTCACCAGCTGGAGCAGGTAGCCGATGATGTACGGCACCGCCAGCGCCACCACCACCGTGGTCAGCGCCAGCCCCACGTAGAGCAGGTACCGGAGGTTCGGCGGGGCAGGGCGCGCAGGTGGGGGCGTCATGCGATGCGCCAGGTGCGTCGGCCGCCGCGGCCGCTGGTGCTCGTATGCGTGCGGATGGGTCTCGCTCATGTCGCGTTTCAGCCTAGCCGTTCCACACCTGCCACGATCTCACGAAGTCGCGCATGGCGCGCTTCACGATCCGCTGCGTATCGCTCGATCGCCGCGAGGATATGACCCGGCCCCAGGTGCGCCTCGTCCATCACCTCGTCCACCGTGCCGCCGGTGCGCCAGCGGTTGTCCCAGTCCGACGAGAGGGAGTAGTCCTTGGCGATCGGCCCTTCGACGAAATCGGTCATCAGCTTGAAGGCGCGGTTGGTGATGGCCATCCCGCTCCACTTGTCTGAGTCCGAGCGGATGCTCGCCTGGTAGGCCGCCTCCTGACGACGGAAGAGCTGTGGAGAGATGCAAGCGACGATGCGCACGTTGATGCCCCGCTTGTCGAGCTCGGGCAGCGTCTTCACCACGTTGGCTGTGGTGACCGTGCCCTGTACGTAGACGGTGCCGGCAGACGGCGTGCCAGCAGCCACGTCGCGGAGCAGGTACGCCCCGCGCGCCGCTTCGAAGTGCGACGCCATGCCAAGCGCCGCGCGGTCCGGAATGTCCACCGTCGGACGCGTCAGGTGCAGAGCGACGATCGGCACATCGGTCGCCAGCGCAGCGGCCAGGACGACCGGCACCTCGTTGTATTCCCAGGGGTGCAGATCGATGACGTGCCCCTCCGGGAAGAGCTGCGTGACCCCGGTCTCGTAGATGCCGAAGTGCGTCCGCGAGTCCTCGGCAGTCTCCGGTCCGGAGTGCCCGGCCACCCAGATCACCCTGCCGACCTTCAGCTCGCAGTCCTGGGCGAGCTGGGAGAAGAGTCGCATCGGCCCGTACTTGAGGTAAGAGAAGGAGCCGTAGGTCGAGCAGGCGGCCCAGAATCCGTTGAAGGAGGACATCGGGTCATCCGCCAGGTTGACGGTGGCGATCCCGACCGTCACGCCGGAGTTCGTGAACTCGGTGATCTGCTGTGGCAGCAGCGCGCCGCGCGGATTGGTGTCGCGCTGGTACCAGCCCCAGCCGGGCATCTCGCCGAAGTCCTTGGCGAAGCCGGCGATGTTGGTCGACTCGGCCAGGTCCGCCGAACAGACGATGAAAAGCGGCCGGCCATATTTCGCCCTGGCGTAGGCGTTGACCCACGAGCCCCAGGTGGCCAGTGCGGACCGGTTCGCGGCCTTCTCGCCCGGTGGCTTCCACATCTCCGCTGGGTATGCCTGCGCGTCCGTCAGGCGCGGGTCGGCGAAGATCTCGGCGCCGCGGCCGCCCAGGTTGAAGCCGTCGACGTGATCGGGAACCAGCCCGGCGACCTCGACCAGCCGGTCGCTGATCGCGTCAACCAGCGCTGTGTTTGAGCGCAGGACGCCCATCGCCACCCCGAAGTTGTGACGGGCCTGAGCCTGCTGCTCTTTCGCGTCGGTGGGGGCAGGCTCGTCCACTCCTGCGTACTCGACTCCGTGACGGGCCATGAACTCCTTGCGCACGGCCCAGAACTCGGGCGAGTTCATGAGGTGCGGCGTGCCGTGGCTCTTGTTGTCGTACTTGCCGTAGCCGCGCCCCTTGCGGGTCTTGAACCAGGCGACCGATGGGACCCGATCCGGGTTTTCGCCCCGCGCCGCCTCCAGCACCGCGCGCGTCACAGGTCCCCACTCCGAGCCTTCCGTGGTCCCGGTCACGCGCCAGGAGTAGGCGTTGAACCAGGTCTCGGGGGTGCCGGGGACCACGCTCGAGATGGCCGGGTCGTCGATCCCGTAGTCGTTCCAGTCGAGCAGGAAGACGAGATTGTTGAGCCCCAGCCCCCAGGCCGAGTTTCGCGTCTCGTGGCTGGCGCCGGGAGTCAGGCCACCCTCGCCTTCGACTGTGAAGACCTTGACCTCCTCCGCGCCCGCCAGCTTCAGGGCGATGGCCTCTCCGGCGGACGGCGGCTGGCCGTGACCGGAGGGCCCGGTGTTGAACTTGATGAAGAGGGTCTTGCCCTCCATCTCGGCGTGGCCGGGGAGCCCGCCCCGGCGGCGCAGCTTGAGCAGGTCCTCCCAGGTGAGCGCCCAGCGGCCGTCATCGGGGAAGGCGAAGGATGGGTCCGGATCGCGTTCGGCCCGGGCGCGCAGCACCTCGTTGAGCACGGCCAGCGTCGCGTACACCAGCGGCACGGTGTGGCCGGCCGACAGGACGAACCGATCCGCGAACGGGAGCCAGGGCCTGCGGATGTCCCAACGCATCGCGCCCGAAAGGAGCAGCGACAGGAACATGTGGACCTTCGATCGCGAGCCGCCGGGATGCCCACTCTGGCGGTAGTTGAGCGCCAGGTCGATCGCCTCGTCGATGATCTCCCTGACCGCGTCCCACTGCTCGAACGAGGGGACCGCCTCGTCGTAGAGGCGATCTGCCGTCCGCTGCTGGATGGTGGTCATTGGTCTGGCTAGGCCGATGCGCCGACGAGCTCGCCGGTCCGCTCCAGCTTGACCAGCGACTCGCCGACCCGCTCCAGCGCGGCCGTGATCTTCTCGCGCGAATTGGCGTAGCTGAAGCGCAGGTAGCCCTCGCCGAATTTGCCGAAGGAGGTCCCGGAGAGGCCGCACACCCCCGCGTCGTAGAGCAGGTGGTCTGCGATCTCGTTGCTGCTGCGACCGAACGAGCTCAAGTTCGGGAAGGCGTAGAAGGCACCGTGGGGCATGACGCAGCTGACGCCGGGGATGGCGTTGAAGCCGTCGATGATCAGCGAGCGCCGGGCGTTGAACTCGGCGCGCATCGCATCGGCCTCATCCTGCGGCCCCGTGAGTGCGGCGACTGCGCCGGCCTGCGCAAAGGCGTTGGTGCAGCTGACGCTGTTGATCACGAGGCGGCTGAACGATGGCAGGAGCCAGTCGGGCACGATCCCGTAGCCGAGCCGCCAGCCGGTCATGGCGAAGGTCTTGGAGAAGCCATCCAGCGTGATCGTTCGCTCCGCCATGCCGGGGAGCGTCGCAATCGAAAGCGGCTCGCCCTCGTACTGGAGTCGGCCGTAGATCTCATCGGCCAGGACGACCAGGTCGTGCTCGACCGCGATTCGCGCGATCTCGCGCACGTCCTCCTGGGTGAGGATCGAGCCGGTCGGGTTGTGGGGCGAGTTGGTGACGATCATCCGGGTTCGATCGGTCACCAGGGATGCCACCTCGGCGACGTCCATCCGGAAGTCGTTCGACTCGCGCAGCGGCGCCGGCACGGCCACCCCGCCCACGTACCTGGCCATGCTCTCGTAGATCGGGAAGCCGGGGTTGGGGTAGATGACCTCGTCGCCCTCGTTGATAAGGGCGAGCATGGCGTAGAACATGATCGGCTTGGCGCCGGGGGTGACCACCACCTGGTCGGCCGTCGCTTCGATCCCCTTCCAGCGCTTGACGTCGGCGGCGATCGCCGCTCGCAGCGGCGCGATCCCGGTCGCCGCGGTGTAGTGGGTCATCTTCTCGTCGAGGAGGGCGTGGCTCGCGGCCTCGCTGACGTGGCGCGGGGTGTCGAAGTCCGGCTCGCCGATCTCCAGGTGGATCACGTCCCGTCCGGTCGCCTCCAGCGCCCGGGCGCGCGCAGCAGCCTCGAAGGCGGTCTCGGTCCCGATCCGCTCCATGCGGCTGGCAAGCTTCACGCGTCATGCCTCGTTGCGAGGTGGGAGATGAGTGTACTTATGCGGTCGCGGGCGCGAGGGTTGCGCCTGTCAACCGGGGTTGACAGATCGTGGTGCTGTCAACGAAGGTTGACGCGTGAACGACGTGCTGAAGATTCCCTCAGCCGACGACCCCGCCGAGGCACTCGCGGCCGTGGTCTCCCTCCGCCGCCTCGCCGAGCAGCTGGAGCGCGCCGCCGTGGCGCGCGCCGTGGAGCAGTGGTGGACCTGGGCGCAGATCGCCGAGGCCCTCGGGGTCACACGACAAGCAGCGCACAAGCGCCACGCTCGCCCACGCCGCGGGCCGGGCTGAAAGGAGACAACATGCCGGTTGGCAGACTCATGAACGAGTTTCAGACCATTCGACAGCTGCTCGAGGGAGCCGAGCGCCTGGCCAACGAGTCAGGCGAAGCACTGCCCGGGCCGGAGCATCTCCTGCTCTCCGCTCTGGCCCTGCCCGATGGCACCGCTCGTCAAGCGTTTGAGCGCCTGGGTGCTGACCCCGATGGACTGGAGGCAGCGATTGCAGGCCAGCATGCCGACGCGCTGCGTGCCGTCGGGATCCAGGTGGACGGGGACGGGCCCGTAGTGCCCGCGCCCGAGCCGCGGGGCGTCTTCCATTCGATGCCATCCGCACAGGCGGCGTTCCGCCGAGCCGTCGAACTGAGCAAGGCCTCGAAGCCAAGGCGCCTCCTGGGAGCACACGTCGTGCTCGCCATCACGGAGACCGGGCGCGGGACGATGGTCAGAGCGTTGGATCGGATGGGAGTGAATCGCGAGGAGCTCGCGGCGGCAGCACGTGAGGAACTGGCACCGGCAGTGGGGTGACGCGACCCTCCCCCGATCGGGCCATTGCGGTCATGACAGGCACCGCTGCTATACTTTCGAAGCGAACTTTCCGAGCGACGCGGCGCACACCGCGCCAGAGGAGAAGACCGATCCCATGACAATGACCGAATCGACGCCGCAGACAGCACCATCGGCTCCGCCGGCCGCCCCCGCACAAGCCGTTGAGCTGCTGGTCAGCATGACCGACGCCGCCGCCGTCAAGGTGCAGGAGCTGCGATCACGCGAAGGCAAGGCCGATGCGGCTCTGCGCCTCTTCGTGAAGAGCGGCGGATGCTCGGGCTTCAGCTACGGCCTGGCCTTCGACGACAAGATCGCCGAGGACGATCGGGTCGAGGACCACGCCGGCGTGCCGATCGTGATCGACGCCTTCAGCGCCCAGCACGTGGCCGGCGCGGAGATCGACTATGTCGACTCGCTGATGGGCTCCGGATTCGCGATCAACAACCCAAACGCGGTGAGCAGCTGCTCGTGCGGGCAGTCCTTCAACACCGATGGCTCCCCCGCCAAGGCAGGCGGCTGCCACTAGTCCTCTCTCCTCTCTCGCGCCCAAAAGCCCCGGCCCAAAAGCCGGGGCTTCTTCGTGCCGTGGATGGTTACTACTCATAAGTGGTAATGGACGCTGGGGCTTTTTCGTTGCCCGCGTTTCATACCAACTCCATTGGTACATCGGCGCGTCAATCCGGATGCCGCGCCTCTGAACCGGCTCTGAGCCTGCCGGATGCACGCGCGCACCAGTCACATTGGTAACGCGACGCATGGACCCCTGCAAAAGCGCGGATGTACCGGTGTCATTGGTAAGTGGCGCCAGGTAGCCCTCGTTAGCTTGAGGCGAGCGCCCAGACCTGGCGCGCGCCGGTGACGCCCTTCAGCTCGTGAGTCCCGCGATCGTCGAACCGCAGGTCTGAGTCCGCCACCAGCTCGTGCGTGGTGCCCGAAACCAGCACCTCGCCCGGGGCGGCGAGCGCCATGACCCGGGTTACGATGTGAACGGCCACCCCGCGAACGTTGTCGGGGATGAGCTCCACCTCGCCGGTGTGCACCCCGCAGCGCAACCGCAACCCCAACTGAGCGGCCAGCTCGCTGGTCGCCGCCCCGCAGCGGACCGCGCGCTCGGCACCGTCGAAGAGGGCGATCAGCCCGTCGCCGGTATTGGCAACCACCTTGCCGCGGAACTTGTCGATCTGGCGTCGGCTATCGGCGTTCAGCTCGGCCAGCGTCGTGCGCCAGGCAGCCGGACCGACGCGCTCGGCGGTCGCCGTGGAGTCGACGATGTCGGTGGCGACCAGCGTGCCCAGGATCCGCTCGCTGCGTCCCGCCGCAGGCAGGGCAAACGTGCGCATCCCGGCGAAGTCGTATTGAATCACCGGCTCGTCACCCACAACCCAGGCGTCGTGGCCGGGCAGGATCTCGAACAGCATCCCCGGGCTGACCTCCATCTCCAACCCTTCGGGGGTGATGTAGTGCAGCGTCCCCTCGATGATCAGGCCGAGGTGGTGGTATTCGCACCACTCGGTCTGGGCAATCGGCCTGACGTCCTTCGACCATCGCCAGCCGGGCTCAAAGGTGATGCGCCCGACCACGAAGTCGCCCAGGTTCCAGATATCCGTTCGACCGTTGGGAATCGTCCGCGTTTCGTCGGGCATGTCCAGGGACTTGCGCTGCATGCTGCCCATCGGCCTACTCCCCGGAACCGTCGTCTTCGAAGACCGATGCCCCGGCGACCACGGCCCGCTCCTGGCCACCGCCCAGCGCCGACGGCAGGGGGCGCGGCAGATCGGGGATCGGGACGAAGCGGTCGACCA
Organism: Chloroflexota bacterium; assembly: GCA_040902225.1. Taxonomy (NCBI): domain Bacteria; kingdom Bacillati; phylum Chloroflexota; species Chloroflexota bacterium. The sequence goes on from JBBDXT010000007.1 coordinate 163,143, forward strand.
GTGAGCGGGTGCCGGCAATCCCGAGCTTGTCGAAGAGGAGCCCGAACTTGGCGCGAAGATTCGCGCCGATCTGCTCCTGCGCATCGGCCGGCAGCGACCACAGCGCCCGCTTGAACGGCCCGATCGCCTTCTTGCGCGTCTTGTACAGGAACTGCTCATCGGTCTCGCCGGGCTTGCGCTCGTCGTCACAGTTGGCGAGGCACCAGGCCATCATCTCGGCGCGGAGTGCATGGGGCAGTCCGTCGCCGTCGTACAGGATGTTCTGGAAGCCGGTCGCCAGGTGGATCTCGGCCGTGCCGTTGGCCGGGAAGTGGTGAAACGCGTCCTCGGGCAGGGTGCTCGCCCCGTGCTGGACGGCGCCGGCCAGACCGTACTCGTCGCGAGCTACGGTGGAGAGGCGCTTCATGGTGTCGAAGTCGATCTTGACCTGTGCCACGCTGCCGTCGGGCAGAACCACGCCGCCGTGGCTGGTCCCGGTCTGGATGCTCACCTTGCTGATCCCGGCCAGACCCGAGCCGTGCAGCATCCCGAAATAGCCGTCCAGGTATGCGCGCAGCTCCTCTTCAGTCGAGTTGGCCTTCCCGACCTCACCGATCTCGCCGCCGATGCTGATGGTCATGCCCTCTGGCTCGATTGCGCGAACCAGCGCGGTCAGCTCGACCGTGTTGGCCACGTTCACGAGCTGCTCAGCGGAAGCGGTCGGCTGGGAGAGGTCGACAAGCGTGCTGCTGTCGATGTCGATGTTGCAGAAGCCGGCCGCCACCGCCTCGCTGGTGACCTGCTTGAGGCCGGACATCTCCGTTCCCGGGTCGGCCGCCCACTTGGTGGCGTTGAACTGGAAGTGGTCGCCCTGGAGGAACACGGGGCCGATCCAGCCCGACCGGATGGCGGCGGCGAGGATGACCGCGGTGTACTCGGCGGGGCGCTGGTCGGTATAGGCCATCTCGGACTTGGCGATTTCGAAGATGACCGCACCCGCGTCACGCTCCAGCGCGACCGCGAAGGCCTGACGTGCGGTCAGGTACGCGGCGGCTCGAACGTTGATTGCCGGCACTGTGAACTTGGTGGCGGGGAACTCGCCGCGCCCGCGGGCCATGTACAGCTCGTGGATGCTGGCCGACCCGCAGCCGAGCGACTGCGACGCGCTCCAGATGAGCCAGCGCGCAGAGTCGCGGACCGCCTCATCCGGGTTGAAGACGGCATCCTCGACGAGCCCGTCGATCGACTCGCCCCGGAAGCGCGTGTCGTCGTCAACGAGGAGGCGGGTTCCCTGGACACGGGCGATGCCGTCCAGGCCGCCAAGCAGGTCGTGCGCGCTGGCCACGCTCATGCGGCCATGCTAGCGGAGCGCCGAGACGATGGTGAAGGCGAGGAGGGGCGCGATTGGCAAGCCCACCGCGACGGCCAGCAGGTACCAGTCTCGAGCGGCGGTCGCGTCGGCCACGCCGCGTCGCGCGAGGCCCGTCACCCAGGCCAGGACCGCCGTCAGGCCACCGACGTACAGGGCGGCGCCGAGCCCCAGCACGCCAAGCGTGAAAGGCCGGAGCGTGACGCAGTCGCCCAGCGCAAGCGGTCCTCCGGGTGGGCAGGGCGATGCCAGCTCAATGCCGATGAGCGCACCCGCGCCGACCGCGATGACCAGCGACCAGGCGAGATGGGCGAGCAGCAGCCTCGGGATGGCGGTGGGCGGACTAGCCGCCGGATCTCCAGGCGGCTGCGGCTGCCGCTGCAGCCTGGGCCTCACGTCGCGTGATGCGGCGGTACTCGAAATAGAGGTAGGCCAGCCCCATCGCCCCTCCGCCGGCGGCGATGGCACCCAGCGCCAGCGCCTGGAGGTTGAACGCTAGAGGGATCAGGCTGCCGCCGGCGAGGTTGAAGAGCATGAACGGAATGATCAGGAGCACCAGCGCCACGTACTGCAGGAAGTCCAGGAAGCGGATCAGCGACCAGGCGAAGCCGCGACGGCCGCGAGCGGCCTGGGTCCACAGGGCGAGGATGAGGAGCAGGGTGAAGGTCGGCCCGCCGATCAGCACCACCGCCACCAGGAAGCCGACGTCCGGGTCGAAGCCCAGGTACAGGGTGGTGATGGTGTTGGCGTAGTTGGGGATGTAGCCGAGCACGAAGTAGATGAACAGGAAGAGCGGCACGCCCTTGAGCAGCGCCACCAGCCAGGTCTCGCTGCCGTAGAGCATCCAGCTCATGAAGTCATCGATGTCGCGCGCAACGCGGGAAATCAGGTCGCGCCGCGGCGGGACGCTGTACGCGCTGCTCACGAACGGCTCACTGCTTCTGGCTCAGCAGGAAGGTGATCAGCGCCTGCATGGCCGATGCGCTGATTCTCCCCTCCGGATGCACCGGCATGCCGGTGGCGATGCCGTCGTTGTAGTTCACCGCGGAGTCACGAATCCAGCGCTCCAGGAAGTTCGTGGGATCGGCGAGATAGTCCGCCTCCAGCTGGTCGAGGTGGCTGATCGGCGTTGGCAGGTCGGTGACCGGCTCGTTGCCGATGTTGAGCAGGCTCGGCCCGACCCCGCCCGACAGGTCCGCAGCGTGGCAGCTTCCGCAGCCGGCGTCGACGTAGACCTTCTGGCCCGCTTCGACCGTGTTCGGGATCTCTTCGTCCGGCTGAGACCCGGCCTCCAGCGCCCACGTCTCGACCAGCGCGGTGAGCGCGTCGATCTGGTTGACGGTCAGCGCCCCGCCGACCTCCGTGCTCCAGGCAGGCATCGGCGAGTTGACGTCACCGGACACGACCACCCCGCCGAAGCGGATCACCAGGTTGACGTAGTCGGGCGGGTCGCCGGGCTTGCGAATCTCGGTGAATGATCCGCCGGCCTGGGCCTTGAGCTTCTCGTAGATGCTCTTCGAATGGAGGTTGGGGGCAAGCCGCCCGGTCGTTCCGACCTCACCGCCCGTCCCGTCCGGCCCGTGGCAGGCGGCGCAGTCGGCCGTATGGTCGTTCTCCGGCGTGACGGGCCCGAACATCTCCTCCCCGTACGCGACGAGCTCCTCGTTCTGGGTCTGGTACTCGTCTTCGCGACGGGCGGTATCGGTCAGCCAGTAGAAGGCGGTGAACAGCGACAGGGCGCTGATCAGGACGATCCCCAGGGTCTTGATGCGCATCGATCAGGCCGCGCAGTGCGGGATATTGTCGGTGTTGCGGTTGTCGAAGGTAGCGGTGCCGATCGGCGGTCCGGCCACGATCGCGCTGGTGTCGACCTCGTAGACGCCCGCGGTCAAGGTCACTTCGAAGCGATCCATCCCGCGCGGCGCCGGTCCCGCGCGCTTCTCGCCAATGATGTTGTACTTGCTGCCGTGGCACAGGCACTCGAACCAGAGGCTCTGATCGCACAGCGGCGGAATGTTGCAGCCCAGGTGCGGGCACTTCCGGTACAGGGCCAGCACATTGTCTCCGGGGTCCGCGACCGTCTCGTTGGTGCCGCTGACCATGGACTCCGACGCCGGCACGTTGATGAAGAAGATGCGAGCCTTGCTGAAGCCGAACGGCTGTCCGCTGGCCCAGGTCGGCTGCGTGCCGGCGATGTCGGCCGCGGAGCCGATCGTGAACTTGCCGCCCAGCCCGCTGCGCACGTTCGGCCACAGGAAGTTGACGCTGCCGGCCAGGAACTCGATCGACAGGATGCCGGTTCCCACCCAGAGGATGCGGCGCATGAAGCTGCGCCGGCTCATCTCCCCGACCGGAGCCGCCGGGACCTCGCCGTAGGTAGGAAGGTGGCTCATAGGGTGAAGTAGAGCCCATCCCACGGCCAGACCCAGTTCCAGCCGGGGCCGCGGAAGAAGGAGCCGATGAGCGTGATCAGCAGGCCGCCGACCATGAGCGACAGGAAGAAGACCCAGGCCGTCTTGCGGTCGCGAGCTGCTTTGTAGGGCGAGCGGTCGATGTACGGAATGACGGCCAGCCCGACCAGGTACAGGGTCGGCAGCAGGACGCCGCCGACGGTGGCATTGAAGTACGAGAGCAGCTCCTGCAGGCCGAGGAAGTACCACGGGGCCTTGGCGACGTGCGGGGTGACGCCGGCGTTCGCCATCTCCTCCAGCGGCGCGTGGATGAAGACCGAGGCCACGACGAGCAGAACGCTGATCAGCAGCGCCATCAGGAACTCAGCGCGCAGCAGGTGCGGCCAGGTCAGGACGGTCTCATCGGGCCTCTTGTCGACGCGAACCATCGACTCCTGCTTGACGTAGGCCAGCAGGCGGAAGCGCTCGGTACCCGGCACGCCGGGCGGGCCGGGGAGCTTGGGCCCACGGTCGCGCTCGACCGCCGGGAGGCGCGGCGCCTGGGTGGGGGCGGTCTTGTCAGCGGTGGCGTTCGGCCGCTTCTCGATCGTCATCGGTTCACTGCGCCTTTCAGACGGGGCCCGAGACGCCGCCGTCCTTCCGGATCCTCCAGAAGTGGACGACCAGGAGGATGGCGACGATCAGCGGGAAGGCGATGACGTGCATGACGTAGAACCGGATCAGCGTCCCCTGACCGACCTCCACGCCTCCGAGCAGGATGAAGCTCGACTCCTGGCTGAGCAGTGGCGCGTAGGTCGCCATCTGGGTGCCGACCGTGATCGCCCAGAACGCGATCTGGTCCCAGGGCAGGAGGTAGCCGGTGAAACTGAGCCACAGGGTGCAGAAGAGGAGGACGACGCCGATCACCCAGTTGAACTCGCGTGGTGGCTTGTAGGCACCGTGGTAGAAGACCCGGATCATGTGCAGGAAGACGGTCAGCACCATGAGGTGTGCGCCCCAGCGATGCATGTTGCGCACGAACGTGCCGAAGGCGACCGAGTTCTCGATCGAGAGGATGTCCTGGTAGGCGCGGGTCACCGACGGCACGTAGAAGAACATCAGGTACACGCCCGTCACGGTCAGCACCAAGAAGAGGAAGAAGCTGACCCCGCCGAGGCAGAAGGTGTAGGTGTAGCGCACCGCATGCTTCTTGACCCGAACCGGGTGGAGGTGCAGGAAGACGTTGTTCATGACCGCCAGGGCGCGAGTGCGGCTGGTGGTGGGATACGGCTGGCGGAAGAGGCTGCGCCACACCGACGACTCCCTGACGACCCGCATGAGGTCGCCGGGGCCGGGGAAGGTCATCGCTGGACCGCCATGCCGGCCTCCTGGCCGATCTGACCCAGCACGTTGTCCTTGTAGCTCTCCAAGAGCACCTTCCCGTCAGGCGTGAGCCGCTCGAGCTCGAGTCGGTCCATCGTGATGCAGTTGGTCGGACACCGCTCGACGCAGAGGTTGCAACGGATGCAGCGCTCCTCGTCGATGATCATGGCAATCCCGCGCGGCCACGACTGGAAGAGGTCGATCTCCGGGTCGTCGCCGCCGACCTGCGCCTTGTCGATCATGTAGATCACGCCCTCGGGGCAGACATCGGCGCAGAGCCCGCACAGGATACAGCGGGGCCCATCGATGTTGATGTTGTGGTTGCACTGCAGGCAGCGCTGCCCCTCGGCGATGGCGCTCCGCGTGTCATAGCCGACCTCCACCAGGCTGGTGAAGTCGCGTCGCAGCTCCGGCGGCGCCATCGGGATGTGCTGGCGCTGGATCGCCTCGTACTTGTCCGGCATGTCGTGCTCGAGCACCTGGGTCACCACCGCGCGGTTGATCACCGGCAGCTCGACCAGCTCCTCGCCGCGTACGCCGAGGAGCCAGCGGTCGACCGCTCGCGCCGTGCGGCGGCCACGCCCCGCCGCCTCGATGATGGTGGCGGGGCCGGTCACGAAGTCGCCGCAGGCGAAGATCCCCTCGACATTGGTCTGGAAGGTGTCCGGCTCGGCCACCACGTTGCCGCGGCTGAGCTCGAACTGGAGGGCGTTGTATTTCTTGCCATCGGGGCCCACCGGCGTGGTCCCGTTCAGCGGCGGAGTCCGCCACGACGAGACCGATCCGCCCGGCACGAACTCGCGCGTGTCGGTCACTCCCAGGTGCCGGTTCAGCTTGGCGCCGTACTCGCCCAGCACGTTGTTGTCGGACGCCTGGCTGGTGCACGGGATGACCATGTCGCAGGGGATCGTGAACTCGCTGCCGGGGATCGGCTCCGGGCTGCGCCGGCCGCTGGCATCCGGTGGGCCGAGGCGCGTCCGCTGGAAGGTGATCCCGGCCACCTTGCCGTCCTTCTCGACGATCTCGACCGGCGACGAGAAGAACTCAAAGCGGACCCCTTCGAAGCGGGTCTCGTGCTGCTCCTCCTCGTCGACCACCATCTCCTCCGGGCCGCGGCGGTAGACGATGGTGCTGGTCTTGGCGCCGATTCGCAGCGCGGTGCGCGAGGAGTCCATGGCGGTATAGCCGCCACCCACCACCACGACGTGCTCGCCGACCCACTGCTCCTCGCCCAGGTTGGCGCGCTTCAGGAAGTCGACGCCGTAGATCACGCCGTCGATCTCCTCGCCGGGGACGTTCATGGCGACGGGGTACATGCACCCGGCCGACACCACCACCGCATCGTGCCGCTCCCGCAGCTGGTCGAGGGTGATGTCGCGGCCGACCTCGACGTTGTAGTGGAAGTCCACGCCGTGCTTGGCGACCCAGCTGACGTCCAGCTCGATCACGTCCCTTGGAAGCCGGAACGCCGGCACGCCGATGAGGCAGGTTCCGCCACCCGACGGCAGCGCCTCGTAGATGTCGACCTTGTGGCCGTAGCTGGCCAGCTCCTTGGCAACGGTCAGCCCGGCCGGGCCGGCGCCGATGACGCCCACGGTCTTGCCGGTCGGGGAGGCGGTCACGATGTTGTCCGGCATGTTGTTGCTGTAGTGCCAGTCGACCAGGAAGCGCTTCATGGCGCGGATCGAGAGCGGCTTGTCGATGTCAGCCCGTCGACAGGCCTTCTCGCAGGGCGCGCTGCACACGTAGCCGCAGATGGCGGCGACCGGGTTCGGGTCGCGCGCCAGGATGTAGCCCTCCTCGAAGCGCCCCTCGGCGGCAAGCATCAGGTAGCCACGGCAATTCGTGTTGACCGGGCAACCTTCCTGGCATTCGATGTTGCACTGAAGCCAGTCGACGCCGACTTCGGCGGTCTGGAACCTCAGTGGAATGGCGTTGGCGGAGATCACTGGCACCGTCGTAGAGCGGGTTCCACCACGAGTTGCCGAGGCGAGTGAGCGGCGCACCGATGGTATCCGTCGCGGAGAGTAGGTGTCAAAGCAACGGGAGGGAGCGGGATACGTTCAGCGAGGCTGCCGGCGTGCGCTGCGCAAAAGGCTGATCAGTCCGGCACCGGCCAAGAGCGGTGCCATGAGAAAGACAAGGAGCATTGATGCGATGTACGCGGCCGCCGGCAGCGGACTTTCCGGCCCTGACGTCCAGGCGAGCGGAGCCGTCAGCATCAACATGGCGACGCTGCCCAGGTATGCACCAACCGCGAGCGCCAGCCAGGTCCACCACTTCATGCGCAGATGGTAACCGCCGGTGACGCCCACTGTGCGGTGCGGCTCCGGACGGTCAGGGCAGGCCGGCGGCCGGCGCAGGCTGTTGCGAGGCCAGCCAAGCCGGTCGTCGGACTGACCTCACGGTCCGTAGAAGTACGTGGACATCACGCGCCGGACGAGTGGGGCGGCATCAGTGCCGCCTGTCGCCAGCCTGACGTGGACCAGCACGGTGGCGGCGGCGATCTCGGCGTTGCTCGCCGGCGCGTACGCGGGGAACCACGCATCTGGCCTGGGCGTGCCGGTCTCGGCGGTTCCACTCTTGCCGGCAGCCGGGATAGGGAATCCGGCAAAGGCGCGGTGAGCAGTGCCGTAGGGAAGCGTGATCACCGCGCGCAGCGTCTTCGTCAAATAGGCGAAGCTCTCGGGCTTTACGTTCACCTGGCGCGCCGCGCGGGGCTCGTTGCGCTCGAGGACCACTCCATCGGGTCGCGTGACGAGCGTCACTAGGCGCGGTACCCACAGCGTGCCTCCATTCCCGAACGCCGCGTAGGCGTTGGCCAGCTGGAGGGGAGTGCCAAGGAAGCTGCCCTGTCCGATGGCGAGCTGGATCTGGTCGAAGGGCCCGTACGGGCTGATCTGGCCGCCGCCCCGAGGGGTCAGGGAGAAGTAGCTTGCATTCGGGAGGATGCCGGGGTTGTCCGCAAGGTGGAGGATGCCGGTCGAGACGCCGAACCCGAACTCGGCGACCAGGTCGGGGAGCGCCGTCTGGTCTGCGTCCCAGACCCTGATCGAAAGCGGCATGTAGGTGGTGTTGCAGCTGAAGGCCATCGCCTCCTCGAGCGACACGCTCCCGCCCAGGGTGTGATCCAGATAGTTGTGGAAGGTGAATCCGCTGTAGGTCCAGGTGCCGAAGCAGGACATGCGGGTCGTAGGCGTCGCCACCCCGGTCTCCAGCGCGGCCAGCAGGGTGAAGGGCTTGAATGACGAGCCGGCCGGGTAGGCGGCGAGCGTCGCCTTGTTCAATGACGCGCCTTCGATGGGAGTTGGCAGAGGCTGACCGGCGAGGGTTGTGCCCAGGGTCATCGCGTTCGGGTTGAAGGCAGGCGCCGATGCGAGTGCCCAGACGTCGCCGGACTTCGGATCGAGCACGGCAGTGGCCGCGTCAGCGTACGGGGCCAGGGCGGCCTGGGCCGTGGCCTGAAGGTCCGGACGGATGGTGATCGTCACGTCGGCGCCAGGAACCATTGACCGTGTCAGAAGGGGTACCGGGTCCCCGGTGCGTGGCACAGCCGCCAGGGCAACTCCCGGCCTTCCCCGCAACAGCCGCTGCGCCCCCTGCTCGAGGCCGCTGCGTCCCATCGCCTCCCCCACCTGGTAGTCCCCCGTTGGTGGCAGTGTTGCCAGCTCAGCGGCAGTCACCGGAGTTACGTAGCCGACCGTCTGCCCAGCGAGCCACTCCTGCGGATACACGCGCGCCCCGTCCTCACGGTTTTCCGCCCAGATCGTGCCGGCGACGCCGACGATGCGGCCGCGCGGCGCGGCGGTGCGCTGCAGCGCCAGGGCGTCTCCGTCACCGAGGGCCGGGAAGAGGAGCGACGGGCTCCAGCGCGCCTCCCATCCCTGCGGCCCCCGGGTGAGCAGCAGCCGTGTGCGAATGGCCACCGTGCCAAATCGGTCCGTCTGGAAGGTGAGGCTCAAATGGACCGCGAAAGCGGGGACCGGGCCTTCGGCCGGGACGTCCGGGTGAGCGCTGCTGCGGATCGGGGGACCGGTCTCCCCAACCATGCTGGTCACACCGGCCAGCTCGTCGAATTGGCGGAGCAGGCGAATGATGACCGCGGGGATGTACCGCTTGCGGTCCTGCACGGCAACAAGATCGATCAGCTGTTCGTAGCGCCGTTCGCTCCATTCGGCCACGAACTGACGCGCAACGAGGCCGGCGGCGTCGGCTTCCGGGTCGCGTGGGGCTGCTGTAGCCGATGGCCCGGCGCTCGGGCTCGGCTCGGGCGGCGTTGGTGCGCATCCCGCCAGGACTGTCGCGGTGAGCAGGAGCATGGCGAGGCGCATCGTGACGCGCGAGCGGATCATCGGGCGAGCATCACCCGGCGAAAGCCCTCCGCCGCGGGGTAGCCGGCCCGCTCACCCAGCTCCTCGGCTCCCCGGCGCAGCCATCGAGCGGTCTCGCCAAAGTCGCGGAACTGGCTGGCGTGATGCGCCAGGGCCGCGATCTTGCGTTCAAGCGTGTCTCCGATATCCACCAGCTGGTTTGCCTCGTTGGTGCTCCACAGGAAGAGCTCGGCCACCTTCCAGGCAGCGAGGCCTGCGGCGAGGTGCTCCGGGAAGTTGAGCGGGTCGCGCGCGGTCGGGAAGACGGCGTCCACCACCACCGTCCCGACCGCCCGATGGTCGGGATGGTTGATCCACTCGTTGTTCACGAACAGGACGGTCGGGTCGTGGCTCATTACGATCTCGGGCTGAAAGGCTCGGATCGCGCGGGTGACCCGCTCGCGGAGCCGCAGGCTGGGCTCCACCTGGCCGTCCGGCTCGCCCAGGAACTCGACGTCGGTGACGCCGATCTCGGCGGCCGCGGCCCGCTGCTCTCCCTCTCGCAGGCTGGCCAGCGCGACCGGGTCCGTGGCCGCGTTGTCACTCCCCTTGTCGCCGCGCGTCATCAGCAGGTACTGCAACCTGGCCCCCTCGTCGATCCAGCGTGCGACCGTCCCCGCCGCGCCGAACTCGATGTCGTCTGGATGCGCGGCGACGACCAGGACGCGTTCGGGTGTCGGGAGCCGGTCGTTGGGCATCGGTCACTGGTGCGGGGCCGGATGAAGGTGGGCCGAATCCTACCAGTCGAGCGCCGGATCAGCGGTTAGCGGCCTCAGCCAGTGGAGTCGTGGCCGGAGCCACCAGCCGGACAAGCCTGTCCCGCGGCTCGGCAAGGGATGAGCTGGCCCAGTCCACGACCTCCGCATCGTGGCTGAAGAGGATCACCTGCCGGTCGGCGCTCAGCGCGTGGAGCACTTCCAGGATCCTGCGCTTGCGCTCCGGGTCGGACTGGGTCGTCACCTCATCGAGGAGGAGCGGAGCCCGCTCGTCGGTGGTGACCAGGTGCTCGGCCATCGCCACCCGCAGCAGCAGGTAGATCTGCTCACGGGTCCCCTCCGACAGCAAGCGAGCGTCGCGCCACTGGCCGGTGCGGGCCTCCCTGACGTCGACGGAGAGGTCCCGCGGGTTCATCCCCACCTCCACGTAGGCGCCGCCGGTGATCGCCGACAGGTGGCGCTGGACGGACTCGGTGAGGATCGGCGCGAGGTCGCGGTGGACCCGCCGTTCGGCGGCCTCGAGGAGGGCGAGCGTCTCGTCGATCACCGCAGCCAGCTCCTGGACACGCGCCAGCTCGGTGCGCGCCGCGTCCGAGCGCTCCTCCGCCTCGGCCACGTCAGGCAGCGTGGTGGCCAGCAGGCGAAGCTCCCCGGTGAGCGCGTCAACGGCCTCCTTGGCCCGCGACGCGTCGGAACGGGCAGATGCGACCGCAGCACTCGAGTCCGCCTTCGCGGGGAGAGATACCTGCTCGCCGGCCACGGCGAGCAGCCCGGTTGCCGCTTCATCGCGCCGAGCGGACTCTTCCTGGAGATCAACCAGGCTCCTGCCCGCCAGGAGTCCCTGCAATTCCTGCCATTCCCGGATCGCGACCTCGCTGGCACGGGCGATCTCGACCCGCTGTCCCTGCCACGCGGCGAGGCCGGCAGCCAGTGAGTCGGGCGCCCCTTCACTCTGCTCGCCGATGAGCCGCGCGGCCTCGCGAAGCGCGCTTTCGATTGCGGCGGCCGCCGCGACGGCGCGCTCCGCGCCCTCTTCGGCAGTCAGGCGCGCCTCGATCGCGCGCTGGAGGCCCTCCGACCCCGCCGATGCGCGAGCGAGATCGTCACGCTCGGCGCAGGCAGTCTCGTAGGCCGCGGTGGCCGCGCGCAGCTCACCGTCAGCAGCCGCTCCGCGGGCTGCCAGTGTCGCGCGCAATTGGCCCTCGCCCAGGCGAATCGCCTCTCGCAGGCGATCCGATCTGGCCTCTTGGTCAGCGGCCACGCCCGGATTCGATCCAGGGTCAGCGGCGGTTCGGCGGCTCGACCAGGCCCACGTCGCGATCACGAGCGCAACCGCGGCCAGTGCGATGCCCGGAAGGGCCTGGCCGAGGGTGATGAGGACCAGCCCCGCAACGCCGACGCCGGCCGCGACGAGGAGCGAAGGCCATGGCAAGGCTCCAGGTGTCGAGGGCCTGGACGACGGTGCTGGGATCTCCGTCGGTTCGACGTGGAGACGGAGCGCCTCTTCGGCGAGGTCGAGCGCCCGGGCGGCGTCGATGACAGATCGGTCCGGCCGGCGATCTCCGTCGGGTACGGTCGGCAGTGCGGCGAGCCGGGCCTGCAGCGCCGCGGCGGACGGTCCGGTGAGCGTGACCGGTGCAGGACGTCGACGCCACGCCTCGAGCGCAGCCGCCACCTCGTCGGCCAGCTCGTCGCGGCTCGCCAGAGCGGCCGGTGGCTCAGGGTGTGCCGCCGCCAGGACCGTCGCCCGCGCTGCCCGCGCCGCGAGGTCATCGGCTTCGCGCCGGGCCAGTCCCGCTTCAGCTGCAGCCAGCTGGCGACACGCGGCGAGGTGAGCACGCGAGGCATCTTCGAGCCTCGCCTCCCGGTCGAGGTAGTCGGCATGGATGCGGCGCGCCTCGGCCAACGCCGATTCAGCTGCCTCCTGCTCGCGCATGGCAGCCCACATCGGCCCGGTGGCTCCGACACGGACCGCTCCGACGGCCTCGCGGCGGAAAACCTTGAGCCGCTCGATCGCCTCGGCCGCGGTCGCATCGGTTCCATGGGTGGCGGCGGCGCGCTGCATATGGTCCTGCAGGGAGCCTGCGCTATCGGCCACGGCCATGATCTGGGCTTGGCTGACGGCGGCGACCGATGCGAACGACTCGCGATCGAGGCCGAGCCAGCGGGTCGCGTCCGGCGTCCCCTCGTTGATGATCTCCATCGAGACGTTGTCGCCCAATACCACGTCGCGCGCACGGGACTGGATCCGTCCGGCAAGGTCCTGGTTGATGTCGACGGTGCGGCCGTCGGCCAGGTGCAGGCGAGCCTCCACCTCCCAGCGCTCGGGCGAATCCCAGGGGCGGTGGCGCTCGATGACCGCCGCCGTCTCCTTCGTGCGTCCCGGCCCGCGGCGAACCCCGGTCAAAGCCAGCCGCGTGGCGGCGTGCCAGCTCGTCTTGCCGGCCTCGTTCGGGCCGCCGATGACAGTCATCCCCTCGCCCAGCTCGAGGGTCTCGTCGGTGAGGGGGCCGAAGGCGCGGGCGATCACCCGCTCGATCCACATGCTCAGGCCACTTCGAGGTCCGCGCGACCCTCAAGGGCGCGCAAGCCGGTGATCAGCACCTTGCGGCGACGGTCGTCATCGGTGATCGCGAGGGTGTCGCGCGCGAACTGGCCGCGCACCGTCGCCTCGGCGTGAATCGCCTCCAGGTCGTAGGAGGGCAGGAGGGCGGCGCTTCGCACGACGAAGCCGTCGAGGTGCTCGCCGAGCTCGGTCAGCGCTCGCGGATCCACCGGCAGCTCGGGTGGCACCTCGCCGCTGAGCATCACGCGCACCGAGCCGGCGAGCGGGGCGATCGTCATCGCGATCCGCTGGCGGACGTCATCGAGGTGGTGGCAGCCGTCCAGGGTGACCGTCAGGTCATGCACCTGGCTGACGGCGACCGATCGACGCTCGCGCGTCACCGTGCCGTCATCGGCGACGGTTGCCAGCACCACGCTCCGCCCATCCGACTCGCCGAACTCCAGGGGATCCGGGTTGCCTGGATACGTGTAGCGCTCGCGATCGCGCGCCACGTGGTAATGCCCCAGGAATGCGTGGGCGATGCCGGCCGCCTCGAGCTCGGCAGCGTCGAAGGGCGAATGCGGCTCCTTCCCCGATTCCTGGAACGGCAGGGCGCTGCGCTCCGAGGCATGGGCCAGGGCGAGGTGCACGCCCCCCCGATCGGCCCGGAAGTCGGCAAAGAAGGGACCCGTTCCGGCTGGGGCCTGATGGGCGGCGCCCCACAGCGTCAGGCCGTCAGCGAGCTCAACCGGGGTCAGCTGCGACTCCGTGAAGAGATGGACGTTCGGGCTCCAATCGACCAGCGCATACGGGCTGCGCGGCGAGTACCAGTCGTGGTTGCCCGGCGCGAGGTAGATCGGGAGACTCGTCCGGCCGAAGCTCTCGCGCAGGAAGGCGACAGTGTCGGGAGTAAAGCGATCGTGCTCGAACAGGTCGCCGGCACACAGGATGGCGTCGACGCCTTCGTCATCGGCAAGCTGGAGGATGCGGGTCATGGTCTCGCGGCGGTTCCGTCGCCGCAGCCGTGCGATCTCGGGACGCGCCCAGGCGAACGGCGCATCGAGGTGCAGGTCGGCGAAATGCAGGATCCGCATGATCGCCAAGCCTAGCCCCCTTCGCGACACCTAGGCCGTCGCGTTCGGACAGCCGAGACGGGGACTAGCTCGAGCGCTCCGAGATCAGCTGGTACCCGAAGACCGCGATCCCCGCCAGCAGGAAGAGGTGCAGCAGGCCACCGAGGCTGAAGCCGCCGATCAGGAGCAGGAACCAGGCGAGGACCAGGACGACCGGCAGCGACCGCCAGGCCAGGTGTTGCCAGGCGGGGCTCACGGCTCTTCCTGCCGCTCGTTGATGACCTGGACCACCAGCAGCACCGCCGCCACGACCAGCAGCAGGTTGACCAGCGGCCCCAGCCGCAGCAGAAGCCCGATGAACCAGGCCACCAGTGTCACGGCGATCCCGGTCCAGATCATGCCGCCAGCCGCTCCATCAGCAGGTCCACATGCTCGCCCGCCTTGACGCGCGGCAGGACATGCTCGATCCGGCCGTCCGGTCCGATGATGAAGGAGGTGCGCTCGATGCCCATGTACGTCTTCCCGGCGAACTTCTTCTCGACCCAGGTGCCGAACGCATCGGCCACCCCGTGCCCCTCGTCGGAGAGGAGCCGGAAGGGGAGGTCGTACTTGTCGCGGAACTTGACGTGGCGCTCGATCGAGTCGGGCGAGACGCCAAAGACCTCGACCCCGGTGGCGGTCACGCGCGCGAAATTGTCCCGCAGGCCGCATGCCTGCCTGGTGCAGCCGGGCGTGTCGTCCGCGGGGTAGAAGTAGATGACGTAGCGGTGTCCCACGAGGCTCTGGGTCGAGACCGTCGAGCCGTCGTCGGCGTGCATCTCGAAGGGCGGTACAGGGTCTCCCACCAGGGGCTGGGTCATGGTCGAATCGTACCTCACCCCATCTCCTCGATCGCCAGGAGGACCGGGGGCAGGTCGCGCGGAAGGAGGCGGTTGGCCAGGTCTGCCGCGACCTCGCCGATGAGCTCGTCACTCGCCTCAACCAGATCGTGACCTGCCCCCGGAACGAGCCGCGTCCCCGGTTCGTTGCCGGCGTCCGACAGGGCGGCCGCCAGGAGCGCCAATTCGTCTGGATCGGACCAGCTGTCGGCCTCGCCGTGAACGAGCGCAACGGACCGATGCAGCATGGTTGCCAGCGCCAGCGGCGGCGTGTGGATCGCCTGCTCGTACGGTGCCAGGGCCAGCGTCACGGTCCCGGCTCCGTGAAGCGGCAGGGTGAGGTTCGGCTCACGTCGCTCGGCATGCTCGATCAGCTCCTCGCTCCAGCGGTCGATGGCGACGACGATCGGGTGCTCGTGGTCCGTGCCCTCGCGGCCACGCGTTGCGGCGGCACGGCGCAGCGTCTCGCGCCACGACCGAGCCGAGGCCCCGATCAGGGTCAGGGCCGAGACGGCTGGATCACCGATCGCGACCGCCAGCGCGATCCCGGCCCCCTCGCCGTGCCCCACGATCCCGGATCGGCGCAGGTCGAGCTCCGAGCGGCCGCGCATGGCGGCGAGCAGGTCGCGGGCATCGTCGATCTTGGCGAAGAGGGTGACCTCTTCCCAGAGGCCCTCGGAAGCGCCGCACCCGCGCGGGTCGGCGCGCAGGGAGGCCACGCCGCGGCTGGCGAGCGCCTCGGCAAGGCGGGCAAGGAGGCCGGGCTGAGTCCCCGACGGGAGCGCCGCGAACCAGCCGGGATGGCCGATCCGATCGTAGGCGCCATCACGGTCGCGCGGCAGCCACGAGGGGAGCAGCAGGACATTCGGGTAGCGGCCGCTTCCGCCGTCGGGCGCCGGGCCGTCCGGCAGCAACAGGGTCGCCGCCAGGCCGGCGTCGCCGGCCCGGACGCGGAGCTCCTCCGAGCGGGGCATGCCACGAGGGTACACGCGCCTCAGACCCGGAGCGCAGAGCCGATCCCGAGCGCCGCTGCGCCGAGTGCGACCGCGGCGAGCAGCAGGCCCCAGTCGGCGATCCGCATGCGCTGCGGTCGGGCGATCGTGCGGCAGGGTGCCGCCCCAAAGCCGCGCGCCTCCATCGCCAGCGCCAGGCGCGTTGCGCGCCGCACCGCTCCGACCAGCAGCGCCAGCAGCTTTCCGAATGCGAGTCGCGCGGCGAGGAGGGGCGACCAGCCGGCGCTGACGCCGCGCGCCCGGCGCGCCATGCCCAGCAGCTGCCACTCGGCCGCGAGGATGGGCAGCATGCGGATCGCTGCCATCGCCCCGACTGCCAGGCGCGGTGAGAGGCGACCCTGCTGCTGCAGCGAATCGGCCAGGTCGGTCGGGTCGGTGGTGGCCAGCGCAATCACCCCGGAGAGCGCGATCCCCAGCAGCCGCAGCCCGAGCGCCAGGCCGGTCACGATGTCCGGGCCGCCGCGCGAGCCTGGAGCAAGCAGCACGTTCAGCACCCCCACCATGAGGGCGACGACGAGCAGCGGCCAGGTGCGGACAAGCAGCGTGCGCACCCCAAGGCCGGCGATCGGCAGGCTGGCCAGGATCCCCGCGAGCACGAGCGCGGGGGTGACCGGCCCCGACGCCAGGAACAGCACGGCCATCAGGATCGCGGCCGCACCCAGCTTGGCGACCGGGTTGGCCCCGGCCAGCGGGGCACGCGGGTCGGGTCGGAGAGGCGTGAAGCGCTTCATCTGGCCAACTCCAGCGTGCGGTCGGCGAGGGCATCGGCGAAGGGGAGGTCGTGCGTGACGAAGCAGATCGCCCGGCCCACGTCGCGTTGCCGGGAGAGCAGGTCGAGGAGCTCGACCGCCGTCCGCCGATCCTGGCCGAAGGTCGGCTCGTCGAGGACCAGGACCCTCGGCTCACCGACCATGGCGGTGGCGACCGAGAGGCGCCGCTTCTCGCCGCCGGAGAGGGTGAAGGGATTGGCCTCGGCCAGCGCACTGAGGTGGAGCCGCTCCATCAGCTCCGCCGCCTTCCGCGACGCCTCGACCGGGGAGGCGCGGTTCCGCAACGGGGCGAGGGTCAGCTCATCGCGGACGCTCCCCGCCAGGAACTGGTGCTCGGGATCCTGGAAGACGGAGCCGATGAATCGCGCCAGCCGATGCGCCGGCAGCCGCCAGATCGGCTGCCGATCGGGATCGGTCACCGATCCCGTTGTCGGGCGAAGGAGACCGCCCAGGAGGAGGGCCAGCGTGGACTTGCCCGACCCGTTCGGTCCCACGATGGCCAGAGCCTCCGAGGAGCGCACCGCCACATCGATTGGCCCCACCGCCAGCGACCTCTCCCCTGGGAAGCGGTAGCCAACCTGCTCCGCCACCAGCACCACCTCGGTCTCGGGGCGTTGGCGCCGGCCCGGTATCGGCAACGGGTGGTTCGACACCCAGATCCCCGCCGCCACCAGCTCATCGCCGCGGGTTGCGAACACCTCGGCCGGTGGCCCATCGGCTCGCACGCCGCCACCCGCCTCGAGGACGATGACGCGGTCGACCAGGTCGGCCGACTCGGCCACGCGATGCTCGACCAGCAGCATCGTCACCTCGCCGCCGCCGGGAAGCAGCCGGCGGATGGCGTCTCGCACCAGCGCGGCACCGTCCGGGTCCAGGTTCGCGGTGGGCTCGTCGAGGAGCAGCAACCGGGGGCGCAGCGCCAGGGCCGCAGCCAGCGCCAGCCGCTGCTGCTCGCCGCCGGAGAGAGCGTCGGTGGGGCGCTCCCGGCCGTACGGGAAGCCGACCATCTCGAGCGCCTCGTCGACCCGCGGCCAGATCTCGTTCGACGGGACGCATCGGTTCTCCAGGCCAAACGCGACCTCGTCGCCTGCACGCCCCATTACCAGGCTCGACTCGGGATCCTGGAACACGATCCCGGTCCGGTCGCGCGTGTTTCGAGGATCGAGCCCGTCGACGCGCAGCTCGCCCTCGGATTCACCGCCGCCGAGCAGGCCCGCCAGGCCGGCGAGGAGGGTCGACTTCCCCGAGCCCGATGCGCCGAGCAGCATCACCCGTTCCCCGGCCTCGATGCGCATGTCCAGGCCGCGCAGCGCCCAGGCACGACGACCGGCGTGCCGCCAGCCCCAGCCGCGCGCCTCGATCGCGACGGGCGCGCTCAGCGGCTCAGACCTCCGGCTGCTCGCGCGCTGCCGGGAAGGCGCTCAGCACGCCGGTGCGGACCAGTGCCCGCACCAGGAGCCAGCCACCGAGGCCGGCAACGACAGCCGCGCTCGGGATGACCAGTGCGGCGTAGAGAACCTGGAAATCGGCGGCCCAGTTCGGGTAGTAGATGACCAGGTCCAGCAACACCGCGGCTGCGCCCGCCGCTGCACCGGCGAGGAGCGAGATCGAAAGTCCCCAGCGCCGATACAGCCCCATCGCGAAGACGAGCTCGGCCGCGCCTCCCTGCATCAGACCGTAGACGATCGTCAGCAGGCCCCATGGCGCGCCGAAGAGCGCGGATGCAACGGCCGCCACCCCCTCTCCCAGCAGGGCGGCACCGGGTCGCCGGATCACGAGCGGAACCAGCACTGCCGGAAGCAGCCAGACGCCATACATGAAGCCCTGCAACGGCGGCACGGCGACAAAGGCCGGTGACGCGGCGGTCCACAGCAGGTTCCAGGCCTGGAAGACCGCCCCAAAGGCGACCGCCAATGCGGCGCCCAGCACGATGTCAACCGTCCTCCACTGCGCAGTCATACGCTCGGCTCCTTTCGCGTCTCGATGATCAGCAGCGTCCCGCGCTCGAGCGAGACCGATGCGGGTGCGCGCTCAACCTCGTTGGAGAGACCCCTGGAGCGACCGGATTGAAGCGTCTCCCCGGCGAGCGGGTAGCGCAGGCCGGCGGTTCGCACCCCCGCTGCGTCACCGTTCAGGGGGAGCAGGGTGACGAGGTCACCCGCGATCCCCGCCAGCTCGCGGCGGCTGCCACCCTGGAGGGCCTGCACGGTCGTGCCACCGCGGGTCATGCGAAGCTCGATGCCTTCCCACCGGGGGTCGACCAGCAGGAGCAGATTTGCCAGCTCATGATCCAGCCGCTCCCCGCCGAGCCCTCCGAGGATCACGACCTCGTCGGCGCCGCCGGCCACGGCCCGAGAAAGGGCGAGCTCGACATCCGAGGCATCCTTTTCGGCGGGATGCTTCTCGACCTCGACCCCCAGCGTCGCCAGGCGCTCAAGCAGGGCGGGGCCGATCGAGTCCATGTCACCGATCACCAGGTCTGGCAGCACCCCACAGCTGTCCAGCCACCCAGCACCGGAGTCGGCGGCGATCACCATCTCTGCGCCGGGCAGGTGGGTAGCGTCTTCCGAAGCGGCATCGCCGCCGGCGACCACGATTGCTTTCACTCCGACTCCCTTCGCTGGCATGACCCAGATCAGGTTCGAGGGTCTGCGGCCTTCCGCACTCTCAGCGCTTGCGCGCTCCCCTGTCGCTCTTGGGGTTGTCGTCGATGAGGGTAGCACGCACGCGATCCGACGCATTGACCGGGCGCATTGACCGGGGCGAGACGGCCGGGTACGGTCTGCCGGAGAACCTCCAGGAAGGAATCGCTGGGCCGATGAGTGCGCCGACGCTGAACCGCGACATTGATGCAGGGGCGATCGGCGAGCTGCGCCAGAAGCTGCGCGGGGACCTGATCACCCCCTCCGATGCGGCCTACGACCAGGCGCGGCAGGCCTGGAACGGGATGGTCGACAAGCACCCGGCACTGATCGTGCAATGCGCCGATGCGCCGGACGTGGCAACCGTGATCGAATTCGGTCGGAGCCAGGGATTGGAGCTCGGGGTGAAGTGCGGCGGGCACAGCGTCCTCGGCATGTCGATCCCCGACGGCGGTCTGATGATCGACCTCTCGCGCATGAACGAGGTCAGGATCGAGCCGGAGGCGCGGCTCGCCCACGTGGGTGGCGGGGCCCTGCTGGGCGACCTCGATCGAGCCAGCATGGAGCACGGACTCGCCACCACCGCCGGTAACGTCTCGCACACCGGCGTCGGGGGATTGACGCTGGGTGGCGGCATGGGCTGGCTGGCACGCCAGTTCGGGATGGCGTGTGACAACGTCGTCGAGTACGAGATTGTCACGGCCTCAGGAGAAACCCTGGCCGCATCGGCCGATGAGAACGCCGACCTGTTCTGGGGGCTGCGCGGCGGCGGCGGAAACTTTGGCGTGGTGACGAAGTTTACCTTCCGGCTGCACCCCATCGACGGGCAGGCGCTGGTGGTCGATTTCTTCTACCCGATCGAGCGTGCGAGAGACGTGCTGCGCTTCTTCCGCGAATTCGCGGCTGAGGCGCCGGCGCAGGCGACGCCGACGGCCTGGATCGGGACGACCCGTGAGTGGCCGTTCCTCCCGCCCGAGCTGTATTTCCAGGACCTGGTGAATGCCGGCTTCGTGTGGGTCGGCGATCCGGAGGAGGGGCGGGCCTTGCTTCCCCCCTTCCGAGCGGTTGCAGAGCCAGTCTCCGAGACTGTTGACGAGATGACCTACGTGGATCTCCAGTCGAGCAACGACGAGCCGATGGGCAACCAGCGAGGGCGCCGGTACATGAAGGGCCATTACCTTCGCGAGCTCAGCGACGAGGTGATCGAGGCCTTCATCGGCCGCGGCGGTGCAGGCGATCTGCTGCCAAACGCATCGCTGCAGGGTTACGGCGGCGCGATCAATCGGGTCGGGATCGACGCGAGCGCCTTCAGCCATCGGCATGCCAAGTTCGAGTTCCTCACCTTTGGGAGCTGGGACGACCCGGCCGAGGATGGCGCGCGGATGGCAGCCTCTCGCCGCTTCGGAGCGGCCATGGAGCCGTTCTCATCCGGCGTCTACGTCAACGTCCTGTCCGACGAAGGCGAGGCCGGAGTTCGGCACGCCTACCAGGCGGAGAGCCTGGCCCGCCTCACCGCGCTGAAAGACCGTTACGACCCCGACAACGTCTTTCACCTGAACCACAACATCACGCCATCCCACGGTAACCGCCTCAGGGCCGATCAACTCTGATCTCGATCGCCACGCGCCCGTCCTCCGTGCTGCGCGCCACCATCTGCCAGACCTCCCCCTCTGGCACCAGGAAGCGGATCACGGCGAAATCACCCCCCGGGTAGAGACCGACGAGGGGATACCCCGCGGCCGGTAGCGCCACGACATAGAAGTCGTATGCCGCAGCCCCAAGCCGGTCGCTCTCCCAGCGGGCGATGAGTCCTGGATCATCCTGCGACAGTGGCACCGACACCGCGCCGGGCATGACCGGGAAGGCGTCTGGCAGTTGCCTCCGCACCTCAGCCGAGCGGGACGTGCCGGCCGAGGTGGACGGGGAAGACCCGCGGGCCGGTGCGCCCGCGGACGGGGAGCCGGTCGCGGTCATCGAGCATCCCGCGGCCACGATGGCCAGCAGTACCAGGCCAGGGATGGTTGAGTGGCGCACGGTCATTCAGTTCGTCACCTTGATCGGAATGTAAAAGCCACCAAGTCGTTGGTGATCGAACCAGCGGATGCCATACGACTGCAGGTTGAAGGTCTCGGAGTAACTGCCCGGCGCGGGCGATCCCTTCAGGCCGAACGTGAACCGGCCGACTCCGTTCGGCCCCACGCTGGCGGCATCCACGAACGTCGGCATCCAGGTGTACGGCCAGTCGCTGGCCCGGAACACGGAAGCGTGGGCGGCGGGGTCCCACGTCGTCAGGTTGGTCCGCCCAACCGTTCCGCTGCTCCGCCACGTGCGACCGCCGGTATTGCGGAACTCGACCCAATGCGTAACGGTCAGCCCCTGGCGGATGATCTCGGTCCCGGCGTTGCTCTCGCGAACGTAGGCGGCGTCGAACGGGACACGACCGGGCCAGGTCGTCCAGCGCCGCTCCGCGAGCGGGTCCGTGGGCTTGTAGGCCTTGGCCGTGGAGTTCCAGACCAACAGCTCGAAATGCAGGTGCGCGCCGTGGCAGATGCCGCTGCACCCCGATCGCCCGATCCGATGGCCGGCAGGTACGGCCTGCCCGACCCAGACCGCCGTCCCTCCATCGGTTGTGCTGGCCAGGTGGTAGTAGAGGGTCTGCCGTCCATCGGCGTGCTTGAGCCTCACAAAGTTACCGAACGACCCGAACTGCGTGGTCCCGTAGCCCCCCTCGAAGTCCACGACGGTCCCGTCCTTGGCGGCCGCAATCTCGGTGCGGACAGCCATCGGGTAGTCGACTCCCGTGTGCTGGTCGTAGACCCGTCCCCAATGCGGCTGTCCGTCATTCCAGACCTGCCCGGTCCAGTCAAGCTGACGATTCAGCGTTCGATCGCGGTCGACCCCGTAGCTCATGGTCACGGTCGGGTCGTAGAACGGAAGCGTGTAGTCGTCTGCGGCGAGAACCGAGCCGCTGCTGATTGCGATGATCGCGATTTGAAGGAGGACCGATGCCGCCGCGCGGCATAACAGGCGGGTCATGGCAGGCACCACGCCGAAGCGGCAAAGCCGGCTGGCTCGTCGGCCACGACCAGCACCGACCCGTCAACGTCGAGTGCCAGCGATTGATCCCCGCGCCGTATCAGGAGCGCAGATCCATCCGGACTGAAGCACGGGCGCGATCCGGCGGCGACACGGCGCGGGCCGGGACCCGCCGGGTCACGGACGTAGATCCCCCCGCCGCTGCGCTCGAACGCGATACGGCCGTTCCCTGCCACGGCAACATTGACGGCGCCGACGCCGAGGTCGACCAGCAAACTCTCCCCCGCGCTGGTGAGCCGATGAACCTCGGTGCCGGCCGGGTCGTGCGCCACGACCGCCAGGTCGCCGTCGTCGAGCGGAAAGACTGCGTACACCAGCTCCTGCGCGGAGATAAGGGTGACGGAACCAGCGGCCGGCGTGACGCGCACGAGCCGCGACTCGTATGGAGCCTCAACCGACGGGACCGCGATCACCAGGAGCGATCCATCGCCATCGATGAGCGGAGAGCCGATGAAGGGACCCTCGGCCAGGAGCGCAGTGTGGCCGGAGGTGGCATCGACCCGCCACAGGGCGCCGCGACCGTCGATCACCGCCAGCCACGTGCCGTCGGTGGCGAACGACGCCGCCAGCAGGCCGGTCATCCCGATGCGGAGCTGCTCACCGTCGGAATCCGCCAGCGTGAGGGATCCGGACGCCTCGCCAAGCTGGTCGGCAAGCGCGACCTTGCCACCGTCCGCCGAGACGGCAAGCAGGCTCATGCCGGTCGTCGATGACTCAACCTCGACAAGGGTTGAGCCACCGACGGGCCGCTGGATCAGGTGAATCGCCGATCCCGTCCGCTCGGCGTCCGCGGCGCTCACGCGCGCGACGCCGGCCGGCAGCTCGGCTGACGCGACGCCCATCGCCAGCAGGCCGAGGATGAGGGGAGCGGCAAGGTAGGCGGCAATGCGCGGATTGCCGGCCGGGTAGCGGCGCGCGATGGCGCCTTGGGACGGGGACATGGAGACCTCCGTAAGCGTTGAGGAACGACCGCTGACGACAAACGCTCCGGTGGCGACTGACCTCCATGAGTGGGACGACGACGGCTGCGAGCCTAGCCACCGCCCCTTACCGCAGACTTATCGGGACATGACTGGTCCCAGATGCCCCCCCCGCTGATGCTTCCCGGCTGGCTCGCGCTCGGCGGCGTCCTGCTGCTGGGACTCGGGCTTGTCCTCATCCGCCGCTCCGGGGCTCGACCGGCGATCGGCCGGCGGCTGGCCGGTGCCCGTCAGCTCCGCGTTGGGCAGCTGCTCGACCTCGCGCCAGGGGATCCGTTGCCCCAACGCCCGGTGCGGGTCCTCGGCCGCATCAGGTGTGCCGAACCGATCGTCACCTCGCAGCACGACAGGCTGGTCGCCTTCCATCGGGACGTGGAGGTGGCGGCGCCGCGTGGCGGGTGGAGGAGCATCGAACGGCTGCGCGAGACCCGCTCCTTCGAGCTGTGGGACCAGGACGGATCGCTCCAGGTCGATCCCGCCCAGGCGGCCGAGCCGCTGGTCGTGCTGCCGCACGTGTGGGCAGGGTCGGCCGCGGAGCTGGACGAGTCCTACGCGGGTGCGCTGGAGCGCGTCGCGGCTGAGCAGGGTCGCCCTCTCCATGCGCGAGCCACGACCCGGATGGTCAGCGTCGTCGACCGGCTGCTGCTGCTGGCGGCGGTCACGCGCGATACGGATGGCCGCGTGGCCCTGGCTGCGCCACCCGGCGGATACGTCATGAGCGCGCTGGAGCTCGACGATGCGATGCGGCTGCTGGGCGGCCCGCACCCGCGGCTGATGCTGACCGGGACCGCGGCCGTGGCGCTGTCGGGGGTGCTGCTGATCGCCGCAGCGCTCCTGCTGGTCGGCGGGCTCGTCGCCTCCTGACCGCCTCGCGCCCGGCGGGTACGGGGGCGATGGGGTACGAACGGGGTATCGAGCCGAGAGCTACCCAATTCTACCATCCGCTGCACGGGACTTACCAGAAGTTCCAAATGACTGCAGAGCAGGAGCGAAGAGTGGCGCACGCAGCGCGCGACCGCGCAGAGGGCCAGGAGGCCCTGGTCAGCGTTGCCCAGGCTGCCGCGCTGCTGGGCGTGCATCCCAACACGGTCCGCTCCTGGAGCGACGCCGGCAGGCTGCCCGCGTACCGGATCAATGCGCGCGGGGACCGGCGCTATCGCAGCGGCGACGTTCAGCGGCTCCTGGCGGAGGGCACCGCATCGGATTCGCCGCCGCCCGTGGAACGCCGGACCGACGCCGAGCTCGCGGTCCTGGCCCGGCTGACCGGACCCGGTGCCTCGGCCAATGCCACCGCCGTCTGCCGGACCGCCGTCGAGGCGCTCCGTTCACACCTACGCATCGCACGGGTCGCCGCCTACCTCACCCGGGAAGGTGGCGACGGCCAGCTTCAGCTCGAGACCCACGCGGGATACCAGGTCTCCCCTGCGGAGACCCTCGATCCCGCCGGCGCCGATCTGGCGGAGGAAGGCAGCCCGTTAGCCGACATCGTGGTCGGGCCGCTCCGTCGCCAGCTCGCGCTGCGGGCGGGCGGTGACATCATCGGGACGCTCATCCTCGAGGACGACCCGGATGGCCCCCTGGCGGGCGTGGCGCTCGCCTTCCTGCGAACCGTCGCGACGGCCGTGGCTGCCAATGTCCTCACTGCGCGCGCACTTGGTCGCGCCAAGCGCGAGGTGACGCGATCACGTGCCTTGCGTCACGTTGCCCAGGAGCTCGCCGGTCAGCTCGACCTGAGCACGGTCCTGGACGACATCGTCGACCGCACTCGCACGCTGTTCGACGCCGACAAGGCCGGCCTGTGGCTGGTCGAGGAGGGTGAATTCCCGTTCCACGTCGCGGCCGTGCGAGGCCTTGGCGAGGGCTTCCTGGCGAAGACACGGGCGCTGACCTGGGAGAGCACCACGGTGGGCGTCCAGGCCGCCAAGGAGCGCCGCAGCATCGTCGTGCGCAACGCCGATACCCGAGCAGGTGTCGGCGCCATGCAGCAGCACTACCGCGACGAGGGGATCAAGACTTCCTGCCTCGTGCCGTTGGTGAATCATGACCAGGCGCTGGGCCTCATCGGCCTGTTCCACACGCGGGACCGGGAGTGGCCGGACGACGAGGTCGCCCTGGCGCAGTCGTTCGCCAATCAGGCCGCGGTTGCGATCAGCAACGCGCGCCTCTACCGCTCGGTGGCGGACCAGGCCGCCCGCATTCGGTCGATCCAGGACCTCTCCTCCAGGCTCAACCGCCTGACCGATGTCCAGGCGATCGCCGACGCGATCGTCGCGGAGGCGAGCACCCTGGCCGCCTACCACGACATCCGCGTCTACGTGGTGAACTGGGAGGATGGCTTCTGCGAGCCGATCGCCTACACCGATCGGCTGCTCGGCGAGGGCGACTTCCACGAGCGCCTGAAGGTCGCCATCGGCGAGGGCTCGTTCACCGGCTGGGTTGCCGAGCACGGGGAGCCGCTGCTGATCAACGACGCGCTCAACGACATGCGCGGACACACCATCGAGGGAACCGACGACATCGAGGAGTCGATGCTTGTGGTGCCGATGCTCTTCGAGGGTCGCGCCGTCGGCGTGGTTGCCCTGTCGAAGCTCGGCAAGGACCAGTTCAGCAACGACGACCTGCAGACGATGCTGATCTTCGCCGGCTATGCCGCACAGGCGATCACGAGCGCGTCGGCCTACGAGCGGATGGAGCTGCAGTCGACCGAGCTTGCCCGACAGCTCCAGTCGCAGCGCCGCCTGCTGGAGATCAATGAGCGCCTGCTGTCGACCCTCGACCAGCAGCACGTGCTCGATACGATCGCCGACGGCCTGCGCTCGGTCGTCCACTTCGACAACCTGTCGATCTATCGAGCGGACCACCAGAACCGGGTGATGGTGCCTGTCCTGACGCGGGAGCGGCACGCCGAGCAGGTCATGCGCTTCCTCGCACCATTCGGGCGCGGCCTGATGGGCTGGGCGGTCGAGCACGCGGAGCCGTTGCTTGCCAACGACGCGCTGAACGACCCGCGGGCGATGCAGATCCCGGGCACCCCTCCCGAACCAGAGGCGCTGGCGATCGTGCCGCTGGTGAGCGACGGCGAGGTGATCGGCTGCATGAACATCTCCCGCATCGGCGGCGAGGAGAACTACTTCAGTGAGCAGGACTTCGAGCTGGTCAAGCTCTTCGCCGGCCAGGCGTCCATCGCCCTGCGCAACGCGGACACGCATCACGCCGTCAGCCAGCGAGCCGACACCGATGCCCTGACCGGGCTCGGAAACCATGGATCCTTCCAGCGCACCCTAGGCGAGCTGGCGAGTGATTTCGCCGCCGAGCCTGGAACGCGCCGGGGCAAGGGGGCGCGGAGCAAGCAGCGCCCCATCTCGCTGCTCATGATGGATCTCGACGCATTCAAGGGGTACAACGACCGCCTCGGCCACCCGGCGGGTGATGCGCTGCTGCACGCGGTCGGGACCGCGATCTACGGCGCAGCCCGCAGCGACGACCGGGTCTACCGCTATGGCGGCGACGAGTTTGCCCTGATCCTGCCCGCGGTCGATGCCGATGCCGCCGCCGCGATCGGCGAGCGCGCGCGCCAGGCGGTCTTACGACTCACCGTGCACGACCCGTCGCCGGTCACCATCTCGATCGGCGTTGCGACCCTGCCCGGCGACGCCAATGACAAGAATGAGCTGATCGCCGCCGCTGATATCGCCCTCTACCATGGAAAGCAGTCGGGCGGCGACCGCGTCACGCGCGCCTCCGACGTACCCGGCGAGATGCGCGACCTTCGCGACACCCTCGATCGGTCGGCGCGCACGGCGCTGCTCCGTCCGCCGGATGGCGTGGTCGAGGCTGACCCAGGCCAGGCACATCGCGGATCAGGGACGCCGATCATCTCAGGCACGGACGAAGGGGTGATCGATGCCCTGCTGGCTCTCGCCCGCTCCATCGACATGCGGGATCCCGCGGGGCGTGGCCACACCGAGCGGGTGGCCATCCTCTCCGGCAGGCTCGCGAACCAGCTCGGCATCCATGCCCAACAGAGGACCGAGATCGAGCTCGCGGCTCGGCTGCATGCGCTCGACCTGGTCGGTGCCGCCGAGCTCGAGGCGATTCGTTCGCTGCGTCCCGCGGCGGTCCTCGTCCGCCAGCACCGCGCCGCCATGAACCCGCAGGAGGCCCTGATCGGTTCGCAGATCGTCTCGGTGGCCGATGCCTACGACTCGCACCTCAGCGGCATGGACGGGAAGCGGCGTGGCCGCGCCACGGCCCTGGCCGCCATGCGGTCCGAGGTCGGGACGCGCTACCGAGCCGAGGTGGTGGAGGCGCTCGCCACCGTGGTTGCCGCCCGCACTGGTGGCGGGCAGCAGCGCCGGCGGAGCGACCGGCAGGCCCGCGAACGGGGAGCCGCCTGACCCGCCAAGGTCCGCGCCGGGCGCTATCATGGCGCCTCCCATGCCGACCACCCGACAGGACGCTGCCCGCCGGCGGCGCGCCACGCAGAAGCGGCGACTCATCCCGCTGTCCGCCCTTCTGCTGATGCTCGCCGGGTGCGCATCGCCGTCTCCGACACCCACCTCGAGCCCCACTCCCATCCCGACCGCCGTCCCGACCCCGACGCCGGAACCGACCGTCCAGCCAACGCCCATCTTCAGCAACGTTGCGGACCCCGCCCTGGTCGCGCTGATCCCGACCGAGGCGGCCGGACAGGCCGTCCAGATTCCGCCCATCACCGAATTCGCGATCACGCCCGGAGACATCGGCGAGGTCTACGGCGAGATCGGCACCCGCTTCCGCTCCCTCCAGCTGGCGTATATCTCGCGACCCCGCCTCTCCCTGTACGCCATGCGCATGAACCCACCGACGGTGAGGACCGCGGACCTCGAGCCGTACCTGGCCGCGGCAGCGCAATACGTCGGCATCGCCGGCCTCCACCGCGAGCCCTGGACCCTCCAGACCGTGGCCGGCCACGTGGTCTGGGTGCGGCCCGAGGACAATGCGACGCTGCCGGGCACGCGCGTCTATACCTGGGCGGTGGACGATCTCGTCTTGCTGATGATCGGGACCGACGAGGCGCAGAACCTTTCGATGCTCGCTGGCCTGCCGGGCGAGGCCCCGCCCACGCCAACGCCGGCCGCGTCGACCAGCGGCAGCGCCAGCGCGGGGCCCTCCGCCTCATGACCGATTGGGGTGCCTGGGGCGACGACGCTCGCGACGACCGCCTGTCCCGCAAGCGAGACCGGCTGGCCCGCCTCCTCTCGGTCGCGTCGATCCTCTACGCCCGCGGCAGCGGTGAGTCAGGCGTGCCGGTCTCCGAGATTGCCGGCCTGACCGGGATGACGACTCGCACCGTCTATCGCGACATCAAGGCCCTGGAGGAAGAGCTGGCGATGCCGATCTTTCAGGCGGGCAAGGGGCGCTACGGGATCGAGAAGAAGTACTTCCTCCCGCCGCTGCACCTCTCCCTGCCGGAGGCTGTGGTCCTCTTCCTGGCGTCCCGCCTGATCGCGCGCTGGTCCGACGCCTATGACCAGGCGGTGGTCAGCGCCTTCACCAAGCTCTCCGATCTCCTTCCACAGCCGATCGCACGGCACGTGGCCGCAACGATGCTGACCGTCGGCCGGGCGGCGCCGAACGACCAGTTCGTGCGCAACTTCGCCCACGTCGCCCAGGCGTGGGCCGATGGGCGGGTGGTGGAATTCGAGTACGAGTCGGGCGAGGGGGAGGGCCGCAGCGCGCGCGTGCATCCGTACTTCCTGGAGCCCGATGCCGCGGGGCGCAGCGTTTACCTGATCGGCTTCGATGAGACGGTGAACGCCATGCGCACCTACAAGGTGGAGCGCATCCGCAGTTCCACACTGACCGCGGAGCGCTACCAGATCCCTGACGACTTCGACCCAGATCGCTGGCTCGCCCACTCATGGGGGATCTGGTCGTCGGACACCACCGCCACGGCCGACGTCCGGCTGCGATTCGAGGCATCCGTTGCGCACCGCGTCCGCGAGGCGGTCTGGCACCGCTCGCAACGGGTCACCGAGCTGCCCGACGGTCGTGTCGAGCTGACGGTGACGGTCGCGGGGATCGTCGAGATCCGACCGTGGATCCTCTCCTGGGGCGATGGGGTCGAGGTGCTCGAGCCGCCGGAGCTGCGCGACGCGGTGGCGCGGGGACTTCGCGGCGCGGCCACCCGCTACGAGGGGTGACCTCGTCGCGGGTCGAGGCCGAGCTGAAATACACCGCCATCACCGACCGACCGCTTCAAGAGCTGGAGCGCGCCGAGGTGCTCGGCCCCGCACGCCTCGGAGTCCCCAGCACCGTCGCGGAGGTCGATCGATATCTTGACACCGCCGACCTGCGGCTGGCCGCCGCTCACTGGGCGTGCCGGCTGCGATCACGCGACGGACGGACGATCGTCTCGCTGAAGGGGCCCGCCGAGCATCGGCCCGGCGACCTGCTTCACCTCCGCCCGGAGGTCGAGGGACCCGCCGATGCCGATCTCGAGGCGCCCGCCTGGCCGCCATCGCTGGCGCGTGACCAGCTGCTCGCCATGGCCGCCGGAGCCTCCCTGGTCGAGCGATTCAGCCTCGAGCAGGAACGGACGGAACGCGGCGTGACCGTGGAGGGGACCCGGATCGGCGGCCTCTCGCTCGACCGGGTGCGGGTCATGCATCACCAGAGCGAGATCGGCCGGATGACCATCGTCGAGCTGGAGCTGGACCCCGCCGCGTTGGAGCAGGGCCTCGACCATGCTCCGCTCGCGCTGGCGCTGTCAGCGGTGGACGGGCTCCTGCCGGATCCGAGGAGCAAGTTCGAGCGAGCGCTGGCGATGCTGCCCCAACCTGACCCAGGCGTCAGTCGCCAAGCGGAAGGCGGAGGATGAGCGCCAGCGTCGGACGTGGTCGCGGCTCGGGCGCCAGCAGGGACGCGCGCAACCACGCCTCCCGGGCCGACCCCGCGCGATGCCGGGCGCTCAGCTGCCGTGCCGAGAGGCCATCGATCCCCAGGGCTGCCAGCGCCTCGGCAACCAGGGTCCCGTCGCCGACGTAGGCGCGCCCGACGGTGACCCGATCACCTGGGGTCAGGATCGCCTCGAGCCACCGACGCCGGACGCCGAACGACCTCGCCACCACCGCCTGGCCGCCGCTCCACAGCAGATCGCCGGCGACGTAGGCAGGGCGCCCGGGGAGGCCCCCTCCCGCAAGCCTGGCCCGCAGCAGCTCTGGATCGGGGCGTCCCGCGTCATCCAGGACGAGCAGCGTCCCGTCGAGCGCCACCCCATCCTCAGCGAGCTGCTCGGGCATCGGCATCAGCTCCGGGAAGGCCGCCAGGGCGTCGGCCATGCCGGCGACCTGCAGACGCAGGCTGCCGTGCTCGATGAACGCGATCGCACGGGCGCCGGGCCACCACGGCTCGAAGAGATAGCCGGGGTCGTCGAACGGGGCATCGACATCGGTCGCCTGCATCGGGGAGATGCGTGACGGCAGGCGTCGAGCGGGCGAATCGCTGCTTGGCGGGACCGGGAGCGGAAGCTGCTCTGCCGTCACGCGAACGGCTAGGCGCTCTTGCGTTGGCGCGGCCGAGCGACCTCTTCAACGGTCGCGGCCTTCCGGGACTTCGCGGCGACCTTCGCGGGCTTCGCGGCGACCTTCGCGGGCTTCCCGGCAGCCTTCGCTGCGGGAGCCTCCTTGGCCTTCGGCGATGCGCCCTTGCTTCGCGCCTCGCGCGCGCTGGCCACGCTCGCCTCGAGGGCGGCCATCAGGTCGCCGATGCGCGTCGGCTCGACCTTCTGTGCCGGCGCCGGAGCCTCGCCCGCGACCTTGGCCTCGATCACCGCCATCAGCGCCTCGCGGTAGTTGTCCTTGAACTCGTCCGGCTTGAACTCGCCGGTCATGGAGGCGACCAGCTGCTCGGCCATCTTGCGTTCCGCGGGCTTGACCTCGATCTCCTCGTCGGGGATGTTCAGCTCCTCGAGCGAGCGGATCTCGTCCGGCCAATGCAGCGTGGTCAGCAGCATCGTCTTGGTGTACGGGTTCAGGGCGGCGAGCTGCTCGCGATCCTTGAGCACGATCTTGCAGATGGCGGTCTTGCCCTGCTCGGCCAGCACCTGCCGCAGCAGCTCGAAGGCCTTGCGACCGATCGGGTCCGGCTCCAGGTAGTAGGCCTGCTTCACGAACTCGACCCCCTGCCCCTCGCGATGGGCGTCCACGAACATCTCGATCTCGATCGCACGGACCGTCTTGAGCGGCACAGACTCGATGTCCTCATCGGTCACCACCACGTAGCGCCCCTTGGCCCACTCGTAGCCGCGCACCGTGTCCGAGCGAGACACCACTTCATCGTGGAATGGGCAGTACACCTTCATCTGGATCCGGTTCAGACAGCTCTCGTGGAGCATGTTGAAACCGATGCCGCCCGTCTCGGTCGCCAGGTAGAGCTTGACGGGGATGGTGACCAGTCCGAATTGGATCGCGCCGCGCCACATTGAACGTGCCATGCGCAAGATCCTACAACGGAGAGGCAACGAGGCTTCGATATCGACGAAAGGACACGGAGCCTGCAGGACCATCACGCCATTGGCCGGCCGTCGCGCCACCGCGAGACTCGGCGAATGATGCCCTCAGAGGACCTGAGCGCCCTCCGGTCCCGTGACCGCCACCAGCGCGTTGACCTCCTCGCCGTCTCCCCGGACGAGTCGGAAGCGGTGCTCAATCCGCACCGAGCGCGACAGCATCGCGCTCACCGGGCAGTAGGTCGTCGCCGAGAGCTCAACCGCTCGTCGCAGCGCCTCGGGCTCGATCTCGCCCGCCAGCTGGTGATCGACCACGATGCTGGTGTAGACCTGCGGGTGCTCGTCTCTCTTCTCTCCAGTGACCGCAATGCGGTAGCTGGCCGCCGGCTGCCGCTTCTTGCGCAGGATGCTGCCGACGTCCATCGAGGTGCAGGCCGCAAGCGCTGCCAGGATCGACTCGGTCGGGCTCGGCCCGGCGCGATCCGCCCCTGCGTCGGCAGTGTCGAAGATCAGCTCGAAGCCGGTCCCACTCATCACGTCGACGCGCACCGCCTGCCCCGGATCGACCACGGTGGCCAGCGCGGTGAGCGTGGTGGGCATGTCATGAGCCTAGCAGTCGGATGTTGCCGGTGCGCCTGATCCATCCGGTCCTGATTCGCGGCATGCGCACCAACGCACTCGCCGTCGCGCTCGGCATGCTGGTGGTGGGGAGCAGCGCGCTGCTGCTGATGGCCCTCCTGCCAGCGAATCGCCTCGCAGCGCTCGCGCTGCTCGGCCTCTCCGCGACGCTCGGCATCGGGGTGGGCAGCGCCATGGTCTGGCGGGAGGCGAGCGCGGGCCGCCGCCGGCGGAATGAGATCGGCGACGACATCGCTCGACTGCTTGCACCGGCGTTCGACGACTCGTACACCCTGGTTCTGGCCCCCCGCCTGCCCGGAGTTCCCGCTGACCTCGCCGCCCTGCTGGTTGGACCGGCCGGCGTCCGATCCCTCGTCGCACGGCGCTGGCACGGGCGGTACCGGGTCCGTGGACGCGGATGGGAGCTCGACACCCGCTCGCGAGCGGGGTGGATCCCCACCCTCACCAACCCGTCCTTCGATGCCGAGGCTGTGGCCGGTGCGGTAGCGCGATGGTCGCGGACGGCCATCGACGACCCGAGCGTCGGTATCACGCCGGCGATCGCCTTCCCCCGAGCCTACTCCAGCGTCGTGCTGGAGGAGCCTGCTGGCGAGGTCGTGACCACTGACAACGCTCCGTGGTGGGCGCAAAGCATCGGGCGAATCCAGCGCCTGGATGCGCCCCGAGCGGCGCGCTTCGTCGAGGCCGTTCTCAGCGCATCCGAGGCCGAGGCAAAGGCGGCTTCGCACTGCGCTGCGCCCTGGGTCGCCTAGCCCTTCGCCTCCTCGTCGGCAAGCTCCCCGGTCGCGGCGATCCGCTCCGTCTCGCCCCTGGCGCCACGCGCCAGCAGGATCCTGCCGCTCGCCTGGGCCGCGAAGAGCTTCTCGACTGTGGCCAGGTCGTCGATGTCGGCGGGCGTCTTGTCGTCGCGAATTCGCACGATCCGCGGAAACCGCATCGCGAACCCGCTCTTGTGGCGCGCGCTGCGCGTGAGGCGATCGAACGCGATCTCGACCACGACCTCCGGCACCACGCTCCGGTAGCGCCCGAAGTCGCGCAGGGTGATCTCCTTGAAGTGCTCCGTCATGGTCGCGATCTCGGCATCGGTCAGGCCGGTGTAGGCCTTGCCGATGGTGAGAAGTGACTCGCCATCCGGGCCGCGAACGGCGAAGGTGTAGTCCGACAGGACGCCGCGACGCTTGCCGTGTCCCCACTCGACCCCCACCACCACGCAGTCCAGGGTGGCGAGCGCCTTCTTGAGCTTCAGCCAGCCAAGCCCGCGCCGCCCTGGCTGATAGACCGATGCGGGATCCTTGACCATCAGCCCCTCGTTGCGTCGCTCCCGCGCATCGTCGAAGTGAGCTTCCACGTCGGCCGCGGAATGCGCCGTGGCGAGATGCGAGTAGAGGAAGCGCTCGCCGCTGCGCTCCGGCAGGCTCAGCTCCTCCAGCGCGGCCCTGCGCTCGCGCAGCGGCGTCTCCAGCAGATCCCGACCGTCGAGGTGCAACAGGTCGAAAGCGACCAGGACCACAGGCACCTCCGCGAGCAGCTCGGCGCTCGGATCCACGCGGCCGAGCCGCGTCTGCAGGCTGGCGAAGTCGAGCACCGCGCCGGACCGATACGGAATCAGCTCGCCGTCGATCACCAGCCGGTGCTCGAGCGCTGCGGCAGCTGACACGACCTCCGGGAAGGCCCCGCCGATCTCGTTGAGGTCGCGGGAGAAGAGGAGTGGCGGCGCCGGAGGGTCCAGGTGCAGCTGCGCCCGAACACCGTCGTACTTGTCCTCGATCCAGGCCTCGTCGCCCACCCGGCGCATCACCTCGTCGGCATCGGCGACCGGCGTGGCCAGCATGAAGCGGATCGGCCGTGCCAGGTGCAGCGCCGCCTCGGCGAGCCGGTCGTCGCGGGCCAGGGCCGCCGCCTCGCCGGGCTCGCCGACCAGCATCAGCGCCCGGCGCACCGCCACGATCGGCCGCTCGAAGGCTTCGGCGATCGCCTCCTCCAGCAACCCCTCGCGCAGCCCGATCCGCAGCTCGCGCGCCGCGATGCGGCCCACGAAGCGCGCCTCCGCTGCGGTGGCGCGTCGAAAGAGGTCGGTCATCAGCGCCACGCGCTCCGCGGTGCTGCCCGCCTCGCTCATGGCTCGAAACGCCGCCTCGAGATCCGCCAGCGTCAACCGGGACTCCAGCGCGGAGCGCTCGCTGAGCAGCTCGGCTGCCGCGTCCCCGAGGTCGGAATGGCGCAGGTACGCCTCGTGCAGCGCCCGCTCGTCGGCACCACTCGCCGCGGCGAGCGCCTGCGTCTGCTGCACCCAGCCGAGCCCCAGCTTGTCGGCGCTGCCGGGGAGCGGCCTGCCGGCGAAGAAGGTGGCGGCGATCGGTACGTCGGCCATCGGGAGGGTGCGCAGGTAGGACGCCAGCAGGTCGCGTTTGCGCAGCTTGGAGGTCGTGCCCGCGACCGCCTCCGCCGTCTCGGCAAACGCGGCGAACGGGCTGGAGGACATGCGCCAAGTCTACGAGCGGGGCGCCTTGACGAGGCTGATCGGTCCATGCACGCTTCGCGGATGCACCCGTTCCTGCGCAACGTGGTGATCGGCGTGGTCGGGCTGCTGATTGCGGCCGGCCTGACGGCCATGTCCGTGCTGAGCGCCGATACCGGCTTTTCCGTGGCGGCCATGCTGGGATCGGCACTGATCGCGGTGGCGATCGGCATCTTCCTGTTCGTCCAGGGCTGGATCTGGTCCCAGCGCGCGTACCGCACCCGCTCGACCGGCATGTCGGTGGCGATCGCGCTGGGCGGCGGCTTCATGATCCTGCTGGCGGCCCTCGCGCTGGCCGGCGCCGTGATCCTGGTGATCCTCTTCTACCTCTGAGAGACCGGCACCGATGGCGGTGTGGAGCGCCTTGCTACGATGGGCGCGTCAGCGCCCCCATCGTCTAGAGGCCTAGGACGCCACCCTTTCAAGGTGGAGATCACCGGTTCGAATCCGGTTGGGGGCACCATTTTGATCGAGACCGATGCCCACCTGGCAGACGCTGCGCAGCCTGGCCCCCGAGCTGGTCACCGTCGGCGAGGCACGCCTCCGACATTTCCGCCTCGCGATGCTGGGCACGATCCGAGCGGATGGGTCGCCGCGCATCAGCCCGATCGAGCCCTATTTCGGCAGCGGGGAGCTGCTCTTCGGAGTGATTCGGGGCTCCGCCAAGGCGCGTGACCTCCTGCGCGATCCGCGCTGCACGCTGCACTCAATCATCGATGACCCCGATGGCGGCGACCCGGAGCTGACCCTGCGCGGCCGATTCATCGAGGTCGATCCTGTTGTCCGCCAGGCCGATCCTGACGCTTGGTGGCTCTCGTTCGAGGAGACCGCTCCGCTCGTCGGAACGATCGAGCTCGAGGCTGCCTCCCTCCTGCGCTTCGACCTGGAACGAGGCGAGTTATCGGTGATGCTCTGGACGCCGCCGAGCGGCGTCACGGAGCGGCGAAAACCCTACCCCTGAACGCGGCTAGACGTGGTTGATCTCGACCCGATCCCCGCAGTCGGGGCAGTACAGGAGCAGCAGCTTCGGGTCGTCCGGCACCGGGCGCCAGGAATAGACCATCTCCTCGGTGACCCGCTCGCCGCAGTGCGGGCACTCGGCGCCGATCTCCAGCCACTGGTCGCGCGGGACGTTCTGGCGACCCACCTACTCGGTCTCTCCGTCCGGCTCGTCGGCCTCCCTGCGGGCGGCGGGAGGAGGCGCCCAGCCGGGCTTGCCGACGGGATTGGTCGGGCTCGGGGCATCTGCGGGCGAGCCGTCCGCAGCCACGATCGCGGCCCGGGTCCGCTCGGCATGCGGCGACGGGGCGAGCAGTGGGTAGGCACGCGCCGCGTAGCCGGGCCACAGGCCGACCGCGCCGTCGCGGATCATCACCTGTGAGCGACGGAAGCTGCCGGTCACGTCGCTGGCGGCTCGATCCAGGACCTGGTAGTCGTGTCCGGTCACCTGGCGCAGGGCGGCCGGCAGCGTCTCGACCAGGTCATCGGGGTTCGGATTGGCGCTGAGTGCGATCTCGAGGGCGGCGAGGACCTGTTCGTCCGGCAGGTTGCGGGGCAGGGGAAGGCTGATCAGGGCCATCCGGGGGTCGCGGCTCGGGCCCTTGAGGGTGCGGATCAGGGAGTTGATCATCGGGTCGCGATTGTAGCGTTGTGGACCCTGGCCGCTTCGCGGGCGCGGCCGGCGAGCGTTGCTATACTCCTTCACCCGTGAGGCACCCCTGCATCAGGCGCAGCCTGAGATCCGCCGGCGCGCTGCGCCGCACAGAACCCGCCCGAGGAGAGACCTGATCACAGTGCGCGTCAGAAAGGCCGTCCTGCCGGCGGCCGGCTTCGGCACCCGCTTCCTGCCCGCGACCAAGGCCATCCCCAAGGAGATGATCCCGCTGGTCGACCGGCCGATCATCCAGTACGCGGTCGAGGAGGCGGTCGCCTCGGGGATCGAGCAGATCATCATCGTCATCGCCAGCGGCCGGAGCGCCGTCGAGGAGCACTTCGACTCGCATCCCGGCCTGGAGAGCTGGCTCGAGGAGCGTGGCGACATCGAGATGCTGCGCGTGGTGCGTCGCATCTCCGAGATCGGGCCGATCGCGTTCGTCCACCAGAAGGAGCAGCTCGGGCTCGGCCACGCGGTGCTGATGGCCAAGGAGCTGGTGGGTGACGAGCCGTTCGCCGTCCTCCTCTCGGACGACGTGATGCTCAACCCCGGTGGCAAACCCGTCACGGAGCAGCTGATCGAGCAGTACCACGCGCACCGCGGCTCGATGATCGCCGTCCAGCGCGTGCCGCGTGATGACGTCGACCGCTACGGGATCGTGGCGCCGCTCCACCAGGAGGGGCGGCTGGTCGAGATCGACGACCTGGTGGAGAAGCCATCGGTCGGCGACGCGCCGTCCGACCTGGCCGTCCTGGGACGCTACATCCTCAGCCCCAAGATCTTCGACAAGCTGGAGACGACCCAGCGGGGCGCAGGCGGCGAGATCCAGCTCACCGACGCCATCCGTGCCCTCTCGGCGGAGCAGCCGGTCTTCGGCTACCAATTTGAGGGCGTGCGACACGACGCCGGCACCAGGCTCGGCTGGCTGAAGGCCAACATCGCGATGTCCCTGGAGTCCGACCTCGCTGACGAGGTGCGGGCCCATGTGCGCAGCCTCGACCTGCGAGACTGATCCGCGGTGGAGATGATCGGGCGGCTGATCGGCGGTCGGTATCGAGTCATCGCCCCCCTCGGTGAGGGTGGGATGGCGACGCTGTGGCGCGCCATGGACGAGCAGCTCGACCGCGAGGTCGCCGTCAAGCTGCTCCGGCCGCAGTACGGCAACGACCCCGGCTTCGCCGCGCGGTTCAAGCAGGAGGCACGATCGGCCGGGTCGCTCTCCCATCCGAACATCGTCT
The DNA here is from genome assembly GCA_040902225.1 of Chloroflexota bacterium. NCBI lineage: Bacteria > Bacillati > Chloroflexota > Chloroflexota bacterium. Next base: position 200,887 of record JBBDXT010000007.1, read on the forward strand.
CGGTCTACGACTACGGGACCGATGCGGAGACGGGCGGCCAGTTCATCGTCATGCAGCTGGTCGACGGCGAGGACCTGGCCGCCATCCTGCATAAGCACGGACGCCTCGAGACCGATGACGCGGTCCGCATCGCGATCGGGGTGGCATCCGCCCTCGAGGCCGCGCATCGGCGCGGGATCGTGCATCGAGACGTGAAGCCGGGAAACATCCTGATCGACCAGGACGTGAAGGTGACCGACTTCGGGATCGCCCGGGCCGTCAGCGAGGCATCGATGACGGTGACCGGCACCACGCTGGGATCGGTCCATTACTTCAGCCCCGAGCAGGCGCGTGGCGACGAGGTGACCGGCCAGTCCGATGTCTACGCGCTGGGGATCGTCCTGTACGAGATGCTGACCGGGCGCCGCCCGTTCGAGGGCGACTCGGCCGCGGGCGTTGCGCTGAAGCGGCTCTCCGAGGACCCGGCACCCCCGACCGTCCACGGGCCCGTCTCGCCGGGTCTCTCGGCGATCGTCATGCGCGCGCTCGAGCGCGATCCCGCCGGCCGCTACCCGGACGCCGGCGCGTTCGCGGAAGCCCTCAGGGTCTGGCAGCGCGACCCCGACGCCGCCAATGCAGTTGCCGCGGCCACCGTCGTCCCAGCGACACCGGCGGGGGGCGAGCCGACCGTCTACGTGCCGCCGCGGGTCACCCTCCCATCCGACCGCGCGGCAATCTCGGGCATCCCCCCGGACGGGGCCGGTGGCTCGCGTGGCGCACCGCCGGGCCGTCCGCTGCAGCGCTACCCTGAGCCGCGCGACGAGGGACAGCCATGGTGGATCTGGCTGCTGGCCCTGCTGGCGGTCATCCTGCTCGGCACGCTCGGCTTCCTGGGAGCCCAGCTGCTCGGCGGGCTCGGGCCGAATGGTTCGGCAACGCCGACTCCGAACGGGCTGACCGTGCCCAACTGGGTTGGCGACCCGATCGCCGGTGTCCGCGCGGACGCAGATCGCCTTGGCATCGACCTGAGGGAGCTGCCGACCGAGCCGAGCGACACCGTTCCAGTCGACCGCGTGATCCGGACCAGCCCCGAGGCCGAAACCCCCATCGAGCGGGGCGGAACCGTGAGCGTCGTCGTGAGCTCGGGGGAGGAGCAGGTGGTCGTTCCGGTCCTGATCGGGCAGACCCGCGCCGAGGCGACGGCCACCCTGGAGAGAAATGACCTGGTGCTGGGGCGCGTCACAAGCGAGCCGTCCGGCCAGCCCGCCGGGGATGTGATCAGCACGAACCCCAGCGCCGGCATAGAGGTGGGGGTAGGAAGCCAGGTCGACCTCGTGCTCTCCCTTGGGCCGACGCCGTCGCCCAGCCCGTCGCCGACACCCGTGCCAACGCCGAGCCCCACGCCGCTGCCGCCGCCGCCTACGCCGGAGCCATCGACGTCCTGAGCGGCGGACGCCCGGCCGCCGGCCGTGGTGCTACGATCCCGGCCGCACAACATCCCGACCTGGAGGTCAGCACGAAGATGACAGCCCCAATGACGGTCGATGACGCGACCTTCGAGGCGGAGGTCCTGAACGCCGAGAAGCCGGTCCTGGTCGACTTCTGGGCGCCGTGGTGCGGCCCCTGCCGCCTCGTCTCGCCGGTCGTCGAGGCCGTCGGCGAGGCGCATGCCGACAAGATCGCCACGGCCAAGGTGAACACCGACGAGAACCAGCAGCTGGCGATGCGCTACAGCATCTTCAGCATCCCCACGCTCATCGTTTTCCGGGACGGCCGCGAGGCCGCGCGCCTCGTCGGATACATGCCGCAGGAGGCGATGGAGGATCGGCTTCGCGAGTTTCTGGCCTAGGCCAAGAGCGTTCCTGCGCATCGGCAGTCGCTAGACTCAGCCGGTGATCATCAAGACGGAGCGCCGGACGCCCCCGGACCGGCGCCAGGTGGCCGACCCGTTTGCGCCGGAGCGCCCGACGGGCGACCGCCGCACCATGTGCTGGGAGGTCGAGAACTGTACCCTCACCATTCGCTACCGCTGCCCCGCCTTCATCCTGCGGCGGCCGTGCTGGGAGCTCTGGGCAGTGGAGGGCGTGGGTCCGGCGCGCGCCTGCTGCCACAACGAGATCGACTGTGAGCCTGGTCGCTGCGCCATCGCCGAGAAGCGCTTCGCCGCGACGGCCGAGCCGCTCACCGTCCACGTCGGACGGCGGGGAGTCCCCCTCGGTTACGGCAAGCCTCGGCGTCACTCCTGCCCCCACTTCTACCTGACCCACGGCTCGAAGGGTCGCGTCGGCACCGATTCGCCCGGCGTCCTGCGCATGCTGATGAAGCAGGAGGGGGTGGTGAACCGATGCGAGCTGCGCGGCGGCGTCCACCTGGACGCCAGTTACGTGAGCGACCTGTGCATGACCGGCCAGTATCACGACTGCGTCTTCTACGAGGACGAGGGGGCCTGAGCGCGTCCGCCGATCTGGACTACGACGGGGCGGTGGCCGCCCTGCGCAGCCGGGGCCGTTTTGGGATCAGCCTGGGCCTGACCCGGATCGCGGCGCTCCTCGATGAGCTCGGCAACCCGCAGCGACGGCTGCGCGGAGCGCTGGTCGGCGGCACCAACGGCAAGGGCAGTGTCGTTGCCCTGGCGCGATCCGTGCTGCAGGAGGCGGGCCTACGGATCGGCACCATGCCAAAGCCCCACCTGGTCAGCTACCGCGAGCGGATCGCCATCGACGGCCGGCCGATCAGCCGAGAGCGGTTCGCCGCCGCCCTGGAGGCGGTCACGCCGGCGATTGCGCGGGTGACGGCTCGCCTCGGACCACCGACCGAATTCGAGGTGCTGACCGCGGCCGCATTCCGGGAGCTGGCCAACGCGGGGGTCGACCTCGCCCTGGTGGAGGTGGGGCTGGGAGGGCGGCTCGACGCAACCAATGTCCTGGATCCCGGGGTGGCGGTGATCGCCAACGTTCAGCACGATCACGAGCGTCTGCTGGGATCAACCCTGGCTGCCATCGGCGCCGAGAAGGCGGCCATCATCAAGCCCGGCAACCTGGCGGTGACCGGCGCGCGCGGACGCGGGCTTCGGCCGATCCTTGCCCGCTGCGTCGATGTCGGCGCTTCGCTGCGTCGAGCCGGCCCTCGGCAGCCGTATGACGCCGCTCTCCGGGAGGCCGGCTGGGACGGGATTATCGTCGAGGCGACACGAGGGCCCGGCGGCCCGCTGCCGGGCCTGCGTATCGGGCTGCTGGGGAGCCACCAGGCCGCCAACGCCGCGGTGGCGCTCGGCCTGCTCGACGCCCTGGTCGAGGACGCGGTCAGGAAGGGCATGGTGCTGGCGGTGGACGAGGGGGCGATTCGGCGAGGCTTTGCGGCCGCCCGCTGGCCGGGCCGGCTCGAGCTGCTCAGGGAGACGGCCTTCGGTCCCGTGCTCCTCGACGGTGCACACAACCCGGCTGGCGCGCGCGCCCTGGCTCGCGCGCTCGGCGAGCTGGATCTGCGCCGCTTCCCGATGGTCTTCGGCGCGATGCGCGGCAAGCGGGTGGCGGCAGTCCTGCGCGCGCTGGCACCGCTCGATCCTCGGCCGGTCTTCACCCGCGTCGAGGACGCCGGCGCGATCCCGGCCGAGGAGCTGCTCGGGCGCTGGCGGAGCCTTGGCGGACACGGACGGACCGCGGCGAGCCCCGAGGCGGCCCTCCGGCTGGCAGCCGATCTTCGCCGCTCCGCGGAGCAACCCGTCCTCGTCGCCGGGTCGCTCTACCTCGTGGGCGCGGTGCGTGGGATGCTGCGCGGCGGGGGGGACCCGTGATCGACCTCTCGTGGGGCGAACGCACCTACGTGATGGGCATCATCAACGTCACCGCCGACTCATTCAGCGGAGACGGCATCGCCACGCCCGGCCGCAGCGAGGCGGAGATCGTTGGTGCGGCGCTTGAGCAGGCACGCAGTTTCGTGGCGGCCGGTGCGCAGCTCCTCGATGTCGGCGCCGAATCCTCCCGGCCGGCGCAGTTCTACGGTGAGCACGCATCGGTCTCCGCCGAAGAGGAGGCCGCGCTGGCCGTCCCGGTGGTGGCAGCGCTGGCAGTGAAGCTTGGCGATCGCGCCAGCGTGAGCATCGATACGACCAAGGGCTCGGTGGCTCGCGAGGCGCTGGCGGCAGGCGCCACCATGGTCAATGACGTGTGGGCGGGCCGCCGCGACCCGGACACGGTGGCCGCCGCCGCCGAAACCGGCGCCCACCTGGTCCTGATGCACAACAAGGATCTGGCCGAGTACCCCGCCGGCGTGTTCGACGAGGTGGTGTCGTGGCTTCGGGCCGCCATCGAGGACGCCATCGCCGCCGGTGTCCAGCGAGAGCGGCTGATCGTCGACCCGGGGATCGGCTTCGGCAAGACACCCGCCCATTCGATCGAGATCCTGCATCGGCTGGCGGAGCTCAAGGAGGCGCTGGGCGGGCTCCCGCTGCTGGTCGGCACGAGTCGCAAGCAAGTCATCGGCGAGCTGCTGGGTGGCGCCTCGCCGGACCAGCGGCTGGAGGGAACGGCCGCCAGCGTCGCGCTGGCCATTGCCGCCGGCGTAGACATCGTTCGCGTCCACGACGTGGAGGCGATGATGAAGACGGTGCGCGTGTCGGACGGGATCGTGAGGTGGCGACCATGAGCGACCGGATCACGCTGCGCGGGATGCAGTTCATGGGCCGCCACGGCGTTGCAGCCGAGGAGCGCGCGGAGCCGCAGCCGTTCGAGGTCGACCTGGTGCTGCGCCTTGACCTGTCCGGGCCCGCCGAGACCGATGACCTGGCCGACACGATCAACTATTCAACCCTCTTCAAGCTGGCGGGCCAGGTGGTCGAGGGGCGATCGTTCCAGCTGCTCGAGGCGTTGGCCGGGGCGATCGCCGACGCCGTGCTCGCAGCGCATCCGGTCGACGACGTGGAGGTTCGCGTCCGCAAGCCAAAGGCCCCGTTGCCCGGGGCCTTTGAGGCGGTGGAGGTTCGGATTCGCCGCCGACGCGGTGCTTAAGGCGTCTGCGGGAGCGTCCCAAGCGTCACGCTGATCTCCAGCGTTTGCCCATCTCGGACCACGCTGAGGGTCACCTTGTCGCCGGGTACGTGGGGCAGGATGCGAGTCGACAGGTCGTGGTCCGCGTCGACCGCGTCGCCATCGACCGCCACCACGATGTCACCCTCGGCCAGGCCGGCCTTATCCGCGGGGCTCCCCGCGAAGATCGCCGGATCCCCATTGGCGGGCTTGTCGATGAGCACGCCATGGTCGACCGCGAGCCCGAGATCCTTGGCGACCTGCGGGTCCACCAGCTTGTAGAAGACGCCGATCCAGGGCCGCGCGAGCGGCTCGCCGGCCAGCGCCAGCTCGACGATGGGCCGCGCTACGCTGATCGGGATCGCGAAGCCGATCCCTTGAGCGTCCTGGTTGACCGCGGTGTTGATGCCGATCACCTGCCCGGCGCTGTTGATCAGCGGCCCGCCCGAGTTGCCGGGGTTGATGGCGGCATCGGTCTGGATCAGGTTGTTCAGCTGCTCGGACGAGCTGCCGGTGGAGTCACCCGCCTGGATCTGCCGACCCAGCCCGGAGACGACGCCGGTGGTGACCGTGTTCTCGAAGTTTCCAAGCGGGTTGCCGATGGCGATCGCCAGTTGCCCCAGCTGGAGCTCTTCGCTCGACCCGAGGGTGGCGACCGGCAGCCCGGTGGCATCGATCTTGACGATGGCCAGGTCGGTCAGCGTATCGATGCCATACACGCGACCGCTGAAGACGCGACTGTCGTTCAGCTGGACGCTGATCTCATCGGCGCCGTCGACGACGTGCTTGTTGGTGAGGATCCACCCGTTCGAGTCGAAGATGAACCCGGAGCCGGTCCCGTTCGCGCCGCCGATGACTCCCCCGTTGCTGCGCGACTCGATGACGACCACGGCAGGCATCACACGCGCGACGGCCGTGATGACCGCGCTCGATTCGTCGATGTGCACCTGGCTCACGGAGCTGCCGGTCGGCGCATTCGTCACGCCACCCGAGCTGGGCCGCAGGAGGTTCGCCACGGCCGCGGCCGAGAGGGAGCCGGAGACGATCGCCGTCACCAGCGCGATGGTCATGACCGGGACGACGCCCAGGCTGCGCCGCTCCCGGGGTTGGGTCTGCTGGGCCGACGCCCGCGACCAGGCCGGGTTGTCCCAGGTTGGTCGTGTCGGCTGGCTCGGTGGGGGCCCGTAGCGCTGGACCTCGGGTTCAGAGGGCTGGGCGTCGGGGTCGTCTTGATCGATCATCTCTCGTTTCGTGCTCACTGCTTACGTATCGGGGGCGTCACGGCGATCCTGCGCCGCATGGGTTGCGGCCGTACGCAGCAGGGCGTGAAGTTTCATTGACCTTGCTGGACCGTCGCGGTGCGTGGCAGGCGCACGGTGAATGACGATCCCTCGCCGATCGCGCTGGCAACCTCGATCTGCCCGGCGTGCATCTCGACGATCGATCGCGCGATCGCCAATCCCAGCCCGCTGCCGGAGGCTCGCGCATCGCCGACATTCGTGCCGCGGAAGAAGCGTTCGAAGACGTGGGGAAGCTCCGATGCGAGGATGCCCGGCCCCGAGTCGCGGACCTCGAGCACGGCACCCTCCGGTTCATCGGTGAGCGTGACCCGTACCTGTCCGCCCCGCGGGGTGAACTTCAGGCCATTGCCGACGAGGTTGCTCAGCAGCTGCACGATGCGCTCGCGGTCGAACGGCAGCATCACCGGTGCCGGTGGAACCTCGCTCAACAGCGACACGCCGCGCTGCTCGGCCAGCTCGGCGTGCGCTTCGACCACGGAGCGCATCGGGTCGCGCAGATCGCCCGGTCGCACGTCGAGTGGGAAGATCCCCGCGTCGATGCGCGACAGGTCGAGCAGGTTGGTGCTCATCCAGTCCAGCCGGCTGATCTGCTCGCTCGAGCGATCGAGGAACTCGCGCCGCGTGGCCTCGTCCACCTGGCCGTCTCGCTGGAGCTCGGTGAAGGCCCGCAGCGCGGCGATCGGCGTGCGCAGCTCGTGCGACACGTCGGCCACGAACTCGCGGAGCCGATCGCGATCGGCCTCCAGCATGCGCAGCGATTCGGAGAGGCGATCCGCCATCACGTTGAACTGCCGGGCCAGGTCGTCGATCTCGACGATGTCGGAGCGAGGCGCCCGTTCGTCCAGCTCTCCCTGAGCCAGGCGGCTCGAGGCGCGCCGCAGGCGCGCCAGCGGGGTCGTCATGCGCCTGGCGACGAGGGCGCCCAGGACCATTGACACGGCCAGCGCGATGACCCCCGCGAAGATGAGCGTGCCGCGCACGCTGTCGAGCGTCGCCAGCCGGCTGGTGTACGGCTCCGAAACAATGATCGTGAGCCTGATCGGTTCGGGAAGGCCGCCCAGGTCCCTGAACGTCTGCGTGACGCCCTGGTCGGCAACAGCCGGATCCGGCCGAAGACCCTGCGAGCGCAGCTCGGTGTCGGTGGCGTCGTCAGGCGAGGCGCTCGCCGCCAGCGACCCATCGGCATTGAAGATCGAGACGGTGCCCTGCGCAAGCGTGTTGGCAGCCGTCCGGGCCATCGGGAGCAGGAACTGCGTGTTGCGGAGCTCCGGTGTGCCGAGAACCTCCGGCGGCACTCTCGAGGCGTTGTCCTCGATGAGCAGGGCCGTCGCGGCCGCGGCGATCCTGGCACGCGTCTCGGCCTGGCTCACGAAGAGGCCGGGTAGGATCTGGTTCAGCGTTGCACCGGAGATGAGCAGGGCGATCAGCGCCACGCTGGCCAGCGCGATGACCAACCGCACGTTCAGGCGCTGCATCAGGCCGGCCAACCCCCAGTTGCGTGATCAGTCTTCGCTGAATGCATACCCGACGCCCCTCACCGTCTTGATGAAGCGGGGCTGGGCGGGGTCCGGCTCGATCTTGTCGCGAATATGGCTGATGTGGACGTTGATCGTCCGCTCGTCGGCCTCCAGGGCCTCGTAGTCGCGGACCAGCTCGAGCAGCTGCGTTCGGGTGTAGACGCGCCCCGGCTTGGTGGCCATGTGGCGGAGCAGGTCGAACTCGGTCGTGGTCAGGCTGATGCGCTCGTTGCCGCGGGTCACGCGCCTTCGTTCGAGGTCGATCACCAGGTCGCCGCGGCGCAGCGTGCGCCCGGTCTGCGTGTCGGCCAGCTCGCCGTAGGCGCGTCGCAGCAGCGCCTTGATGCGACTCACCAGCTCGCGGACGCTGAACGGCTTGACCAGGTAGTCATCGGCTCCAATCTCGAGCCCCACCACCTTGTCGACCTCATCGGCACGCGCCGTCAGGAAGAGGACCGGTGCGCGTGTCTCGCGGCGCAGCTGACGGCAGACCTCGAAGCCATCGATCCCGGGCAGCCGGACGTCGAGCAGGATCAGGTCGGGCGCAATGTCGGCGAACTGCTTCACCGCCTCCTCGCCCGTCCCGACGATGGCGGTGCTGTAGCCCTCGCGCTCGAGGGCAACCTGGACGCCCCGCGCCACCGCCGGCTCATCCTCGACGATCATGATCGTTCCAGCCATTCGGTCTGGGATTCTAGACCGATCCCCCGATGGGCCTCCTTGCCGCTCGATCGGCCCGCTGGTACGATGCCGCCCCGCACAGCAATGTCGCCACCTTCGTCCGGCCGTGCCCGGCCCGAGCTATTCGAGGATCAGCCGCACCGATGGACCTGGAGATCGCCGTCAACGCACGCGACGTGTACGGCAAGCAGAACAAGCGCCTGCGGACCACCGGCGTGGTGCCCGGCGTCCTGTTCGGCAAGACGACCGGCTCGATTCCGGTCCAGCTCGACGCGAAGGCGCTCGACGCCCTCTACCGCCAGGCGGGCCGCACCAGCGTGGTCAAGGTCGCGGTCGACGGTGGCCAGCCGACGAGCGCGATCATCAAGGGGATCCAGCGCAACCCGCTCACCGGGAAGGCGCTGCACGTGGACTTCTTCGCCGTCGACCTGACCCACGAGATGCTGGCCGACATCCCGCTCGTCTTCACCGGCACCTCACCGGCCGTCGACCTCGAGGGGGCGATCCTGTTCACCTCGCTCGACCACCTCAAGGTGCGCGGCCTTCCCGGCGACCTGCCCCACGAGGTCGAGGTTGACCTCGCCCCGCTGGTCGACCTCGAGGCAACGATTCATGTTCGCGACCTGGTGGTCGACGAGAAGGTGACCGTCATCAACGACCCCGATGAGCTGGTCGCCAAGGTCACCCCGCCGCGCGAGGAGGAGGTCATCGAGCCTGTCGTCGTCGAGGGCGAGGGCGAGGAAGGTGCCGAGGGCGAGGGCGAGGAGGGCGCCGAGGGCGAGGGTGCTGGGGAGGGCGCCTCAGCGACCGACGAGGGCGACGAGGGCGACGAGAGCTAAATTACCCGGCCACACCGGTCCGGGCGAGCGGGCGGTTGAACCTCGGCGGGCGCAGTCCGCATGCCACGGCGGACTTGCCGCGACGTGTCTGACCGCTTGCGACGTCGGTTTATGCGACCAGTGGATTCGAAATGACGCGTTCTGGCGCCTCATGCGTCGTTGCTAGTCCGGTTAGACATATCCGCCGTCAGGAGCGGACGCAATCTCCACCTTTCCGGGCTTGACCCGCATGGCTATAGTCGCACCGTCCGGCTCGCCTTTCGCGACGAGCGCTCCAGTGGTTCGGCGCGTCACGTCGCGCTCGCAGCAGGAAGGAGGCGACCCGCACCACGCCGGCGGCCTTTCGCCCAACACGTGACCTGACCTTCGCCCGCGCAGCGCGTGCCCGTCACGCCCGCGGCTTCGTCCCAAGGAGGAGAGGTTCCACATGACGCAATCACGCGAAGATGCCATTCGGCAGGACGTTCGCGACCTGCACGGTCTGGGCTACGCCCAGGAGCTGCTCCGCAGCATGGGCGGGTTCTCCAACTTCGCGATCAGCTTCAGCATCATCTCGATCCTGACCGGCGCGGTCATTCTCTACAACCTCGGGCTCACCCTCGCCGGTCCAGCCGCCGTTGGTCTCGGCTGGCCGCTGGTCACGCTCTTCACCCTGATGATCGCAGCAACGATGGCCGAGATCGCATCCGCCTACCCGACGGCGGGCGGCCTCTACTACTGGGCCAGCAAGCTCCGCAACAAGGACTGGGGCTGGTGGACCGCCTGGCTCAACCTCGGGGGCCAGATCTCCATCGTCGCCGGCATCAACTACTCCGCCGCCTTCTACCTGTGCGCCACGATCCTGAACCCGCTCTTCGGGGTCGATCCGAACGTCGAGACGTTTGGCGTCCTCAACGCAATCTGGATTACAGGGATCCTGATCGCCATCGAGATCGGCTTCAATGTCGCCGGGACCCGGATCGTCGCGTTGATGAACGACCTCTCGGTGTGGTGGCACATCTTCTTCGTACTGGCGATCGCCTTCGCGCTCTTCGCGTTCGGCAGTCAGACAACGCATGACCTTGGGTTCCTGTTCACCGTGGCGCCCGGCACCAATGCCGACGGCGTATCGTGGCAGCAGGTCATCCCGTTCGGGGTTGCCGGCGCCTTTGCGTTGAGCCTCCTCCAGTCGCAGTGGACCTACACCGGTTACGACGCCTCCGCTCACGTGGCCGAGGAGACCGTGTTCGCCCGCCGGGCATCCGCCTGGGGCGTCTTCCTCTCGGTGGCGGTTTCGGCGGTAGCCGGCTACATCGTCCTGGTCGCCCTCACCCTGAAGATGTCGAGCCCGGCTGATGTGCTTGCCAACAGCGGCGGCGGCGGCGGCGTCCAGTACATCCTCGAGCAGAACCTCGGCGCCGGCCTGAATGCGTTGGGCGGACTGCTGGCGGCGGGCGTGGCCTTCGCCATGACCTTCTGCGGCTTCTCATCCATCGCGTCGGCCGGACGGATGCTCTTCGCCTTCAGCCGCGATGAGGGCGTGCCAGGCAGCGGATGGCTGAAGAAGGTGAGCCACCGCTGGCGCACCCCCAGCAACTCGGTGATCGCGATCAGCACCCTGAGCTGGCTCCTGATCGTCCTGATCTACGTCCTCACCAACCTATTCCAGGGCGACCCGCTCTTCCTGATCGGAGGGATCACGTCCGTCAGCACCGTGCTCCTGTACTGGGCGTATGGCGTATGCATCTGGCTCGGGATGCGCGGCGACCAATCATGGCGCAGCCGTCAGACATGGAGCCTGGGCCGGTGGAGCAGGCCGATGGCCTGGCTCTCCGTGATCTGGATCGTCCTGTTCAGCCCGGTCTTCCTGTACCCGTTCGCGCTGAACCCGGCGTCGTGGATCATCGTGGGCTCGTTCCTGGTGCTGCTGCTCATCTACTACTTCGTCTGGGCCCGGAACCGCTTCCGCGGTCCTGTGCCGCAGGGCACGGAGCAGGAGCTGAGCGATATCGAGCGCGAGTTCTCGCAAGCGGCCGCCGAGATCGGCGCCTGAATCTCGGGCACCGCGGATCGCGGCGCTCGTCTTCGAATGATGGGCCGGTCGGGCAATCCGGCCGGCCCATCGGCATCAGTGATCAAGAAAGCGAAGGACGCGATGGCCAACGAGCACAAGGGCAACCACCCGAAGCTCGCCGAGCTGAAGGCGATGGTGCGCGACGGGCGGATCGACACGCTCATCGTGGCGCTGACTGACATGCAGGGGCGCCTGATGGGCAAGCGCGTCCAGGGCCAGGCCTTTCTGAACGGAGCCATCGACCACGGCGCGCACTTCTGCACCTACCTGCTCGGCACCGACATGGAGATGAACACGCCGGACGGCTTCCAGCTGATGAACTGGGAGACCGGCTACGGCGACTGGATCGCCGATCCGCTGTGGGACACCATGCGGGTCGTGCCCTGGCTGGAGAAGACGGCGCTGGTTCTCTCCGACACGATCGACCACCACGGCCACGAGATCGCCGTCTCGCCGCGGACGATGCTGAAGCGCGTCGTCGAGCGCGCCACCAAGCAGGGGTTCCGCGTCATGGCCGGCTCAGAGTTCGAGTACTACCTGCTGACCGATACCTACGAGCAGGCCTGGAAGAAGGGCTACGTCGGGCTCGAGCGCTTCGGCTACTACAACGAGGACTACCACCTCCTGCAGGCGACCAAGGGCGAGCCGATCCACGGCAAGCTGCGCAACCTGATGACCGAGGCCGGGATCCCGGTCGAGTTCAGCAAGGGGGAGGCGGCTCCCGGCCAGCACGAGGTCAACATCCACTACACCGATGTCCTGGAGATGGCCGACCAGTCGGTCATCTTCAAGCACGGCGCCAAGGAGATCGCCTACCTCAATGGCTTCGGCCTCTCCTTCATGGCCAAGCCGGACCACACCTGGACCGGGTCGAGCGGCCATCTGCACATGTCGCTGTGGGACAGGGCCGGCAAGAAGTCCCTCTTCTATGACGCCAAGGGCGAGCCCTACGGCATGTCCAAGACCATGCGCCACTTCCTGGGCGGGATGATGAAGTACTCGCGCGAGCTGGCCGTCTTCTGGGCCTGGAACGTGAACTCCTACAAGCGCTACGCGGTCGCCTCGTGGGCCCCGGTCAACGTGGTGTGGGGCCGGGACAACCGGACGACCGGCTTCCGCATCGTAGGCGAGGGGTCAGGGCTGCACGTCGAGGACCGCTTCCCCGGAGGCGACATGAACTCGTACACGACCTACGCGGCGGTGGTCGGAGCGGGGCTGCTCGGCATCGAGCGCGAGATCGAGCCGCCCGATGAGTACATCGGCAACGGCTACGTGGCGACGGACTGCGACCGCATGCCAAGGGCCCTGCACGAGGCGATCCGCGAGCTGGAGGGGAGCGAGGCGGCGGCCGAGATCTTCGGCGCCAACGTCGTGGCGCATTACCTCAATGCGGCGCGCGTCGAGCAGGAGACCTACGACGCGGTCGTCCACCCTTGGGACCGCGAGCGCTACCTGGAGCGCGGCTGATGCGACTCGAGGGCAAGGTCGCGATCATCACCGGGGCCGGCAGCGGCATGGGCCGCGTCGCGGCGCAGCTCTTCGGCGCGGAGGGCGCAAAGGTCGTGGTCGCTGAGTTCGACGAGGCGGCCGGCAACGAAACCGTCGAATCTGTGCAGAAGGCAGGCGGCGAGGCGACCTTCGTGCGCACCGACGTCAGCAACGAGGCCGATGCGAAGGCCATGGTCGACCACGCGGTGGCGACCTTCGGCCGGGTCGACGTCCTCTACAACAACGCGGGTGTCATGCCCGAGCCGGATCACTCGGTGATCGACACCGACGTCGCCACCTGGGACAAGGTGATGGCCGTCAACGTGCGCGGCGTCTTCCTGGGTTGCAAGTACGCGATCCCTCAGATGCTCGAGCAAGGGGCGGGATCGGTCATCAACATCAGCTCGTTCGTGGCGCTGCTGGGCTGCTCCGTCCCGCAGGACGCCTACACGGCCTCCAAGGGAGCTGTGCTGAGCCTGACCCGCTCGCTGGCGGTGCAATTCGGCCCACGCGGTGTGCGTTCGAACGCCATCTGCCCCGGCCCGATCGAGACGCCGCTGCTGATGGATTGGCTGCTGAAGGACGAGGCAGCCAAGCAGCTGCGCCTGGCGCGCAACCCGACCGGGCGCTTCGGAAAGCCCGAGGAGGTCGTCAGCGCCGCGATCTACCTCGCCTCGGACGAATCGCGCTGGACGAACGGCGCCTCATTCGTGATCGACGGCGGCATCAGCGTCAACTACTTCTAGCGGCCGCCCATGGGCCAACGCTCCCTCCTGACCGATCTCGCCGGCTCGGGACTCCTGGCGTGGGCCGTGCTGCTGGCCTACATCAGCATCCCGACGCTACTCAGTCAGGACCCGTTGTGGGACGGCGGGATCTCCCTGCTCGCCGCTCTGCTGGCGGCCGGCCATCTGGTTGCGGCGCTCGGTGTCACCCGGCGCGCCGCGTGGGCTCGTCGCCTGGGGCTGTGGATGGGCGTGATCGGGTTCTTCGGGAGCAGCATGGTCCTGCTGACCCTGGCAGCCAGCCTGCTGGCACGAAGGGACAGCAGCGTCGACGCCTTTCCGGGGCTCCTGCTCGCGATTCCGGCCAGGCGCGGGATAGTAGTCGGGAACGCGCGTCGGCGGCACGGCGTCTGGTTGCCGTCGTGCGCTCCATCGGACTGTTCCTTGTCGTTGCCATCCTGCTTGCCGGGTGCTCGGAGGCCGGACCGTCGACCAGCGGGGAGGGTGGTGGCAGCCCGAGCGCAATTCCGGCGCCGCTCGCCCTGCTCGACTGCGATGGCGCTCCCTCCGAGATGGGCGGTATCGGCCCGTTTGGCGTTGTAACGCTCGGCGAAACGGCAGCGGCAGCGCTCGCCAGCTGGCTTGAGGCTCCCGTCTTCGTCGTACCGGTGAACGATTGGGCGCTCTACGCGATCGTGGGGGATCGGGCGATCTTCGTGTATCGCAGCGCGGACCGGATCAAGGTCGTGGCGGTCTTCTCGACTGAACGCACCGAGGTGGGCGAGGGGATCTTTACCCTTCTCGAGCTCCGTGCCTGCAACGAGAGCGAGTTTGGCCCCGACGCAGTTTTCGCCAACGGCGAGCGGGTGTGGGCTAATGACGCCGGGTTGATCCTGCGCGACCAGCCCGGGCCTGCGCACTGCGGCTGGCAGCAGGCGCGCTTCCTGCACATCGGGGAAGGCGTCGACAGTCGTCAGTACATCGGCGACCCTGTCGGCGTCATGCCCAGCCGAACGCTCCTTGAGCCCTACGACGGCGACGCCCCGCTTGCCGCGGACGGGACGGCGAGCGGGTACCGGAACGGTGACCTGGAGCTGTGGTTCGTCCCCGATGGGCGGGCCATCTTCGTGGTCGGCACTGACCGCGTCGAGCTGTGGCCGCGCAGCGACCCGCCTGTCGGCTGCGCCTGACGAGCCCTGATCGCGCGACAGTTCGCGACGCTTTAGGATCGCGGGGTGAACGACCGCATCCGTCAGGCCCTGCTGGCGGTCGCCGTCGCGTATCTCGCCTTCGCCGGCTACATTCTCGGCCGCTTCGCGAACTCTGCGTTTCCGACGTTTTACCTGCTTCGCCCGCTCCTGCTCGTCATCCCGCTGGCAATCCTGGTCGGCCTGCTCGTGGCCTGGCTGGCGCGGTCGCACGCTCCCCTCGCGGCGGGTGCGGCGGTCGGCCTCATCTGCTTCTGGGCGACCTTTGCACGGCACTGGTGGGAGGCCACGCTGCTCGGCGTGGCGTGGCTCGCACTTGTCCTGGTGGTGCGCCGCTTCGGCCGGCCCATGCCGTTCGTTCCGCGCGCAGCCTCGACGGCAACCACCGCCTTCGTGCTCGTTTTCTTCGTCACCGGAGTGGCTCGCGCCTTCATGAGCGCCGAGGGGCCGATCACTCCCGTCGCGGCAACCGAGGTCGCCGACGGGCCGAACATCTACCTCGTGCTGCTGGACGGGTACCCGCGGCGCGACACGCTGATGAACGACATGGGGATCGACAACGGGCCGTTCGAGGAGGCGCTGGCTGACCGGGGCTTCGATGTCTACGACGACGCCCATACCGATCGCCGCTATACCGACCTCACCCTCATGACGCTCCTGACCGGAAGCACCGAGGGTGTCCCCGACGACACCGCGCCCGCCAGCGAGGTGCAGTGGCTGGTGCGACGCGCGCTATCCGCCGCCGACCTGCCACGGCAGGCCCAGGCGGCGGGCTACGAGTGGGACGTCATCGACTCCCCGGCTGGGCATGTAACCTTCGCGGCCGGGGAGCACATCCAGCACGGCGGGGTCAATACCTTCGAGGACAACATGCTCGCCGAATCGATCTTCGCCCATCCGGTGAAGGCGACCCTGCCATACCTGCTCACCGACTCGCTGCGTGCCCACTTCGAGGGGAGCGTCGATAGCCTCATCTCGCTGGCAGACCCCGAGGCGCATCGGCTCGTGCTCGCGCACCTCTTCCAGCCGCACCTGCCCTTCCTGTGGGACGGCGACGGGCACCCGGTGCCGGTCCCAATCTTCTGGCCGAGGGAGAACATCTTCGCGGCGCAGATCGAGACGATGGGGATGACCCTCGCCGACTATTCAGCCGCCATGAAGGGTGACCTCGCCACGCTCAACCCGAAGCTGCTGGACATGGTCGACGCGATCGTGGCTCGCGACCCGGGGGCGGTGGTCGTGCTCTTCAGCGACCATGGCGCGCGCTACAGCCTGGACCTCAGGACGACTGAGTGGTACCACTCCTTCCTGGCGGCCCGCACCCCGGATCATCCTGAGCTGTTTGCCTCGGAGCCCGTCCCGACCGCGATCCTGCGCACGCTGCTCCCAACCTACTTGACGCCTAGAATCAGCCAATGACCACGCAGACAAGCGCCCAGCCGGCCGTCACCAACGTGAGGATGATCATCGGCGGCGAGCAGGTCGACGCCGCGGACGGGCAGACCTTCGACGTCATGAACCCCGCCACCGGCGAGATCATCGCCCGAGCCCCGCTCGGCGGCGCCGAGGACGTCGATCGCGCGGTCAAGGCCGCGCAGTCCGCCTTCGAGGGTCCGTGGTCGACCTGGTCAGCCTCCAAGCGGGGACGGACGCTGCAGAAGTACTCGAACCTCGTGAAGCAGAACATGGAGGAGTTGGCCCAGCTCGAGAGCAGGAACGTCGGCAAGCCGATCAGCAGCGCTCGGGGCGAGGCATTTGCGGTCAGCCTCGTGTTCGAGTACTACGCCGGCGCTGCCAACAAGCTCTTCGGCGAGACGATCCCGGTCAGCACCCCGGGGCTCGACTTCACTCTTCGCGAGCCGATCGGGGTCGTCGGCCTGATCGTCCCCTGGAACTTCCCGATGAACATGGCCAGCTGGAAGCTCGGCCCCGCGCTGGCGGCCGGCAACACCACCATCCTCAAGCCGGCCAGCTACACGCCGCTGACGGCGATTCGCTTGGGCGAGCTGGCGCTGGAGGCGGGCTTCCCGCCCGGCGTCGTCAACGTCGTCACGGGGCCTGGCGGCTCGGCCGGCGCGGCCCTGGCCGGTCACTCGGGGGTCGGCAAGATCGCCTTCACCGGCGAGACGACGACGGGGCAGGAGATCATGCGGCTGGGCGCCGGCAACGTGAAGAAGATCTCGCTGGAGCTCGGTGGCAAGAGCCCGAACATCGTCTTTGCCGATGCGGACCTCGAGCGCTTCGCCACGGAGTCGCCGCTGGCGGTCTTCGACAACGCGGGGCAGGACTGCACAGCCCGCAGCCGGATCTTCGTGGAGGCCTCGGTCCACGATCGGGTGGTCGAGCTCTTCACCGATGCGACCCGCAAGCTGGTCGTCGGCGATCCATCGCAGGAGGCCACCCAGATGGGCAGCCTCGTCAGCGAGCGGCAGCGGGAGCGCGTGAGCGACTACATCGCCATCGGTCGTGACGAGGGAGCGGAGCTGGTCTACGGTGGCGAGGCGCCCAGCGGCGAGGTGTTCGACATCGGCGCCTACCTGATGCCGACCATCTTCGACGGCGCCAGCACCGACATGCGCATCGTGCGGGAGGAGATCTTCGGCCCGGTGGTGGCCATCATCCCGTTCAGCGACGAGGCGGATGCGATCCGCCTGGCGAACGACACGCCGTACGGGCTGTCCGGCTCGATCTGGAGTCGCGACATCGGCAGGGCGCTGCGCGTCGCCAAGGCGATCAAGGCCGGGGTGCTATCGGTCAACAGCAACAGCAGCGTGCACACCGAGGCGCCGTTCGGCGGCTACAAGATGAGCGGCACGGGGCGCGAGCTGGGGATGCATGCGCTGGAGTTGTATACCGAGGTCAAGAACGTCTTCGTCGACCTGACGTAGCCCGCGCGGCGTCGACGAAGGCGCACCACAGGCGGTCGAACTCGGGGCCGATGAACTCCGGCCGCTCCGGGTGGAACTGGACGCCGATCAGCCAGTCTTGCGGGTCGTCTGCCTCCAGCGCCTCGACCAGCTCGCCGTCCTCGTGTGGCGCCATCGCGGACGCGACCAGCCCAGGGGCGAGGTCGGCGGGTCGAATCGCCTGGTGGTGGTACGAGTTCACCTCGGTGCGGCGCAGTGCCTCGTCCTCACCGAGGATCCCCGCCAGGCGCGACGCCGGATCCAGGTACAGCTCATGCGCCTGCGGAGCGCTGGTCGGGCTGTCGTGCCCCTCGAGGTGCTGCACCAGTCCTCCACCTGAGAAGACGTTGATCGCCTGGAAGCCGCGACATACGCCGAGGATCGGCACGCCACGCTCGCGTGCGGCCGTCCACGCAGCCAGTTCCAGATCGTCGCGAGCTCCCTCCACCGCCACCGCGGGATGCGGCACCTCCCCATACAGAGCCGGGTCGAGATCCGCGCCGCCCGGCAGGAGCAGCCCGTCCATCGCGGCCAGGGCCTCCGCGCGCTCTGCATCACGCGACGTCGGGTCGAGCGCGACCGGGTCACCGCCGGCGCGGCGCACCGCGTCGAGGTAGTTATCGAACGAGGCCCAGGTCGGTTCCTCGAGCGCTGCCTGCTCCGGACCATGCAGGGTCACGACGATCCGGGGTCCATCGCTCATGGACCGATGATACGGTCGCGCCTCCTACAATCGGCCGCGTGACCGAGAACAAGACACGCAGCGAGGGCTGGCCCGCGCACCGTGTGACGGGCGTTGACGTGTGGCCGTATCGCGAGTTCGAGGGCACGGCCGAGTTCCTGCTGCTGCATCGGTCCGGGCGTGACGGCGCTCCGTTCTGGCAGGGAGTCTCCGGCTGGATCGAATCCGGCGAGGCCCCGCACCTTGCCGCCCTGCGCGAGCTGCGCGAGGAGACCGGGCTCGAGGCCGCGGAGCTGTATTCGGTGGACGCCGTATTCGACCTGTACGCGTGGCGGCGGGGAACGGTCGAGGCGATCGTCCCGTTTGCCGCGCTGGTCGCTGCCGAGGCGGAGCCGCAGCTGTCCGCGGAGCACGACGAGTGGCGCTGGGAACCGTTCGCGGAGGCCGTCCAGCTGGTCCCTTATGAGCCGCAACGGGCAACCCTGCGACGGATCTCGGCTGACCTCCTCGAGCGTCCGGACCTCGCGCACCTGTACCGCATCGGGCCGCCATTCGAGGGGCGCGAAAAAGGTCGTTGACTCCGCCATCTGGGCGCTCCTACGCTGCCGCCCAGCCCGGCCGATCGGTCGCCTGCGCGGAGCTGTCGCGGGCTACTCCTCGGCGTCCGCCGCCTTCCGGTGCTTGGCGCCCACCCGAACCTCGTGGGGGAATGCGCGCATCAGGCGCCGCAGCAGGGCGTGCAGGCGTTCCTTCTCAGTTTCGGTCAGGGCCGATGCGATCAATGCTTCCTTGCCGGCCTGCGTATCGGTGGCGCGGTCCCAGGCCGCGTGCCCGGCCTCCGTGGGCTCGACCAGCACCCCGCGCCGATCCTCAGGATCCGGCAGGCGCCGAACGAGGCCGGCAGATTCCAGGCGATCGAGCCGGTTGGTCATGGCACCGCTCGAGAGGCCCATCCCCTCGGCGAGCTGTCCAGCGGAGAGGCGATAGGGCAGCCCCTGGTAGCGGAGCCTGGCGAGCACCCGATGCGTGCGTCGGTCGAGCCCGAATTCGGCCAGCGTAGTCTCCATCGACTGGTCGAAGTATCGGGAGAGGATGTCGATCCGCTCGACGATCCCCTCGGTCAGACGATCGAGGCTCGGGATCTCGCGGACCCAGACCCCTAGCATCCTGTCGACGTAGTCGGCCCGTTTCTCGACAGTCCGCTCCTTTTTCGAGGCCATGGCGTAAGTGTGCGCTTGACGGACTCTTAATGTCAAGTCTCTTGACATCGAACGAATGAGACTCTACACTGACGCAACAGTCTTCAGATAAAGAGTCTTGGACCGGAACGACAAGGGCAGCGGGCCGCCACCTGGAGGACCAACCAATGAATACGTACATCATCCAGCAGGCGCTCTCGGTTGGCGTGCAGGGACGCGACGAGCCTGCCGCCAAGACCATGCGCGATCCGCGCCACACCAGCGGCGCGCGCCAGGCACTCGGGGCGTCCCTGGTTTCGATTGGTCAGCGGATAGCAGGCGAGATGCCGGTCGCGCGGACTGCGCGACCGGACGCAGACTGCGTCTAGCAGGCGTTAGTCGCCGGTGCGAACCTCTTCGGCGTAGTACCGGCGCTCGCCCGTGGCGGGATCGAGGTAGACCCGCAGTCGTTGCCCGCTGGTCGGGTCCACGAACAGCTGCGTGTTCACCAACACGATTGGGCGCCACCTGGACGCTTCGACGGTGACGCATCAGTTCCAGGCGCTGCTGGCCGAGGCCGGGCTGCCCCGCATCCGGTTCCACGACCTACGGCACAGCTGCGCCACGCTGCTGCTGAATGACGGGGTGCCGCTTCACACCGTGTCGCGGCTGCTCGGCCACTCGCAGATCGCCATCACCGCCGACACCTACGGGCACCTCGTGCCCGACGCGGCCCGACAGGATGGGCGTACTTGCTGGCCGGTGCGGCGGTCGGCTGAACTAATGGGCCTACAGATGGGCCTACACGCGGGGCCGCAAGGCCGCGTGGCGCCGATTCGTGCGTGAATGATGGAGCCGAAGGTGGGACTCGAACCCACGACCGACGGTTTACGAAACCGTTGCTCTACCACTGAGCTACTTCGGCCCGATGCAGGCGGGGCCGAAGTCTAGCAGTCCCCCGAATGGTCGGCCGCGCGAGGGAAGAGGGAGCCGCCCCCGCGCAGCCGATGGAGTCAGACGGGTGAGCGACCGGGGAGGGCGCGCACGAGGAAGATCAGGATCACCGCGCCGACGAAGGCCACCACGATGCTGCCCCAGAAGCCGGCAGTCCCGCCACCGGTGATCAGGGTGAAGACGAGTCCACCGACGAAGGCGCCGATGAGCCCGACCACGATGTTTCCGATGATCCCGTAGCTGCCCTTCATGACCATGCCGGCCAGCCAGCCAGCGATCAGTCCGACGACGAGCCATGCAATGATGCCGCCTGGATCGAGGTCCATCTTCACTCTCCCAACTTCCAGCTTGAGGTCTCGGTCGCAGCAGGGCGTTCGAGACGGTGCTGGCCGAATTGAAGCGGATCCCCCGTTTCAGTCGCGTAACAGACTTGGCCACGGCCATGCCAACAGCCAAGGGCCGCTGGCCTACGGAACCGTCAACGACGCTCGGGGGGCGCCCAACCGTGGATCAGCTCGTGGTGGTACCGAGGCGCGCCACCGTCCGCCGGCGAGCCGCGCGGGACCGGCGCCATGGGAGCCTTTCCCCGACGCGCGAGGGCGAAATACGGGCAGACGTCCGTCAGCGGGCAGAGGCCGCAGATCGGTCGCGGGGCCCGGCAGGTATCGCGCCCATGCCGAATCATCTCGACGTGGAACGGGTACATCTCGTCAGGCCGGAGTGCCGCCTCGAGCAGCAGGTGCGCGCGTTCGACATCGGTCCGGAGCGGGATCAGCCCCAGGCGCAGCGCGACCCGATGCACGTGGGTGTCGACCGGCAACGCGGGCCGGCCAAAGCCGAATAGGAGCACGATCGCCGCCGTTTTGCGTCCGATCCCCGGCAGCACCATCAGCCACGCCCGCGCCTCCTCCAGCGGCCACTCGCCGAGGAAGGAGAGGTCCCAGCTGCCGTGGGTGGTGCGTTCGACCTCCGCCAGGACGGCCTGGATGCGCCGCGACTTGGTGGGAGCCAGGCCACCGGGGCGAAGCACCTCCTCCAGCTCGTCGGTGGGAGCGGCCAGGACTTCGGGCCAGCTGGCGTACCGTGCCCGCAAGGCGGTGAAGGCCCTGAACGAGTTTGTGTCGGCCGTGTTCTGGGACAGGATGGTGAGGACCAGCTCGCTGACCGGGTCCACGCGCGGTCCCGCCCAGGTCGGGCGGTGATAGCGGTCGCCCAGCCGCTCGAGGACGAGGTCGACGAGGCGCCTGCGCGCGCGACGGTCGGCGGCGAGTTTCTGTGGGGAAGGCTTGCGGCGCGGAGGCATCGCGGATCAGGGCCTCGCCAGTGCCAGCCCGATCCCGACGCTGCGCGCCAGCCGCTCAGCGGCGTTCGTCAGCAGGCGATCGGTGTCGGCCATCGCCTCCTCGAGGGTCATCGGCCGGTCCCCAACCGGCTGGATCAGCCCGAACAGGCCGGACCCCTCGAGCGCCTCGGAGCCCGGCCCAAGCGTCCCGCACAGGAGGGCGACCGGGATGCCCTGCTTCCCCGCCAGGAGGGCGACTCCCATCGCCGCCTTCCCCGCCAGGGTCTGCTCGTCGGCGCGACCCTCGCCGGTGATCACCAGGTCGGCGTCCTCCAGGGCCGCAGCCAGGCGGACCATCTCGGCCACCACCTCGACACCCGGCCGCAGCGTGGCATTCGTGAAGCCGAGCAGCGCCGCGCCGGTTCCGCCTGCGGCGCCCGCCCCGGGCTGGTCCGCCACTGCCCGCCCGGTCACCGTCTCGATGGCCGCGCCGTAGATGCCGAGCGCCGCATCGAGGTCCGCCACAGCGTCCGCGTCGGCTCCCTTTTGTGGCCCGTACGTCGCGGCCGCTCCCGCCGGACCGGTCAGCGGGTTGGTGACGTCGGAGGCGACCACCACCTCGACCCGAGCCAGGCGCGGATCGAGTCCCGATGGGTCGATCACGATCAGCTCGGCCAGCGCCGCGCCGCCGGGCTTGAGGTCCGCTCCGCCCATGTCCAGGAACCGTGCGCCCACCGCGGCCAGCATTCCGCTCCCCCCGTCGGTGGTGGCAGACCCGCCGAGCCCCAGGATCACCTGCTTCACCCCGGCGTCGAGCGCGCTGCGCAGCAGCTCCCCGGTGCCACGGGTGCTCGCCATGCGGGCCGAGGCCGGCGTCCGCTCCTCCGTCGTCAGCTGCGCGAGGCCGGATGCGGCCGCCATCTCGACGAATGCGACGCGGCCGTCGTCGAGGAGGAGATAGTCGGCAGAGATCGGGCGGCCCAGCGCGTCGTGAGCGGCGACTGAGTTGCGGACCGCCCGCTCGCCGAGCGCCATCGCGACCGCCGCCAACGTCCCCTCGCCACCATCGGCCATCGGCGCCTGGACCACCTCGTCGACCGGTCGCGCCCGCAGCCAGCCGGCGGTGATTGCGCGGGCCACCGCGACCGAGTCGAGGGCACCACCGAAGGAGTCGGGAGCCACCAGGATGCGCAGCGGCGCGCCCATCAGCGCTTCAGCGAGCGACGCCGCTCCTGGTAGGCGGCCACGCTGCGCATCGGTGGACGAACCGCGTCGGCGACCTCGCGGACCTCGAGGTTGAATCGGTCCTTCTCCTGCCCGATCACCTTCATGCCGCGACCGACCTCGGTCAGCAGCTCGATCCGATGCCGCTCCTCGAGCTTGCTGATGGCGGCCTGCAGGATGGTGAAGCTCATCTGCGACAGGTTGGCGAGCGGCTGGTTGCGATGGATCCGTCGCTCGAGGTCGACCTGCCCGATGGAGGACAGCCCGGCCGTCTCGGCGATGTCGATCAGGAGGCCGATCTCGACTCCATAGCCGGTGAAGAACGGTACCGACTCGAGGATGGCGCGACGACCCGCGTATTCCCCCGAGAGCGGCTGGATGAATCCCGACAGCTCCGGAAAGAAGAGGTTGATCAGCGGCCGTGCCATCAGCTCGGTCACCCGTCCGCCACCCTCGGCGAAGAGGGTCAGGCCCTGGCGGATCGGGCGCCGGTAGAAGCCCTTCACGTACTGGATCCGCGGCTCGCGCAGCAGCGGACCGAGCAGCCCGTGCACGAAGCGCGGCTGGATATTGCGGATGTCGGTGTCGATCCAGGCCACGATGTCCCCGTCGAGCACGTGGAGGCTCTTCCACAGCGCCTCGCCCTTCCCGACGTAGGTGCCCATCTCCGGCAGGATCCGCGAGTGCCGCACCACCGGGACCCCGAGGTCCGCCGCGATCTCGCGGGTCCGGTCGCTGCTGTCGCTGTCGATCAGGACCAGCTGATCGAGAAGCGGGACGCGATCCATCAGCGCTGCCTTGATGCGCTTGATGACGAGCCCGATCGTCTTCTCCTCGTTGAGGGCCGGGAGCCCGAGGCTGATGGTGACGCCCTGCTTCTCCTTGAGCTCAACCAGCTTCGCCACGTCGCGGAACTCGGAGGCATGAAAGGTGTTCTCCGCGAACCAGCGGTCCACAACGGTGGGCAGTGCCCGACCGTCCTCGACGAACGCGTCGGCCGCCGCCAGCGTCCCCTCGGCGGCACGCAGCTCGTCGAAGAGCGAGACCGCCAGCTCCTGCTTGGTCTTGACCACCATCACGGTCGGCTTGGCGCGGGAGGCGACCGCCTCGGCGACTACTCCGAACAGGAAGCGACCATCGGGGGTCATGGTCGAGGGATTGGCCGATGCGCCCATCACCACCAGCTGGTGGTTGCTCGACTCGCGAAGGATGGCGGCACGCACCGACGCCGCCTCCCGGAGGATGCCGATTACCTTGCGTCCGCCGCGGTGCTCCGCCACGAAGCGGTCGAGCGCCACCTGCTCTCGGGCCAGCGCTCGCTCCCCGATCCCCTTGGGGACCACGTGCATGACCACCACCTGCGCCCCGAAGCGCTTGCCCAGGTCGCGGGCCAGTCGCATCGCCAGCTCGGCGTGGGGACCGCCGCGCACGGGCACCAGGATCGAGCTGACGTTGTCGAGGCCGCGCTGCTTCACCACGGCGATGTCCGACGGGGATTCCCGCACCACTGCGTCGATGGTTGGTGAGAAGACGGCCGACTCGGCCGGCCTGCCTCGAGTCGCGGTCGATCGCCTGGCGGCCGCTGGTGACGGGGGTCCGCCCCAGCCGAAGATCACGAGGTCCGCGCTCTCCTCGCCGACCGCCTCGATCACCCCGTCGGCGGCCCGGCGGCCGATGCGAACCATGGTCCGGAGCTCGACCTCCTCCTCGTCACCGAAGTCGAGGACGCGCTGCAGGAGGCGTCGCGCGGTGCGCGCGTGCGTCGCTCCCTCGGAGAGCGAGACGCCCTCCGGCACCTCGACGATTCCGAGCGCGGTGATCTCGGTTCGGCGTCCCTGACCAACCCCGGCACCGATGCGCACCAGGTCGCGCGCGGTGCGCGGATTGGCGAGGGGCAGCAGGATCCGGTACGGCTGGCGCCGGCGGGACGCCATCAGCCGGCCGCCTGGGCGCGCATCTCGCGCCAGCGCGTGACGAGGTACGGCTTGAGCTCCTCGAACTCGCGCGCCACCGCCTCGATCACACGTTCCGCCTGGTCGGTCGTCATCTCGATCGTCTCGGCGATGAAGCCTGCGGTCCGCCCGAAATAGAGCGGGGTCAGCGCCGCGAGGAGGCGCTCCCGGTCAGTGCCGGGCCGGTTGTAGGCCACGAGGGCGTCGTACAGGCACCGGATCCAGAGGTCGGCGGGGAAGTGGAAGGCGCCGGGCTCGCTCGGGATCTCGACCGACATGACGCGATCCAGCTGCTCGGACGAGAGGATCTGGGCCCAGGCATCCGCCTGTGACAGGCGCGCCGTCTCGAAGGTGTCGACCAGCTTGGCGTGGTTGACCTCCACCAGCTCCGGGGCGATCACCCGCTCGAATCCGTACTCGGGAATCGAATGCGAGCCGCGGACCTTGAGCCATCGGTCCTGGTAGCGGCCGGCGAGCCCGAAGAGGGTGCCGACCACCTGCCGGAACATCGGCCCCAGGTCGGAGGCGGGGTCCTTGGCGTCATGGATCTTGGCGCCCAGCCGCGTCTGGCAGACGGCGAACCCCTCGTTGATGGCCGAGTGCGTCATCCACACGTCGATCCCGAAGCGCGCGGTCAGCTCGTCGAAACTGTCGAGCTCCAGGTAGCGCTGCACCAGGTCGCCGCTGATCGCGAACTCGCCGCCGATCGGCTGGCGGATGCGCGCCCCGTAGAGCGCGCGGGTGAGCGGGTAGGCGATCGCGTTGGTGATCGTGCCGTCGTACTTGTAGCGCGCGTAGAGCGGCGCCACGAAGTCATAGCCGCCCTTGAGGATCGGTCCGGCCAGCAGCTCGATCCATTCGGGGGCGATGCTGCGCAGGTCGGAGTCGACCATCACCATCGCCTTCACCCCCAGCTCGCGCGCGACCTCGAACAGGGCTCGCACCGCGGTTCCCTTGCCGCTCAACCCGTGGTAGGTGAAGGTGATCCGCTGCAGCTTGTGGCGCGGGCTGACCAGGATGATCTTCTCGATGTACTCCGGACTCTCCGCGGTGATCGCCACGCGCGGCGTGTGGTCGGGAGAGCCGCCGTCGGAGTTGACCAGGATCGGCTTCAGGTCGGGGAAGTACTGCACCATCCCGGCCGTGGCGGCGCGCACCACGAAGCCGATCGTCTCGGCGTTGCCGAAGCTGGGGATGCCGACCATCAGGTCCGCCTGCCCCACGCGGCGGACCTCGGCGAGCCCGCTCGCGTCGAGCGCTGAGGGGATCGGCGTGGATCGAGTGGTCTTCAGCGGTGAGACCTCGTCATGCGCGGCAAGGGTAGCGCGCCGCGCGAGGCGGGTCAGGTCAGGATCGGCGATCAGGTCAGGATCGGTTGTAGAGCTTCAGCTCACCCTCTTCGACCTCGACCCCGACCTCCTTGCGGATCTGCTCCCAGGCGTCGAGGTCCCACTCGCCGACGAGGGTGATGGCCGTCCCCTCGCGACCGGCCCGCGCGGTGCGGCCGACGCGATGCACGTAGGTGTCGGCGTCCTCGGGGATGTCGTAGTTCAGGACGAACGGCAGGTCGGTGATGTCGAGCCCGCGCGAGGCGACGTTGGTCGCGATCAGGAACTGGATCTTGCCGGATCGGAAGTCGGCAAGCGTCCGGTCACGCTCACGCTGCGACAGGCCGCCGTGCAGCGCGGCCACGTTGCGCCCCTTGCGGGCAAGGGTGGCAGTCAGCCGGTCCACGCCGATCTGCGTGTGGCGGAAGACCAGGAGCCGATCGAACCCGAACTGATCGGTCAGTTCGGTGAGCGCGGCGACCTTGTCCTGCTCGGCCACGAAATAGACCAGCTGGCGCACCGTCTCGACGGTCCGCATCTCCGGCCGCACGATGATGTGCTCGGCCTGCTTGTCCATGAACCGATCGCAGATGCGCAGGACGGCGTACGGCATGGTGGCGGAGAAGAGCGCCGTCTGGCGATTGCGCGGGCAGCGCGACAGGATCGTCTCGACGTCGACGATGAAGCCCATGTCGAGCATGCGGTCGGCCTCGTCGAGGATGACGGTGTGCACCCGGTCCAGGCGCAGCTCGCCGCGGCGAATCAGGTCCAGCACGCGCCCCGGCGTCCCGACCACGACCGGCACGCCGCGCTTCAGGGCGGTCACCTGGCGGTCCATGCTCGAGCCGCCGTAGATGGCAACCGCGGCGACGTTGCGGAAGACGCCGATGCGGCGAATCTCTTCCGTCACCTGCACGCACAGCTCGCGGGTCGGCGTCAGCACCAGGGCCTGCACGAACCGGCCGGCGGGATCGACCTTCTCGACGATCGGGATCCCGAAAGCGGCGGTCTTGCCGGTGCCCGTCTGCGCCTGGCCGATCAGGTCCTTGCCGGCGCGCAGCGGGCCGATGGCGCGGGCCTGGACCTCGGTCGGGGCGGTGAAGCCCATCTTCTCGATGGCGCGGGCGATGGTGACCGGCAGCTCCATCTCCCCGAAGCGATGGGAACGCTGCGCCGCCAGGACGGCGGCCAGCAGGGGAGAGGATCCGGGATCGTCAGTCGAGGGATTGGCGTTGGGTGCTGGCGAGGGAGGCGGTGCCGCTCGGCGAGGCGCACGTGCGCGTCGGGGAGGGGCGGGCGAAGTGGTTTCAGGCAAACGGGGGCTCCGAGGGAGGGTGACTTGGCCTCGATCGTACCACGCAACAGGAGCCTAGGCCGAAGCCGGAGCCCCCGGTCGGGAGGCCTGCCGGTCCGCGCGGCCATCGGATTGCTGGCGATCGAGGGCTGCGCCGTCGGTCCGTGGACCCCTGGCGTAGCCGTTCGGGTGCGTCAGCTTCCATGCCCATGCATCGGCCAGCATCTGCTCGAGCTTGGAATGCTCCGGGTGCCAACCCAGGGCAAGCCGCGCCCGACGCGACGAGGCGACGAGCACAGGCGGGTCGCCGGTGCGGCGTTTCACGACGCGGGCAGGGATGGCGCGACCGGTCACCTTGCGGGCGGCCTCGACCACCTCGCGCACGCTGAAGCCCGCCGCCGAGCCCAGGTTGTACACCTCGAACGAGGGATCACCCTCACCGGTCACCTCGAGAGCGCGGAGGTGCGCGGCAGCCAGGTCGCGGACGTGGATGAAGTCGCGGATGCAGGTCCCATCAGGGGTCGGGTAGTCCTGGCCGAAGATCTGGACGTGCGTCGCTTCCCCGGCAGCCACCTTCAGCATCAGCGGCATGAGGTGCGTCTCGGGCTCGTGGTCCTCGCCGTTGCGCTCCGTCGCGCCGGCAACGTTGAAGTAGCGCAGGCTGATCGCCTGGAAGTCGTGGCTGGCCGCGAACCAGCGCATGGCGCCCTCGAAGGCGAGCTTCGAGGCCCCGTACGGGTTGATCGGCTCCGTTCGGTCCGATTCGGCGATCGGAACCCGGCGCGGCTCTCCGTAGACCGCGGCCGTGGAGGAGAAGACCAGCCGATTGACGCCGACGACGCGCATCGCCTCGAGCAGGGCAACCCCGCCGCCCACGTTCTTGCGGTAGTAGAGACCGGGGTCGGCCATGCTCTCGCCGACGAGCGACTTGGCGGCGCAGTGGAGGACCGCGTCGATGTGCTCCTGGCGCAGGATGTGCTCCAGGTGCCCCTGGTCCTCGATCTGTCCCCGTACCAGGCGGGCAGGGCGCACCACCGCCGAGGCGTGCCCGCTCGACAGGTCGTCGTAGACCACGACGTCGTGCCCCGCGTCGACGAACCTCTCGACGCTCGTCGAGCCCACGAACCCGGCCCCGCCGACGACCAGGATGCGCAACTTGAACCCTCCTCGCCGATCCGGGTCAGCGGGCCGCCGCGCCGACGTCGGCGGGCGATCCTGCGGTCTTGGGCGCCGGCTGCCGCTGCCAGGCCAGGAACTCGGCGGCCAGCTCGGGGCTGAATGTGGTCGAGATGCGGTCTGCTCCGGCCGACACCACCTCGATGAGCTGCGAGAGCTCGGTGAACTCGCCGGCGGCCTTCACCTGGAGATGGCCTCCCACCACCTCGTGCAGCAGGCGAGCCTGTTCGATGGTCGCGGCGGCCGGCTGCTCCCCATCCGAGGTGACCACGTACGCGGCCGCAGAGCGAGCCGCCAGCCGGCACGCACGCCGCACCAGCTCATCGCTGAGGGGGCCGGCGCGCACGATCACGCCGCAGGTGGCCACGGCCGAGTTGGCCATCTCGACCACGGCCAGCATGTCGTGCAGGACCACATCGTCATTCCCAGAGACGAGAGCCCCCGCGTTGAGCATGACGTCGATCTGGGTGGCGCCGTGCTCGAGCGCGGTGGAGGCCTCGAAGGCCTTGACGGCGGCAACCTGGCCGCCGTGGGGAAAGCCGATCACGGTTGCCACGCTGACCGGGCTCCGCGACAGGAGCCGCGCAGCCGGTTTCACCAGCCAGGGACTGACGAGGAGCGTCGCCATCTCGTGCTCAAGGGCGAGCCCGGCAGCGGCATGAAGGTCCGCCAATGATGCCGTCGGCTGGGTCAACCGATGCTCGAGCCGCGCTGTGCGCGCCAAGGCGGTCATCGCGGGGATGGGAACCTCCGCTCCACGTCATCGGCGCGTGGCACGCGCTCCGGATCGCCGATTGTAGCAGCGCCCTATCCGCTCGCCATGGCGCGGGCAAGTGTCAGCAGCTGTTCCCGCGAGTTGAGGGTCGGGTCCTCTACGACCGCTTCCAGCAGCGCCGCCAGCAATCGCCCGATGGCTGGGCCAGGCGGAATCCCCAGCTTGGTCACGAGGTCGTCGCCGGTGATCGCCAGCTGTTGCGCCTCCAGCGGATCGTCGGCAACGGCCGCCACTCGCTCACGGAGCTCCTTCCAGCCGCCCCGCGTCTCGTCGACGCCGGAGGCCACGTCGTCGGCCGCGCGCAGGGCGAAGAGGTCGGGCATGAGGTCCAGGCCGACGCGGCGCACGAAGCGCCGCACGGCCGCATCGGTCCAGTCGGGGGTGTAGGCGAACATGTGGTGGCGCACGAGGCGCCCGACGCGGGTGATCTCGGCCCGAGGTGCCCGCAGCCGCAGCAGGACCTGCTCGGCGAGGAGCGCGCCATCGCGGTCGTGGTGCAGGAAATGCCCGTCAGCCAGGCTCGTCGCCTTGCCCACGTCATGCAGCAGGCCCGCAAGGCGCAGCACGGGATCGCCCGACGGCAGCGCATCGGCCGTGCGCAGCGAGTGGTCGAGTGCATCCCCCGCCAGCCGCTTCGCCTGCGGAACGCCGCGAAGGGCCGCCAGCTCGGGAAACAGCACGCCGAGCAGCCCCAGGCGCTCCATCAGCTCGAAGGCGCGGGACGGCGGTGCGGCGTCAGACAGGATGCGCATCAGCTCGTCACGGATCCGCTCCCCGGAGAGGCCGGCCGCGTCCGGCGCGTGGGCGAGGATCGCGGCCTCGGTCGGCGGATCGAGCCTGAGATCCAAGCGCGTGGCCAGACGCACGGCGCGCAGGAGGCGGAGGGCGTCCTCACTGAAGCGCTCACCCGTGTCTCCGACGGCGCGCAGCAGGCCCGCCTCCAGGTCTGCCGCTCCGCCGTACGGGTCAACCAGCCGGCCGCTGCCTTCGGCGGTGGCTTCCGGGACCCAGGCCATGGCGTTGATGGTGAAGTCGCGCCGAGCCAGGTCGTCGGCCAGCGAGCGGCCCCAGCGCAACTCGTCGGGCCGCCGCCGGTCCCGATACCCCGCCTCGACCCGGTAGGTCGTGACCTCGATCCCCGGCCCGCCCTCCGGATCGCGCACCGTCACCGTGCCGAACGGGTTCTCCCAGGTGGCACCGGGAAACCGGCCCGCCACCGTCTCCGGCGGGGCAGAGGTCGCCACGTCCCAGTCGGCCGGCTCGTCGCCCCGCACCAGGTCGCGGACGCAGCCACCGACGAGCACCGCTTCGTCGCCTCCGTCACGGAGGGTGGTGAGCACCGCGGCCACGGCTGGTGGCAGGTCGATCCGAAGGGGATCGCCATCGCGCATCGGTTCCTCCCGGCCAGATGGCCTAGGCGCGCGAACCCGGGGCGTCGCTCAGGAAGAGGTAGCTTCGCCAGGCGTCGTTCTGCTCGTCGGCGAGGTAGGTGCCATACAGGTAGCGCACGTCCGCGCGCGGCGCGCGGGGCTCGCGGCGCAGCAGCATGCGCGCCTCGGCCAGCGTCTTGCTCCCCTTGCGGTGGTTGCAGGCGCGGCAGGCGGTGACCAGGTTCTCCCATTCGTGCCGGCCGCCGCGGTGCTTGGGGACGACGTGGTCGATGGTGAGATCGCGCGTCCCGGCGCCGCAGTACTGGCAGGTATGCGCGTCGCGCGCGAACACCTCGCGCCGGCTCAGCTTGACCCGCGGACGGGGGCGACGGACGAGGTAGACCAGCCGGATCACCGATGGGGCGGGGATCGCCAGCGTCGGCGTGTGGATGACCTGGTGGTTGCGCTCCAGCAGCTCGGCCTTCTCGGAGCCGAGCAGGTTGAAGGCACGCCTGATGTCGCAGACGTTGAGTGGCTCGTAATTCTGGTTCAGGACCAATACCGGTGCGTTGAGCAATCCGTGCCTCCGTGGCGCGGATGATAGCAACCACGCGCCGATCGGCTTTCGAGCGGTCCCGGCCGGGTGCGCAGGTGGGAGCTGAGCACGCTCCCGAGTACAATGCATGGCCGAGCGCGGCGCGGCGGCGCCGCCATCGGTCTCAAGCACGAAGTCGACACGAAGAGGCTGCATGGCCGGTATCGAAACCAGCACCTGGACGACCAAGGTCGGGCTCGCCCGAATGCTCTCCGGCGGGGTGATCATGGACGTCGTCACGGCCGATCACGCCCGGATCGCGCAGGAGGCGGGAGCGGTTGCCGTCATGGCGCTCGAGCGCGTTCCGTCGGACATCCGCAAGTTCGGCGGCGTGGCCCGCATGTCCGACCCGAAGCTGATCGAGGAGATCAAGGCCGCGGTCAGCATCCCGGTCATGGCCAAGTGCCGGATCGGGCACGTCGCTGAGGCGCAGATCCTCCAGCAGCTGGAGGTCGACTTCATCGACGAGTCCGAGGTGCTGACCCCGGCCGACGAGGAGCATCACATCGACAAGCACGAGTTCCGGGTCCCGTTCGTGTGCGGCTGCCGCGACCTGGGCGAGGCGCTGCGGCGCATCGGCGAGGGAGCGGCCATGATCCGGACCAAGGGCGAGGCCGGGACCGGCAACATCGTCGAGGCGGTGCGCCACATGCGCGCCGTGATGAAGGGGATTCGCGAGCTGGCCGGCATGCGCGAGGACGAGCTGTACGCGGCGGCCAAGGAGCTGCGTGCGCCGCTCGACGTGGTGCGCCAGACCGCGACGCTGGGCGAGCTGCCCGTCCCGAACTTCTCCGCGGGTGGCGTGGCCACGCCTGCCGACGCCAGCCTGATGCGCCAGCTCGGCGCGCAGGCCGTCTTCGTCGGGAGCGGCATCTTCAAGAGCGAGAACCCTGACCGCGTGGCGCGGGCGATCGTGATGGCGACGACCCACTGGGACAACGCCGAGATCCTGGCCGAGGTGAGCACTGGCCTGGGCGAGCCGATGCACGGGCTGGAGCTCTCCGAGATTCCGGCGGAGGAACGCCTGGCCGTCCGCGGCTGGTAGGGAGGCCGAGCACCGATGGCGCAGACCGTCCCTGCTCCCATACCCTTCGGCACGGCTGAGGCGCGCCGGCCGCGGATCGGCATCCTGGCCCTGCAGGGCGACGTTCGGGAGCACGCCAACGCGCTCCGCGACGTGGGCGCGGAGCCGATCGAGGTTCGCCTGCCCCGCGACCTGGTAGGGCTCGATGGGCTCATCCTTCCGGGCGGCGAGTCCACGACCATGCGCAAGCTGATCGACCTCTACGGGCTGCGCGAGCCGATCGTGGCTCTGGCACGCGGCGGCGCATCGCTATATGGCACCTGCGCCGGCATGATCCTGCTCGCCGAGCGCATCGCCGACGGCGACGAGCCGGTCCTGCGGCTGCTCGATATCACCGTCGAGCGCAACGCGTACGGACGACAGCTCGACTCCTTCGAGGCCGATCTGGAGATCCCCTCCCTCGGCGACGAACCGCTGCACGGCGTCTTCATCCGCGCTCCGGTGGTCAGCGAGGTGGGCCCGGACGTCGAGGTGCTGGCCCGCGACCAGGATGGCCGGCCGATCGCCGTCCGCCAGGGGCGAGTGATGGCGACCGCCTTCCACCCCGAGCTGACCGGGGATCGGCGGCTGCATCGGCTCATGCTGGAGCTCATCGCGCGGTGAAGGACGCAGCCGGCTCGATCAGGCCAGCGCGGCTCACCGACCGCCCGGCGCTCGTCGCCCTGTCGCGCCAGGTGCATGAGGGAAGCGAAGGTTTTCGCCGTTCGCTGGGCGTCCCCGCCCATTCCTCGGCGCCGCCACAGATCAGCCTGGCGGCGCTGATGCCGGCATGGGTGCCCCTCCGGTCGCCATCGGTGCACATGGTCGCCGAATGGGATGGCCAGCTGGTCGGCAGCTGCCGCGCCGTCGAGGAGCCGCACCGGGACGACTGGGTCATCACCGAGCTCGATGCCGCCGACTCGCCAATGGCGAGCGAGGTGCGCTTCGCGCTGCTGCAGGCGGTAATCGAGGAGGGGGGCAAGCGTGACGTGGCCCGCTACCACGCAGCCTGCGCCGATGTCCCGGAGAACATGGAGCTCTTCGGGCAGCTGAACTTCATGGCCTATGCCCACGAGGAGATCTGGTACCGGCCGCCG
The DNA here is from genome assembly GCA_040902225.1 of Chloroflexota bacterium. Lineage (NCBI taxonomy): Bacteria > Bacillati > Chloroflexota > Chloroflexota bacterium. Next base: position 234,578 of record JBBDXT010000007.1, read on the forward strand.
GGCCGGCTCGAGAGCGGACGCGCAGAAGACCTGCAGCCCGCCACGCCGCCCGATGCATGGCACCTGTTCGACCTGTGGACGCACACCACGCCGCCCGCGATCGCGCGGATCGAGGGATATGGCGCACAGGATTGGGAGCCGGTCGGGCACGAGGGGGTCGTGCCGCGCAGCAGCCTGAATCCGATCCTGCACTTCAGCGCCGTCAATGCCTGGCTCCTCCCCGAGGGCCAGCGCGTCGCCGGCTTCGCGCAGCACGGCGCGTGCAGGTCCGGGCCGCACTACCTGCGCTTCCTGGTGCGCGACGGTGCCGACGGCGCCGCCTTCCTGGGCGCCGCGTTGAGGGCGGCCGGCGACGAGGCCCTCTCTGCAGGGATCCTGGCTCCGGTGCGAACATATGAGGCAACGGGGAGGCAGGCCGCCAAAGCGGCCGGATTCGAAGCGGTGGGCCAGGTCAGCATGCTGGTGCGCGAAGTCCTGGCCAGCGCCCGCCAGCCCGCGATGGTCCCGGCAGTTTAGTCAGCGCGAGGAAGATAGCGACAAGGTGACCAAGCAAGAGACGACCGACGACCTGGACGCGCTGCTCGAGGCGCTCCCGCCCGAGATCGTGGCCCGCCTGCGCGGCTTCGCCAACCGTGCGGACCTGCTCGAGGTGGTGCTCGACCTTGGACGGCGTCCCGAGGCGCGCTTCACGCACGGCGAGGAAGTGCTCCTCGATCGAGAGATCGTCGAGGCCGATCTCGCCCAGGTCATCGACCACATCGGCGCCTTCGGGGGCGACAACCGGGCGGGCATCGAGCGCACCCTGCACCGCATCAGCGCCATCCGGAACCGGGCAGGCAAGGTGGTCGGGCTGACCTGCCGCATCGGGCGCGCCGTGTTCGGCACGATCGACATCATTCGCGACATCGTCGAGGGCGGGCAGAGCGTGGTGCTGCTGGGCCGGCCCGGCATCGGCAAGACGACGATGCTGCGGGAGGTGGCCCGCGTCCTGGCCGATGACCTCGGCAAGCGCGTGATCGTGGTCGACACCAGCAACGAGATCGCGGGCGACGGTGACATCCCGCACCCCGGCATCGGCGACGCGCGGCGGATGCAGGTGCGCATCCCGGCCGAGCAGCACGCCGTCATGATCGAGGCGGTCGAGAACCACATGCCCGAGGTGATCATCATCGACGAGATCGGGACGGAGCTGGAGGCGGCCGCGGCCCGCACCATCGCGGAGCGGGGCGTCCAGCTGGTCGGCACCGCGCATGGCAACACGCTCGACAACCTGATGCTGAACCCGACCCTGTCGGACCTGGTCGGCGGGATCCAGACCGTCACCCTGGGCGACGAGGAGGCCCGACGGCGCGGCACGCAGAAGACGGTGCTGGAACGCAAGGCTCCACCGACCTTCGACGTGGTGGTCGAGATCGTCGAGCGTGACAGCGTGATCGTGCACCGTAACGTGTCGGAGACGGTGGATGCCATCCTGCGCGGCCACATGGTCCCCCCCGAGTCGCGCTGGAGGGAGGGGGGCGAGCTGCGTGCCGCCACCAAGTACGACTACCACATCGCCGAATCCCCGACCGGCATCCCGGCCTTCGCTGCCCTCGAGCCGACGGGCGGCTTTGGGGCATTTGGCCGCGGCCGCGGCAACGGTGGTGGCGGGCCGGGGCTTCGGCCCCTGCCCGGGCGGGGGAGCGGGGGACGCGACACGGGACGCGGCAGGGCCCTGGTCGGCGAACCGTCGGAATCGTCCGACCCACGTCGGCACCTGGAGGTGGCGATGCGCGAATCGGCGGCGCCGGAGACCAGTGGCGTGGGCACGACGCCGGTGCGCTCCCATCGGCCCCTGAGCCTGTTCGGCTTCGGAGTCAGCCGCAAGCACCTCGAGCAGGCGGTCCGCGAGCTGGGCGTGCCGGTCCACGTGGCACGTGACCTTGACGAGGCCGATGCCGTCGTCACCCTCCGCAACTACTACCGTCGCAAGCCATCGGCGCTGCGTGACGCAGAGTCGGGCGGGATCCCGATCTACGTCCTCAAGACCAACACCATCATCCAGATGGAGAACCTGCTGGCCAGCCTGTTCGACCTGGAGGCCGATCCCTCAGCGGCTGCTTTGCACGAGACGGCCGAGGCGATCGGCCTGGTGCAGTCGAGCGGCAACCCGATGGAGCTGGCGCCGCAGAACGCCTACGTGCGCCGCCTCCAGCACCAGATGGCCGAGCGCAACAACCTCATGAGCCGCTCACGGGGGACCGAGCCGAACCGCCGCGTGGAGCTCCTCCCCGACGAGGGGCGTGCGTGGCGGTGAGCCGGTGAGCGCGGCCCGTCGCGGCCGCTTCATCACCCTGGAGGGCCCCGACGGGAGCGGCAAGACGACCGCCGCCCGTCACCTGGCCGAGTGGCTCCGCTCGCGGGCCGAGCCGACCGTCCTGACCGGCGAGCCGGGCGGCACGCCGCTCGGCGAGGAGGTTCGTCGCCTGGTCCTCCATGAACGCGACGTCTCGGATGACCTCGACCCCCGGGCCGATGCCCTCCTCTTCGCGGCCGCCCGAGCCCAGCACACCGCACGCGTGATCGAGCCTGCGCTGAAGCGCGGCCACAACGTGGTATGCGCGCGCTACCTGGACTCGTCGCTGGCCTACCAGGGCGCCGCCTACGGAATCGACGCCGATGCGATCCGCCAGCTGCAGCGCTTCGCCACCTATGACACGGTGCCGGACATGACGATCCTGGTCGACGTGCCGGTCGAGGTCGGCCTCGCCCGCAAGCGGCGGGGACAGTGGAACCGCTTCGAGGATACGGAGGGCGAGCGCTTCTTCGAGTTGGTGCGGCAGGCCTACCTGGCCTTCGCCGCCGCCGAGCCGGAGCGCTATCGGGTGGTCGACGGCTCGGGCAGCGTCGAGGCCACCGACGCGGCCATCCGCGCGGCCGTGGAGCCACTCGTCTTCAATCGATCGCCCTCCACGTGAGCTCGCCTGGCGCGCTCCTGGTCCTGTTCGACGCCGATTGCGGCTTCTGCGCCCGTTGCGCGATGGTCCTCCAGCAGCTTGATCGCAGTCACCGTCTTGCGTTCCTGCCGCTGCAGGATGCGGCATCGGTGCTGACCGGAGCCCCCAGCCGGGAGGAGCTGGCGATGACGTTGCACGTCCGAGACCTTGACGGCCGTTGGGTGCGCGGCGGCGCCGCCTGCCTTCGGATCGCGGCGGCCCTTCCGGTCCTCATGCCGCTGGCTTTCGCTGGTCGCCTTCCGTTTGCCTCGGTCGTGGTCGAGGGCGCGTATCGGCTGGTCGCGCGCAACCGACACCGGCTGAGTCGCGTACTCGGCCGTCCGGCAAGGCGCGATAAGCGGCAGTTATGCTCGCGCACCGAAGGGCCGCCGCGGGCGCCTGGTGATAAGCCAGCGTTATCAGGCAGCACAGATCGGGCTGTCGCGGTGCACGAGCATAAGCCTGGGTAATCACGCCATTCACCGTCCCGGAGGGGTGGCCCCCGGGCGCTCCTCTGCGGCATAATCGGCTTGTGAAGCTCGTGACCGCCATCGTCCACAGCGAGGATGCGGGCAACCTGGTCGACGCCCTTCTCGAGAAGGAGTTCCGGGCCACCCGGCTCCAGTCCTCGGGCGGCTTCCTGAAACAGGGCAACGCGACCATCCTGGTGGGGGTCGAGGATGACCAGGTCGACGCGGTGCTCGAGCTCGTGAGCGCCAACTGCCACTCGCGCAAGCAGTTCGTGAACCCCATGCCGCCGATCATGGAGCCGGGCGAGTTCTACATGCCGTACCCGGTCGAGGTCGAGGTCGGCGGCGCGACGGTCTTCGTAGTCCCCGTCGAGCGCTTCGAGCGCCTCTAGGACCGATACCGATGGCGGCCCCGGCATGGCTGGCCGCCCTAGAGCCACGCGCCCCGGACGTGGTCGCCGTGTGGCGAACGATCGACGACGAGAAGCCGGTCATCCGCGGCATCGCCTTTCGGCGCGAGATCCGACGGCGGGCGGGTCCCGGTAGCGCGGCGCGGATCCTGTCGCAGCAGGACGCGATCGCCGACGCGCTCGGAGCCGTACTGGCGGAGATGCCCGAGGCGCTCCTGCGGGCGCCGGGCGGCGAGGGCGACTGGAACGTGGTGCAGGCCTTCGCCCACACGACCGGCTCGCGGCGCTGGCTGGCCCACGCGGCGGCCCTCGCGGCGCGCGGCGAATGGCCGGCGGACCCTCCGCGGGTCGTGCCGGGCGTGCCGGGCCCCGCCGATGCGGACGTCGCCACTCTCCTGACGTTGCTCGGCAAGAGCCGGCGCTCGCTGGCCACGTCGGCCGAGGCGATCGCCGGACACGAGTCCGATCCCTGCCCCCTCGACCATCCCCTGGTGGGGCGCCTGCGCTGCGGGGAGTGGCTCCTCTTCGCCGGGGTCCACGACCTGATGCACCTTCGCCAGCTCCATCGCCTCAGGGTTGCCGGGCCGGGGGGCCAGGATGCCTGAGCGACCGGCGCCCCTCGTCCTGGTGGTCGACCCCGGCACCATCCCCGACCCGGATCTGCCGTTCGGGTCCTATGCCGCGGTCTGCATGGCCGGGCGGAGGCGGCTGGCGATCGAGCTGTCGCGCCGTCTCATCGCGGCCGGGTCGGGCGTCGCAGCCCTGCACGCAGCCAAACCAGCCACCGGAGAGGCGTTCCACTGGGGACGCTGGTACGCGGCCGCCGCCCGCGCCATGCTGGTCCGGGTCCGCGCGGAGGGGCGACCCCTGGACGGGATCGGCTACGCCGGAGCCGGAGCCCTGGCTCTCGCCGACGACGCGCTGATCGAGGGGATCGTCTCGGCCATTCCCGGCGAGGCTGTCGCCAACAACCGCTACTCGACCGATGCCTTCCTGGTCGCCGGGCAGCCATCCGGCCGGCTCACGCTGGAGGCGGCGCTGGCTGCACTCGAGGAGTGCTCGACCGACAACGCGGCAATGCACTGCCTGGAGGCCGCCGGCTTCGCGATCCGGGACATGTCCTCGGCGAGCTGGGCGCGCTTCGACGTGGATACGCCGCTGGACCTCGCGCTGCTCCGGGCCGGGACCCGGCTGCCGACCACCCGTCGCCCCGACGGCGTGGTCGCGGCCTTCCTGGAGATGGCGATCCTGCCCGGCGGCCACTCCCTCGAGGTCCCGCACCTGGCCGAGGTTGGGGCCGTCCTCCGCGACCGCGAGTCGCAGATCGTCGTCGCCGGTCGCGTCCCGTCGACAGCCTGGGCCTACCTCGAGACGGAGAGTGCCTGCCGCGTGCGTTGCTTCATAGAGGAGCGCGGCATGCGCTCAGCGCGCGACGCCGTCCCCCACTCGCTCCTCGCCGACTGGATGGATCGGCTCGGTCCGGCGGAACTGGTGAAGGAGCTGTCGACACTCGGTGACGCGGTGATCCTGGACAGCCGGGTGCTGATGGCCAGCCGCGCCGGGTCGTCGGACGCGACCACCTGGCCGCCCGCCGAGGAGCGGTTCGCCTCCGACTTCCTGGACGCAACGCCCGTCAGCACGCCCTGGCTGGCCGAGCTGACCGAGGCCGCGGCGGGCTCATCGGTGCCGTTCCTGCTGGGCGGTCACGCCCTCGTCAGCGACGGGCTTCGCATCCTCGTCGACGCCGCCTGGCTGGGCCGATAGCCAACGCCAACAACCGCCGATCCGGCTGCTAGACTGTTCGTGAAGCTGCCCTCGCGATGAGCGTGAGCGGCCGACGAAACGAGCACCAACCGTGCGGGGCCCCCAGGTCCTGCGCCCGAGCAACCGCGGAGCTGGCATGGATCAGACCGGACTGCTCTACGTCATCGGCTTCGGAATCGCAGCGTCGATCTTCCTCTTCGGGACGATCCTCTTCTCGTGGCTGATCACGCACCGCCGCCGGACGCCCCAGAAAGGGCTCCCCTACGAGTGCGGGATCGACACCATCGGCGACACCTGGTCGCGCTTCGGGCTCGCCTTCTACCTGTACGCCCTGCTCTTCGTGGCCTTTGACGTGGAGATCGTCTTTGTCTACCTGTGGGCGGTCGTCGTGCGGGACCTCTCCGTGCAGGGGATCGTCCTGATCGGCGTCTTCCTGGGGATCCTGCTCTTCGGAGAGCTGTACGCCTGGCGAAAGGGTGACCTGAAATGGCGCTGAAGACTCCCCCACCTCCCACCGCCGCGGAAGCGGAAAAGGTTCTCACCGGTGGCACGCCCCCCATCGTCATCCCCGATCAGGCTGGCGACGACCAGCTCCTGACCGAGTTCGGGATGGAGGAGCACCCGCAGGGCGGCTTCCACGGCCTGCTGGAGGTGATCCCGACCCGCGCGGACATCGTCCTGGACCTGATCCGCGCCAACTCGCTCTGGCCGCTCCTGTCGGGGCTCAGCTGCTGCGCGATCGAGATGATGAGCACCGCCACCAGCAAGAACGACATCGACCGCTTCGGGATGTTCCCGTTCCGCGCCTCCCCGCGCCAGGCCGACGTGCTGATCGTGGCCGGCACCCTGACGACCAAGATGGCGGGCCCGCTGGTGCGCCTCTGGGAGCAGATGCCCGAGCCGAAATGGTGCGTCGCGATGGGCACCTGCACCACATCGGGCGGTCGCTTCAAGCGCAGCTACAGCGTGGTGCAGGGGGTCGACCGGGTGATGCCGGTCGACGTCTACGTGCCGGGATGCCCGCCACGCCCGGAGGCTCTGATCCACGGCATGATGCGGCTCCAGGAGCTGGTCAAGCAGCGGCGCGGCGAGTGGGCGACCTACGTCGATCGCGGCGTGCAGCGGATCGACTGGGAAGGAGACGTGCGCTGACCGCCCCGGCCAAGGCGGGCGCCCTGGTCCGGCTCCTGCTCGATCGCTTCCCGGACCTGGCCGCCAGACTGTGGACCGACGAGGACAGCGTCGAGGTCTCGATCGAGGGCGACCGCAACGTGGCCCTGCTCCAGGTGTTGCGCGACGAGCCGGAGCTCAACTTCTTCTTCCTGGCCGATGCCGCCGCGGTCGACTACGGCGTCACCGAGCATTTCGAGGTGGTCTATCACCTCTACTCCGACCGTCATCCCGCCTGGCTCCGCGTCCGCGCACGGGTGCATCGCGCCGATCCCCACATCCCGACCATCACCGGCCTGTGGGAGGGAGCGATGTTCCACGAGCGCGAGATGTACGACATGATGGGGATCATCTTCGACGGTAACCGCGACCTGCGGCGGATCTACATGTCGCCCGACTACCGCAGCTTCCCGCAGCGCAAGGACTTCCTCCTGCCCGATGACGCCGCCGACTCATCGGCGGCGGGGGTGCGTCCGCTCGAGCGCCCCGAGACCTGGGACCTGACCCGCCTCTCCGACGAGCTGGGGCCCGGCGTGATCGCCCATGTCGAGGGCGAGTCATGACCAGCGAGGTGAAGATCCCCGACCCGCTCGACGTGGACCGGGAAGAGGAGGCACGGCTGCGTCAGGTGGCGGGCCTTCCCCCAGCCAAGGCCCCCGCCGGCGAGTACGCCGGCTTCGAATCGGTGGGGCTGCCGGAGCGGCCGCCGCAGACCGAGCGCGAAGTCGAGGTGTACACCCTCGAGGAGGGCGAGATGCTGGTCAACATGGGCCCGCAGCACCCCTCCACCCACGGCGTCATGCGCCTGGTGGTGAAGGTCCGCGGCGAAGTGGTGATCGATATCGATCCGGTGCTCGGCTACCTGCACCGCGGGATCGAGAAGCTGTGCGAGGAGGCCACCTACACCACGGTCCTGACCTATGTCGACCCAATGGACTACATCGCGACGATGCACAACGAGCACGCTCCGGCGATGGCCTTCGAGAAGCTGTTCGGGGTCACTGCCCCCAGGCGGGCAGAGTACATCCGCGCGCTGGTGGTGGAGCTGAACCGGGTCTTTAGCCACAGCCTGATGATGGGCTTCCTGGCCCTCGACATGGGCGGCCTGACCCCGATCCTGTACGGCTTCATCAACCGCGACGAGATCGTCGACATGCTGTCGGCGATCAGCGGTCAGCGCATGCTCTTCAACTTCTTCCGGGTTGGTGGCGTCAACTGGGACACCAACGACGAGTTCCTGTCGCGCCTCGGCACGTGGCGCAGCCACGTCCTGAAGAACGTCGAGATGAGCGAACGGGTGATGACCGACAACGAGGTCTTCCGCTCGCGGACGATCGGGATGGGGACCCTCTCCGGCAAGGACGCGATCGCGCTGGGCGTGTCGGGGCCGAACCTGCGCGCCTCCGGCGTGCCGTTCGACGTGCGCAAGGCGCATCCCTACTCGATCTACCCCGAGCTCGAGTTCGAGGTGATCACCCAGCCGGGCGGCGACTCGAACGCCCGCTACCTGCAGCGCGTCGCCGAGATCAAGCAGAGCATCCACCTGATCGACCAGATCGTGGACAAGATGCCGCACGGCGCGGTGCAGGCCCAGGTGCCGGGGATCATCCGGCCGAAGCCGGGCCGGGCCTACGCGGCCATCGAGTCGCCACGCGGCCTGTACAGCGTGTACGCCATCAGCGACGGCGGGCCGAACCCGTACCGCTTTCGGATGCGCGACCCGAGCTTCATCAGCCTCCAGGCGATCCCCAAGCTGATGCCCGGCCGGCTCATCGCCGACACGATGGCGGTCATGGCCAGCTTCGACCCGGTGATGGGCGGGGTCGACAAGTAGATGGACCTAGACCTGCTGTTCGGTGTCCTGCGCTTCCTGCTGGCCACGACCCTGATCCTGCTGCTGACCGTGCCGACCGCCTTCGTCGTCATCCAGATGGAGCTCAAGATCATCGCCGGCGCGCAGCTTCGCTACGGCCCCAACCGGGTCGGGCCGTGGGGGATGTTCCAGAGCACGATCCACGGCTTCAAGGTCCTCGCCAAGGAGGACCACATCCCGGACCAGGCGGATCGCGCAACCTTCACCCTCGCGCCATGGATGGTCTACATGGCGGCCGCCATGAGCATGCTGGTGATCCCGTTCGCGCCCGGCGCCATCGCCGCCGACTTCAACATCGGCATCGTCTACTTCTTCGCGGTGCTGGGCCTCAGCGTGGTCGGGCTGCTGGTCGCGGGCTGGGCGAGCTACAACAAGTACTCGCTGCTGGGTGGGCTGCGCAGCGCGGCGCAGATGGTGAGCTACGAGATCCCGCTCACCCTGTCGGTGGTCGGTGCCGTGGTACTGGCCGGCACGCTCAACTTCCGGGAGCTGATCGAGTGGCAGCGGGCACATGGCTGGATGCTGATCTGGCAGCCGGTCGGGCTGGTGATCTTCTACATCGCATCGCTGGCCGAGATCAATCGGACCCCGTTCGACATGGTCGAGGCCGACAGCGAGCTGGTGGCAGGCCCCTTCACCGAGTACTCCGGCATGCGCTTCGGCTTCTTCTTCTTCGCCGAGTACGTGGCCCTCTTCATCATGAGCGGGATCATGATCTCGCTCTTCTTCGGCGGGTGGCTGGCGCCGTGGCCCTTCCCCGACCAGCTGGATGGCTTCATCGGCACCGTCTACGGCGTCATCTGGTTCTTTATCAAGACCTACCTCTTCGTGGCGATCGCGGTCCTGCTGCGCGCCACGCTGGTCCGGGTGCGGGTCGACCAGCTGATGGGGATGGCCTGGAAGGTGCTGCTGCCGCTGGCCATGGTCAACCTGATCGTCACCGCCGCCGCGGTGCTGGTCTTCAAGCTGTGACGATCCCGGGCCTTGGCATCCTCAAGGGGCTGCGCCAGACCGCGCGCAACTACTGGGCGCCCAAGGTCACCAACCAGTACCCGGAGTCGCGCCCGACCATGCCGGACCGATGGCGTGGCCGCCTCGACCTGATCTACGACCCGTTCGGCGAGCACAAGTGCGAGGTCTGCTTCCAGTGCGCACAGGTCTGCCCGGTGGAGGCGATCGACATGAGCGGCTTCGATTCGACCGGGCAGCGCATCCGCTACGGCCTGCCGGAGATCTACGACGAGCGCAAGGATCCCAACGCCTATCGCCGCGCCGGCCTGCCCGCGGCGCCGATGCGCAACGCGGCGCGCTGGGACGAGGAGATCGACACGCCCTGGCTGCATGGCGTGATCGACGGCTTCGGCGGCAAGCCCGAGGCGCTGGTCGCCATCTTCTCCGCCGTCGAGGAGCGCTACGGCTACCTTCCTGAGCGGGCACTGCGCGAGTCGAGCGAGCGGATGTCGATCCACTGGGCCCAGATCTTCGGAGCAGCCGGGCTGGGCGGCTTCCGTCTCCTCCCGGCCGATGGGCACCTTGTCACCGTCTGCACCTGCGCCGCCTGCCGCTTTGCCGGCGGCGACGCTCTCCTGACGGCGCTGCGCACGGACCTGGGGATCGAGCCGGGCGAGACGACCGCGGACGGTGCCGTCACCCTCGACACCAGCGACGAGGTCGCGGCCGGAGCTCTTTCCCCGGCGCTGCGCATCGACACCATGGTCTATGGACCGTTGACCGTGGATCAGGGCCGCCACGTGGTGGCCGAGCGACGCAGGGCCCCGTCGCGCGGGCGCGCCGCGCAGCCCGTCTCATGACCGACGCGAGCACGGGCCTCTCCCCGCAGATCCGAATCCTGCCCGGCGGCGACCAGCGGGTGCTGGCGGAGATCGGCGTCGTCGACCCCACCAGCCTGGACAGCTACCGCAAGGCGGGTGGCTACGCCGGCCTGAAGCGCGCGATTGGGAAGCTGGGTCCCGAGGGCACCATCGACGAGATCGCCATCGCGGGCCTGCGCGGCCGTGGCGGCGGCGGCTATCCGACCGCCGACAAGTGGCGTGCCGCCCGCGCCGCGGCGGGTGACAGCAAGGTCGTGGTCGCCAACCTGATCGGCGCCGATCCGACCGCGCTTGGCGACCGGGCGCTGGCGGAGGGCAATCCGCATCTCGTGCTCGAGGGACTCCTGCTCGCCGCCTTCGCGACCGGCGCCTCGGACGCAATCATCGCAGTCCGTCGCGACTGGACGGTGGCCATCGAGCGGCTGCGAGCCGCGATCACAGAGGCCGAGGCCGCGCACCTCGCCGGCTACCTGGTCATGGGTACGGACTTCTCGTGCGTGGTGCGCGTCTGGGAAGGTGCGGTCGCCCTGGTCGCGGGCGAGGAGACGGCCCTGCTGGCCGCCCTGGCCGGGGATCGCGGCATGCCCGTCATCCGGCCCCCCTACCCCACCGAGCGAGGGCTAGGCGGCGCGCCGACCACTGTGCAGAACGGCGAGACGCTGGCGCACGCGGCCTGGATCGTGAGCCATGGAGCCAAGAAGTTCCGCGCCATCGGCTCGAAGGACGCTCCCGGCACAAAGCTGGTCACCATCTACGGGCGCGTGGCACAGCCCGGGCTGGTCGAGGTGGCGCTGGGAACGCCGCTCTCCGAGATCGTGGCGCTGGCCGGTGGCGGGACCGGGGCGACCAAGGCGGTCTTCGTGGGCGGCCCGGGCGGTGGCGCGCTGCGTGCCGACCAGCTGGACACCGTCTACGACTACGCTCCGCTGCATGCCGCCGGGGCCGGCATCGGCCTGGGCCAGTTCCTGGTGGCCGATGCCGAAACCTGCATGGTCGACTCCGCCCGCTTCTTCCTCGACTACTCCGCCCGCGAGGCCTGCGGCAAGGCGGTCCCGTGCCGGATCGGCACCAAGCGGCTGGTGGAGACCCTGGACCGCATCCTGGCGGCGAGCCCGCGGCCCAACGACGTGCTGCTGCTGCGCGAGCTGGCCCGCAAGATGACCGACACCGCCCTCTGCCACCTCGAGGCTCGCGCACCGGGACCGATGCTGACCACGCTCGACCGCTTCCCCGACGAGTACCGCGCCCACGCCGAACGGGGCGAATGCCTGGCCGGCTCATGCACTGCGTCGCAGCTGCCACCGCTCCTGACGCCACTGGCAGGCCTCTAAGATGCACCGGCCATGAGCTTCGCCACCGACGGCAACGGGAACGGCAAGGGCGCGCCGCTGCGCCCGGAGGACTACACCCCCATCTGGCCGATGGTGCCGGGCACCCGCAAGATCAGCGTCACCATCAACGGCGCGCAGGTCGAGGCCGAGGAGGGGCAGACCATCCTGCAGGCCACCCGCGTGCTGGGGATCGACGTCCCGACGCTGTGCTACGAGCCGAAGCTGGCGCCCTACGGTGCCTGCCGCATCTGCGTGGTCGAGGTCGAGGGCCAGGAGACCACGCCGATCAGCTGCGGGACGCAGATCACCGACGGGATGGTCATCACCACCCACTCCGATCGGCTGGTCGAGAACCGGCGCATGGTGCTGGAGCTGATCTTCAGCGACCACGACGCCTACTGCCTGCCGCCGTGCCAGTTCAAGTGCCCGACCAGGGTCGACATCCCCGGCTACCTGAAGCAGAACACCCTGGGCAATTGGGAGGAGGCGACGCGCATCCTGAAGCGCTCGCTGCCGTTCCCGGCCATCCTGGGCCGCGTCTGCCCCGCGCCGTGCGAGACACACTGCCGGCGCGAGGAGGTCGACACCGCCATCGCCATCCGCGACTCGCACCGCTACTGCGCGGATCGGGTGCTCGAGGTCGACGCTCCGGCCCCCACGCCGTGGCCCAAGGAGCCCGACTCGGGACGCCGGGTGGCGGTTATCGGTTCCGGCCCGGCAGGCATGTCGGTGGCCTATTACCTCCAGCTGCGCGGCCACCACTGCGACGTCTTCGAGGCCGATCCGGAGCAGGGCGGCATGCTGCGCTACGGGATCCCCGCCTATCGGCTGCCGAAGGAGTGGATGGACCGCGAGCTGAACCACGTCTGGGAGCTGGGCGCCACCTTCAGGCCGAACATGCGCCTCGGTCGGGACTTCCACGTCGCCGACCTGCTGGAGCAGGGCTACGACGCGGTCTACGTGGGCATCGGCTGCTACAAGTCCAACGAGATGGGGATCCCCGGCGAGGACGCGGACGGCGTGGTCAACGCCCTGGAGAACCTCTACAACAGCTCGCGCGGCGTCGAGATTCCCGCGCTGAAGGACGCGCGGGTGGTGGTCATCGGCGGCGGCTTCACGGCCATCGACTGCACGCGCACCAGCCTGCGCCAGCGCGCTGCCGAGGTGACCCTGGTCTACCGCCGCGACCTGAAGGACATGCCTGCTCAGGACGAGGTCCACGAGGCGATCGAGGAGGGGGCGCGCGTCATCTTCCAGGCAGCACCCGTACGGATCGTGACCGACAAGAACAACAAGGTCACCGGCGTCGAGTTCCAGCGCATGCACCTGGGCGAGCCCGACGAGAAGGGTCGCCGTCGCCCGGAGCCGATGCCCGGCACCGAGTTCACCGTGAGCTGCGACACGGTGCTGGGTGCCATCGGCCAGGGACCCGAGCTGACCTGGATCGAGAGCGAGCCCGAGGAGATCCGCGCGCAGCTCGAGACCAGCCGCCGCGGCACCCTGGTCAGCGAGGACGACATCTTCCGCACCGGCCTGCCGAAGGTCTTCGCGTCAGGCGACGTGCGCGCCGGAGCGACGACCGTGGTCGAGGCGATCGGAGAGGGGCGGCGCGCCTCCTATGCGATTGACTACTGGCTGCGCGGCCACAACCTCGACGATCCGCAGGTGCGCCGCATCGTGAGCGAGCCGCAGCCCAGCTTCCTGACCATCGTGCCCTTCACCGACGACGTGAAGGAGCCGAAGGCGGTGATGGGCAAGCTCGACGCGGCCACGCGCAAGCAGGACTTCGGGGAATACGAGTTCGGCTACACCGGCGACCAGGCCATGGCCGAGGCGGCGCGCTGTTTGCAGTGCACCTGCGAGGCAATCGGCCACTGCGACCTGCGCGAGGCCGCCATCGAGTACGAGACGACGCTCAACATGGCGATCGACGAGCGCTCGATCCAGGACAACCCGTACGTCGGCGCCAACCACGGCTACGGCCGGGACGAGACGCACTCCTTCATCCTGCGCGACTACTCCCGCTGCATCGACTGCGGCCGCTGCGCGCAGGTCTGCAAGGACATCGTGGGTGCCGGCTGCTACGACTTCATCGGCAAGGGCTTCGACTCGCTCGTCACCACCGCGGACTTCGTCTCCCTCAACGAGACCCCGTGCGTGTCCTGCGGCCGCTGCGCCGAGACATGCCCGGTCGGCGCCCTGATGCCGCGGCCACGGACCCTCGAGACGTACCAGCTCGACATGAGCCGATGCATCTTCTGCGGCATCTGCGCCGACGCCTGCCCGTACGACGCCCTGCGCTGTGGCCCTGAGTTCGAGTTCAGCGAGTACCAGCGCGATCTGCCGATGCTGGACATCCTCGAGATGTCCGACCGGGAGCGACCCACCAGGTAGGAGTTGATGGGGCGGCCGGACGCCCCCTCCGCTGGCTGGCGCGACAGCGATCGGGAGCGCCCGCCCACCCCTTCTTCTTCGTTCCGGTGGCTCAGGCGCTGGCCAATGGCAGTCGCTGTTGCACGACCGCGTACGGATCCTCGAGCTCCCAAGATCTGCCGAGCTCCCAGACAGGCGCCGCGAGCGAGAACAGAGCCGGCGTCGCAACGTAGAACCGGCCCCGCTTCTCGCCCATTGGCTCGAGCAGCCCGAGTTCGACGAGCCGCTTCAGATCACGGCCGCCGGCGTGTTCCGAGATCTCCGCGTTCTCGTGGTATTGGCCGTTCCGGACACGGAATCGCTGTGCGGCATCGAACAGGGCCAGCACCGTGCGTTCTGGCAAGCCATCACGGGCTGACCGGTCGGTTAGCACCGACCACAGCCGTTCAGCCTGGCGGGCCCGCCGCATGAGGGTCCGGGCCTGCCGGAAATGCGCGGTGAGGTTGAACCGAATCCACGGTGAGGCGTCGTTCCACGGCTGCCATGTGCCGCGTCCTACCTCAGCGAGAACGTCGTAATAGGCCTGCGTGTTCCGGCCCAAGTACTCCTCGACGCTCGCGAATTCGGTCTGCAGGATGCCTTCCTGCGACAGGACAAGCGACTGAATGATGCGGGCCATGCGCCCGTTGCCGTCGCGGTAGGGATGGATCATGGCCAGGTTCAGGTGAGCCATTGCGGCGCGCACGAGGGCGGGCACGCTCGTGGAGTCGTGAAGCTCGGCTACCAGCTCTTCCACTAGCCCGGGAACCTCGTCTCCGGGCGGCCCCTCGTAGACGATCTGACCCGATGCCTCGTTATGCACGTAGATCGGCCCTGGCCGGAAGAGGCCCGGCCCCTTGGCCATGTCGTACTTGAGCATCATGAAGTGAAGGCTGTTGATTAGCCCCTGGCTGTAGGCGAAGTGCGGGTCATTCGCCAGCTGCAGGACGTACGTCATCGCGTCCCGATAGCCCGCGATAGCCTGGCGCGTCTCCTCGGCGGCACCGAGCGGCTCCTCGCCCTCCGCCATCGCCATGGCATCGGCCAAGGTGACGATGTACCCCTCGATGGTGTTGGAGCCTTGGATCGCGCGTGCGAACATGACGCGGCGTAGCGACCCCGTCCAACGCCGGGGGCTCTGAGCCACCGCGTATCGAAGGTTGGTACGTAGATCGTCGATCTTCGCGACGACCTCCAGATCTTCGGCTGTAAGGTCGGGGGTCGTGAATAGCATCGTGGCTCACCGTACGGGGTGGATTATCCGATAAATCTCTGCGTGCTGCAGGATTCTAATCTGCACCATGAGGATTGTCGACCTCTAACCTGCACGTACGTCGCGGGCCCCTCTCCGCTTTCGCGCTCGCTCCCACCATCGGCGCACGTGCCATCGCGCACGGCTGTCCGACGTCATCTATGCAGTGCGGTGGCTCACGAAGTGACGCATTACGCCAAGGATGGCGTAGCCAACCAGGGCGCCGGTGACGTTGACGATGACGTCGTCGATGTCGGCTGAGCGGTCGGGGACCGCCAGCTGGGTGAGCTCGATGGCGGTCGAGACGAGGAGTGCAAGGAGGGCGACGCGCCACCATCGGTCCAGGGCGGGGAGAGCGATGGGGCCGAGGAGGCCGAGGGGGAGGAGCAAGGCCAGGTTGCCGAACAGGTTGCGCAGCCAGAAATCCGAGCCGAGGTTGTCCAGGTAGATCGCGAGCGTGTGGAACGGGACCAGGTTGTCATCCACGACCTGGCCTGGGCGCGGGTGCGCGGGCTGGAGGGCGAGCACCAGGCCGCCGATCAGCCACACGGCAAGGACGAGCGTGGCGAGCAGGCGCATGGGGCTACCTTGGCACGGATCGCGGCGCGAGCTGCGCTAGAATCGGAGGCGGCCTCGGATCTGCAGATCGGCGAGGCCGTTTGAGCGCCCGAACACTCGACAGGAGCCGCTGCCCTGGACCTCTCCGGCGTCCTCTTCGTCCTGCTCGCCGCTGGTGTCATCGGCGCCGGGCTGCTGGTGGTCACGCTGCGCAACATCATCCACAGCGCGGTCGCGATGATGGTCTGCTTCGGGTCGCTGGCGGGGATGTACGCGCTCCTGGGAGCCCCGATCGTGGCGGCCGCACAGGTCCTCATCTACCTCGGCGCCATCAGCGTCCTGATCCTGTTCGCGATCATGCTGACCCAGGCCGGCGACGCGAACCTGCCGTCGCCGTTCCACCGCCAGGTCTGGCTGGCGGCGCTCGCCGCGGTCGCGGTGGTGGGACTCATCGGCTGGGCCGTCACCGCGACGGATTGGGGCAACGCCACCGTCGTCATCGCGGTCAACCTGAACGCGATGGCCGTGGCGCTCTTCACCGACTACGCGCTGCCGTTCGAGATCCTGAGCCTGCTGCTGCTGGCCGCCATCATCGGCGCCATCTATCTCGCGAGGCGCCCTGAAGACGACGAGCAGGCCAACAGCTGATGGGCCTGCAGGCGTACCTGATCGTCTCGGCCATGCTCTTCGCGATCGGGATGTTCGGCTTCCTGGCGCGCCGCAACGCGATCCTGATGCTGATCAGCATCGAGCTGATGCTGAACGCGGTGAACCTGTCGCTGGTCGCCTTCAACGCGTACGACTACTACACCCCCAACGACTCCGGGGCGATCTTCGCGCTGCTGGTGATGGCCGTCGCGGCGGCCGAGGCGACGGTGGGACTGGCCCTGGTGATCGCCATCATCCGCACCCGCCAGACCCCCGAGGTGGACGAGTACTCGGACCTCAAGGAATGAGCCGATGACCGTCGAGTCGCTGATCGCGCTCATCCCGGCCCTGCCGCTGGCCGGCTTCCTGTTCGCGGTGCTGGTCGGCCCGCGCATCGATCGCTTCCCGGCACGTGGCCACGAGTCGCACGGCGAGGGCCGTGACGCGCACGCCGAGGTGGACGAGTCGGGCTTCCGCCCGGTCCCCAGCGAGGAGGAGCAGCGCGCCACCTCGCCGCATGCCGGGCACGCCGACGACCTGGCCAACAGCAACGGCGCCGATGGGGTCATCCCCGCCGACCTGAACGACGGGCTGGGCCAGGTGGGCCACGTGGTCGAGGGCGGGCCGCGGCCGGTCTACCGCTCGTGGTGGATTCCCACCGCGCTGGTGGCGGTCGGGTGGATCTTCAGCATGGTCGTTTTCGTCAACGTCGTGTTCGGCGGGCACGAGTACCACGTCTCGCTGTACGAGTGGATCGGCTCCGGCAGCTTCCACGTCGAGATCGCCTTCCTGGTAGATGGGCTGACCGCGATGCTGCTGCTGGTGGTCAGCACGGTCGGCCTGCTGGTCCACGTTTACAGCATCGGCTACATGGACGGCGACCGCGGTCTGTGGCGCTTCTTCGCCTACCTGAACCTCTTCATGTTCAGCATGCTGCTGCTGATCCTGGGCGACAACTTCCTGATGCTGTACGTCGGCTGGGAGGCGGTCGGGCTGTGCAGCTACGCGCTCATCGGCTTCTGGTACAAGAAGCCGTCGGCGGCGGGAGCCGCCAAGAAGGCGTTCATCGTCAACCGGGTCGGCGACTTCGGCTTCGGGCTCGGGATCTTGATGATCTGGACCCTGCTCGGCACGCTGGACTTCGAGGAGGTCTTCGCCACCATCGGCAGCACCCTCGATCCTGCCGCGGTGACGGTGATCGCCCTCCTTCTCTTCGCCGGTGCGGTCGGCAAGAGCGCCCAGTTCCCGCTCCACGTCTGGCTCCCCGACGCGATGGAGGGCCCCACCCCGGTCAGCGCCCTGATCCACGCCGCTACCATGGTCAACGCCGGGGTCTACATGGTCGCCCGCGCCAACCCGATCTTCGCGGAGAGCCCTACCGCCATGTGGGTGGTGGCCAGCATCGGTGTCTTCACCGCCATCTTCGCGGCGGCCATCGCGCTGACCCAGAACGACATCAAGAAGGTGCTCGCCTACTCGACCGTCAGCCAGCTCGCCTACATGTTCTTTGCGCTCGGCATCGGCGCATGGGTGGCGGCCATCTTCCACCTGGTCAGCCACGGCTTCTTCAAGGGGCTCCTGTTCATGGGCTCCGGCTCGGTGATCCATGGCGCGGGCGGCGAGCAGGACATGCGCTACATGGGCGGCTTGCGGGCGAAGATGCTGTGGACCTACGTAACCATGGTGGTCGGCTCGCTGGCCCTTGCCGGCATCCCGATCTTCGCCGGCTTCTTCAGCAAGGACGAGATCCTGGCCGAGGCCTTCGGGCGCGGCTACTACCTGTTCTGGGCGGTCGGCCTGCTGGTCGCCTTCATGACGGCCTTTTACACCTTCCGCATGGTGTACATGACCTTCCATGGCCGATGGCGTGGCCCGCGCGATGCCTGGCAGTACGTCCACGAGTCGGCACCGACCATCGTCGCGCCGCTCATCATCCTGGCCGTCCCGACCATCCTGATCGGCCTGCTGCTGGGCCTGCCTCCCGAGGGCGGGGTGATCCATGGCTGGCTGGAAGAGGTCTTCCACGGCGCCGAGGAGGCGGGAGCCGGGATCCTGCCCGGCTCGATCGCGGCCAGTGGGCACCACGAGTTCAGCCTCTTCGGCATCGGCGGCCTGCTGCTGCTGGCCGGCGCCGGAGTCGGTGCGGCAGGCATCTGGCTCGCCTACCGCTGGTACGTCCTCGACCCTGAGGCGCCGGCTCGCTTCGTGGCGCGCATCCCGTTCGGGCTCGGCCCGGGGATGTACGCCGCCAGCGTGAACAAGTACTACGTCGATGATCTCTACAACCTGGTCTGGGCCCGCGGCGGCGTGCTGGTCGGCAACGCGCTGTGGTGGTTCGATGCCAAGGTCATCGACGGGGCGGTCAACGGGGCCGGCTGGGTCGCCCAGCAGTACGGAACCCTCCTGCGCCGCACGCAGACCGGTCACGTCCAGAACTACGCGCTGGGCATGGCCGCAGGCATGGTGGTCGTGCTGGTCGCCTTCCTGGTCTTCCGCGCATGACTGATCTGCCGATCCTGAGCCTGGTCGTCTTCACGCCGCTGATCGGTGTGGCGCTGATCCTGCTGGTGCCCGGCGACATGCACCGCGTCATCCGCTGGATCGCGCTGCTTGCCGCGCTCGCCAGCCTCGCATTCAGCCTCTACCTGCTGGGCTACAGGCCCGATGGCGCCGAGTTCCAGTTCCGCGAGGACATCCCGTGGATCGCCGCATTCGGGATGCGCTACACGCTCGGCGTGGACGGCCTGTCGGTGGTGCTCGTGCTGCTCACCACCGTGCTCAGCGTGGTCAGCATCTTCTACTCCTGGGACCCGATCCAGACGCGGGTCAAGGAGTACTACGCCACCATGCTGCTGCTGATGATCGGCATGCTGGGCGTCTTCGTCAGCCTGGACCTGTTCCTGTTCTACGTCTTCTGGGAGCTCAGCCTGATCCCGATGTACCTGGTGATCGGGATCTGGGGCGGCCCGCGACGCATCTACGCAACCGTCAAGTTCGTGATCTACACGCTGGTCGGGTCACTGCTGATGCTGGTCGCCATCCTGGCCGTGGCGATCGCGCATGCCTCTGCCGGCAACCCCTTCACCTTCAGCTACGAGACCCTGCGCGATTTCGGCTACACCGACTCGCTGCAGGCGCTCGCCTTCGTCGCCTTCTTCCTGGCCTTCGCCATCAAGGTCCCGATGTGGCCGTTCCACACCTGGCTCCCCGATGCACACGTCGAGGCGCCGACTGCCGGCAGCATCATCCTGGCCGGGGTGCTCCTGAAGCTGGGCGGCTACGGCTTCCTGCGCTACTCGCTGCCGCTCGCCCCGGACGCGGCGGTCGCCTTCGCCCCGATCGTGATCGGCCTGGCGGTGGTCGCCATCCTGTACGGAGCCATGGTCAGCATGGTGCAGCCGGACCTCAAGAAGCTGATCGCCTACTCATCGGTCAGCCACATGGGCTTCGTGATGCTCGGCGTCTTCGTGTTCAACACCCAGGGGCTGCAGGGTGCCGTCTTCCAGATGATCAGCCACGGGGTGACGACAGGTGCCCTCTTCCTGCTGGTGGGGGTCATCTACGAGCGCACCCACGATCGCCAGATCGCGCACATGGGCGGGCTCAACGCCCGGCTGCCGCGTTACGCGGCGATCTTCGGCCTGTTCACCTTCGCCAGCATCGGGCTGCCCGGGCTGTCGGGCTTCATCGGCGAGTTCCTGGTCCTGCTCGGCGCGTTCCAGTACTCCGGCTGGGTCGCCGCAGCCACGATGCTGGTGGTGATCATCAGCGCGGTCTACATGCTGTGGATGTTCCAGCGCGTCTTCTTCGCCGTCCCGTCCGACTGGATGCGTCGCTCCTGGCCAGCGCTGACCGACATGACCCGCAACGAATGGCTGTCGCTGACGCCGCTGATCCTGCTGGTGGTGGGGCTCGGCGTCGTGCCCGGCCCCGTCCTCGACGCGATCTCGGCGCCAGTGGAGCGGATCCTGGACGTGGTGAACGCGTCGCCCGGGCTCACCAGCTGGAGCCTGCCGTGGTAGCCGCACAGCCATGAACGCCGACGACCTGTCCGCGATCCTGCCCGAGCTGGCGCTGACCGTGCTGGTCCTGGCGATTTTGACGATCGACCTCTTCCTGCGCCGCGAAGACAAGTGGCTGCTGACGCCGATCACGGTCATCGGCCTTGGCTTCGTGGGATATGCCTGCTGGACGGTGTGGGGCCTCAACCAGACCGTCTTCGCCGGTTTCTACCGCGTCGACGACCTTTCGGTCTTCTTCAAGGTCGCCACGGTCGTGATCGGGATCCTGGCGTCCCTCTTCGCGCCGGCCTACCTCGCTCAGCGAAAGCTGCCGCTCGGCGAGTTCAACGTGATCCTCCTCTTCAGCCTGAGCGGGATGTTCGTGCTGGCCTCGGCGAGCGACCTGATCACGCTCTTCATCGGCCTGGAGCTGATGGTGATGCCCGCCTACCTGCTGGCCGGCTTCCATAAGACCGATCGCTACAGCAACGAGGGCGGGCTGAAGTACTTCCTGCTCGGCAGCTTTGCCAGCGCGATCCTCCTCTTCGGCATCAGCTGGACCTACGGCCTGACGCATTCGACACGCCTCTCCGAGATCGGTGGCCTGGTGAGCGATGGCGGCGCCGCGGGCCTGGTCGCGATTGCGATGCTGACCGTCGGCTCGACCTTCAAGGCGGCCGCGGTGCCGTTCCACTACTGGACTCCGGACGCCTACCAGGGCGCGCCGACCCCGATCACCGGCTTCCTGTCGGTGGGTCCCAAGCTCGGTGCGTTCGCGCTGCTGGTCCGCGTCTTCGCAGAGGGGCTGGGCGTCAGCGGTGCCGACTGGTACGGGGTGATGGCGATCCTGGCCGTGCTGACCATGACCGGTGGCAACATCGTGGCGCTGGCTCAGACGAACGTGAAGCGGATGCTCGCCTACTCGAGCATCGCCCACACCGGCTACATCATCGCCGGCCTCGCCGCGTTCGCACACGCCACCGACCCCGCCATCCGGACCCAGGGGATCGAGGCGATCCTCTTCTACGTCCTCGGCTACGGGGTGATGAACATCGCCGCCTTCAGCGTGGTCGGCATGCTGCAGCGCGACCCACGCCGCTACGGCGGCCTCTCCGCCTTCGCCGGGCTGGCGGGTCGCGCCCCTGCCCTGGCCGCAGCGATGGCCGTCCTGCTCCTCTCCCTGACCGGGATCCCGCCCACGGTCGGTTTCTTCGCCAAGCTGTACGTGCTCGTGGCGACCGTGGATGCGGGGGTCGCCTGGCTGGCCGTGGCGATCGCCCTGAACGCCGCCCTGGCGGCCTTCTACTACCTGCGTGTCATCGTCTACATGTACATGCGCGAGCCAGAGGCCGATCCGGCGCCGATCGACCGCTCGCCGCTCACAGCCTTTGCGCTTGCGATCTCGGTGGCCGGCGTGCTCCTGCTGGGGCTCTTCCCGGACCCGATCATCAGCTTCCTGCGGGCGTCGGCTGCCAGTCTGCTCTGAGCGGGCCGCCACGGTAGACTCGGGCCGATGAAGGCCTCCTCCGCGCCGGGAACCGTGCTGCCGCTGCTCCTGGCCGTGGTCGGGGTGGGTCTCATCCTCGCCGGGCAGCTGCCCGTCGACAGGCCGGGAGCCAGCCTGCCGGGGATCCCCGAGCCGAGCGAGGTGGCGGTGGCCACTCCCACTCCCACGCCGGGTCCCTCGGGGTTCACGCCGGTGCCGACCCCCTCAGCCACCCCCATCCCCGACGATTGGGTGGCCAAGCAGATCGAGATCCCGTCGGTCGCGCTGAACGTGGCGGTCAAGCACGCGACCATCGGTCAGGGGGGCTTTCCGCCCGACGACGCCGCGTACGTTCTCTACCAGAGCTCGGAGCCGGGACGCGGCACGAGCACATACATCGTCGGGCACGCGCTTCAGCACCTCTTCAAGCGCCTCTGGAACGTGGTCCTGGGAGCGGAGGTCAAGATCCTCATGTCGGACGGGGTCGTGCTGCACTACGTGGTGACGGAGATCCACCCCAACGTCAGCTGTCCCGACGAGCGCGTCCCTGAGATGCCCAACCCGCCGCTCGCCCTCCAGTACCCGCCGCCGGGCAATTGCCCTGGCGCGGAGTGGGCGAGCCCCACCGACCATGAGCGCCTCACCCTGCAGACGAGCCAGGGCTTCAACCGCAACTGGGGCGAGCTGATCATCATCGCGGACCCGCTCTTCTAGCGGGCGCGACGCCGCCCCTCGACCAGCAGCGCGGGGATCACGGTCAGCACCGCCACCGCCAGCGCGATCTGGAGGACGAGGCGCAGGACGCCGGCCGCCTCCCCGCGTGACCACGCCTCGAGCAGGTCCACCAGCGCCAGGCTCGAGCGCGGGTCGACCGCAACGAACTCGGGGTGCCCCAGGCTGGTGACCAGGGCGTCGCGACGCGGCGGGTCGTTGATGAGCGCGGTCAGCTCGTCGATCCGGTTCTGGCCGATGCTGGTCAGAAGCGCCAGGCCGACGCTCATCCCGATCGTGCGGGTCACCTGCAGCATGGCGCTGGCCACCCCGTACGCGGATGCGCCGGCCGCCTCGACCGCGGCAGTCGCCCGCGGCGAGACGGTGAGCCCGAATCCGGCGCCGAAGATGGCCAGGTCGCGCTGCAATCGAGCCAGGTCCGTCTCGACCCCCCAGCCGGTTGCGAACCAGAGGCCGATGATGGTCAGCCCCACTCCGGCGACAGTGGTGAGCCGCTGGCCGACCAGCCCGGACCCCACCCCTCCCACGACGGCTCCGATCGCAATCGCCAGGGTCAGGGCGGTGAGCGCCGCGGCCGATCGGTCCGCGCCGGCGTTCAGCACGCGGCTGACGAAGACCGGCCCACCGATGATGGCCGTGGCCAGCGTGTAGCCGGTGAGCAGGCTGACCCCGTTCGAGGCCGCGAAGCGTGCGTCGGCGAAGAGGCGCGGATCGATCAGCGGCGCGGCCTGCCGCAGCTCGCGCAGCACGAACGCGACCGCGCACAGCGCCGACGCGGCCAACCCTCCCAGCACCAGCGGGTCGCCCCAGCCGCGCTCGCCGGCGAGCGACAACGCTCCGACGCCGGCGACCAGCGCCACCGACGCCAGCAGCCCAGCCGCCAGGTCCAGCCGGCCGGCGGCGCGCGGCGTCTCCACTCCCCCGGCGACCACGTACAGCAGGAGCAGCACCACCAGGCCGACCGGCACGTTCAGGAAGAAGATCCATTGCCAGCCGACCACGTCGAGTCCGGGGATCGGCAGCGCCACGTTCAGCAGGACCCATGCGCCGTAGGCGGGTCCGACCGCCATCCCCACGAAGGTCGCCGCCCCCTCGACCCCCAGCGCCGTCGCTCGCGCCCGGCCGGCGAAGAGGTGGCTGGCCAGGGCCATCGAGAGCGGGACGAGCGCTCCGCCGCCCAGGCCCTGCACCACCCGCGAGCCGATCAGCCAGGCGAGGCCGGTCTCGGGACCCGCGATGCGCGACAGGCCGGCGCCCAGGCTGCCGAGGCAGAAGAGTCCGAGGGCGATCAGGTACAGCCGGCGAGCGCCCCACAGGTCGGCGGCCCGCCCGGCCAGCGGCATCGCCACGATGTAGGCGAGAAGGTAGCCGTTGACGATCCAGCTGGCACGTCCCAGATCGGCCCAGCCGCCAAAGTCGGCGACGATCGAGGGCAGCGCGACGGCGACCACCATCAGCTCCGCGCCCCCCAGGAAGACGCCAAGCGAGGCCACCGCCAGGATCCCCCAGGCGGTGAGCTTCACAGATCGCTGCGCTCGAGCCCCGCCCCGGCCAATGCGAGCAGAACGGCTGCCGATGCCAGCGCGGCCCCGGCCGACTGGAGCGCGCCCGCCACCGGGCGAACGGCGGAGTCCAGGTGCGTCAGGAGGCCCAGGCCGCCGATCGGCAGCGGAAGCGCGCTCAACGGCGCCAGGAAGGCCGCCGCAACCAGCGGGGTGCTGACCGCCACAGCAAGGAGGGTCGCCGGCAGGTTCGGCAGCGTGGTGCCGATGAGGAGGCCCGCAGCTACGCCGGCCAGGGCGGTCCCTGCGGTTGCCGCCGCGGCCGCGGCGAAGGGGAGCGCGTCGGGCGGTGCCTCGGCCCGGCCGATGACCGCCAGCCAGGCACCGACTGCACCGAGTGCGAGGCCCGTGATGAGCAGGATGGCGAAGGCCAGGAACCACGAGAAGAGGACCGATGCGCGCGGCACGGCGCGCACCGCCATCCAGGCCACCGTTCCGCGGCGGCGCTCATGGGCCATGGTCAGCGCCGCCAGGCCCGACGCAACGCAGATCGCCGCGCCGGCGGCGACGGCGTACCAGAAGCTGGCCCCGCCGACCGCGGTCTCGCCCGCAAACTCGGGCGGCACCGCGCTGACCAGCATCCCGCCGACCACCGGCAGGCCGACCAGGGGGACCAGCCGGAAGCTGATCCACAGCTCGTGCAGCGCCATGCGCGTGAGCGTCCGGAGGCGCCTCATCCGGCCTCCGCGGCGTTCAGCTCGATGAGCGCGTCGATGCCCCGCCGCGAGAGCGCCAGGCCCCTCTGGTCGAGCTCGTCCACGGAGGCGTGCAGGAGCAGGCGACCCTTACGCAGGAAGGCGACCTGATTCACCAGCCCCGCCTCGCTGGCCGGGTAGCGGCTCGCAATCACGACGGTGCGCCTCCGACCCTGCATGGTCAGCAGCCGCGCCCGCTCCTCAGGATCCGCTGCCCGCAGCGGCTCATCCAGGAGGAGCACCTCGGGCTCCGTCAACATCGCCGAGGCGAGGGCGACGCGCTGGGCGAGGGGCTCGCCCCCGCGTCGAATCGGCTGGTCGAGGTGCACCCCGATCCGATAGTGCTCCGCCACCCCGTCGATCCTGCGCTGGATGTCAGGTGGATCGTATTCGGCGATGCGCCCCGCCAGGTCGAGCACTTCGCGCGGCGTCATCCACGGGTAGATCCCCGCCTCCGGACCCACGTAGCCGACGCGTCGCGCCCAGCCCGCCGCGGAGCTGTCAGGGCGCGCCACGCCCGCCAGCCGCACGATCCCGGACTGCATGCGGGAGAGGCCGGCCAAAATCCGCAGCAGCATTGACGCCGACTGCTCCGGCTGCGACACGACGAGGAGGCGCGCACCGACGCCGACCACCATGGTCAGGTCATCCAGGAGGCGCTGCCCGCGCTGTCTGCGAGTAACGCCCTCGCACACCACCGCTGCGGGCTTGAGCGTGCGAACCGACCGCGAGGCCCACAGCGCGTCGGGCGTGGAACTCGTCAGGGGTCGCACCTCCGCCGGCAGTCTAGCACGGGCGATTCTTGGCCCTTGACGCCCGGCAGGTCAGGGCCATATCATAAGCACCCGCTTATATCAATCCGCATTTGATAAAGAAGCACTACGCAATGACGCTTGCCACAGAGACCCGCGCGGAGCGCGATCTGCGCCGCCTGCGAACCCTCTATCGCGCGCTGGGTGACGAGACCCGGCTGCGGGTCATCAGCCTGCTGGCCGAATTCGGCCCGATGCCCGTCAACGAGCTGTCGGCCCGCGTCGTGCTGTCACAGCCACTCATCAGCTGGCACCTGCGCATCCTGCGACTCTCCGACCTGGTCGAGACGCAGCGCCAGGGCCGCGAGGTGATCTGCCGGCTGCGGACCGCCGCCTTCGAAGAGCTGCACGAGCTGGAGGCACGACTGATCGGCGGGACCTCCGGCATTGGCATGGCGCGCCCGAACCGCTCCTCCGAGGTGACCGATGTCGGCTAGCCATCCGCAGGCCGGGCAGCTGCCGCGGGGCGGCTCGCTGCTGTCGAACCGGCTGAAGGAGGCGGGCAGAGCGCTGCTCGCACCGTTGGTCCGGTTGGCGCAGCGACTCGGCATCACGCCCAATCGGGTCACCGTCATCGGATTCGTGGTGGTCGCCGTCGCAGCCGGGCTGGTTGCCATGGGGCAGCTCCTGGCCGGCGCGATCATCCTCGTCGCTGGGTCGCTGCTCGACGCGGTCGATGGGGCCCTGGCCCGCGCCACCGGTGGCAGCACCCCCTTCGGCGGCTTCCTCGACTCGACCCTCGACCGCGCGGCGGAGGCGATCCTGTACGTCGCCATCATCATCTACTTCCTGCAGGTCGACGCCGATCCGATCGGGCCCGTGGTCCTGGCGCTCGCCGCCCTGTGCGGCTCGTTCATGGTCAGCTACACGCGAGCCAAGGCCGAGGCAATCGGCATCTCGGCCGCGGTTGGGCTCGCTCCCCGCACCGAGCGGCTCGTGCTGATCGTGGCCGGCATCGCGCTGGCCGGACTTGGCCTGCAGATCGGCCTGATCGGCGCCATCGGCATCGTCGCCGCCCTCTCGGCGGCAACCACCATTCAGCGCATCTGGCACGTTCAACGCGAGATGACAGAGTCGCCGACGGCCGTCGCCGGCGACAGCACAGAGGAGAGATAGCAATCGTGGCCAGCACCAATGGCAAGGGCGCCCGCAACGGGCATCGCCCCACGGACGGCAAGATTCGGGTGGCGATCGTCGGCGTCGGCAACTGCGCCTCGAGCCTGGTCCAGGGTCGCCACTACTACGAGGACGCCAAGGACAACGACCTCGTCCCCGGCCTGATGCACGTGAACCTGGGTGGCTACCACATCCGCGACATCGACTTCGTGGCGGCCTTCGACGTCGACAAGACGAAGGTCGGCAAGGATCTGTCCGAGGCGGTCTTCGCGGGACAGAACAACACCATCAAGTTTTCCGATGTGCCGCACACCGGCGTGACGGTGGACCGCGGCATGACCCACGATGGGCTCGGCAAGTACCTGTCGGAGGTGATCGAGAAGGCCCCCGGCCCGACCGCGGACGTGGTCGGCATCCTCAAGGACCGCAAGGTCGACGTGATGGTCTCGTTCCTGCCGGTCGGCTCCGAGCAGGCCACCAAGTGGTACGTCGAGCAGGCGCTCCAGGCGGGCGTCGGCTTCATCAATGCCATCCCGGTCTTCATCGGTCGTGAACCGTACTGGCAGCGGCGCTTTGCGGAGCGGGGCCTGCCGGTGATCGGCGACGACATCAAGAGCCAGGTCGGCGCCACCATCACCCACCGCGTGCTGACCCGTCTCTTCATGGATCGTGGCGTGCGGATCGATCGCACCTACCAGCTGAACTTCGGCGGCAACACCGACTTCCTGAACATGCTGGAGCGTGAGCGCCTCGAGTCGAAGAAGATCAGCAAGACGAACGCCATGACCTCGATGCTCGACTACGAGATCGACGACGACAACGTGCACGTCGGCCCGTCCGACTACGTCCCGTGGCTCAAGGACCGCAAGTGGTGCCACATCCGCATGGAGGGGACCACCTTCGGCGACGTGCCGCTCAACCTGGAGTTGAAGCTCGAGGTGTGGGACTCCCCGAACAGCGCCGGCGTGATCACCGATGCGATCCGCTGCCTGAAGCTGGGCCTGGACCGCGGGCTGGCAGGCACGCTGGTCGGGCCCTCGTCCTACTTCATGAAGAGTCCGCCGCGCCAGCTGCACGACGACGTGGCCCACGAGCGGGTCGAGGCCTTCATCCGCGGCGACGACAACGAGACGCTGGTCGGCACCGAGACGCCGCCGAAGAGCACGCAGCGCAAGCTCGTTCCGGCTAAGGCCAAGGCCGCCTTCACCTAGACTGAGCGGGTGTCCAGCACGGCCAGCGCAACTGAGGTCGAGCGCCCACGGGCGGCAGCGGGCGAGCGGCGTCGGGAGCAGCTCACCTACTGGGGCTATCGGCTCGGCGAGCGGATCATCAACTTCCTGCCGCGTTGGCTGGTCCTCCCGCTCGCGGCGGCGGCCGGCAATGCGGCGCACGACCTGACCGGAGACAAGCGCGCCGTGGTGCGCGCCAATGTGGCGCATGTCCTGCACCTGCCGGCCGATCACCCGCGCGTGCGGCGAGCAGCTCGCCGGGCGTTCCGCAACTACGCCAGGTACCTGGCTGACGTCATGCGGCTGAGCACGCTGACGGCCGACGAGGTCGCGAAGCTGGTCGCCATCGACAACCTCGAGCTGCTCCATGAAGCGCGCGCGACCGAGCGCGGGGTGCTGCTCTGCACGGTCCATGTCGGCGGGATGGACCTGATCGCGCCAGCGCTGCACCGATTCGGGCACGAGATGCACGTCGTCGCCGACGACACGACCTACGGACGGCTGTACGAGCACCTGCGCGCGATCCGCGCTCGTCACGGGTTGACCCTGATCGGCTGGCGCAGCCTGCGCGGCCTCTTCCGCGCGCTGAAGGCGGGATCGAACCTCGTCCTCTTCTGCGACGGGGGATACCGCGACGGCGACGTGCCGGTCGAGTTCCTGGGCGAGCCGACCACCTTCCCAGCCGGCCCTGCCGCGCTATCGGCCCGATCAGGAGCGCCGATGCTGCCGGTCGCCTGCAGCCGCCTGCCGAACGACCGATTCCGGACCCGCGGCCTGCCGCTGATCACCGCGGCCAACGACTCCCCGGCGGAGACCTATCGCGCCACCCAGGCGCTCGCCGACGCACTGGGCAGCGTGATCGCCGAGGATCCCGGCCAGTGGTACATGTTCCGCCCGGTCTGGCCACAGACCGATGCCGATCGCGCGCGGGCGCGCGCTGCCCTCGATGCGGCGCGCCGCGGCGAGGACTGGACGAAGCCGTCGGCCTGATGGGAGGCCTGTTGCTGGGCATCGGCCTGCGTGCCGCCGACCTGGTTGCCCGCCTCCTGCCGCGACGCGCCGCCTACGCGCTGGCAGATCTCGTCGGCTGGGCCTGGTACCGCCTCGCGTCCAGACGCCGGACCCTCGTCGCCGCCAACCTGGCCCGTGTGAGCGCGGCAATCGGTCGCCCGACCGCCGGTCCCGCCTTCCGTCGGCTGGTGCGCAAGGCGTTCGTCGAGCACGCCCGCTACTACCTCGAGCTGCTGCGCATCCCCCATGCCTCCATCGAAGAGGTCGGAGCGATGGTCAGCGTCGATGACTGGGAGCGTTGGGAGCCAGTCCTGCGCGGGGGCGTCGTGATCGCGACGATGCATTTCGGGAACGCCGAGCCGTACGGTTCGTTCGTCGCCGCCCACGGCCTGCACGCCGTCGTTCCGGTCGAGGAGATTCGACCGAAAGCCCTCTACGACTTCCTCTTCGCCCGCCGGGCCAGCGGGCGCGGCGTCACGATGGTGCCGCTCTCCCAGGCTCGACGACCGCTGATGGAGGAGCTGCGCAAGGGCGGCATCGCGGGGGTGGTGGCCGACCGGAATTTTTCCGGTACGGGGCATCCCACCCTCCTGTTCGACGCGCCCACGAGCCTCCCCACCGGCCCGGCAAGCCTGGCGCTGCTCTCGGGCCGGCCGCTGCTGGTGGCTGCCAGCTGGCGAATCGGCCCGGAGCGGTTCAATGCCCGCGCCTGGCTGATCGAGGCGGAGCTCAGCGGCGACCGACGCGCCGACACGGCCGCCCTGACCGAGGCGATGGCTCGGCGCATGGAAAAGGCGATCAGCGTCTCGCCCGAGCAGTGGTTCGCCTGCTTCCAGCCGATCTGGGACGAGAAGAGGTCCCGGCGTGGCTGACGCGACACCTCTGAGACCACGAAGCGGTGGCGAGCGGGGCCGTGCGGACATGCACCTGCACACCCTGTACTCGGATGGCGTGATGGAGGTGCAGGCGCTGCTGGACCACGTCGAGCAGGCCACCGACCTCGACCTGATTGCGGTCACCGATCACGAGCGGATCGACGGGGCGCTGCGCGCGCTGGAGCTGCACGGCGCCGGCGACTATCACTTCGGCCTGATCGTCGGCGAGGAGATCACGACCCGGCGCGGCCATGTGCTGGCACTCTTCCTGAGCGAGCGCATCCCTGCCCTGCGTCCCCTTGAGGAGACGATCGAGCGGATCCACGCCCAGGGCGGGATCGCCATCGCCGCGCACCCGATGGCGCCGCTCACCCCCAGCCTGGGGCGCCGCAGCCTGCTGCGCCTGCACCGCGACCCGGAGGCCAGCCATCGCCTCGACGCCATCGAGATGCTCAATCCCAGTGTCGCCGGGCGCGCGCGGCGGCCCCACCGCCATGCTCTCAACCAGCTGATGGAGCTCGCCGCCGTCGGCAACTCGGACGCGCACGTGCTCGAGCACGTGGGGACCGGCTGGACCTGGTTCCGCGGGGCAAGCGCCGAGGACTACCGCAGAGCGATCGCGGACCGCACCACTGAAGCCGAGGGCGAGTACTGGACCCCCTGGCACAACGTCAGCGTCTACGGGCGGCAGCTGGTCGCCAAGGCACGGCACGTCCGGCATACTCTCCGTCCCACAGGAGAATGGCGATGAGTGAGCCGATCGCTCCGCCGGCGCCCCCGGTCGCGGTCGGTGCGCCGATCCCTGGCGCCCAATCCGTCGCCAATCGGGCCCCGCTGAAGGTCGGGATCGTGAGCCCGTACGGCTATCCCCACCCCGGCGGCGTCAACGAGCACGTCCGCCACGCCTACGAGGCGATGCGGCGGATGGGCCACGACGCCTGGATCATCACCAGCAAGTACGGCAAGGAACGGGAGGACGAGGGGCGCGTCATTCGGCTGGGGACCGGCTACGCGTTCCCTGCCAACGGCAGCATGGGCCGCGTCACGCTCGGCTGGCGCTTCAAGCAGCAGGCGCGCGAGCTCCTCGCCGAGCATCGGTTCGACATCCTGCATTTCCACGAGCCGTTCGTGCCGTTCCTGTCGCCGACCATCCTCGACCAGTCCGACACCGTCAACGTCGCCACCTTCCACGCCTTTGGCGGGTTCTCGCCGTCGTACTGGGTCGGCAAGTGGTTCGCGGGCCGCCTGGCGGCCAAGCTCCACGGCCGGATCGCGGTCAGCGGGGCCGCGCGCCACTTCATCAGTCGCTACTTCCCCGGCGACTATCGGATCATCCCCAACGGGGTCGACCTGGACCGATTCGCCGATGCGGAGCCGTTCGAGGAGCTTCGGGACGGGACGATCAACATCCTGTTCGTGGGTCGCTTCGAGGAACGCAAGGGCCTCATCCACCTGCTCCGTGCCTATCACCGCCTGCGCAAGCGCCACGTCGATGCGCGACTGCTGATCATCGGCTCGGGACCCAAGCAGCGCGAGTACCGCCGCTTCGTGGGGCTGCGCCAGGTGCGCGACGTGGAGTTCCTGGGCCGCGTGTCGGATGACGCCAAGGCGCGCTACTTCGCCAGCTCCGACATCTTCTGCGCGCCGGCGACCGGCCAGGAGAGCTTCGGGATCGTGCTGCTGGAGGCGATGGCCGCCGGCGTGCCGATCGTCGCATCGGACATCCACGGCTACAAGAACGTGGTGCAGCGCGGCGTCCAGGGGCTGCTGGTCGAGCCGCGCAACCACCGGGCCCTGGCGGCGGCGCTCTACCGCCTGTCGAACGACGAGGAGCTGCGGCACCGGATGGGTGAGGAGGGGCGCGCGAAGGCCCCCGAGTACTCCTGGGACCGCGTCACCGAGCAGATCGTCGACTTCTACCGCGAGATCCGGGAGGGGGCGATCAGGACGGGCACTCCCCGCTAGAGCGTCTTGCGGTAGACCCGCTCGGTCCGTACCACGCGAAAGCCGCTCGTCTCGTAGACCCCAAGCGCCCCGTTCGCATTCTCCGCGTCCACGCCGAGACCCGCACTCGTCATGCCCGCGTCGCGCAGGACGCGAAGGCTCTCGGCCACCAGGGCGCGGCCGATCCCCTGTCGCCGCCAGGCGCGACGGACGCCGACCGAGCTGAGCCAGCCGCGCCGCACACCAAGCTCGGCGTTCGCTTCCTTGTCGATCCGGTTCAGCACCTGGCCGACGATCTCGTCGCCCTGCCAGGCGACCACCCACAGGCTCATGTCGCGGCGTGGATCGGACTTCGTCCGCTCGAAGCTTGCCTCGCTGTCGTCGATCGCTCCCCAGTGGTCGCGAAAGACCTCGATCTCGGTCTCCCAGATGCGGCGCAGGTGCTCGTCGCGCGCCGGCCGCAGCTCGATCCCCGCGGGGAAGGGCAGCGGCTGAATGTCGTCGAGGGTCGGGCGCTCCATCTCGTAGTCGTAGCGCACGATCTCGTATCCGTGCCCCTCGAGCAGCGCCAGGCGGCCGGCCTCCGCCTCACTGGCCCAGCTCTGCAGGCGCTTGTCGACGTCGGGGTGCGCGGCGGCAACCCGCCGCTGTCGCTCCTCGGTCCAGCGCAGGAGCGCGGTCCCCAGGCCGCGGCGCTGCCAGTCGGGATGCACCTGTCCCCAGACCTGGTAGTTGCGGCCGCCGTCATTGTCCTGTTCCCAGCCGCCCTCGGTATATGCGACCACCGACCCGTTCACCTCCGCGAAGAGCAGGTCGGCCGCCAGGTCGAGGTTCGTGGGGTGGTCCAGCCAGCTGCTGAACTGCGCCAGTGAGAACCGGTGTGGAATGCCGTTCGCCACCATGCCGGCGTTGACAAGCTGCGCGATCGCTGCATCGTCAGCCGGGCGCTGGATGCCGCGGAACCGCAGACCGGGGATCGGCGGGGCGTCGGATAGGGTGATCGTCATGGCGTGATCTCCATCGGCTTGCGATAGGCGGCCGAGCGTCGGTGGATCTCGAAGCCGGCACGCTGGTAGAGGCCCAGCGCGCCCGTCGGGTTGTCGCTGTCGACGCCCAGCATCGCCTCCTCCATTCCAGCCTCGCGCACGCGGACGAGGGCGCGCGCCACCAGGGCCGCTCCGAGCCCACGCCGTCGCCAGGCGCGACGGACGAAGACGGTCTCGAGCCACGCGCGCTTCCGTCCGAATTTCTGGTTCTCGTCGGTGTAGATCGCGTTCGTCACCGCTCCAGCGACCTCGTCGCCGTCCCAGGCGGCGACCCACAGCCCTGGATCGTGATGCGGTGCTGCGAGCCGGGCCTCGAAGGCCGAATATGAGGGGTCGAAGCCGCCCCAGTGATCAGCGAACGCCTCGACATCGGCATCCCACAGCTGCTTCTGGCTGGCACGGTCAGCGCCGACCGGCCGGATCTCGAGTCCCTCGGGCATCGGCGGCACGTCGATGTCATCGAGCGGAGCTCGCCGCATCTCGAAGAAGAAGCGCACCTGCTCATAGCCGAGACGGGTGATGAGCTTGACCTTGCTCACATTCAGGTCGTTGGACCACGTGCCGAAGCCCAGCGGCCGTCCGGCCGACCTCGCGGCGGGGTGCGCCCTGGCGTGCTCCTCCTGCCACGCCACCAGACGCCGCCCGATCCCCCGGCCCTGCCAGTCGGGGTGCACGTAGCCGCCCAGGCGGAACTCGCGGAGGCCGTCGGTCGTATCGGCCCAATCCACCCACCCATACCCGACCAGCGCGCTGTCCACCTCGGCCAGGACCACGTTCTGACTCGGGTCGAAGGTCTCGGTCGTGTGACCGAGCCAGTGCTCCAGGTCGGCGACCGTGGTCAGCTCGTCGACGCCATTGGCGACGTACACCGCGTTGGCGATCGGCGCCATGAGCGCGGCCGGCGCCGTCCCGCCCGTGTGCGTGCGGAGGGAAAGGCCCGGGATCTCGGTCAGCATGGCTACCCCACTCTCTTCAGCTTGCCGGTGCGCTTTGCGTAGCGCTCGGCGCGCCCGAAGGCCCACAGGCCCAGCGGGATGAACACGATCCCCATCAGGACCAGCGGCCAGACATCGCCGAGCAGATCGGCCACGCCCACGCCGTCGATCAGCCCGGCGCGCGTCGCGTCGAGCACGTAGGTCGCCGGGCTGAAGTTCGAGAGGAACTGCATCCAGCCGGGGAGCACGTCCACGCTGTAGTAGACGCCGCTGATCAGGAGCAGCACCGACTGCAGCACGAAGGTCATCTGCGCCCCACGCTCGACGTACATCAGCGGCAGGATGGCGGTCATGATCCCGATCCCGATGAACGAGACCGAGCCGAGCACCATGAAGACCGCGGCGGTCACGAAGTTGGCGCGTGACAGGTCGAGCTCGAAGAAGAGGGCGAGCACCACCAGCACCACCACGGTGTGCACGAAGCCGAACGCCACCGCGTAGACCGTCGAGCCCAGCATTTGCGCATAGCGCCGCACGGGGGCCATGAAGGTGTACTCCAGCGTCCCCTCCCAGCGCTCCCAGCTGACCGTTTCGGCGATGAAGCTGAAGACGACCGACAGGTAGTTCCAGAAGACGGCGCCGATCACCAGCGTCATCAGCAGCCGGGTGTCGCCCTGCCCCTGTCCGATCAGCGACACGGCCAGCGCGCCCGCCACCGCATAGACCAGGAAGGCGACCTCCCAACCCCAGTAGCGCTTGGTCAGGTTGAAATTCCGCTCGACAAAGGCGAACGAGGCTTTCAGCTCGCGGGTCATGAGTGCCATCGGTCTAGTCCTCGTCGTCCTTCTCTTCGTCGTCTCCCAGGTCGTCGTCCAGCGAGCGGCCGGTGTAGGTCATGAAGACGCTCTCCATGGTCGGCTCCAGCCCGCGCTCATCGGCCACCTTGGCCTTCAGCGCCTCGGGCGTGTCCTCGACCACGATCCGCCCGTCGTTGATGATCGCAATCCGGTCGCAGAGCCGATCCGCCTCCGCCAGGTCGTGCGTGGTCAGCACGATCGTGGCGTCATGGGTGTCGCGCAGCTCCTCGATGAAGGTCTGCACGTCCAGTTTCGACCGCGGGTCGAGACCGGTCGTCGGCTCGTCCAGGAGCAGCAGGGTCGGGCTGGTCAGCAGCGCCCGCGCGATCGCGACCTTTTGCTGCATCCCCCGGCTCATCTGCTCCAGCGGCCGGCTGAGTCGCTTCTCGCCGATCCCCAGCCGTGCCAGGATCGAGATCGCCTCCGCTCGGGCGGCCTTCGGCTCCATGCCGTACAGCCGCGCCGCGTAGGCCAGGTTCTCGAACGGGCTCAGCTTCTTGAAGAAGGCGGCGTCCACGCTCACCCGGTTGATGACGCGCTTGACCGCCATCTCGTCCCGCTCGATGTCGTGGCCGAAGACCTCGACTTGTCCGGCGTCCAGCGTGAGCAGCGTGCTCACCAGACGGATCAGGGTCGACTTACCGCTCCCGTTCGCGCCCAGCACGCCGTAGATCTCGCCCCGGCGGATCCGGATCGTGACGTCGTTCACGGCCATCACCCGCTTGCGCTTGCGCCCGACCACGAACTCCTTGGTGACGTGCTCGACGAGCAGGGCCAGAACGCCGTCGTCCGAGAGGACGCGGTTCGTGCGCGAAGGCGCCGGCACTGCCGGGCGCATCGCCTCGGTCTTCGGTTGTTCCAGCAGGGTGGTCATCTCAGGTTCCTCTGGGTGATCTGTCATCACTCGCTCGATTGTCATGATTGGCCGATGAAATGGAGAGAGCCGCGGGTCCTGCGTGGTCCGCGGCTCTTGCTCCTCGCCGGTGGGCGAGCATCAAAAAACCGTGGACCCGATCTGGCCCACGGCTCGTGGCTTGTGCTTGGCGGCCCTGCCGCCATGGCATCAGCTCGAGGGGGGCGCAGATCTCCCGCCGTCGGCGCCGTTGGTAGGCGTCGTGAGGCGCTCGATTCGGGCGCTGTGCGAGAGTCTCATGGCTAGAACACACGTCCTCGTTGAGAGGTTGGCCGGGCGGCACCACACAGCGGTAAGGCAAGGTCGGGGCCGCCGCGGGAGTCTACGACCCGGTCTCTGGCGATGTCAAGCCGATTCCGGGGTAGTAGTTAGAGGCCGTCAAAGTTGCCGCGGCCGGGGGGAGCGGGGGATCGCCGGCCCTGCCGTCATGTGTTTCATGGGCCCACCTAGGCCTTCTGCGAAGGTGTGGCGGGCAGTACTAGAGGATCGTGGGCTGCGTACCCGTGCCAACCAGGCATTGCGGCATTTGATTCACGATGAAACGCCAAGCGTTGCGAGCATCGTCCGAGGTGAAATGGGGTTGGCTCTCCAAGTAGTAATTGGCTAGACCCCAATCCAGCCAGCCCATGTCCGGACGCCACATCACGTTCTGGGGACCCGCATGGCCGTAATGGCACAGGCCCAAGTAGTGCCCGATCTCGTGTGCCAGGACGTACTGGAATACATAGGACGGCCAGTGATCGCGGTGGAGGACAGCCGAGCCACGCTCTCCTCCGCTGTTAACCGTGGAGCAGCAGCTGTCGTTTCGATCCGGTGGAGTCGTGCATGAGGCTGCCCGCGTGCCCTCGAGCTGGCTTCGGCCAACGGTCAGACCGAAGTGCTCGCTGTCGTCGACGAGGTGATAGCGGAAGTTTCCCAGCGTTAGAAGTGTGCACTCCTCGCCAGACTCACCGTTGCGCAGTTCCTCGCGCACCAGCCACGGACTAATGAACCCATCCGAGAAGCGGAATTCGTCCTCGCCACTGATGTCATGCACCCCGTAATTGTGGAACCACGAGAAGCGTTCGCTGTCGTTCCATTCCAGCTTGATGCCAAGGTCATGACACCTCTCCGTGGCGATCCGGATTTTCTCGGCGACCGCCTCATCGGACATCGCGTAGATGCGTATGCGCCCTGTCCGCCCCTGACTATGGATGTAGCGCGAAAGTGTCCAGCGCGTGACCGGGAAGGAGCTCTCGTTCCCCTGCGAATCGACCTCTTTCACCACCGTGCGCGGTCGCGGTACGAAGTCGGCCGAATCGAAGCTGAGAAGCCGTGACATGGCATAGAGGTCGATTACGCCGCTCTCGTGCCACTGCCAGAGTGGGGACGTCGCGCTGTCCAGGCGCAGCACTAGGTGCCTAGCTTGAAGGGGTAGACCCCAGCCAGCCCGATCAAGACCGACACGATCGCGGGCCGCTTGTAGCGCGACGGGATCCGAGCCGAACTTCGTGTTCAGGAGGTCCGAGACGAAGCCACGCAGCGATGACCGATCGTACTTGCCAACTATGCCTCCAATGACGTACCCGCCGAAGATGAAGCGAGCCGCATCCACGAGGAAATCGAGGAAATCCATGAAGAGGTTTCCGAATCCTTCGACGACGCCGACGAAGTCGAGCCGTAAGAGGTCCCCGAAGATGCCAATTACATCCCGAGCGGCATCGAAGAAATCTCCGATGAGATCCTGAGCGCCCTCTAAGAGCCCATCTAGGAATCCGCCGACAATGTTGCCGGCATTGCAGGCAAAGTCGCCGCCATTGGCGCACAACCAGTCGGTGCCGTCTTCAATCTGGTCCTGTGCCCAATCAATGCCCGTATCGACGGCATCGTCCACCGTGTCGACGACCGCATCGGCCGCGTCCTCCACGGCATCGCCGACAGTCGACGCGACTGACGAGACGGCATTCCCGATGTCACTCAACCAGCCCATGCGCCGACCTCCGCAAGTGGCCTTTCCCCATTCATCTCAGCTAGGGTCGCCTCTCGTTCATTGAAACTGCGCCCATCCGTGCGGGCCAGGCACAGCATGTCGCGCAGATTGCGGCGTGGCGAATCCCCGGCGGCACTCTCCCACTTGGGCAGGACCTTGCCGAAAGCGCGCACGTTCCACGTCGCAATCAACAGAATTGCGGTCGAGGGTCTTGGGTGGGATCGAGGAGGCGTCCAGGGCTGCCCGCAGCGTGGCGATATCGGCAAGCGCCTTCGCGGGTGCGCCGCTCGGGAAGCTATCCATGCCAGATCTCCTCCCCTATTGAGCCGGACTAGAGTCGTTCGTCTAGGCTCTGACCGGCGATGAGATAGTCATCGCGCGAGGCGAATTGCACGAGCAAAATGATCTCGCTATCGCCTGCTTGCCCGCCAGCAAGTCTCCTTTCCAGCAGGAACGTCGGAACCGGTGATCCCTTGATTTCCACGCGTACGCCCCACGAGATGTCCAAATCGCTGACCTGCCCGACCTGCCACGTCAGCTCGGACCAATCGACACTCTTGATATCGTCCACGAACGCCGCCATATCGTTGTCGTAAACAACGTCTTGAGTCTTGGCTGTCAGGTGCTCCCAAGCAGTCGTGGTGTCGCCGGTAGCCAGCGCGCGCATGAAGTCGTCCGCGGCGCCGCTGGCTAGGTCGGGGCTCCCAATCTGTGCGCACGCGGTTAGTCCAAAGGCGAAAACAAGGATTGTCCCTGCGATTGCGTGACGGCCCACGGTTAACCCCCTATTGCCAGCCAGCCCGGGACCAGTAGACGTCATTCTGCAGGACGTCGCTCACGCCTGGATTCTGCCGCTTGAAATCTGCGATTGACAAGTCGACGAGATACACGTAGCCGCTCGCCTCCAAGCGTTCAAGCGTCGCGAGGTCGGGCACGGTCACATTGGCTGACACGATACCCATGACGCCGACATTGGCCTCGCTCGCCTCCTCATCGACCCATTCGGGATTCGCCCCTGGCCGCGTCATGACATATGTCACTCTGAGGCCATTGGCATCCGGCTCGGTCACGAATTCCAGATCCGCCACCGAAACGCCGAGCGCTTCGAAGTCTAAGAACTCGCTCCAAGTGAGCGGGTATGCGAATGTGACCACGCCGTCGGCAGGCCCGAGGTTACTTGTGGTGCGTGCGAGTTCACGCGTGCCGCGAGCATATGAAATGAGGCCACTGCCTAACTGCGCCGCGAGGTGCACATCCCCATCAGCGGCAAGAGTCGCTGTGTAAGGCCTTCCATTCGCGACTCTTAGGCTCGCGACATCCTGTGTCGCGGGCGCCGATTCGGGGGGAGCGATCGCGGCGAATTGGGAGTTGGAGGGATAGTAGGTGTCGGTGTCGTTCGGCAGAGGGGTGTTGCAGCAGTGGGTATCCCACTTGTCGCAGAAGAACGGGCAACCCGCCGTCGAGAGATTTTCGAAGTACTCGAGGTGCCCACCATCGGGGTCGTACCTGCAGCAGACCTGGTTCCCGTTGACGTAGTAGGTGTACGAGTGTGACCAACGGACGGAGCTGTAGTACCACGTGTTCGCAGCGGGGAACGAATTGCTTTCTGAGACGATCTCGGCCTCGTCGTCTTTCGAGTCGCCGTTGTCGTCATCGAGATCCGTGTACGGGTTCAGGATAGTGGTGCCGAAAAGATAGGCTTCGACGTTGTGATTAAAGTCAGTTTGGTCGATGGTGAACTTGATGCCGTTGGCTTGGTTTGTCCGCTGGTGGGGCGCGTTGGTGGAGTTCCAAATCATGTAGATCCGCGCCCTGAACGAATCGTCCGTGGTTTTTCGGGTGAACGGGTAGCTATACACGTCGTATTCTTCGTAACTCCACCAGTCGTCGGTTTCGTGGTTCGCCGACACAGGGCTGCTGAGCGCGGCGCCGACGAAGATTGCCGCAGCAAACACTCGCAGTAGTCGCACGGGTTGCTCCTTTACCGGCGAGGGCGTTCGAGTAGTAGTCGTAGGTGCTGGACTTGGCGAACAGCAAGATGTACTCATGGCCGGTTACCGGGCGGTCCAAGACAGGCTCTGGCATGTGGGCGCGAGTTTCACGGAGCAGCTGCCCATCTTCATCATCCGGGAGCGGGCGCTGTTTCGACCAGATGATCATGGAGCGGAGCCACAGTCCCCGCTTTTGCACAGCCTGCGCAACGAGGAATGGAATTAGTGTCAGATCCTTGTCCTTGAGTCTGCGATCGTGCGCCGAGCAATCCCGGCCTTCTCGTCATCCTTAAGGTTCCACACGTTCTGGGGCCCTCGCGCTCGCCACCGGGGGAGCCGTCGCGCTGGCGGCACAGCGGGGCTACTTCGACCAGAACCTCCTCGCCGGGGCGTGGCGGCTCTGGCCGCTGATCCTGGTCGCCATCGGCTTCTCGATCCTTGTCTCGAGGGGAATGCCGCAAGCTTCACCCTCAATCCCAAAGATGGCTGCGGGGGCCGCCGCCTGGGAAGTGCCATACGTGGCGGGCGGCGTCGCGGAGTACCTGGACGTCGTGATGTGGATCGTTGTGCCGTTCGGGCCAGGGCCGGCCGACACCGCCGTGGGTCAGCCGGCCGCAGCCGGCGCAGATCCGGTCACGAGCTGGAATGCACAGCCGCACCGCACAGAGCGCCGCTCAGGGAGCGGGTCGAGGATCTTCGGGCTGATCCTGATCGGGCTCGGCCTGTACTTCCTCGCGCGGGAGTACCTGCCCGGGGTCGACTTCGATCGGCTCTGGCCGCTGCGGCTCGTCATGCTCGGCGTGATCCTCCTGTACGGAGCGATCCGGAGCCGCCCAGCCTGAAGTATCCGACCCCGAGCCGACGCTGCTCGCGGCTGCTCGCCGAGCGGCAATGAAGTCTCGCCCGAAGAGTGCAAAGGCTGCCGCACCCAGCGAGACGACCAGGCCGATCGCCAGCTTGACGCTGTCGGCGCTGAGCAGCTGACCGCGAGGGCCCTGCGGCGGATCGGGGAACTGGAACGCGTAGTTCCACGGGGCCAGGGCGCGGGCCGCGTTGATGTACCAGTCCGGCATGGCGAGCGCGGACCCGAGCGGGAAGATGAGGAGCCCGGCGACCACGGCGAGGACCAGGAAGGCGATCGCCAGGGACCGATAGGCCCACGTCCGGAGGCCCTCGTCCACCACGTACGCCACCGCGATCATGGCGATCAGGACGGCGGTGAAATAGTGGTAGTGGAAGGTCGCCCGCTCGATCCGGGTCCAGGGCAGGTACTGGAGCACGAACGCGGCGACGAGGAGGGTGAGGGCGAGCGATCGGCGACGCCAGGCCTGCACCGCGCACCACAGGATGGCCGGGATGCCGGCCCAGAACAGGATCGGGTTGCCGCCGTTGTAGATGACCGCCATCTCGCGGTTGTCGTACGAGTGGCTGTAGAACCAGACCGGCTTCAGGTCGAGCGGCCAGCTCCACCACGGCGAGGCGGCCGGATGCCCGGCCTGCAGGCCGAAGTGGTAGCCGAACATCTGCGACTGCATCTCGTCCAGCGACCAGCCGTAGCCGGGGCCCAGCTTTTCGATCGAGATGCCGTGCCCCAGCTGGAGATACGGGATGTAGGCGACGAAGTAGATGAGCAGCGGAACCACCAGCAGGCAGGCCCCGACCCATGGCCAGGCGAAGCCAGCCATCTCGCCGGGGATGTACCAGCGCCGGTCGCTGCTCGGCTCCCGGAGGGAGCGCCACGCTCGAGCGAGGAGCAGCAGACCCGCCACCGCCAACATGATCCAGGCGGGCCAGGCGGCCTGCGCCCCGCGCGCCAGGAAGGCAAAGAGGAACTCGACCGCGCTGCGTGGCTCCCGACCCTCCACGGTCGAATAGGCGATCGCGAAGGCCAGGCCGATCCCCCCTCCCACCACCCCGATCGGTGGGAGCGCCAGGATGTCCATCGGCGAGAGCTGAATCGGCCGCCGCCAGACCAGCAGCAGCGCCACGGCAAGCGCCAGGAAGCACACCACCAGGAACGGCCACGGGGCGCCAAAGCCCGCCACGACCGTGATGAAGGCGATCCCCGCCACCAGGAAGAATCTGCCGAATTGCGATCGGGCCAGCACCAGCACCCACAGCCCGATCAGCGCGTACCAACCCACCCACTTGCTCGCCGCGGCCAGGCCGATCAGGACGCCGACCAGCGGCAGCGCCCACCAGGCGCTGCGCGCCCATCGGCCTGACCAGACCTGCCAGAAGAGCGCATAGCCGGCCAAGATGAAGGTCGCCACGAAGATGTCGTTCATCGAGATCCGGCTCATGACGTAGCTCATCCCGTCGAAGGCCACGAACAGGGCCGCCAGCACCGCGATGCGCCGGCGCGGGAAGAGGGTCGCGGCGAACAGGTAGATGATCCCGACCAGCGCGGCTCCGAATACGATCCCCGCCAGGCGCCAGGCGAAGGCATTGCTGCCCGCGTCGATCGACACCAGCCGGCTTGGTCCGCCAGCTCCCTCGTCGGTCGAGACCAGCAGCAAGCCATGGTCGTCCCCCTGGGCCTCGTCGGAGATGTCGAAGGCCATGGCCAGGGCCTCGCCCGGGAGGACGGTCGTGTCGAAGGCGGCAAAGCCGGCGCTCTGCGTGCCGCCGTTGCCAAGCGGCGAGACGGCCCATACGACCGGCTCATCCGTCCGCTCCCGCACCCCCGCGACGTAGACGATGTTGGCCACCTGCTGCCAGCCGATCGCCACCGCCGGACCTGGCAGCGGGACCGTGTCGATCAGCTGCGCGCTCTCATCGAAGACGCTGAGCCCGCCAAGGACAGGCCCGTGCTCGTCGTCAGCCGGCAGCGGGCCGAGGGGGACCCAGACCTGGAGGTTCTTGCCGCTCCCCTGCACCAGCAGCGGGCCTACCGGGGTCGAGGGAAGCGCGATCTTGCCATCCGAGCCGACGTCGGTCTCGGGTCTCAGCGTGCCGCCGTCGAGCACGATCAGTCCCGAGCCCGCCCGGTCGACCGCTACCACCCGCGGGTCGGCGACCTCGC
This sequence comes from Chloroflexota bacterium, assembly GCA_040902225.1. Taxonomy (NCBI): domain Bacteria; kingdom Bacillati; phylum Chloroflexota; species Chloroflexota bacterium. The sequence continues at coordinate 277,472 of JBBDXT010000007.1, forward strand.
CCGATCCCCCCGGTACGTAGCCGACTCCGGTCGCCACGAGGTCGGAGCTGGCCAGCTCGACGCCCGTCTCCCGCTCGATCTCGACGATCCCGTTGGGTCCGAGGAAGAGGATCACCGTCTCTCCGTTGGGGACCACGATCTGCGTCACCGCCGCCAGGCCGGTCTCGATCTGGGCGACGCCGGGCGGTGGACCGCGCTCGCCGAGCTGGCCCAGGAAGGCGGTCATGTCGTAGGCGGACACCGCGCCGCCCGAAGCCAGCCCCACCAGGAGCCGGTCGCCATCCTCGTCATACGCCATGCTGGCCACCGGGCCCTGGGCGCTCCAGGAAGAGACCTGCTCGCCGGTCAGCACCTCCCGCGCCGTGATCACCTCGTCTCCGGCCGTGGTGAAGACGATCGACTTCGGTCGGGTCTGCGCCGTCCGCTGCGGAGCGATGGCGATGGCCGTGGCGGGGGCCTCGAGATCGGTCCCGCCGACGACCTTGTTGGGGTCCGCCACCAAGATCCCGGCGGCGATCAGGTATTTCGCCAGCGGCGGATGAGTCCACTCATACGTGTCACGGGTCCAGCCCTCCTGCCAGTCGGCCAGCCACTCGGTCGCGGTGCGCGCGTGGTAGACCTCGTCGAAATGGGTGTGCCGCGGCAGCTCCAGGCGCCACAGCCGGAACAGGAAGGCGGCAAGGATCAGCGTCGCCAGCAGGAGCAGGTCGAGCCGGTCCAGGCGTCGCCGAGGCTCTTCGACGTAGGTCGGATCGCGGCGCAGCCCGGCGGGGAGGCGCCATCGCCGAGGCGCCGCGGCGCCCTCGGGCGTGACCGCGGGTGCAGCCACGGGCGCCGAAACGAGCGGCCCCCTTTCGGTCCGCGCGCGTTGCACCCCTCCCTCTTGCCGGACGCCCAGCGCCATCTCCGCCGCCCGGACCAGCAGCCAGGCCAGCGCGATCACGATCATCAGCGAGAGGAGGTAGATGCCGGTGTCGTTGAAGACGACCGTCGCCAGAACCGGGTCGCGCGGCATCGGCTCACGGAAGAGGCCCGGGTTCATGGGATGGTCGCCGCCGGCGAACGAGAAGTCGGTGGTGTAGAGCCAATAGACGTTCGAGAAGAACGAGAGGGTCAGCACGAAGTAGAGCGCCGCCCATTTCCAGGATCGGGCCACCAGCGGGGCGGCCAGCGCCAGCGCCGGGAAGAGATAGCGCTCGTGCACGCGGGTCGGCAGCGCGAAGAAGGCGACGGCCAGCACCAGGGCGCACACCAGGATGCCGGCGGGGTCGTCGCGGCGCGCGACGGTCCACAGCGCAACCAGGGCGGCGATGCCGAAGAGGCCTGCCCCCACGAGCTGCCAGCTGATCGGTGTCGAGCCAATCACGAAGGCGATGCCCGATCCATCGGCGCAGGTGGGCGGAAGGGTGTCGCAGCCCCAGCGGTACGCATCGCCCAGGCCAGTCCACGGGTTGCGCCACAGGTTGAAGGCGTTGATGGTCAGGCCCTTGTAGGTGTTGCTCGCCGCGATGAAGCGGTCGACCAGGCTCAGGTTCGGATCGGCGGGTGCCCAGATGGCAAGGCGGAAGGGCAGGATGACCAGGACCAAAGTGCCGAGGCCGGTCGCCAGCGAGGTGAGGATCCTGATCGGATCCGCTCGGCCGGCCTGATCCGGGTCGGATGAGCGGCCGAAGAGATGGCGCTTGATGCCGACCACCGCGACCAGTGGAATCAGGAAGCCGAACTGGAACTTGACCAGCATGGCGAGCACGGCGCCAGCCGCCGCGGCCTCGGTCCAGCCGCGAGCGAGCATGTAAAGCGTCGCCAGCACCACGAGCGTGCCGACCGAGTCGACCTGGCCCCAGACCGCGGAGTCGAAGATGGTTCCAGGGTTGAAGAGATAGATGACAACCGCCACCAGGCCAAGCCGCTCGCCGCTCCACGACCCCAGCCATCCGTCTCCGTAGCGGCGCGCGTAAAGGAAGAGGAGCCAGGCGACGCCAGCGTCGCCGAGGATCCCCGGCACCTTGACCAGGCCCGGCGTGATCGAGAGCCCGAAGACCGGCCGCAGCAGCTCGCCGATGCCCCCGAGCAGCCACAGCACGTACATGTAGCCGGGTGGGTAGTCCGCCAGGTAGCCGGGCTGGTAGAACTGGCCGGGCCCTTGGGCGGACATGCGGGCGGCCCAGATGGCGAAGTCGCCGACGTCCACGCGAAAGCCGGAGAACGGCAGGTACGGCCCGGCGATGACGGCGCGCAGCAGCACGCCGAGGACGATCAGGATGACGACCAGGGTCGCGGGATCGAGCGGCAGGCCGCGTTCGATTGGCCTCGCGCCCCGCTCCCTGACGGAGTCGCGGGTCATCGGTGACGGCACCTCGCTATCGGCGCCTGGGTGTGTCGTACGCCAACGTGGGCCGGAGTATACATCCGGGTTTCGGACGCCCCCGAACCACGGTCGGTTGCGCTAGGGTACCGACCGTGACCGATTCCGAGCCCTCCGCCCGGCCGCGCCTGACCTTCTTCTTCCCGGCCTACAACGAGGAGGAGAACATCGCGCGGACCGTCGGGCTGGCACTCTCGCAGATCGGTCCGGTGGTCCCTTCGATCGAGGTCCTGGCGATCGACGATGGCTCGACCGACCAGACGCCGGCGCTCGCCGACGCCCTGGCCGCGGCCGACCCGCGCGTGCGGGTTCACCACCAGCCGAACCGCGGCTACGGCGGGGCCATCAAGGCGGGCTTCGAGCAGGCACGCGGCGAGCTGATCTGCTTCTCGGACGGCGACCTCCAGTTCGACCTGCGCGAGATGAGCCGGCTCCTGGAGCGGCTGGCGGACGAGCGGAAGCCGGTCGACGCGGTGATCGGCTTCCGGATCAAGCGTCGCGACCCGTTCCACCGCATCTTCATCGCCAAGACCTACAACGCGATCGTGTCGGTCGCCTTCGGCCTGCGCGTGCGCGACATCGACTGCGCCATGAAGCTCTTCCGGCGGGAGGTCTTCGAGGGTTTGCGCCTGGATGCCGAGGGGCCGTTCCTGTCGGCCGAGCTGCTCATCAAGCTGCGTGCGCGGGGGGTCCGCACGGCGCAGGTCGGTGTCAATCACTTCCCCCGCGCTGCCGGCACCAATACCGGGGCCAGCTTCAAGAAGATTCTGCGCACCTTCCGTGACCTGGCCAGGCTGCGCTGGGACCTGTGGACGAAGCGCGACGAGGTTCTCGGCCGCCGCGTCTGAGGCCGCCGCGTCTGAGGCCGGCGCAGCTGTGGCCGGCGCAGCTGTGGCCGTCAGGCCCCCTGCTCCTCGCTGGGCGGACCCTTCTCCCCACCCTCCAGGTCGACGTCGAGCGAGTTGACGAACTCGCGGAAGATGGCGAGGCTCTCATCGTGCACGTCGCCGGGTTCGGCGCGGTCTGGCTCCACCCCGGCCTCGTCGAGGACCCGCTCATCCACGTAGATGGTCGACCCGGTGCGCACCGCCACCGCGATCGCATCGCTGGTCCGGGAGTCGATCTCGGCCTCCCCGCCGTCGGCGGTCTCGACGTAGAGCCGCGCGTGGAAGGTGCCGTCCGTCACGTGCGTGATGACGACACGGCTGATGCTGGAGTTCAGGGCGGCCACGATGCTGACGAGCAGATCGTGGGTCAGCGGGCGCTCCGCGTTGAGGCCCTGCAGACGCATGGCGATGGCGTTGGCCTCTGACGGGCCGATCCAGATCGGCAGATACCGCTCCCGGTCGGACTCCTTCAGGATGACCACGTGCTGGCTCGAGAGCATGTGCACGCGAACGCTTTCGACGACCATCTCGATCAGCCTCACCGACCGATTCTAGATGAGGCTACTCGAGGACGACTCGGACGATCCGTGTCGGCGTCAGCAGGTACGCGACCGGTGGGCCGTCGGCGACCGAGGCAACGCTGAAGGCCCGCACCTCGTCCAGCAGCGCGGCCTCCGCGCCGCTGCGTGGCGCGAGCCATTGGCGCAGGAACGAGCCGTCGGCACGCTGGTAGGAGAGAATCCGCGCATGCGCCGCGTCGTAGACGTAGAAGGTCTCGCGGTCGCCGATCGTCGCACCGTCAAGAAGGCGGTAGTCGAGGTTGGGGCGGAGAGACCCGTCCGGCGGCGCGTCGAGGGAATAGTCCTCCTGCGCAAGCGGCGTCCCGAAGTTGACGCGCGTCACGGTGCGGGCCTGCAGCAGCCACAGGTTGGCATCCGCGAACATGTCGCGGGCCTGGGCGACGGGCAGATCCGGGCGCTCGACGAGGTACGACTCGGGTGGGCTCGGGTAGCGGACCGGGATCACGTCGCCAGGGGTCCACTTGAGCACGTCGCCCCCACCCCCATCGACCAGGTACAGGTTGAAGATCTCCAGTGGTGGCCGATGCTGGAGTGCGGTCAGCAGCCGGCTCTCCGTTGAGACGGCACCCAGGCCGGGCAGCCCGATCGGATGCGCGACCTGCTCGACGAGGTCGAAGCGCCACGCCTGCCGGGCGCGATCCAGCAGCACCACGTCGGTCGCCGCGGTGGCGATCATCCACGGGGCCCCGGCCGTCACGCCGTCGAGGTCCTGTCCTGCCCGATACAGGACGGCCGCCTCCCCGCTCGCCGGATCCACCCGGATCACACGCCCGTGACCGACCTCGGCGACCCACAACGAGCCGTCGCTGGCCATCACCATGTCGACCGGATCGGTGGCGGTGAAGGCGGCCGCAAGGTCGGCCACGGTGGTGCTGTCGAGGAGGCGCCCCACCGCGAAGATCGTGTCCAGGCCGCGCTCGATGCGGCCCCGCAGCGGGTCGAGCGAGGCCGGGGCGACGCCTGCCTCAGAGGCTCGTTCGATGGCGGCGAGCGAGTCGGTCAGGAGCGTGGCTGCACGCGTCGGGTCGCGGTCGATCAGGTCCCGCCCGTCGACCCTTTCGTCGACCGTGCCGACCAGCTCATGCGCCTCGGCGATGGCGGCCCGCGCGATCGAGGCTCGCAGGATGGCGTCGGTCGGACGCGGGTTCGGGAGGCTGGCAACACTCGCGCCGACCGCCAGCAGGGCCGCCACGGCGGCGATCCCGAGCAGCCCGCGACGGCGGCGACGCCCCTCTTCGCGCAGCGCGGTGCGGGGGATGCTGGTCGGATAGCGCGCGCGGCGGCGGGGCACGAAGGCGAGCGCCATGTTGACCCCCACCAGGAGGCCGCGTGCCAGCGCGCGCTGGCCGGCGTCGATGGCATCGCCGCCCCGGTGCAGAAGGTGCCCGATCGCATCGGCCAGCGGGACCGGGCTGCGGTCCGGGAGTCCGGCCAGCTCCTCGTGCGGATGAACCGGCTCGAGCTGGTGGGTGGCGGCCGTCGCCGCCAGCTCGATCAGCTCGATCGCCAGCAGCCCGTCGGAGCCCTGGCCGCCCCGGATCTGGAAGAGCTGGTGCAGGTGCTCGACCGCTGCTGCCGGGCGGAGCGTGGCCAGGGCGCGCTGCACCTCGTCGACCCCGACCACCTGGGCCACGTTGCGCGACACGAGCGCCACCCGGTCGCCCGCCGCGAGCTCGCCCTCCCAGGTGTACGGCTTGATCTCGAGCGTCTCCCCGAGCGAGTCGGCAACCCGGCGCTCGCGGACCCGCGGATCCTCCGCATCCACGGACGGGGGAGGCGGCAGCTCGAACATCCGCTCGTCCCGCACGATGACCGCGGCGGCTGGCCCGAGCTTGGCCACGTGCCCCTCCCGCCCACGAACCACCAGGGCCACGATGCTCACCCCTCCACGTCGGGTGAGCCCGAGCCGAGTTCGCTGGTGGTAGAGGAGCCGGTTGGCGGCGGAGAGCGCCTTGCTGATCGCTCCCGTCGCGCCCGCGGAAAGGTCGTAGTAGTAGTCGCGCTCGATCGTCTCCAGAGCCTCGGCCGCGGCGCGGCCCAGCGCCGGATCGGCGCCGGTGACCTGCGCGAGGAGGAAGAGGCTGCCCTTGGTGCGCACCTCTGACCCGGTCGTGGGCTCGCGAAATCGAACCAGGTCGAGCGCGTCGGAGGCGCGTTCCTCGCCGGCCAACAGGCCGATGCGGGTGGCCAGGCGGTTGCTCATCGGGGAATCCGGACTCGAGCGAGGGACGGCGACGGGCCCGATTATAGGGAGCGGCCACCCCCCGAACGAGCCACCGAAACGGTGACCCGGGTGAGGACGATCGTCGCCCCCGGACGCCCGTCCATGCGCTGGTTGGTGGCCGCCATGAGGGCCTCGGCGCGCAGCCCGAGCTCTTGCGCGAGGATCGGCTCGGACGCCTCCACCTGGGCGGTCCCGGCGCGGACGGTGATCAGGCGCGACGAGAGGCTGTCGCGCTCGAGCCCGGCGGCGGTGACCGCCTCCTGCCACGCCAGCCGCGCCTGGGCCAGCGCGATCTGCTCGGCGGCACCGGGACCCATGCAGGCGAGCAGGGCTCGCTGCACCGCACTGGCGGCCTCCTCGGTGCGGCTCATGCCACGCGCGGCGCCTGCGAGAGGCGTCCCTCACCGGCCTGCCAGATCGTGACGCCCCTGCGCCCGGCGGGGAGGGTCGCCAGGTCCGCCATCGTGACCAGCACCTGGCCTCGATCCAGGAGCAGCGACAGCGACCGGTCGGAGCGCTCCGCGTCGAGCTCGGAGAAGATGTCGTCCAGCAGCACGATCGGGGTCGGGGCGCCATCGGCCCCCAGCAGGTCGGTCTCGGCCAGCTTCAGGGCCAGGATGATCGTGCGCTGCTGCCCCCGGCTGGCATGCGTCGCCACCTCGCGACCGGCGAGCTCGACCCGCAGGTCGTCGCGGTGTGGCCCGACCAAGGAGACGCCGTTCCACAGCTCCTTCTCCCGAGCCTGGCTGATCCGTCGGCGGTAGGCCGCCTCGAGCTCCTCGATCGGTGGGGCCGCAGCGGTCGCCGCGGGCCGTTCCGGCCAGGCGTCCTTGAGCGTGTCGGCGTAGGTGACACGAACCTGTTCGCCGCGCTCGTCGACGGGAGCCACCGCGTCATGCAGCCCGGGGATCCGAGCCGCGAGGTCGGCCACCAGGTCCAGCCGCGCGGCCATCACCCGCGCCCCGACCAGCGCGAGCTGCTCGTCCCAGAAGGTGAGGTTGTCGGCCGTCGCCTCCTCGCGGCGGATGGCACGCAACAGAGCGTTGCGCTGGGCGAGGATCCGCCCCAGCTCGGCCAGGTCGGGTGCCGCCGCGCGGTGGCGCTGCGCCAGGATTGCGTCCATGAACCGACGGCGCTCGGAGGGGGCGCCCACCAGGAGGAGCATCTCCTCCGGCCGGAAGAGGACGACGCGGACGGTATCGCCGATGGTCGAGGCCCGCCTGGGCAGGCCATTGACGGTGACCCGCTTGCGGATCTCGGGGGGTGCGTCCTCGGCGGGGATCAGCAGCTCCACCCGCGAGGTCGAGGCACCCTGCGGGTCGGACAGGTCGAGCCGGACGCGGGCAAATGGCCGGGAGTGGCGCACCAGCTCGGCGTCCGATCCCGCCCGATGCGAGCGCCCCGTCACGGCGACGAAGACTGCCTCGAGCAGATTGGTCTTGCCGGCGCCGTTCGGGCCGGCCACGATCGTCATGCCGGGTTCCGGGTGGAGCTCCGCGCTGGCGTAGCTGCGGAAGTCCTCGAGGACGAGTCGGGTCAGGCGCACCGCTCTGCTCCGGCCACCAGCCTGGCGGCCCTCCCTAGGATGCGGTCCGGACCGGCATGATCACGTGCACGTAGTCCTCCTTGCCGACCCCGCGGATGACACCCGGGGCAAGCGGACCGGAGAGCTCCAAGGCCGCCTGCTCGGCTCCCAGGTTGCTCAGCACGTCGATCAGGTAGCGCGCATTGAAGGCGATGCTGGTCGGCTGGCCCTCGACGCTGGCCTCCAGCGCATCGGCTGCATCTCCGACATCAGCTGCATGAGCGGTGATCGCGACCCCCTCCGACGCCTCGCCCCCGATCTCGATCTTCACGATGTTGGCGCTGTCACGAGCGAAGATGCTTGCCCGCCGCGCTCCGGCCAGGAACGCCTCCCGGTCCAGCACGGCGCGGCTGGTGTGCCCGGTCGGGATCACCGGCTCGTAGTTGGGGAACTGCCCCTCGATCAACCGGCTGACCAGGTCGATCCCGTTCACGTGAAACAGGATCTGGCTCTTGTTCGGCGTCACGGTGATCTCGATCGACTCGTCGGAGTCCGGCATGATCCGCACCAGCTCCGCGTAGGAGCGAGCCGGCACCACAATCGTGATCTCGGGCGTGACCGGCTTGGCAAGCTCCAGGCTGCGCACCGCGATGCGGTAGTTATCCGCAGCCGCAAGCGTCATCCGGTCTCCGGCCAGCCGGGTCAGCACCCCGGTGAGGATCGGGCGGCTCTCGTCGCTGGCCGCCGCGAAGACGACCTCGCCCAGGGCCTCGCGCAGGGTCCGCGAGTCCGCACTGCTGATCGGCGTGTCGCCAATGGCGGCCACGACCGGAAACTCATCGGCCTCGATCCCCTTGATCGAGGAGCGACTCCCGCCACAGGTGACCTTGAGCGTTCGGTCCTTGGCCGAGAACTGGAGGTCGATGCGCTGGTTCGGGAGCGACGAGACGAGCTCCGTCAGGAGCTTGGCCGGGACCGTGATCTCGCCTTCATCGGCCACCTTGCCCGGGACCCAGCAGTTGATGCCGATCTCGAGATTGGTGGCGGTCAGCTTGAGGCCGGCGTTCTCGGTCTTGAGCAGGACATTGGCCAGCACCGGAAGGGTGGCCCTGCTGCTGACGGCTCGACCCACCACCCCCAGGCCGCGCGCCAGGTTCTCCTGCATGACCGATACGTTCATTCCGACCTCATCCTTGACGACCATTGGTTCTCCACTGGCCTGTGCGTCACTCTATGAAACCAAGAGAAGGATACTCATCCGCAGCCGTCCCTAGTAGGCGTGTGGACGATGTGGATCGTCACGCACGTCCGTGCTTGGCCGCGGTGCCGATAACAGCCTCCCGTCGGTGGGCATCCGTCCTCGTGGTGAGCCCTTGCTGTGGATGGCTCGCCCCACCCGGTTGACAACCCTCCCGTCTGCGTCCGGCGACCCGGCAGCTTCGTCCACGTCGAGCGACATTTCTCCACCGTCCTGGCCAGGTTCTCCACGGACGGCAGGCGTCACTCGGAGTAGATCATCTCCCGCACCGCGCTCACCTCGCGGCGCATCTCGTCATTCTCGGCCAGCTCCCGCGCGATCTTGTCGTAGGCATGCAGGACGGTCGAGTGGTCTCGCCCCCCGAGCTCGGCGCCGATCCGCAGCAGGGAGATGTCGGTCTCCTCGCGGATCAGGTACATCGCGATCTGGCGCGGCACGACGATCGCCTTGTCGCGCTTCGACGAGCGCAGCTGGTCGAGGTTGACGCCGTAGTAGTCAGCCACCGCGCGCACGATGCGCTGTGGTGTGATGGAGCGCTTCTTGGGGTTGTACATGACGTTCGACAGGACCGCGCTGGCCAGCTCGTTGTTGATCGGCATGCCCGACATCGAGGCGTAGGCGACGACCCGGTTGAGCGCCCCCTCCAGCTCGCGGACGTTGCTCACCACCTTGCGCGCGATGAACTCGATCACCTCGGCCGGGATCAGGTTCAGCTGGTCCTCGGCCTTGCTGCGCAGGATCGCGATGCGGGTCTCGAGGTCCGGCGGCGTCAGGTCGGCGATGAGGCCCCACTCGAACCGTGAGCGGAGCCGCTCCTCCAGGGTGGTGATCGCCTTCGGCGGCCGGTCGCTGGACAGGACGATCTGCTTGCCTGCCTCGTGGATGGTGTTGAAGGTGTGGAAGAACTCCTCCTGCGTCCGCTCGCGCTCGGCGATGAACTGGATGTCGTCGATCAGCAGCACGTCGATGCGGCGATAGCGGTTGCGGAAGTCCTCCATCTTCTGCTCGCGGATCGAGTTGATGAAGTCGTTGGTGAACTTCTCGCTGGTCGCGTACAGGATCCGCTTGCGCGGGAACTTGACCGCCACCGCGTTGCCGATGGCGTGCATCAGATGGGTCTTGCCGAGGCCCACGCCGCCGTACAGGAAGAGCGGGTTATAGGCGTGACCGGGCCGCTCGGCGACCGAGAGGGCCGCGGCGTGCGCCAGGCGATTGGCACTGCCCACGATGAAGTTGCTGAAGGCGTAGCGCCCGTTCAGGTTGACCGTATTGCCGCCGGCCGAGGCCGGGGGGAGCGGGAGCGCCTGGTCGTCGGACTGGGCGGGCACCGGGCCGGGGGCATCGGCCACCACGAACTCGACCTGGACCGACCCGCCCACCACCCGGGCGAGGGTCTGGCTGATCAGGGTTCGATATCGGTTGTCGAGCCAGTCGCGGGCAAAGCCGTTCGGGGCTGCGATGCGATAGCGGTTCTCGTCGAGGTCTACGAGCGACGTGTCCTTCAGCCAGGTCTCGAAGTTGGCCGGGGAAAGAGAGACCTGCAGCTCACCCAGGACGGCACGCCATACCTGCTTCGCATCCATCGATAGCCAACTCCCAATCGATTGAGCCGCGGCGTTCCGGCACCGGTTGAGGACCTCCCTCGGGGCGCACGGGACCCGGTCAGATGGGCGCGGGCCTCGGGGGTCGCGGTAGTGTAGCAGCACCCTTTCGGGACCGGCAATGGATTAGTTCAAGTTGCCGTCGCTCCGGGGTTGGAGGTTTGACACTCCGCTCGACGCGTCGCTAGAATCGCCGGGCAGAGCGAGACGGGCCGCACCACACGGCCATCGCGTCAGGCTGGCGAAGACGCCAGCCATTCTTGTGTTATCGACCCCGATCGCCGCCGCTGAACGAGGACAGTCACGCACTCATGAAGAGGACCTACCAGCCCAAGAAGCGCGCCCGGAAGCGGGAACACGGCTTCCGCGCTCGCATGGCTTCGAAGGGTGGTCGCCGCGTGCTTGCCCGTCGTCGGGCGAAGGGGCGCGAGAAGCTCAGCGCCTGACGGCGTAGAGGACCGAGGTGCCGCCCCTTGAGATGCTTCGGCGCAAGGCGGACTTCGACGCGATTGGTCGCCACGGGACGGTTCGCTCCAGTCGGCTCCTGGTCCTGCGATCGATGCGGACCTCGGGGTCGAGGACGAGGATCGGGCTGAGCACCCCGCGATCGCTCGGCGGCGCGGTCCAGCGCAATCGGGTGAGGCGTCGGCTGCGCGACCTGCTCCGCGAGCAGCTGAACGCCACGGAAGGGGGCCTGGACCTGTTGCTGATCGCGCGATCGGAGGCAGGGACAGCAAGCTACTCGGAGCTGCGGGAGGCATTGCGATCGCTCCTCGAGCGATCGGGAATCGGTGGATGAGGAAGATCGGGCTCGGGCTGATCATCGCGTACCAGCGGCTCTTCGCATGGCTGCCGCCCAGCTGCCGCTATACGCCGAGCTGCTCGCAGTACACCTACCAGGCCATCGAGCGCTACGGCCTCCTTCGCGGGTCCTGGATGGGTGCCCGCCGCATCGGCCGCTGTCATCCGATGCACCCGGGTGGCTATGACCCGGTCCGCTAGAGAGAGCACCAGACCTTGACACTCATCGGCGCCGGGTTCCTGGGGATAGAGCACTTCACGCCCCCGTGGGATGTCTTCTTCCTGCCCCTCTTCAACCTGCTGATCGCGTCGTATCGGATCATCTTCAGCGACTTCGCGCTCGCGATCATCGTCTTCACGATCGTCATCCGCACGCTGCTGGCCCCGCTCTTCGTGCGCCAGATCAACTCCCAGAAAGAGATGCAGCGTATGGCGCCCCTCATCCGCGAGGTGAACCGCAAGCACAAGGGCAACCGGACCAAGATCGCCGAGGAGACGCAGGCGCTCTACCGGGAGCATGGGGTCAACCCGGCCGCCGGCTGCCTGCCGGTCGTGGCTCAGCTGCCGCTCCTGTTTGCGCTCTACCAGGCGCTCATCCGCGCCTCGAACGTGGTCACGCTGTCGGTCAAGGACGCGGCGTCGGACACTTTCAGCCAGCTGCAGGCGGCGCTCCCCGGCATCGTCAAGATCGCCGACATCAAGGACGCGGCCGGCGCCATCACCCAGGTCCAGTACGCGGCGCCGGTTGTCGGCAGCGGTGCCACCTGCAGCCTGGCGCAGTTCGAGGTCGACCCCTTCAAGAGCTTCCTGCCCCTGAACTGCCAGCTGATCGATCCTCTGAAGCTGATCGAGCCGATCAATACGCACGTCTCGTGGCTCCTGAACCTCGACCTGGCGCAAATCGACAACAAGTTCGGGTTCATCATCCCGGGCCTCGGCTTCACGATCTCCGCCCTGGCCATTCTGGCCGGGATCCTGCAGTTCATCCAGGTCCGCATGACCAGCCCCAAGCCGGTCGCCGACGACCCCACCTCGTCGACCACCAACACCATGACCTACCTCTTCCCGCTGCTGACGATCTGGTGGGGCGGCCTCTTCCCGAGCGGCCTGATCCTGTATTGGATCGTGTACACCGCCTACCTGGTCGTGCAGCAGTTCCGGATCATGGGCTGGGGCAACCTCTTCCCGCTCTTCGGCTGGCAGCCGGGCTTCGCGCCTGCGCCGGAGACCGGGCTCGTCAGCCGACCGGCGCGCGACCCCACCGAGCCAGACAAGGCGGCGACCAACACCGCGACGCCGCCCAACCCACGTCCCGCTGGCACGCCGGGTGGCACCAGCCGCCCCGCGTCCCGCTCGACCAAGAAGAGACGCCGAGGACGAAGACGATGACATTCCGAGAGTTCACCGGCAAGAACGTCGAAGAAGCGATCCGCACCGCGATGAAGGAATACAGCGCGGAGCTCGCCGAGCTCGACATCGAGATCCTGTCCCAGGGGAACCGCGGCATCCTTGGGGTCGGAGGCGAGGAGGCACGCATCCTGGCCGCACCGAAGTCCGCGGTCGCGGCCGCCGAGACGGTGCGCGACACGTCTCACGAGCCTCCGGAGCCGATGGAGCCGATGGCGCCGATAGCGCCGGCAGGCGAACCCAGCCTGCCCAGCGCCGATCAGCCCGCCGAGGGCGAGCCGATGAGCGAGCAGCTCGCCGACCTCGGACGCTCCGAGGCACCTCCGCGTCGCGATGCAGGGGGCCGATCCCGCGGTGGGCGCGGGCGGTCGGACCGCGACACGCGCGGCGGGCGTGGCGATCGCCCCTTCCGCGAGAGACCACCGCGCGCGCCACGCGAGCCACGCGAGGACAGGCCGCCGCGCGAGCCCGCCCCCTTCATCCCCGGCAAGCCGCTCGACGAGCTGTCAGAGAAGGAGCGCGGCACGCTGGCGGAGGCGAAGGGCGTGCTCGAGGAGCTCCTGCGCTTGATGGAGGTGCCGGGCACGGTCGAGGTTGCGACCGGCGGTGAGACGGCGCGTCTCAACGTACGCGGCTCGGACCTGGGCGTGTTGATCGGCCGGCGCGGCGAGAAGCTGGCCAGCCTCCAGCACATCGTCAATCTGATCGTGGCAAAGAAGGAAGGCGAGTATCACCGCATCGCGGTGGATGTCGAGAACTACCGCGGCCGACGCGAGGAGCAGCTTCGCGACGTCGCCGATCGGGCCGCCAAGCGAGTCCTCCAGACGGGCAAGATCATCCAGCTGGAGCCGATGCCCGCGATCGAGCGCCGCATCGTGCACATGGCGCTGGTCGAGAACCCCCAGGTTCGCACCCAGAGCGTTGGAGTCGAGCCGAACCGGCGGATCGTGATCCTGCCTGCCACCAAGGTCGAATAGCCGGACGATCATCATGGGGAGCGCCGCAGCGCCGCTGAATGCCGTCCGCGCCATCGGACGGCTCGACGTGGGTGGCCCGTGGATCGGCTTTGGCTACCGAGCTGGTGCGAGCCGCATCGTGGTGGAGGTCGTAGACGCCATGCGTGACGCTTCCGCGGACCAGGATCTTGTCCTCGCGCTCGCGATCGCCTACTTCGCCGAGGCCCTTGACGACGCACCGCCGGACCTCGAGGCCACCCAGTCGGATATGTCCGCCCTGGTGCGCCATGTGATGGGGGCAGAGGCGGATCCGGCGCGCCACGCGCTGCTGGGTGAGGCGATGGACGCCATCGACGACGGGCTCGCCGGGGATGCGGTGGCCGAGAAGCTGCAGGCCGCCAGGTCAGCGCGGGACGGCACAGTCGACCCGATTGAGCTCCTGTCGATGCGGGCTCAGGAGATCGCCGCCGGGGGCTAAGCCCTCGGATCGTCCTCCGACCGCTCGCCGCCCATCGGCTCATTCATGGAGTCTGACATCGGCTCGGCCATCGGCGGCGACATCGGCTCGGCGGGCGGGGCCGGTGGGGCAGGCGGTGCAGCGGGGGGAGCGGGGGGAGCGGGGGGTGCCGGAGGTGCTGTGCCGGCCGTGCCGAGATTGAACTTGCCGCCCTCGGACTGGAACTCCCGCCAGCTCGCCCAGCCCATCAGGAGGCCGCCGGCGGTGCTGAGGAGGAGGCCGACGAACCACAGGCCGCCGTACAGGGCGAACGCCCCCAAGACGGTGAGGATCGCGAGGAGCGACAGGACCGCTGCGATCCCGGCGACGCCGCCCACGATCAGCATCAGGCTGCCCTTTGAGCCCGGGAGCGTCGTGGTCGGCGAGAACTGCGGCAGGAAGACGACGATGAGCATGGCGACGCCGGTCAGCAGCGTGAACGTCCCCCCGCCACCGAAGCTCAATATCGCACCGACAATGGCTGCCACGGCACCGATTGCCGCCAGCTTTTCGTTCGATCCGAGCTTGGAGAAGTCCATCTGAGTCAAACGCCTCCCTATGTCATCGCGGCGACGATGCGTGGAGCGCGCTGGGCGTGCCGCTTGGCCGCGACCTTAGCACAGGCAGGGGCCGCTTCATAGGCAGATCAGGCCTGGTCGTCATCTCGGTAGGTCGGTGCGTCGACCGGCGGCTCGCTGGGTGGCGACGCGGAAGGAGGTGCTGCCGGCGCTTGCGCCGCGGACGACGCGCCGGACGAGCCCATCTGGAACTTGCCACCCTCGGCCTGGAATGCCAGCCAGCCAGCCCAGCCCATGACCAGGGCACCGGCCACGGCGCTCAGGAAGAGGAGCGACGAGAGGTCAAAGCCCTCGAATGTGAAGCTGAAGGTCGACAGGAGGACGTATGCCATGAGCAGGGCCGCCAGGCCGCCGACGACGACCATCAGGGTCCCCTTGTTGCCCGGGAGCTTGGTGCCGGGCGACATCTGGGGCAGGAAGATCACGACGAGCATCGCGAGCGCGAGGATCGCGCCAAGCCAGGTCACGCCCCAGTGACCGGGGTAGCTCGATGCTGCCACGACGGCGCCGATGAGGGTCGCCACAGCACCGTACACCGCCAGCTTTTCCGATGCGCTGAGCTTGGAGAGATCCATGATCCCACGCCTCCATCACCCGCGGCCGGAGCAGGAATCTGGGCGTGCCGCGTGCAGGCACGTTAGCACAGGGAACAGGCCGCCCAGCGAGATGAATGCGACCGCATAACCGGCTGGTTGCTTCCGGGAGGAGGCGTGGCGGCGGAGTGTTGGTGGAGATGGGGGAGAATCGAACTCCCCGTCCAGAACCGAGTCGCCGGGAACGTACTACAGATATTTCCGGCCTATTTCGAGCTTCGCCTGCGGGCCCCCGACCGGCGGGGTGCTCCGCTCGCTATCCGGCTGACCTTGCGGCCCTTTGACGCCACTCACCGGAGTCGGCGGCGCCGCATCTCGCCTTGTGACGCCTTCACGGCCCGGCGAGAGAGGGCCGTGTCGGCGCTCGTCGCTACTTAGGCGGCGAGAGCGTAACTATTCTTGCCAGTTACTGGCTTGCCCGCGGTTTTACGAGGCCATGCGGGCGACCTCGACCTGCAGTTCCCGGTCCCTGAGCCCTGTCGAAACCTGACATCCCCACGGACCGATCGAGCATGCATGGTAGCACGGGCCTGCCACGAGCTCGATCGCCGCTACATCCGCACGCGCTCCTTGGTCGACCGCTCGAGCTCGCGACGTGCATCCCGCTCGGCGATGGTGCGGCGCTTGTCGTACGCCTTCTTGCCCCGCGCCACCCCGATCTCGAGCTTTGCCATCCCGTTTCGGATGTACAGCTTGAGTGGGACGAGGGTGAATCCCTTGGCCTGGGTTCGCCCGACCAGCTCGGCGATCTGGTCCCGGTGCAGGAGGAGCTTCCGGGTCCGCGTGGGCTCGTGGTTGTTGCGGTTCCCCTGCTCGTACGGGGCGATGTGCGCGCCGATCAGCCACGCCTCCCCCTTTTCGATCCGCGCGTATGCCTCGGCGAGGTTGACGCGGCCGGCGCGGATGGACTTGATCTCGGTCCCGGTCAGCGCGATGCCGGCCTCGAGCGTCTCATCGACGGCGTACTCGTGGCGGGCGCGGCGGTTGACGGCGACAGTCTTATCGGGCATCGGAACCTGCGTGAGGGGAACCTGCGTGAGGTCGAGAAAGGAAAGAGCCGACCGTATCGGCCGGCTCTCTCGTCGCTACCACGCGAAGGGGTGCTAGCGCACCGCCTCGGTGGTGGCGTGACAGGAACTACTCACTGCACACCACCTCCTTTCGTTGCGCGGGATGCTAGCAGTCGGCCGGCCACCATGCAATGCCCGCTACGCGGCGGCCCGCATCCGGGGGAGAGAGGCGGCGGGTGCCGTCAGCTCGGTGATGGCCCGGTCGAGAATCGGGTCCTGGTCAGGCGGTGTTTCGTCGGGAACCTCGACCGCGATGTCCGGCTGCACGCCGTTCGGCGCGACCGAGCCGTGGTCCGGAGTGAACCAGCGCGAGATGGTGATCCGAACGCCGCTGTGGTCGACCAGCTCGGTCCAGACCTGGACCGTGTTCTTGCCGTAGGTCGGCTGGCCGATGATCACACCGCGGCCGGTCTCCTTGATGGCCGCCGCCACGATCTCGGATGCCGATGCGCTTCCACCGTTCACGAGCACCGCCAGAGGCAGTTCTGGATCGGTCGCGAGCCCGTCGGCTTTGGCCTCCCAGCGCTTCGTCTCGCCGCCGGACGACTCCTGGGTGAAGATCAACCCGGAGCCGATGAACTCCGAGGCGACCTCTTGGGCGGCATCGATATAGCCACCCGGGTTGTCCCGCAGGTCGAAGATGATCGAGTTGGCGCCGTCGTCGAGGAGCGCACCGAGGGCCGTCCGGAATTCATCCGCACTCCGCTGGCTGAAGCCGTGCAGGGCGACGTAGCCGATCTTGCCCGCTAGCATCCTGCTGCTGACCTCACGCTGGACGATCTTCGCCCGAGTGATGGTGAGGTCGAACGTTCGCTCCCCGCGCCGCAGCGTCAGGGTGACCTTGGTCCCCGGCTCGCCGCGGACCTTGCCGACCTGGTCCTGGAGGGTGGACCCGTTGACGCTCTCGCCATCCACCGCCAGCACGATGTCGCCCGAGCGCAGCCCGGCAGCCTCGGCCGGGGAGTCGGCCAGCGGCGCCACGACCACCAGGACGCAGGTCTCGGAGAGCTGCGTGCAAGCCGCCAGGTCATCGGGATTCTCGGTGTTCTTGACCGACATCTCGACGCCGATCCCGGTGAACTCGCCCGAGAGCGAGCCGAGCGCACGCTGGTACTCGTCGGGGGACATGTAGCCGCTGAAGGGATCCTTGACTCCGTATTCGAAGAGCCCGCGAATGGCGCCCTCGGCCAGCTGCGTGTCGTCCAGCTTGTCGACGAACTGCTCCTTGAGCTTGTCGTATGCCTCGCACAGGGCCGCGAACGCCTCGGTCGGGGCGGCGCACGTCCCATCCCGGCTCGCCCCGCCGGCGGCGAGGTAGCCACCCGCGAAGAGAAGCGAGCCAAGCAGGCTGGCCAGGAGCAGCGAGACGATCCACGTGGCCGGGGACGAGCCTCGAACGGCCGGGCGCTCGGGCGGCGTGGTGGGCAGCGGGGCAGGGATCTGGTCGCTCATCGGCGGCGGAGTGTAGCACCGGCCGGCGGGCGCCCGGTTACGCCTCCATTATGTTTCGCTTATCGCAGCTGCGGCACATCACGTGGACGAGGACAGGTTGGCACGCACGCTGATCCAGCTGCCCACCGCTCCCACCCCCAGGCCCACGCCCAGGATGACCGCCGAGAGGACCGCCAGGAAGTCCGTGCTGACCGCGGTCGGCATCTGGAAGACGCGCACCATGATCGGCTTGATCGGCTCCCAGGCAACCGCCACCAGGATGATGGTGACGACCGCGCCGATGACGCCGCACAGGATCCCCTCCAGGATGAACGGCCAGCGAATGAACGAGTCGCTGGCCCCCACCAGGCGCATGATCTCGATCTCGCCGCTGCGGCTGTAGACGGCGATCCGGATCATGTTCACGATCATGAACAGCACGGTGAGGCCGACCAGCGCGAGGGCGATGAACCCGACCGTGCGGACGTAGCCGATGATCGAGAGGAGCTTCGCGTAGTCGACCTGGCGGGTGGTGATGCGTTCGACCTCCGATCGCTCGCCCAGCGCACCCTGGACAGACTCGGCGAAGTTCGGATCCGTCAGCGAGATCTCGACGCTGGCGTACAGGCTGATCGGGGCGCCACCCAGGTCGAGCGTCAGCCCCTGCTGGCGATAGAACTCCTTGAGCCGATCGAGCGCCATTTCCGGACTGATGTACTCGGCCTCGCTCACCCCGGGCAGGGCCCGGATGTCGGCCAGCAGGCCGTCGAGCTCGGGCTGTTGCAGATCGTCCTGGAGGCGGGCGGTGACACCGACCTTGCTCTCGATGTACTGCAGCCCGCTGTCCAGGCCGGCCAGCACGATCAGCAGCCCTGATAGGAGGACCAGCATCAGGACAACCGTCGAGGTCGCGGCAAGGCTCATCATCGCGTTGCGCCAGAAGCCCTGCCAGGCGCGGACCACCGAGAAGGCGATGAAGCGCACGAGTCGCATCGGCTAGTACTCGCGCTCGTACGCCGCGCCGGACTCGTCGCGGACCAGGGTGCCGTGTTCGAGCGCCAGGACGCGACGGCGCATGGCGTTCACGATCTCCTGGTTGTGGGTCGCCATCAGCACGGTGGTGCCCATCGCGTTGATCTGGATCAGGAGCTGGATCAGGTCCCAGCTGGTGACGGGATCCAGGTTGCCGGTCGGCTCGTCCGCGATCAGCATCGCCGGATCGTGGACCAGTGCGCGCGCGATGGCGGTGCGCTGCTGCTCGCCGCCCGAGAGCTGGGCCGGCAGGTGCTCGTCATGCTCGTGCAGGCCGACCAGGCTCAGGAGCCGCGGCACCCGGTACCGGATCTCCGCGCTCGACGCGCCGGTCACCTCCAGGGCAAAGGCGACATTCTCGTACACCGTCTTGGCGGGCAGCAGCCGGAAGTCCTGGAAGACGATCCCGATCCGACGCCGGAGCGAGGGGACCTGGCTGCGCCGCATCGTCGACAGGTCGCGGCCCGCCACCACGACGCGGCCGGCCGTGGGCAACTGCTCGCGGATGAGGAGGCGGATGAAGGTGCTCTTGCCGGCTCCCGACGGGCCGACCAGGAAGACGAAATCGCCCTCGGGAATGCTCACGTTCACGTCGACCAGCGCGACCTTGCCGTTGGGATAGGTCATCCCGACGTCCACCATGCTGATCACCGGCTCGACCGCCTCCGGGACCGCCACGTAGGGGAGCCGCAGCGCGTCGGTCATGTTGCCGCCACCTCACCGATCCGCGAGCGCAGGTAGCCCTCGATGAAGGCGTCCAGGTCGCCGTCCAGGACGGCGCTGGGATTCGAGGTCTCCACGCCGGTGCGCAGGTCCTTGACCATGGTGTAGGGCTGCAGCACGTAGCTGCGGATCTGGTTCCCCCAGCCAGCCTCGACGTGCTCTCCGCGCAGCCGCGCCATCTCCGCCTCGCGCTCCTCCTCGGCGCGCTCGACCAGCTTGGCACGCAGCACCGCCATCCCCCGCTCCCGGTTCTGGATCTGGCTGCGCTCGTTCTGGCAGGTGACCACGATCCCGGTTGGCAGGTGGGTGATGCGCACCGCAGAGTCGGTCTTGTTGACGTGCTGCCCGCCGGCCCCGGATGCCCGATAGGTGTCGACCTTCAGGTCGCGCTCGTCGATCTCGATCGCCGCGTCCTCGGGGACCTCGGGCATCACTTCCACCAGCGCGAAGCTGGTGTGGCGGCGGTTCTGAGAGTCGAACGGGCTGATGCGCACCAGCCGATGCACCCCGCGCTCGCTGCGCAGGCGACCGTAGGCCCAGCGACCGTCGATGGCGACCGTGACGCTCTTCAAGCCGGCCTCCTCGCCCTCGGTCTGGTCGAGGATCTCGGTCCGATACTTGTTTCGCTCCGCCCAGCGCAGGTACATGCGCAGCAGCATCTCCGCCCAGTCCTGGCTCTCCGTCCCGCCCGCGCCGGCATGGACCGATACGATCGCCGGCCGCTCGTCGTAGGGCTCCGAGAGCAGGAGACGCCCCTCCATCCGGTTCCAGTCGGCGCTGAGGCCGGCGAGGTCCCGCTCGAGGTCGGCAGCCAGCTCGGCCCCTCCATCGGGCTCCGCTGCCGCCAACTCCGCCATCTCGGCCAGTGCGCCGGCTCGGGCGCCGAGCTCCTGCCAGGCACCGATCTCCTCGCGCAGCTCATCGGCACGGCGCAGCACCGTCTGTGCCGCAGCGGGATCGTCCCAGAAGCCGGGTTCGGAGGATCGCGAGGTCAGCTCCGCGAGCTCGAGTTCCTTGGCGGGCAGGTCAAAGGCGCACCGCCGTGTCGGCCACGAGGCGCGCCAGCCGGAGCGCCTCGTCCTTAATTGCGTCCAAGGGCCGACACCATGGGGAGCTCCATCTCCGTCAACCGCACGCTCTTGCTGCGCACCCTCGCCGGGTTCACGCAGGGACAGTAGTCCTTGCGCGGGCACGAGCCGCAGTTGCCGTCGCAGTCGAGGGTCATGGCGTAGCTGCAGCGCATGCAGTCGCGCTCGCAGACGATGAGGTCTTCGTAGGGGAGGGAGGGGTCTCGGAAGCGGGTGACCAGCGGCAGCTCGGTCGTCTGAGGGGTGGAGGTGAGGGTCTCGGAACCTCGACGAGGGGTGGTCAGCTGCTTCACGTAGCCTCCTCTTGCGAGAAATCGCGAGGTCATTAGGCCTCGCGATCCTGAGCACGTATCGTACCCGGTCTGAGCGGGTTCGCCAACCCCCAAGTCAGGCGTCTTCAGGCCCCGTGGCAGCGCTTGTACTTCTTCCCTGATCCGCACCAGCAGGGGTCGTTGCGGCCGAGCTTCGGGCCTGCCTTGGCCGTCTGCGCGCGCGAGCCCGCGCCGGTCCCGCCCGAGACCGCTGCCGTCGCGGCGGAGGCAGCCACGGCCGTGCCGGTCACGTCCGGTCGGCTCTCCATCATCGGCCGCGCCTGGCGCTGCTGCGGGGGCTCACGGGTAAGAGTCACGCGGAAGACGGTGTGGGTGATGTCGTGCCGGATGGTCGACTTCAGCTCGTCGAACATGCGATACGCCTCGACCTTGAACTCGTTGAGTGGATCGCGCTGGCTGTAGGCGCGCAGGCCGATCCCGCGCCGCATGTCGTCGATCGCCGTCAGGTGCTCCACCCACAGGGAGTCGATGACGCGCAGGAGCACGACCCGCTCGAGGACCAGCATCCCCTCGTCGCCGACCTCGGTGCGCTTGCGCTGGTAGGCGTCCTCCACCAGCTCGACCAGTTGAGCCGCGACCTGGTCGGCGTCGACGAGGTCGTCGATCGCCGCCAGTGCCCTCAGGTCGAGGGTCGGCACCATTGCCGTGAGCTGCGCCTTGAGGCCCTCGCGGTTCCATTCGGCCGCAAACTCCCCGGCCGTGTGCTCGATGACGAGCGCCCGAACCTCCTCCTCGAGCATGGCCAGTACCGTCGGTGCCAGGGTGTCGGAGCGGAGGATCCGCTCGCGCTCGTGATAGATCGTCTCGCGCTGGCGGTTGATCACGTCGTCGTACTGGACGACGTGCTTGCGCGTGTCGAAGTTGAAGCCCTCGACGCGGGTCTGGGCTCCCTCGATCGTCCGGCTCACCATTCGCGACTCGAGCGCCGTCTCATCGTTGAAGCCGAGGGTGCGCATGATCGACTGGACGCGGTCGCTGGCGAAGCGCCGCATCAGGTCATCCTCGAGCGAGAGGTAGAAACGGGTGCTCCCCGGGTCGCCCTGGCGGCCGGCGCGACCACGCAGCTGGTTGTCGATGCGTCGGGCCTCATGCCGCTCGGTCCCCACGATGTGCAGGCCGCCGGCCGCGACTACCTGCTCCCGATCCTCCGCACACAGGCGATCCGCCTCGGCCAGCGCGGCGGCGTGCTGCTCTGGGGAGGCCTCCACGACGGTCAGTCCCTTCCTGTGCAGCAGCTCCGCGGCCAGCATCTCCGGGTTGCCGCCGAGGATGATGTCCGTCCCTCGGCCGGCCATGTTGGTCGCGATCACGACATTGCCGCTGTGCCCCGCCTGCGCCACGATCTCGGCTTCCTTCTCGTGGAACTTGGCGTTCAGGACACTGTGCTTGATCCCCCGGCGCTTCAGCATCTCACCGAGCATCTCGCTCACCTCGACGCTGATCGTGCCGACCAGGACCGGCCGTCCGCGCTCGTGCTCCTCGACGATCTCATCGACGACGGCGCCCCACTTGCCCTTCTGGCTGGCGAAGACGAGATCCGCGAAGTCGTCGCGGATCATCGGCTGGTTGGTCGGGACAGCCACGACCTCGAGGCCGTAGATCTTGTGGAACTCCTCCGCCTCGGTCTCGGCGGTGCCGGTCATGCCGGCCAGCTTGTCGTACATGCGGAAGTAGTTCTGGAAGGTGATGGTGGCCAGCGTGCGCGACTCGTTCTGGATCTTCACCCCCTCCTTGGCCTCGACCGCCTGGTGCAGCCCTTCGCTCCAGCGCCGGCCCGGCATCAGGCGACCGGTGAACTCGTCGACGATCACGACCTCGTCGTCCTTGACGACGTAGTCGCGGTCGCGCTTGTAGAGCGCCTCGGCCTTGAGGGCCTGCTCGAGGTGGCGCGCCATGCTGAAGTCGTTGTCAAACAGGTTGTCGACCCCCAACCAGCGCTCCATCTTGTCGGTTCCGACCTCGGTGATCGCCACCTGTCGGAATTTCTCGTCCAGGACGTAGTCCTCCTCCGCCTTCAGACGAGGCACCAGGCGGGCGAACTGCACGTACTTGTCGGCCGATTCCTCGGCCGCGCCGGAGATGATCAGCGGCGTCCGCGCCTCGTCGATGAGGATGTTGTCGACCTCGTCCACGATCGCGAAGAAGTGGGCGCGCTGGACGCGCTGGCCGAGGTCGATGACGAGGTTGTCGCGCAGGTAGTCGAAGCCGAACTCGTTGTTGGTGCCGTACGTCACGTCGGCGGCGTACGCCTCGGCGCGCGCCACCGGCCGCAGGGAGCGCAGATGCTCATCGCTCTGGGGGAAGTCGGGGTCGACCACGTAGGCAGCCTCGTGCTGAATTGAGCCGACGCTCATTCCGAGGCGCCAGAAGACCTGGCCGATCCACTGCGCATCGCGCTTGGCGAGGTAGTCATTGACCGTGATGACGTGAACGCCGCGGCCGGTCAGGCCGTTCAGGTAGGCGGCCAGCGGGGCGACGAAGGTCTTTCCCTCGCCGGTCTTCATCTCGGCGATGGCGCCGGTGTGCAGCACCACGCCTCCGATCAGCTGGACGTCGTAATGGCGCTTGGCGAGGGCCCGCCGCATCGCCTCGCGGACGGCCGCGAACGCCTCGGGCAGGATCTCGTCGAGCGCCGCGTCGATCTGTACTCGCTCGCGCTTGTGCTGGTCCTTGCGCTCCTCGCTGATGCGCGTCGGATCGGGCACGACCAGCTCCGACTCTGCGGCCTGTTCGGGCGTCAGCGCTCGCTGCTCGATCGGGATGAGCAGATCTCCCAGCGAATCGCGCAGGCGGGCCCGGAACTGCTCGGTCTTTGCGCGCAACTCGGCGTCGGTGAGGGCGGCGTACTCCGGCTCGAGCTCGTTGATGCGGGCAACGGTCGGTTCGAAGCGACGGACCTCGCGATCATTCGAGTCCGTCAGCCTGGAGAGGAACTTCAGCATCTCAGAGTTCGAGTATATCCGGAAGGACCGATCAGTCCCGATCGGCGGTCAGCCCTCGGCGGCGGCCGCCGGCGAATCCTCCGGTTCCTCGCCCGCTGCGTGGCTGCCCCAGAAGGTCATCTCCTCCACCAGCTGGACCTCGGACGAGAAGAGTGCGCCCACGCTCTCGCCGCGGTGGATGCGCTTGATCGCCTCACCGAAGAGCGGCGCGATCGACAGGACGGTGACCTTGTCGCGGTTCGCGCCGGCCGGGAGCGGGATCGTGTCGGTGACGATCACCTCCGTCAGCGGGCTGGCCTCGATGTGGTCCAGCGACCGGTTCGAGAAGACGCCGTGGGTGGCGCAGGAGTAGATGGCGACTGCCCCCTCCGCCACCAGCGCGGAGACAGCCTCGAGCAGCGACCCCGCGGTGTCGATCTCATCGTCGATGATCACCGCCGTCTTCCCGGCCACCTCGCCGATGATGTTCATCAGCTCGGTCTTGTCCTCGTTGCCGACGCGGCGCTTCTCGACGATTGCCAGCGGGGCCCGGAGGATCTCGGCGAAGTTGCGGGCCTTCTTGGCGAAGCCCAGCTCGCTGACGACGACGACGTCATCCAGGGCCTTGTCGCGGATGTAGCGCGAGAGGATGTTGACCGCGGTCAGCTCGTCGACTGGGATGCTGAAGAAGCCCTGGATCTGGCCCTGGTGGAGGTCCATGGTGAGGACCCGATCCGCCCCGGCCACGGTCAGCATGTCGGCGACCAGGCGCGCCGTGATCGGCACGCGTGGCTGGTCCTTCTTGTCAGAGCGCCCGTAGGCGTAGTAGGGCATCACGGCGGTGATCCGCCCGGCGCTCGCCCGCTTGAAGGCGTCGATCATGATCAGCAGCTCCATGACGGAGTCGTTGACCGGGCGCGAGGTCGGCTGCACCAGGAAGACGTCCTGCTCGCGCACGTTCTCCATGACGCGCACGAAGATGTTGTCGTTGGCGAACTTGAAGACCTCGGCCTTGCCGAGCTCTGTGCGGAGGTAGCGGCAGATCTGTTCGGCGAGCGGCCTGTTGGCGTTGCCGGCGTAGATGCTGAACTCGTCGGCGTACACTCGGATCTCCGGTGCGGCTGGTCTCCCGGACCCGATTCTAGCCGCTCCGCGCCCTTTCTCAGCCCTCGGTTTCCGCGTCCTCGTCCACGACTGGCGGGCGATCGTCCACGAAGACGGCGATCGAGACGATCCGATCGCCCTCGCCGGGCTTCATGACGGTCACCCCTCGCGACGCACGACGGTAGCGGTTCACGCTGCTGACCTCGGTGCGCAGGATCGTCCCCTCCTCGGTGATCAGCATCAGCTCCTCGTCCTCGCGGCCCACGACGCGCACGGCCGCCACTTTGCCCGTATCGGCGTTCAGTGAGTTGGCGATCACCCCACCGGTGGCGCGATGCTTGACCGGGAAGTCGTCGAGCATGGTGCGCTTGCCGTAGCCCTGCTCGGTGACCACCAGCAGCTCGGCGGAGGGAGCGACCACCTCCATGCCGATCACTTCGTCGTCGCCGCGCAGCCGGATCCCGGTCACGCCACGGGTGTCGCGCCCCATCGGCCTGACCTCCGTCTCGTGGAAGCGGGCGGCCTGTCCGTTGCGGGTGGCGAGGATGATGTCGTTCTCCCCATCGGTGAGCCCCACCCAGCGCAGCTCGTCGCCCTCCACCAGGCTGATGGCGATGAGCCCGTTGCTGCGGATCTTGGCGTACTCGGCCAGCGAGGTCTTCTTGATCATCCCGCCGCGAGTGGCCATCGCCATGTAGTGATCGGCCTCGAACTGGGGGATGGTGATGATGGCGCTGACGTACTCGCCCTGGTCGACCATCACGCCGGGCAGGTTGATGATCGGCAGCCCCTTCGCCTGGCGGCTCGCCTCGGGAAGGGTGTGAACCTTGGTGATGAAGACGCGCCCGCGGTTGGTGAAGAAGAGGATGTTGTCGTGGGTGTTCGCCACCATGAGGTGCCTCACGGCGTCCTCTTCGCGGGTGATCATGGCCAGCTTCCCCTTGCCGCCGCGGCGCTGGGAGCGGAAGGTGCCGATCTGCTGGCGCTTGATGTAGCCGCGCTGCGAGAGGGTGACGACGACGTCCTCGGCGGCCACCAGGTCCTCTGCGGTCAGCTCCCGGTTGGCATCCGACTCGATCCGTGTCTTGCGGTCGTCCCCGTACTTGCGGATCAGCTCCTCGAGCTCGTCGCGGATCGCGGTGAGGACCTTGCGCGGGTTGGCGAGCAGGTCCTCGAGCTCCGCGATCAAGCGGATCACGCTTTCGTACTCGTCCTCGATCTTCTTGCGCTCGAGGGCGGCCAGCCGGCGCAGCTGCATCTCGAGGATGGCGTTGGCCTGCGCCTCGCTGAGCTTGAATCGCTGCACCAGCGCCGATCGCGCGGCATCGGTGTCGGCTGAGGCTCGGATCGTCTTGATCACCTCGTCGAGGTTGTCGAGCGCGATCTTCAGGCCCTCGAGGATGTGCGCCCGCTCGCGGGCGCGGGCAAGGTCGAACTCGGTCCGGCGCCGGACGATCTCGCGCCGATAGGCGATGTAGTGCTCGAGCATCCGCTTCAGGCCGAGCGTCTGCGGCTGCCCGTCCACCAGCGCCAGCACGTTGGCGCTGAAGCTCGTCTGCAGCGCGGTGTGCTTGAAGAGCTGCTGCATCACGGTATGCGGTGACCCGTCACGCTTGATCTCGACGACGATGCGCATCCCCGTCCTGTCGCTTTCGTCGCGAATGTCGCTGACGTCGGTGATCCGCTTCCCGCTGACCAACTCGGCCATCTTCTCGATCAGGGTCGTCTTGTTGACCTGGTACGGGAGCTCTGTGATGACCACCGAGATGCGTCCGCGAGCGTCCTCCTCGAAGGCGACCTGGCCGCGGATCACCACCCGCCCACGCCCGGTGGCGTACATGTGGCGGATGACGTCGACCCGCTCCTTCTCGCCGGTGAGGCTGTTGCGCTGGTCCTCGACGCGGAAGATCGTGCCGCCCGTGGGGAAGTCCGGCCCATGCACGATCTCGCACAGGTCGTCGACGGTGATGTCGGGATTGTCGATCAGCTCGATCACCGCGCGGCAGATCTCGGTCAGGTTGTGCGGCGGGATGTTGGTCGCCATCCCGACCGCGATCCCGGAGCTCCCGTTGATCAGCAGGTTGGGCAGCCGCGCGGGAAGGACCGTCGGCTCACGAAGGCGGCCGTCGTAGTTGTCGACGAAGTCGACCGTCTCCTTCTCGATGTCGGCCAGCATCTCGTCGCTGATCGCGGTCAGGCGAGCCTCGGTGTAGCGATAGGCGGCCGCCGGGTCGCCGTCGATCGACCCGAAGTTGCCCTGGCCGTCGACCAGTGGGTAGCGGAGGCTGAAGTCCTGCGCCATGCGCACGAGGGCGTCGTACAGCGCCACGTCGCCGTGCGGGTGATACTTGGCGAGCGCGTCACCCACGACCCCCGCGCACTTGCGATAGGCCGATGTCGAGCGAAGGCCCATCTCGTGCATCGTGTACAGGATTCGGCGATGCACCGGCTTGAGCCCGTCGCGGACGTCGGGCAGCGCCCGCGCGACGATGACGCTCATCGCGTAGTCGATGTAGGCCGATCGCATCTCGTCCTCGATCGAGACACGCCGCACGGCGTCGGTCCGGTCTGAATCCATCGGCTCGGCTACTCCTGTTCGCCTGTCGCTTTTGTCGCCGTCGTCATTCGCGGCGAGCCCCGGCCGCGGTCACATCGGCGGGCATGCCATATCGGGTCTTGAGCTCGGCCTTGACGGACGGGCTCGCTCCCAGGAAGCGGCCGTGGCCCTCGGCGATCAGGCGGCCGTCCGACCCTCGAACCTCGCCGCTGACCTGGTAGATCCGGCGCCGCCGCTCGGTCACCCAGCCGCGCGCGGTGAGGGGCTCGCCCGGGTTCGCGGGCGAGCGATAACGGACCGAGATCTCGGCCGTGACCGCCCATGAGTCGAAGCTGGACGGTGCCCAGGCCATCACCTCGTCGAGCAGGGTCGCCAGCAGCCCGCCGTGGACCTTCTCCTCCCACCCGACATAGTTCGGGCCTGGAGTCCACGTGGTGCTGGCCGTGCCCTCGCCAAGCTCGATCGCCAGGTGCATGCCGATCTGATTCGTGCCGCCACACGCGAAGCAGTTGTGGTCTGCGAACGCGTAGCGTCGGCCGTCGGTGCCCTCGATCAGCCGGCTGCTGCCGATCGTTGCCGCCTTGCCGTTCGCCGTGCTCACCAGCGGTCATCCTCATCGTCCCAGAAGCTCTCGGCGCCGAACTCGTCGGTGCGCGATGGTCGGAGGCAATGGGCGGCGATGGCCAGCGCGAAGGCGTGGCTGACCGCATATCCATCGCGCAGGAAGTTGACGGCGTCGCGGCGCTCCCCCACGCCGTTCGCCTCGAGCAGGGCGCACCAGTCCTCGAGCTTGCGGCCGGTCTTTCCCTCGACCTGGCGAATGTCGGCAACGTGTCGGCTTGGCATGGTTCTGGCATCGGCTCCGTCTAGAAGTCCAGGTTGCGCACCTTGCGGGCTTCACCGCGAATGAAGTCGCGGCGCGGCTCCACGCGCTCTCCCATGAGCGTGCTGAACACGTCATCCGCATCGGCCGCCTCGCGCACGGTGATCTGCAGCAGGGTGCGGGTGTCGGGGTTCATCGTCGTCTCCCACAGCTGCTCGGGGTTCATCTCGCCGAGCCCCTTGAAGCGCTGCACGCTGATGTTCTTTGTCTTCCCCTCGCGCGACAGGTCCTTGATCGCCTGGTCGCGCGACTTCTCGTCCTTGGCGTAGCGGGTGACCTTGCCGGTGCTCACCCGGTAGAGGGGTGGCTGGCACAGGTACAGGTAGCCCTGCTCGATCACGTCCGGCATGTGCCGGAAGAAGAAGGTGAGCAGGAGGGTGCTGATGTGGGCGCCGTCGACATCCGCATCCGAGAGGAGGCAGATCTTGTGATAGCGGAGCTTGGCGATGTCGAACTGGTCGCCGATCCCGGCGCCGAGGGCGATGATCAGCGGGCGGATGTTCTCGCTCGACAGCACCCGATCCAGGCGTGCCTTCTCGACGTTCAGCAGCTTGCCGCGCAACGGAAGGACCGCCTGTGTTCGCCGATCCCGCCCCTGCTTGGCAGAGCCACCGGCGGAGTCGCCCTCGACGATGTACAGCTCGCTGCGGGCGGGGTCGCGTTCCTGGCAGTCGGCGAGCTTGCCGGGGAGCGCCATCCCGTCCAGGGCCCCCTTGCGGATGACGAGATCCCGTGCCTTGCGGGCCGCCTCTCGCGCACGCGCCGCCGTCACTGATTTCTCGATGATCCGCCGCCCGTCTGCCGGGTTCTCCTCGAGGTGCTGGATGATCCCGTCGGTGACCGCCGCCTGCACCGCGCCCTTCACATCGGCGTTGCCTAGCTTCGCCTTGGTCTGACCCTCGAACTGCGGGTCGGTGAGCTTGACGCTGATGACCGCGGTGAGGCCCTCTCGGACGTCCTCCCCGCTCAGGTTGGCATCCTTCTCCGACAGGACGCCGGCCTTGTGCGCCCAGTCGTTGAGTGAGGAGGTGAGCGCGGCGCGGAAGCCGGTGACGTGCGTGCCCCCGTCGACCGTGTGGATATTGTTCGCGAAGGCCAGCACTGTCTCCGCGAAGCCGTCGTTGTACTGGAGGGCGACCTCGACGCTGGTGGTGCCCACCATCCGCTCGACGTGGATCGGTCGCTGGTTGAGCACGTCGCGGCGCCGATTCAGGTGCCGCACGAAGCTCGTGACGCCGCCCTCGAAGTAGAAGTTCTTCTCGCGGTCGATGCGCTCGTCCCGCAGGCAGATCCAGAGCCCCTTGTTCAGGTACGCGGACTCTCGCAGCCGCGTCGCGATGAGATCCCAGCTGAAATCCATCGTGTCGAAGACCTCAGGATCCGGCTGGAAGAAGGTGCGCGTGCCGTGCTGTCGTTGCTTGGCCATGACGAGGCCGCGATTCGCCTCCGCTGCGCCGCCCTGCTGGCGGACGGGACCCTTCGGCGCGCCGCGGCTGTACTCCTGCGTCCAGCGCTTCCCGTCGCGGAGCACCTCGACCCGCATCGCGGAGGAGAGCGCGTTGACCACGCTGACGCCGACCCCGTGCAGTCCCCCGGCGACCTTGTAGCCTCCCCCACCGAACTTGCCGCCGGCGTGCAGCACTGTATGCACGACCTCGAGCGCATCCTTTCCCGAGGTGTGCTTCCCGACCGGGATGCCACGGCCGTCGTCGACGACCTCGACCCTGCCGTCATCGTGGATGGTCACGTCGATGCGCGTGGCGACATTCGCCATCGCCTCGTCGATGCTGTTGTCGACCACCTCCCAAACGAGCTGATGCAGGCCGCGCTGGTCGGTTGAGCCGATGTACATCCCGGGCCGCTTCCGCACCGCGGTGAGGCCCTCGAGGACCTGGATGTTGGCGGCGGTGTAGTCGGAGATCGACTTGCTGCGCCTCGGCCGGCGCTCTGGCTGCGCGGTCACGCGCCACCTCCCCCGACGCCACGCGCGATGATCGCGTGGAGTCGATCCAGCTCCTCGTCGGAATAGAAGTCGATCACCAGTCGACCCCCGCGCCGCGTTCGCACGATGCCGACCCTGGTAGCGAGCAGGCCGCGCAGCTGCGCCTCGAGGTCGGCCAGGTCGCCCGAGATCGGCCCGCCCCGACCCGAAGGCGCCGCGTCGCGCTTGCGGCGCACCAGCTCCTCGGTCTGGCGCACCGAGAGATGCCGCTCGATCACGATCAGGAGTGCCGCCCGCTGCAGCTCCCCGACGGTGAGCGACGCGAGCGCGCGGCCGTGACCCTCGGTGATGCGCCCGTCGGCGATCGCTTCGCGCGTCTCGGCGGTGAGGTCGAGCAGGCGGAGCGCGTTGCTGATCGCGACGCGACTCTTCCCTACCCTGCGAGCCACCTCCTCGTGCGAGAGCGCAAAACGGTCGACCAGCTCACGGTAGGCTGCAGCCTCCTCGATCGCGTTGAGATCCTGCCGCTGGAGGTTCTCGACCAGGGCCAGCTCGAGCTGCTCTCCGTCGGCGGAATCTCGGATTACAGCGGGGATGCTGGTGAGCCCTGCGATCCGCGCGGCGCGAAGCCGGCGCTCGCCGGCGATCAGCTCATAGCCACCGTCGGCGGTCGCGCGCACCACGATGGGCTGGAGCATGCCGTGCAGGGCGATCGAAGCCGCAAGCTCCGCCGTCTCCGCTTCGTCGAACCGGTTGCGCGGCTGGCGAGGGTTGCGCGCGATCCGTTCGAGCGGGATCTCCGGGATGTCGGACGCCGGAGCTGCGCGCGGGATCAGGGCATCCAATCCTCGTCCCAGGCCAAATGTCTTAGCCACGCGCCGTGACCTCGGCCGCCAGACGCCCGTATGCATCGGCACCCCGCGAGGATGGATCGTAGATCGCAATCGGCACGCCGTGGCTGGGCGCCTCGGACAGGCGGACGCTGCGCGGGACGACGGTGTCGTACACCGCCCCCTCGAGATGGCGACGAACCTCCGCAGCGACCTGCACCGCCAGCCTCGTTCGGCCGTCGTACATGGTGAGCAGCACGCCATCGATCTCCAGGCGTGGGTTGAGCGCCTCCCGCACCATGCGGATCGTATTCACCAACTGGCTCAGTCCCTCAAGCGCGTAATACTCGGTCTGGATCGGGATCAGGACCCCGTCCGCGGCAGTGAGGGCGTTCACCGTCAGGAGCCCGAGCGAGGGCGGGCAGTCGATGAGCACCCTGTCATATCGTTGACCCAGGTCAGCCAGGCTGGCCGAGAGCCGATGCTCGCGCGCCGGCAGGCCGACCAGCTCGACCTCTGCGCCCGACAGGGCCAGCGCGGCTGGCACCAGGTCGAGCCCGGGAACCGATGTTCCGACCACCAGCTCGCTGATTGGGACCCGGTCGATGAGAGCGTCGTATACGGACCGATCGAGCGACCTTCGGTCGACCCCGAGGCCGCTCGTTGCGTTTCCCTGCGGGTCAAGGTCGATGACCAGGGTCGAGGTTCCGGAGAGGGCGAGATACGCCGCCAGGTTGACGACGGTCGTCGTCTTGCCAACGCCGCCCTTCTGGTTGGTACATGCCGTGACCCTGATCGCCGGCACTCCGCTGCGAGTTCGAAATGGGCCGCCTCATTCTACCAGTCGAGACCCTTATCGAAGGCTTATCGCGACGTTATGGAGGCTCGAAAGTTTCACGTGAAACGACACTTCCGCGCCTCGGACGAGCCAGCACCCTCGGTATACTCGCAAGGCCGCCCGTTTGGAGCCCCAGCCGTCGCCGAGCCGGTCGAGGAACGCAGATCAGCTACGCCACTCTCCTCCTCGCAATCCTGATCGGGATCCTGCACGCCGCAGTTGCTCCCGTTCTCGTCATCGGCGACGTGCATCCGAACCTCATCCTGGTGGCCGTCGTGCTGGTCACCGTGTTGAATGGCTTCGGACCCGGGGTGGCATGGGCCTTCGTCGGCGGCTTGACCGCAAACCTGCTGATTCGAGAGCCGCTCGGCAGCCTCCCCCTCGCCCTCCTGCTGGTCGCCGCGGCGGTCGCCGGGGGCGAACGCCTCCTCGGTCGCCTGTCGTGGGGATACCCCCTCGCATCGGTGGCGGTCGGCTCGCTCATCGTCGACACGATCAGCGTCGGGATCCTGCAGATGGTGGACCTGCCGCTGTCCGGCGGCTTTCCCATGCAACGGATCATCGCCGCCTCGCTTCTGAACACGGCGATTGCCGCGATCGTCCTCCCCCCGACTCGGATCCTGTTGGCGCGCGCCGGTTCTGCGGAGACGGGGGCATGGTGATCGGCTGATGGCCGATCTCGAGGGCACCCCAGATGCTCGGCCATCGCGCGCCCGCTTCGTGGCGGCCACCGTGATCGCCGTGCTCCTGTTTGGCGTTCTCGCGGGGCGCCTCTTCCAGCTGCAGGTGGTGGACGGCTCCCGGTATGCGGCCCAGGCCGTGGCGGGACGCACGATCGAGATGCCTATTCGCGCCTCGCGCGGCCTCATCTTCGATCGGGAGGGCCGGCCGATCGCCGTCAACACCCCCTCCTGGACGCTCTATGGCCGACCGGCCGACCTCCCCACCACGAAGTCCGCCCGCGACGCCGTGCTTGCGCGCGCCGCGCGCCTATCGGGTGTCGATCTCAGCACGCTCCTTCGGCGCCTGGTCGCATTCCGCGGATCGCCGTTCGAGCTCGTCCCGCTTGGCACGGAGATCGGCCGTGAGGCCGCACTGCTGATCGCGGAGGAGCAGGAGCAGTTGCCCGGGATCAGCGTGGGGGCCGATGCGAGGCGAGAGTACCTCGACGAGACGGGGGCGCGAAACGGTGAGCTGCTTGCGCACCTGCTCGGGTACACCGGACCTGTGTCGCACGGCGAGCTCGAGGATCTCTCAGCCGTCGGGTACCTTCGCGACGACGTCATCGGCCGCGACGGTGTCGAGGCGAGCTATGAGGAGGAGCTTCGGGGCACATACGGCAGCGAGTTGCTCGAGCGCGACCCAGGCGGCCGGCCGGTAAAGGTGCTCGAGCGGGTCAGCGATCCGATCCCTGGCAGGAACCTGATGCTGACGATTGATGCCAGGATGCAGCGAATCGCAACCGAGACGCTGAAGTGGGGACTCGATGCGGCCGGGGTCGCACAGGGGGTCACGATCGTGATGAACCCCCAGACGGGCGAGATCCTGGCGATGGTCTCGCTGCCGACGTACGACAACGGCAAGTTTGCCGCGGGGATCTCCGCGGAGGACTACGGCGCCTACCTAAGCGATCCCACCAAGCCGCTGCGTAACCACGCCATCGCCGACATCTATCCGCCGGGATCGACCTTCAAGCTGGTGACCGGGCTGGCCGCGCTCGACGAGGCGGTGACCACTGTCTCTCGGCGCTGGCCCACGTACGGCTGCTACCAGATCCCCGATGCGCCGGCCGGGCAGTGCCTCTTCGACTGGAACCGCATCGGCTTCGGGCCGCTGAGCATCGTCGACGCATATGCCAAGAGCTCCGACACGTTCTTCTACCAGATGGCCGTGGCGCTCGGGGTCGAGCGGCTGGGCGGATGGGCGCAGGAGCTTGGCTTCGGCGAGGAGAGCGGGCTGCGGCTCCCGAGTGAGGCCGCCGGGACGGTCATCAGCAAGGCATGGGCCCAGTCGCAGGGACGCCCTGATGTCTTCACCGGGGAGCTAGCCATGGCCGGCATCGGGCAGAACGCCATTGCGGTCACTCCGCTGCAGTTGTTGAACGCGTACGCGGCGGTCGCGAACGGCGGTCACCTGATGCGACCGATGATCGCGCGTGGCGAGACGGACGGAGAGGGAAATCTGGTGCGCACCTACGCACCTGAGCTGATCCGCGACGTGGCCGCGAGTCCGGAGGACCTGCGCACGATGCGGATCGGCGCTCGCGAGGTGATCACCACGGGGCATGCGACCAACATCGGTGCTCTCCGGGTGCCCGGAGCGCTCTCCGGGAAGACGGGTACCGCCGAGTTCGGGACCCCGACGAGTCAGGGGGTCCTCCCCTTCCACTCGTGGTTCGTCGCCTACCTTCCCTCCAAGGCCGGAGCGACGGACGCGGATCTCGCGATCGTGACCTTCACCTACGCGGCCGTGGTCCGGGGGAATGTCTCGCTCGAAGTCGTGAAGTACTTCCTGCAGGAATACTTCAACCTCGACCAGGACCTGCGACGCGAGTTCCAGGTCAATGCGAACTGACCGATGAGCGCTGCAACAGCAACCTTTGTTGAGATGACGAAGGCCCAGCGTTGGCGGGCCTTCGACTGGCAGCTGCTCCTCTATGTGCTGCTGCTGGTCGGATTCGGCATGGTGATGGGCTTTTCGGCCAACTACCAGGCGATCGGTGGCGACGGTGGGCTTTCCCAGACGGTCAAGACCCTCATCTGGACGGGCATCGGCCTCACCCTCTTCTTCGTCGCCGCGAGCATTGACTACCACTGGCTGCAGACGTTCGCGACTCCGATCTACCTGGTCGTACTTGGCCTCCTGCTGGCGACCGTGCTGGTCGGGAGGAATCTGTTCGGGGCGCAGATGTCGATCACAGTGGCCGGCATCGACTTCCAGTTCAGCGAGATCAGTAAGGTGCTGATGATCGTGGTGCTGGCCGCCTTCCTCGCATCGCGTCGAGAACGGATCGGTCGGCTCAGCACGATCGTCGGTGCGGCCCTGCTGATTGCGCTGCCGACGTACCTCGTTTATCGACAGCCCGACCTCGGAACCGCCCTCGTGTTCGTGGCAATTCTGCTTGGCATGCTATTTATGAGCGGGGCCGGGATCGGCTGGCTGGCGCTCCTTGGCGGGACGACCGTGACCGTGGCGCCGATCGCCGTGGCCGCGCTCCAGGAGTACCAGCGACAGAGGCTCTTCTGCTTCCTGGATCCCTCCGCGGATCCGCAGGGGGCCTGCTACCAGGTGGTGCAGGCGCTGAATGCCGTGGGATCCGGCGGGCTGCTGGGCCAGGGCCTGACCGCCGGACGGCAGAACCAGCTGGGCTTCCTGCCGGTGCAGTCCACCGACTTCATCTTCACTGTGGTCGCGGAGGAGCTCGGCTTCATCGGCGGGATGATCCTGCTGGGGCTCTTCGCGCTCTTGATCTGGCGCGTGCTCAGCATCGGCTGGGGAGCGCGGGACGCGTTCGGAGCGAACATCGCCGCGGGCCTCGCGAGCCTGCTCCTGTTCCAGATCACGGTGAACATCGGCATGGTGACGGGGATCATGCCCGTGACCGGCATCCCGCTGCCGTTCATCACCTACGGAGGCTCTTCGATGATCTCGTTACTGTTCGCGATGGGCCTCCTCCAGTCGGTCCGCGTGCACTCCTGGAAGCCGACCTTCTGACCGCGCGGTACCATCGCGGCACCGATGATCACTAGAAGCACCGATCAGCCTCGCCAGCGCTGGCAGATCCTGTTCGCTCGCCGCCACCCCGCCCTGCGAATCCGGCAGGCGGAGCTCCTCACCGAATTCGAGCGCGCGTTTCGCGAGGCCGGCCTCCCGCTGGCAACGTCCAACGCGCAGCATCCGCGACCCAGGCTGAAGTTCGCCGCCAACCTGCCGGTCGGCATCGAGCTGCGCGGGGAGGTGCTGGAGGCGTATTTCGACGACCTGGTGCCGATCGACCGGATCCAGGCCGCCGCAGAGCTGCTCCCCGAGGGGATCGAGGTGGTCGACGCGCGCGAGGTGTGGCACGGCTTCCCGTCAGCCGCGTCCCAGCTGCGAGCCGCTGAGTACGAGGTGGAGGTCCGCAACGGGCCGGAGCTGACCAGCGATGCCCTGCGCGGAGCAGTGGTCAGGCTCCTGGCTGCTCGTCAGCTTCCCGGAATGCGGCGGAGAGGTGAGAGCGAGCGGCGCGCCGATGCGGGGCCTCGCGACCTTCGCCCGCTCCTGGAGGACGCGGAGGTGCTGGAGGTGGACGAGGAGGCGCATCGGGGCAAGCTGCGGCTGGTGCTGCGCCTCGATGCGAGTGGTGCCGGCAGGCCGGAGGACGTCGTGGGTGCCCTCGACCTGCCCCTGCGTGCAGGCCCGGCTGTCCGCACGCGCCTCCTCTTCGTTGACACTCCCCCGATCGCCCGGTAGACTCGCCGTCCCCCGGCGTATCGTCTGGCCGCTTCGCCGTGCGTGGGTCGGCTTCGGTCGGCCCGTCGGTTGCAGTCCATTTCAGAGCTCCCCGGGAGATGATCATGTACGCCGTCCTCAGCAGCGGCGGAAAGCAATATCGGGTCGAGGCCGGCACCACGCTCATGCTCGAGCGTCTTGACGGCAGACCCGGCGAGGCCGGCGCCAAGGTCACCTTCGATCGCGTTCTGCTCATCGGCGATGGCGACGACGTCACGATCGGGACGCCAACCGTGGCGGGCGCCTCGGTGAGCGCGACGGTCCTGGGCGAGGCGCTGGGACCCAAGCTGGTCATCTTCAAGTTCAAGCAGAAGGTCAAGTACCGTCGGCGCACCGGGCACCGGCAGCACATGACACGTGTTCGGATCGACACGATCAACCCGACGGCGGTCAGGAAGCCGACCGCGAAGGCCGATGCGAGCGAGGCCCCGATGAAGGCCGGGGACGTCGCGGAGAAGCCCGCGGCGCGGACGGCGAGGCCGAGGACGAGGAAGGTGGCGGTGGCCGAGCCCGCAGTTGAGAAGGCGGCCGAGAAGCCGAAGGCTCGCCGAGCGGCGAAGCCCAAGCCGAAGGCAGAGGAGTAACGACTGATGGCACACAAGAAGGCAGGCAGCTCAAGCCGAAACGGTCGCGACTCTGCCGGGCAGCGGCTCGGCGTCAAGCGCGGCGACGGCCAGCAGGTCAACGCTGGCACGATCATCGTTCGCCAGCGGGGGAGTACATTCAATCCGGGGGAGAACGTGGGCATGGGGCGCGACTACACCCTGTTCGCCACAAGCGAGGGGACCGTCAAGTTCAGCCACGCGACGCGTAGGAAGAAGCGCGTCAGCGTCATCAGTTCAGAAACAACAGCGGCCTAGGCGGCCGCGGGATCCCAGGAGCCAAGCCATGAAGGCCGACATTCATCCGCAGTACCATCAGGCGCAGGTTCACTGCGTCTGCGGGACCACGTTCACGGTCGGCTCGACCGTGGAGTCGATCCGAGTCGAGGTCTGCGCCAATTGCC
The DNA here is from genome assembly GCA_040902225.1 of Chloroflexota bacterium. Taxonomy (NCBI): domain Bacteria; kingdom Bacillati; phylum Chloroflexota; species Chloroflexota bacterium. The sequence goes on from JBBDXT010000007.1 coordinate 314,992, forward strand.
ACCCGTTCTACACCGGTACCCAGAACATCGTCGACACCGCCGGCCAGGTCGAGCGGTTCCAGCGACGCATGGAGCGATCGCAGCGCGAGTCGTGACGTGCGCCGCCACCTGACCGGGTGGCGGTGGCGCCTCGCCCCCCATCTCCTGTTTCTGGTCCCCGAGCTGCTGGCCGCCGCCGGCCCGTTCGTGATCACCTCGATCGCGCGCGCCGGTGAGCGGCCTCGTTTCCGGATGCCCGACTTCTTCTATGGCGGGCAGGCTCTGATCGAGGGGGTCATGATGCGCGGCCGCACGACCGTGGCCATGAGCGTCCGACCGCCCTCCGGCGAGATCCGGACCTACAGTGAGCCACTCCCCGGGGCGATGGCTCGCGGCAGGTGGGTCAAGGTGCCATTCGCCCGTGGCGTCCTGGTCCTCTACGAGGCGCTGGTGATCGGCACGCGCATGCTGATGCGCTCGGCGGCGATCGCGGCCGAGGGCGAGGACATCCAGATCGGGAAGGGCACCATGGCCGTGACGATGGTGATCTCGATCGGGTTCGCGATTGGCCTCTTCTTCGTCCTGCCGCTCTTCCTTTCGACCTTCGCGGAGCGAGCCACGACCAGCGACCTGCTCGCCAACCTGGCCGAGGGGGGAATTCGCCTGGCCGTGTTCGTCGCCTACATCTGGCTGATCGGGCGCATGGCCGAGGTTCGTCGCGTGTTCGCCTATCACGGGGCGGAGCACAAGGCCATCAGCGCCCACGAGGCTCAGCGTCCGCTGACGCCCGGGGAGGTCGATCGCTTCAGCACGGCCCACACGCGCTGCGGCACGACCTTCCTGCTGATCGTGGTGGTCATCAGCATCTTCTTCTTCGGCCTTATCCCCCGGGCCGGCGTACCGCTCCCGCTCCTCTTCCTGTCGCGGATCGTGCTGGTCCCCTTCATTGCCGCCTTCGCCTACGAGCTCGTGCGATTCGGGGCGAGCCACTATGGCAACCGCGTTGTCCGCGCCATCTACGCCCCCGGCCTCTGGCTGCAGGCGCTCACCACCCGACCCCCGGACCACAGCATGCTGGAGGTGAGCATCGCGTCGCTCGAATCATGCCTGGCGTCGGATCGCGAGGCGGCGCTTCCGGCGAACCCGTGATCGATCGACTGCGCCAGATCGAGTCGACCTACGACGCGGTCGTCGCGGAGATGGCGACGCCGGCGGCGGCCAGCGACCCGGCACGCCTGCAGGCGCTGGGTCGAGAGCTCTCCCGCCTGGAGCCGGTGGTGGAGGCGATCCGCGCCTGGTCCGCGGTCCGGGATGAGCTGGAGGCGACGCGGTCGATGGCGCATGACCCCGACGAGGAGGTGCGCGCCATGGCGCGCGAGGAGCTGGCCGCGCTCGAGGCTCGTGAGCAGGTCATCGACCAGGACCTGCGCCGGCTGCTGGTCCCGCGCGACCCGAATGACGATCGAGACGTGATCCTGGAGGTCCGCGCCGGGACCGGCGGCGACGAGGCCGCCCTGTTTGCCGGCGACCTGTACCGCATGTACGCCCGCTATGCCGAGCGGAGGCGCTGGAAGTTCGACCTGATCTCCGTCAGCGAGGGCGGCGGCGGCGGGGTGAAGGAGGCGATCGCCGAGATCGCCGGCCAGGGGGCCTACTCGCGCCTGAAGTTCGAGAGCGGCGTGCACCGCGTGCAGCGGGTGCCGACAACCGAGGCGGCGGGCCGGATCCACACGTCGACCGCAACCGTCAGCATCCTGCCTGAGGCCGATGAGGTCGAGATCCAGATCCCTGACAAGGACCTCCGGATTGACGTCTACCGATCGAGCGGGCCGGGCGGGCAGAGCGTCAACACCACCGACAGCGCGGTGCGCATCACGCACCTGCCGAGCGGGCTGGTGGTGGCCATCCAGGATGAGAAGAGCCAGCACAAGAACAAGGCCAAGGCGCTGGCCGTCCTCCGCGCTCGGCTGCTGGAACTGGAGCAGTCAAGGCAGGCCGAGGAACGCGGCGACCAGCGCCGGTCCCAGGTGGGCAGCGGTGAGCGCGCCGAGAAGATCCGCACCTACAACTTTCCCGACGACCGGGTCACCGACCATCGCGTCGGTGTCACCGTGCACAACCTGCCCGGCCTGCTCGAGGGTGATCTCGACCGGTTGATCGAGCCACTGGCTGAGGCCGATCAGGCCGCGCGCCTCGCGCGGATCGGCGCCGATGACACCCTCTGAGTCAGTGGCGGGAGCGGTGCTGCCCCAGGCCAGCGCCGGCCGCCTCGTGGCGGCAACCGCGTTCTCGCTGCGAGCCGCCGGGATTCCCTCGCCGCGCCTGGATGCCGAGCTCCTGGTTGGACATGCCTTCGGCCGCGATCGCGCCTGGCTGCATGCCCACCCCGACGCCGAGCTGGGCCCACGAGAAGCCAGCCTGCTGGCAGGATGGATCGAGCGGCGTGCTGCAGGCGAGCCGATTGCCTATATCCGCGGCTTCAAGGAATGGCTCTCGCTGCGAATCGCGACCGACGCCCGAGCCCTCATTCCGCGTCCGGAGACGGAGCTGCTGGTCGAGGCCGCCATCGGCGAGATCGCCGCGCATCTGGTCCGAGGCGAGGAGACGGTGCAGGCCTGGGAGGTGGCGACCGGGAGTGGTGCGGTCGCCCTCGCCATCGCGCTGCGCTTCCGAACCGCTATCGCGCTCGGGCGGCTTCGCCTCGCGGCCAGCGACCTGTCGGCAGAGGCGCTCGAGCTCGCCTCGGAGAACCTGGCAGCGCACGGGGTGGGAGGCACGGTGACGCTCGCGTGCGGCGACCTGCTCGAGCCGGCGGCGTTGCGCGATGGTCGGGCCGACCTGCTCATCGCCAACCTGCCGTACCTGACCAGCGCCCAGGTCGAGACCGGCAAGGGCTCGCTCGCCTGGGAGCCGCGGCGCGCCCTCGACGGTGGAGTCGATGGCCTCGACCTGCTGCGGCGGCTCATCAACGATCTCCCCACAGCCATCGCCTCCGACGGGGCGGCGCTGCTGGAGATCGGGGAGGGACAGGCTGCGCCCGTCCGCGAGATGCTGGCGGCGCTCCCGTCGAGGACCTCGGTCACCACCCTGCTGGACCTCGCGGGCATCGAGCGAGTCGTCCGCGTGGCGTTCGTCTGACTGATGGCCGATCGGCTGACGGGCGACCAGGCTGGCATCGCCCGCGCGGCGGAGCTGCTGCGGGCGGGGGAGCTGGTCGCATTCCCGACAGACACCGTGTACGGCATCGGCTGCCGGATCGGAGACCCCGCCGCGCTGGCGCGCATCTTCACCGCCAAGCGGCGTGACCCGGAGAAGGCCATCCCATGGCTGGTGGCGTCCCGCGCCGAGGTGGCCGGGTCGGGGTTCCGGGTCGACGATCGCGCACTCCAGCTCGCCGAGCGCTTCTGGCCCGGCGCCCTGACCCTGGTGCTCCCGGCGGTGGACGGGGGCGCAACGCAGGCCTTCCGGGTTCCGGCGCACGACGTGGCGCTCTCACTCCTGGCGGCAACCGGACCGATGGCCGTGACCAGCGCCAACCGATCGGGCGAGCCGGAGACCCTCGATGCGGACGACGTGGCCATCGCGTTCGCCGATTCGGAGGAGCCGTCCGCCATCCTCGATGGGGGACGGGTGCCGGGCGGGGTGGCCTCGTCGGTGCTGGACCTGAGCGGCCCCGTGGCGCGGATGTTGCGCGAGGGTGCCGTGTCCCGCGCCGAGGTCGAGGGGCTGATCGGGCCGATAGACTAGCGGCGCCATGCGCGTCGCCATCGGCTCCGACCATGCCGGCTTCGCCCTCAAGGGTGAGCTCTGCAGCCTGCTCGACGAGCTGCGGGTCGAGTACCGCGACTTCGGGACCTTCTCCGCCGATGCCGTCGACTACCCCGATTTCGTGGCACCGGTGGCCAGGGCCGTCTCCCGCGGCGACTACGAGCTGGGGATCGTCATTGGCGGAAGCGGGACCGGCGAGGCGATCGTCGCCAACAAGGTGCGCGGCATCCGCTGCGTCCAGGCCACCAACCCCGTGGTTGCCCGCCTGGCGCGCGAGCATAACGACGCGAACGTGATCGCCTTCGGCGCTCGCATCATCGGCACCGAGGTGGCCAAGGCCTGCCTCCGCGAGTTCCTGTCAAGCCAGTTCGCGGGTGGTCGCCACATCGCTCGGCTGGAGAAGCTGGCGAAGATCGAGGCGGAGGAGGCGGGGCGCTGAGCCTTGCCCTCGACGATCGCGATCGGTCGATCCTGTCCGGTGCGGCCGGAGACGGCGCCGCCCTGGCGATGCGCCTGGTGGTGCGAACGGCCGAGGTCCTGGGTGCCGAGCGCCTGATCCCGATCACGCGGGCCCACGTCGATTCCTGCCTGTACCACGGCGAGGCGACGATCGACTTCGCGGAGCGGCTGATTCACGGCGGCGCCCAGGTGACCGTCCCGACCACGCTGAACGTCGGCGGGGTCGACCTGCTGCACCCGGAGCTGTGGCGCGGCGATCCGGTGATCGCTGAACGCGGGCGTCTGCTGATGGGCCATTACCGGTCGCTCGGCTGCCAGCCAACCTATACCTGCGCTCCCTACCAGCTGGCCGATGCGCGGCCGTCGTTCGGCGAGCAGGTGGCATGGGCCGAGTCGAACGCCATCGTCTTCTGCAACAGCGTGCTGGGTGCGCGGACGGAGCGTTACGGCGACTTCACCGATATCGCCTGCGCGATCACCGGCCGGGTCCCCGATGCCGGCCTCCACCGAACCGACGCCCGGCGTGCCGTGCTGGTCCTGCGGCTCGGGCCGGATGTCCCTGCCGCCCTGCTGGAGGACGACTCCCTCTACCCGGTGCTCGGGATCGTCCTCGGCAGGCGGGCGGGGAGTCGGGTGGGGGTCGTCGCCGGCCTGCCGTCCGGCCTTTCGGAGGAGCGATTGAAGGCCCTCGGCGCGGCCGCCGCCTCATCGGGCGCGGTCGCGATGTTCCACGCCATCGGCTCGACACCCGAGGCGCCGACCCTGGATGCGGCGCTCCAGGGCCGTGAGCCGGAGGAGGTCTTGCAGGTCGGCATGGCCGAGCTGCGCAGCGCGCATGACGAGCTCACGACCGCGCAGGGCGGTGCCCCGCCCGAAACGCCGATCGGCACTGTCTCGCTCGGAACCCCGCACGCGTCGCTGGGCGAGCTGCGCGCGGTGGAGCGCGAGCTGGCGGGTGCCCGTCCCGCGCCCGGCGTCGAGCTGCTGGTGTCCACCGCGCGGACGCTCCTGGCGGAAGCGGAGGGGGAGGGCCTCGCCGGGCGTCTCCGCTCGCTGGGGGTCGAGCTGCTGGTCGATACGTGCAGCTACATCGCGCCGATCCTGCGCCCGAGCCCGCTGCCCGCGATGACCGATTCGGGGAAGTGGGCCTTCTACGCGCCGGGCAACATCGGCGTCGAGGTCGTCTTCGGCTCACTGAGGGAGTGCGTGCGCTCTGCCGTGGAGGGCCGCGTCTGGCGGGATGCTGATGTGTGGGGCACGGCATGAAGGGCATGGTCCTGGCCGATGGCGCCGCCCGTGGCCAGGCGCTCGTCCTTGATGAGCCGCTCTCCTTCTGGGGCGGGGTCGACCCGGCGAGCGGCGCGATCATCGACGTCCGGCATCCGCAGCTCGGCATCTCGCTCAAGGGCCGTGTGCTGGTGATGAGCTCGGTCCGCGGCTCCTCCTCTTCCTCGTCGGTGCTGGCCGAGACCGTCCGAGCCGGCTGCGCTCCTGCCGCAATCCTGCTGGGGGAGCCTGACCTGATCCTGGCGGTCGGTGCGGCGGTCGCCGAGGAGCTCTACGGCATCCGCGTGCCCGTCCTCCAGCTCCAGCTGGCGGACCTGGGAGCCATTCCGGGTGGCGCGGCGGTCTCCATCGGCGAGGGCGGCGAGGTCACGCTCGGCTGACACGCTTGCGGGACCTCGATCTCGAGCCGCCGACCGACATCTCGTTCAGGATCCGTCGGGGGACCCCGACTACATCGAGCCGCTGCTGGCCATGATCTCGACCGGACTCATGAAGTCGCCTGCCTACGCGATCACGCTGCCCGAGCGCTTCACCGACCTTCCTCGCGACTACGCCGAAGAGCTGGCCAACCCCTCCGCGCGCTACTGGTTGGCAGAGGAGGATGGCCGAGCCATCGGCCCCGCGGGACTCGCCCCGTCGGATCCCGGCGTGATGGTCCCCGAGGGTGCGTGGTACCTGGAGGACGCCAAGACGGACCCGGCGGCTCGTGGCCGCGGCGTGGCCCGTGCGCTGCTGGCTGCCGCCTTCGCCGAGGCACGCGCGGCCGGAGCGAACGACTGCGTCGTCGATTGGCGGACCGCCTCGCTGCCGGCCGATCGAACCTGGACTGCGCTCGGCTTCAAGCCGACCGAATTCCGCCTGCACCGGCACATCGACGAGCGGATCGCCTGGGCCGGCGGCATGCCCGGTTAGACTGGCCGTCACCACCACCCGCCGCGACGAGGCAGACCGATGGATCCCTGGGCCCCGCTCGAGATTGAAGATCCCGAGATCTACCGCGTGGTTCGCGCCGAGGAGGAGCGGACGCGGTCGAACCTGGAGCTGATCGCGTCGGAGAGCTACCCGTCGCTCGCCGTGCTCCAGGCGACCGGCTCGATCCTGACCGGCAAGTACGCGGAAGGATATCCCGGGCGGCGCTACTACGGCGGCTGCGAGGTGGTCGACCAGGGGGAGGAGCTGGCCCGGGACCGTGCGAAGCAGCTGTTCGGGGCCGAGCACGTCAACGTGCAGCCGCACGCCGGTGCGCAGGCCAACATGGCGGTCTACCACGCGCTGCTCGAGCGGGGCGACACCGTGCTCGGCCTGGCGCTCGACCAGGGCGGCCACCTGACCCACGGATCCCCGGTGAACTTCAGTGGCCAGTACTACAACTTCGTCGCCTATCACGTGGACCGCGAGACGCACCTGATCGACATGGATGAGGTGCAGGCGCTGGCGCGGGAGCATCGGCCGAAGATGATCGTCACCGGCGCGACCGCCTACCCACGCTTCTGGGACTTCGCCGCGTTCCGGGCCATCGCCGACGAGGTCGGCGCCTACCTCATGACCGATATGGCGCATTTCGCCGGCCTGGTGGCAGCCGACGTGCATCCCAGTCCCGTTCCGCACGCTCACGTGGTCACGACCACCACCCACAAGACGCTGCGTGGGCCGCGCGGCGGGATGATCCTGTGCCACGAGGAGCTCGCCAAGGCGATCGACAAGGCCGTCTTCCCGGCACTCCAGGGCGGGCCGCTGGAGCACGTGATCGCTGCCAAGGCGGTCGCCTTCCGACAGGCGATGAGCGCCGAGTTCCGGCGCGACATGGAGCAGACCGTGGCGAACGCGCGCGAGCTGGCCGCCGGCCTGGTCGCCGCGAGTGCGGCGGTCGTCACCGGCGGGACCGATAACCACCTGATGCTGGTCGACGTGCGACCCCTGGGCGTCACGGGCAAGGAGGCCGACCTGGCGCTCGGCGAGGTCCGCATCACGGTCAATCGCAACACGATCCCGTACGACCCAAACCCGCCGATGGTGGCGAGCGGGATCCGGGTCGGGACGCCCGCGGTGACGGGCCGCGGCATGAAGGAGGCGGAGATGGGCCAGGTGGCCCAGCTGATCGTCGACGGCATCGCCGCTCGCGGCAATCCCGAGGCGCAGGCGGCGATCCGCGATCGCGTGGCGCAGATCGTCGATCGCTTCCCGGTTCCGGGCCTGCCCCAGACGCTGGTGGCCGGCCACGCAACCGCCTAGGAGCCGCGTCGCCGGCTCGATCGGGCTCCGGTATACTCGCGCCGTCCGACCGCTCTGAGTCGAACTGAAGATGGCACAGCTGACCCCGACCGGGCTCGTCAAGATCCTGGGCCTGGTGACCCTGATCATGGTGATCCCAATCGTGGGAGGCTCGGTAGCCGGCCTCATCCTGGATGGGGTCTTCGGCACCGGGCCGTTGCTGGTCCTCATCGGTCTGGCGGGCGGAAGCCTGATCGCGGCAATCGGTATCTGGCTCCTCATCCGCGCCGGTGCGCGGCGGGGCTACGGTAGCGGAACCAGCAATGGGGCCTGACCAGGGCAAGGGCGAGCGTCCGCCAAGCGCCAATTGGGCGGTGGCCTTCGACCTTGGCCTGCGGTTGGGGATCTCGGTCATCCTGGGCGTCGGGGGCGGCCTGCTGGTGGACAGCTGGCTGCGCACCAGTCCGATCTTCACGCTGATCGGGATGGTGCTGGGGATCGGAGCAGCCATGTACACGATCTGGGATGTCGCGCGGCAGAGCATGAGGAGATAGGCGCGCAGTGGTACACGTCGACATCGCAGCCGAGACGCTCTTCGCGATCGGGCCGCTGATCGTCACCAACTCGATGGTCGGGGCGCTCCTCGCATCGATCCTGCTGCTGCTCGCGGCCCGCTGGTTCACGCGTCGCTCCGGGATCGTGCCCAGCCGCGGACAGAGCGTCATCGAGCTGCCGATCGAGTTCCTGGCCGGGATCGTGCGTGGCACCGGCGGCAAGCGCTGGCGCCAGTTCGTCCCACTGATCCTCGCCATCTTCCTGTTCGTGCTGACGGCCAACTGGCTGAGCCTGCTTCCGGGGGTCGGCACCATCGGCCTCTGGGAAGGCGAGGGGGAGCATCGAATCCTCGTCCCGTTCGTGCGCGCGGGGGCCGCCGACCTGAACTTCACGCTGGGGCTGGCGCTCATCTCCTTCGTCGCGTTCATCATGTTCGGGCTCCGCGCCAACGGCGCGCGCGGCTACCTGAAGGAGCTGCTGATCGCCGAGCCGGCCTACATGACGCCGCTGCTGACCCCGATCCACCTGATCAGCGAGCTGTCCCGGGTCATCAGCCTCTCGATGCGGCTCTTCGGCAACGTCTTCGCCGGCGAGGTGCTGCTGGCCACCATGCTGGCGCTCACGACGGCGACCCTCTTCACCCTGCCGCTGGCCTTCGTCGTGCCGGGCGTCTTCATTGGCCTCGAGCTGCTCTTCGGGCTGGTGCAGGCGCTCGTCTTCGCGCTCCTCTCCATGACCTACATCACGCTGGCGATCGCGGAGCATCGCCAGCACGGCTCAGCCGACGACCATGCGGGCGAGGCGCCCGAGCAAGGCACCGCGCCGGCACACGGCGCGGCGTAAGCAACCACAAGGAGGAAGACCACTCGTGGACCTACAGCAACTCGCAGCCGGACTGGCCATGGGGCTCGGCGGCATCGGGCCCGGAATCGGCCTGGGGATCGGCTTCTCCAAGGCGATGGAGGCGATCGGCCGCAACCCGGAGGCCTCCGGAACGATCTTCGTGCCGTACATCCTGGGCCTTGCCCTGACCGAGGCGATCGGCATCTACGCCCTGGTGGTGTCGCTGATCATCCTCTTCGCCAGCTAGGACAAGAGCCGCCATGGCATTCTTTGAGGCATTCGGGGTCGACGTCTTCAAGCTCGCCTTCCAGATCCTCAACTTCCTGCTGATCCTGTACCTGCTCAACCGATTCCTGTTCAAGCGGGTGCTGGGACTGCTCGACGAGCGGCAGGGGCGAATCAGCAAGGGGCTCGAGGACGCGGAGGCGGCCGCGCGCGACCGCGAGCTGGCGCGGGCCGAGCGGGAGACTGCGCTCGACGAGGCGCGCAGTGAAGCGCAGACCATGATCGCCCGCGCCACGAAGATCGCCGAGGACTCGAGGAAGGAGATCGTGGCCGCCGCGCGCGCCGAGGCCGAGAAGGTGGCCGCGCGAGCGACGGAGGAGATCACCGCCGAGAAGCAGCGCGCGATCGCCGAGCTTCGCTCGCAGGTCGCCGACCTGGCGCTCGAGGCCGCCGGCAGGCTCGTCAAGACCGAGATGAACGCGCCCACCCAGCGGCGCCTGATCGACGAGTTCCTGGCCGAGGTCTCGCCCAGCGAAAAGGAGCGCAGCTGACCGATGGCCAGACGGGACACGTCCGCCCGGCGCTACGCGGAGGCGGCCTTCCAGATCGGCCGCGCCGACGGGACGCTCGACGCCTGGGAGCGCGACATGGCGACCATCGGGGCGACGATGCGCCACCCGGAGCTGCGGAGGCTGCTCCAGCATCCTGCCATCCCGTTCGCGGAGAAGGAGCGCGTGCTGCGCGCCGTCATGGGGCATGGGGTTGCGACGGAACCGATCAACCTCGTCCTGCTCATGGTCCGGCGCGGCCGTCCCGGGGCGATCGACGGCATGATCGCGCGCTTCACGGAGCTCCTGCGCCGAGAGCGCGGCACGGTCCTGGCCGAGGTCCGAACGGCACTGCCGCTGGACGAGGGGCAGCGGGCAGAGGTCGCGGCACGCCTGCGGGGCCTGACCGGCTCACAGGTGGAGATAAATGAATCGGTCGATCCGGATCTGATCGGCGGCATCGCGGTGCGGATCGGGGACCGGCTCTACGACGCAAGCGTGCGCAGCCGCCTGGAGCGGTTGCGAGCTCGGCTGACCGCCGCCTAGCTAGGAAGGAACTCAATGGCGATTCGATCCGACGAGATCACGTCGATCATCCGCAGCGAGATCGAGGGGTTTGACGAGGACGTCGACGTCAGCGGCGTCGGCACCATCGTGGAGGTGGGTGACGGCATCGCCCAGATCTACGGCCTCTCGGGCGCCCTGGCGCAGGAGCTGCTCGAATTCCCGAACGGGATCATGGGCATGGCCTTCAACCTCGAGGAGGAGACCGTCGGCGCCCTGATCCTGGGCGACTACACCTCGCTCAAGGAGGGCGACCAGGTCAAGACCACCGGTCGCATCGTTGAGGTGCCGGTCGGCGACGCGCTGATCGGCCGGGTGGTGAACCCGCTCGGGGAGCCGCTCGACGGCAAGGGCAAGCTCGATACGACCAGGACGCGCCCCATCGAGCGCATCGCCCCCGGCGTCATCGTGCGCCAGCCGGTCGATACGCCGGTCCAGACCGGCATCAAGGCCATCGACTCGATGATCCCGATCGGCCGCGGGCAGCGCGAGCTGATCATCGGCGACCGCCAGACCGGGAAGACCGCTATCGCGATCGACACGATCATCAACCAGAAGGGGCAGGACCTCATCTGCATCTACGTCGCCATCGGCCAGAAGCAGTCGACCGTGGCGCAGGTGGTCGCGCAGCTCGAGGAATCGGGCGCCATGGACCACACCATCGTGGTCTTCGCCGGCGCCAGCGATCCCGCCCCGCTGCAGTACCTGGCCCCGTACGCCGGCGTGACCATGGGCGAGGAGTTCATGGACGCGGGTCGTGACGCACTGTGCGTGTATGACGATCTGTCGAAGCACTCCTGGGCCTATCGCCAGGTCTCGTTGCTCATGCGGCGCCCTCCCGGTCGCGAGGCATTCCCGGGTGACATCTTCTACTCCCACTCGCGGCTGCTCGAGCGCGCCGCGCGACTGAACAAGAAGAACGGGGGCGGATCGCTGACCGCACTGCCGATTATCGAGACGCAGGCAGGCGACGTGTCTGCCTACATCCCGACGAACGTGATCAGCATCACCGACGGCCAGATCTTCCTGCAGGCAGACCTCTTCAACCAGGGCCAGCGCCCGGCCGTGAACGCCGGCATCAGCGTCTCCCGCGTGGGTGGCGCCGCCCAGATCAAGGCCATGCGCCAGGTCGCCGGCAAGCTGCGCATCGACCTTGCCCAGTACCGCGAGCTCGCCGCGTTCGCCCAGTTCAGCTCCGATCTCGACAAGGCCACCCGCGACCAGCTCACCCGGGGGGAGAAGACGACCGAGATCCTGAAGCAGCCACAGTACGAGCCGCTCGCCGTCGAGAAGCAGGTCGTGATCATCTGGGCGGCAACCAACGGCCTCCTCGACGACGTCCCCACCAACAAGATCGCCGAGTTCGAGGCGGGCCTCTACCGCCACCTGGAATCGGGCTACGAGACGGTCCTCCCGACCGTCGCGAAGGAGAAGCTGCTCTCGGACGAGACGGTGGCGACGCTGGAGAAGGCGGTCGAGGAGTTCAAGCGCCAGGGCGGATATGGCGAAACCGATGGCGGCGCCCCGGCGGCGACGGGCGACGCACCGCAAGCTGCGCCGAAGGCTGCCAGGGCCGCGCCAAAGGCCAAGGCCGCGCCAAAGGCCAAGGCACCGGCGAAGGCCAGGGCGACGAGGAAGCAGTCCTAGCCGATGCCAAGCCTGAAGGACATCCGCAGCCGGATCGGATCGGTCCGGAACATCGCCCAGATCACCCGGGCGATGGAGATGGTCGCTGCGTCTCGCATGAAGCGGGCGCAGGACTCCATCCTGGCCGCGCGTCCCTACGCCACCGAGCTGGAGGACACACTCCGGCGGGTCGCCGGCGCCCAGGGCCTGACCGAGGACGTGGATCCTCTCCTCGCGCGTCGGCCCGTACGGCGGGTGGCGATGATCGTGATCACGACCGACCGCGGCCTGGCAGGGTCGCTCAACGCGAATGCCACCCGCGCCGTCCTGCGTTGGGTCACGGAGCGCGCCTCAAGCGGCGGCAACCAGATCGAGATCGACGCGATCACCGTGGGCCGCAAGGGACGGGATGCCCTGCGGCGAGCAGGCGTACCGATCGCGGCGCACTTCACCCAGCTCGGCGATCGGCCATCGTTCGCCGATGTGACACCGATCGCGCGCCTCGTGACCGCGGACTTCCTGGCGGAGAGCTACGACGAGATCGACATCGCCTACAGCACCTTCGTGTCGACCCTCGCCCAGAAGCCGCAGATCGATCGGCTGCTGCCGGTCGAACGACCCGAGATGGGCGAGGAGCACGAGCGCACGAATGACGAGTACCTGTTCGAGCCGTCGCCGGAGGCGGTGCTGAGCCGCCTCCTGCCGCACTACGTCGCCATCGGCATCTATCGCGCCGTGCTCGAGAACAACGCATCGGAGCAGTCGGCACGCATGATCGCCATGCGGAACTCGACTGACAACGCGAACGAGCTGATCGACGACCTGACGCTGGTCTACAACAAGACGCGCCAGGCAACCATCACCCGCGAGATGATCGAGATCGCCTCCGGTGCGGAAGCGCTCGGCTAGGCAAGGAGAGAGACAGACCGATGGCGACCGGTAAGGTGATCCAGATCACGGGCCCCGTGATCGACGTCGAGTTCCCGCCCGGCGACCTGCCCGACATCTACAACGCGCTCGAGATCAAGCGCCCGACGAAGGCAGGCCAGAAGGGCGACGACGCCACGCTGGTGGTCGAGGTGCAGCAGCACCTCGGCAACAACTGGGTGCGAGCGGTCGCGATGTCGACGACCGACGGGCTGGCTCGCGGGCTCGACGCCGTCGACACGGGCGCTCCCATCACCGTGCCCGTCGGCGAATCCACCCTCGGACGCGTGTTCGACGTCCTGGGCCATCCGATTGACGGCAAGGGCCCCGTCAAGGCAGAGAAGTTCCTGCCGATCCACCGCGACCCGCCGCCGTTCGACCAGATGGAGACAGAGGCGCAGGTCTTCGAGACCGGCATCAAGGTCATCGACCTGATCGCCCCATTCCGGCGGGGCGGCAAGGTGGGCGTCTTCGGCGGAGCCGGCACCGGCAAGACGGTCATCATCCAGGAGTTGATCCGCAACATCGCCGCGGAGCACGGCGGGTACTCGGTGTTCGCCGGCGTCGGCGAGCGCTCGCGCGAGGGGAACGACCTGCTCGGCGAGATGACCGAATCGGGCGTGATCGACAAGACGGTCATGGTCTTCGGCCAGATGAACGAGCCGCCAGGCGCGCGACAGCGCGTTGGCCTGACGGCGCTCGCCATGGCCGAGTACTTCCGCGACGAGGAGGGGCGCGACATCCTCCTCTTCATCGACAACATCTTCCGGTTCACGCAGGCGGGCTCTGAGGTTTCGGCACTCCTGGGCCGCATGCCCTCGGCGGTGGGCTACCAGCCGACGCTGGCCACCGAGATGGGCGACCTCCAGGAGCGGATCACCTCGACCAAGAAGGGCTCGATCACGTCGCTGCAGGCAATCTTCGTGCCCGCCGACGACTACACCGATCCGGCGCCGGCAACCACCTTCGCGCACCTCGACTCCACGATTCGCCTCGAGCGCTCGATCGTGGAGCTGGGCATCTACCCCGCCGTCGACCCGCTGACCTCGACCTCGACCGTGCTCGATCGTCGCATCGTGGGGGACGAGCATTTCGAGGTCTCGCGGGAGGTGCAGCGGACGCTCCAGCGCTACAAGGACCTGCAGGACATCATCGCCATCCTCGGCATGGATGAGCTGTCGGAGGAGGACAAGGTCTCCGTCTCGCGGGCTCGTCGCCTGCAGCGCTTCATGAGCCAGCCGTTCTTCGTGGCCGAGCAGTTCACCGGGCGCTCAGGCGCCTATGTGGAGCTCAAGGAGACGGTGCGCGGCTTCCGCGAGATCCTGGAGGGCAAGTACGACCAGCTCCCCGAGCAGGCCTTCTTCATGGCCGGCAAGATCGAGGACGTGGTCGCGAATGCGGAGCAGATGGGCTGATGCCGCTCAAGCTGGAGATCGTCAGCCCCGAGCGGATGGTCTACGACGACGACGTCGACATGGTCATCGTGCCGGGCCGCAACGGTCAGCTCGGCATCCTGCCGCACCACACGCCGCTGATCAGCTCGCTCGGCGTTGGGGAGCTGCGGATCAAGAAGGGCGGGAGCGAGGAGTCGATGCTCATCAGCGGCGGGTTCGTTGAGGTGCGGCCGGACAAGGTCATCGTGATGGCCGACCTAGCGGAGCACTCTGACGAGATCGACGAGGCCAAGGCCATCGAGGCGCGCAAGCGCGCCGAGTCGGAGCTTGAGCAGTCCAAGGACCCGGTCGACATCGCCCGCGTACGTGCCGCTCTCCAGACCGCCTTGATGCGGGAGCGGATCGCCACCCGCCGGCGCTCGCGGGGCTGAGGCCCCGGATGCAGGCCTGCGACCACTGCGCTGCCCGGTTCGCTCAGCTGCCGGTGCGGATCGAGATCGTGCGCGAGTCAGGACCGATCGGGTTGCCCGGCGACCAGGCCGCGGCATCCGCCAACTTCAGCAAGGGGTACGCCTTCTGCTCCAGCGACCACGCATATGGCTGGGCGAGGGAGCGGCGCTACATGCTCTGCAACGCGGCCCCGACCCCGTTCGAGGCGGGCATGCAGCCCTTCCTGCCCTCGCGCCACATGGGCGGTCGCGTGGGCCTGTGCGACGGCCATCATCTCGGTCCGCACGAGTGGAAGGAGGCGTGGCCCGCCTAGCGCGGGTCATCGGCTGATGCAGAAGTTCATCGTGACCGGCGGCGTGCCGCTCCGCGGCGAGGTGCGGATCGCCGGCGCCAAGAACGCGGTCCTCAAGATGATGGCCGCTGCCGTCCTGACGGACGATCGCTGCGTCCTGCGCAACGTGCCGCGCATCAGCGACGTGCAGATCCTGCGCGGGGCCATGACCGACATCGGCTTCTCGGTCAGCCCGCTCGAGGGCGACGGCCTGGAGATCACCGCCGCCCATGCCGATTGGCTCTTCGTTCCGCTCGAGGCGGCGAGGAAGATGCGCTCGTCGTTCATCCTGCTCGGCCCGCTCCTCACCCGCTTCGGGCGCGTGATCATCAGCAACCCGGGTGGCGACCGGATCGGGAGGCGCCCCGTGGACCTCCATGTCGAGGCCATGCAGGCCCTGGGAGCCGAGATCGAATACAAGAACGGCTACTACTTCGCCCAGGCGCCGCGCGGGCTGCGAGCCGCGCGCATCGCGTTCCCGTACGTGACCGTGATGGGGACCGAGAACGCGATGCTGGCCGCCACCCTGGCCCGCGGCAGCACCGTCATCGAGAACGCCGCCCAGGAGCCGGAGGTCGACGACCTGGTGGCGATGCTGCAGGCCATGGGGGCGAAGATCGAACGGACTGCTCCACATCGGCTGGAGATCGAAGGGGTGGACCGGCTGCGCGGAGTCGAGCACCGCGTCCTCGGCGACCGGCTGGAGGCAGGCACCTTCGCCATGGCCGCGGCGGTGACCGGCGGCGAGATCACCGTGCGCGGCGTCGACCCGACACACCTCTCCGCCTTCACCGATCTGCTGACGGGCATGGGCATTTCGACCGAGACCTTCGAGGAGGATGGCGGCGGGCTGCGCGTGCGCGGAGGCGACGGGATTCAACCGGCCGATGTCGAGACTCAGCCGTACCCGGGCTTCCCGACGGATCTCCAGGCCCCGTTGTCCGTGCTCATGACGCAGGCCGATGGCGTCTCGACCATCCACGAGACGATCTACGAGGACCGGCTCGACTACACGACCGAGCTGGTCAAGATGGGGGCGGTGATCGAGGTGCTCGACGAGCGCCACGCGCGCATCGCCGGGCCGACCCCGCTGCACGGTCGCGAGGTGGAGATCGCCGACCTGCGAGCCGGCGCGACGCTCATCCTCGCCGCACTGGCGGCCGCCGAGACCAGCGTGATCTCGGGGGTCGAGCACGTCGACCGTGGCTACGAGGCGATCGAGTCCAAGCTCGTCGACCTCGGCGCCCAGATCACACGAATTGACGCGTAGGAGGCACCGTGTCGGGCACCCATCGGTTCACGGCGGAGCTGGAGGCAGGGCGTGGCGGCGGCGCCATGGTCCTCGTGCCGCCGGAGGTCGCGACCGCCCTTGGGGGTCTCAGGCAGATGCGCGTCGTCGGGATCGTCAACGGGGTGCCGTACCAGAGCAGCGTGATGCCTTACGGCGGGCGGGGGCTGTCTGTCGCCGAGGCGAAGCGGCCTGAGACCCGCGAACGGCGGCTGGCCGCCGCGATGGAGCGCCTCGGGTCACAATGAACGCCGCATGAAGATCGGGATCGACCTCGGAACGGCGAACATCCTCGTCTACGTGCAGGGCAAGGGGGTCGTCCTCAACGAGCCGAGCGTGGTCGCCATCAACGACGATGACAACCGGCTGGTGGCGGTCGGCGAAGAGGCGCGCGAGATGATCGGGCGCACCCCCGGCAACGTGCGTGCCATCCGCCCCATGCGTGACGGTGTCATCGCCGACTACCTGATCACCGAGGCGATGCTGCGCTACGTGATCAACAAGGTCTCCCGCGTCCGCCTCTTCAAGCCCGACGTCATGATCAGCGTCCCGTCCGGGGTCACCAGCGTTGAAAAGCGGGCTGTGCGCGACGCGGCCATGAAGGCCGGAGCGCGCGACGCCTACCTGATCGACGAGCCGCTGGCCGCCGCCATCGGCGCCGGCGTTCCGATCTCGGGGCCCTCGGGGAACATGATCGTGGACATCGGCGGCGGCACGACCGAGATCGCCGTGATCGCGCTGGGGGGCATCGTGGTGGCGGATTCTGTGCGGGTCGGCGGCACCAAGATCGACGAGGCGATCGCGAATTACATACGCCGTAAGTACAACCTCATGGTCGGCGAACGGACCGCCGAGGAGGTCAAGATCGGCATCGGCTCAGCCCTGGCGCTTGACGAGCCGATGCAGATGGAGGTCAAGGGGCGCGACATGATCGCCGGCCTGCCACGCACCATCCCGATCACCTCCGGCGAGGTGACCGAGGCGATCGAGGCGCCGCTGGCCCAGATCATCACCGCCGTGCGCAACGTGCTGGAGCAGACGCCGCCGGAGCTGTCGAGCGACATCATCGACAAGGGAATGGTGATGACCGGCGGCGGGTCGCTGCTGCGAAACATCGACGCCCTGCTCACCCAGGTGACGGGTATCCCATGTCACGTGGCCGATAACGCACTGAACTCGGTCGCGGTCGGGACGGGGCTCGCGCTCGAGCACTTCGACCAGTTCCGCAAGAGCCTGGTACGGGGCTCGTGACCGTCGCCGCGCCGGCCTCGATCGCGGCAGGAGCCGATGTCGAGGCCGGGCCCATCGCAGCGGCCAGCCGCCGTGCGCTGGCCTTCGCCGATTTCCACATCCACACGCGATACAGCAGGGATTCGCTCCTCACCGAGGATCGCCTTATCCGCCTCGCCATGGAGCGCGGCCTGACGCACATCGCCGTCACCAACCACAACAACGTCGAGGGCGCGATCGCCGTCAGGGATCGGGTGCTGGCGCAGGGGTTCGAGGACCGGCTGCACATCGTGCTCGGGGAGGAGGTCTCAACCGCCGACGGCGAGGTGGTGGGGATCTTTCTGACCAGCACGATCGCGCCGGGCTCGACGGCCGAGGAGACGGCCGACGAGATCCACGCGCAGGGTGGATTGGTGTCGATCCCACATCCCTACGACCCCTTCCGCCGGTCGCACATCCGGGAGGCTCCGCTGCTGCGGCTCGCCGACGCCGGAAAGATCGATGCGATCGAGGTCTTCAACAGCCGCGTCACCCTGGCCCGGCACAACGAGCAGGCTGCGGATCTCGCGGCTCGCTACGGGATCCCGGGGATCGCCTGCTCGGACGCCCATTCCGGGCTCGAGGTCGCGATGAGCTTCAACGCGCTGCCCGCCTTTGAGACCGCCGACGAGCTGCGAGTCGCGCTGCGCGAGAACGAATGGCACGGCACTCGCTCTACCAAGCTGATCCACGCCACGACGCGCTGGGCGGTCTGGTCGAAGGCCCTGCGCAAACGGCTTGGGCGTTGAGCGGCGAGGGCCACCAGGCTGGCCAACGCGAGCACGGCCACTCGCTGTACGAGCCGGGCGAATTCCTTGGCGCACCCCCCGAGGAGGCGATCCCCGAGCGCGAGGTAAGCCTGGCGCGGCGCTTCCTCAACCTGCGGACGATCGGCTCGATCGTCTTCGGCGTGGCGATGCTGGTCCTCCTCTTCAGGGTGGTCCTGAACATCGACCTCGGGGAGACCTGGAGCCAGATCTCCTCCGCGAACCCGCTCTTCCTGCTGCTGGCGACGCTGGCCTATTACGCGACATTCCCGCTGCGAGGGCTCCGCTGGCGCTTCGTCCTCGGTCGCGTGGGGACGCACATCGGGCGGCGGGATGCCACCGAGATCCTGTTTCTCAGCTGGTTCGTGAACTGCCTCGTGCCGGCGAAGCTGGGCGACCTGTACCGCGCATATCTGCTGAAGGGCAACTACGGCGGCTCCATCTCGCGCACGGTCGGCACGATCTTCATCGAGCGGATTGCCGATATCGTGGTCATCTTCACGCTCGCCCTGGCGGCGGGCTTCTGGAGCTTCCGAGGGCGTTCGCGGCCCGAGATCGATGCGCTCTTCCTGGCCGGCTTCGCAGTGGCGGCGATCCTGGTCGTGCTGGTGATCGGCCTGAACTACTTCGGGGGGCACCTGACGCGCTTCCTCCCGGAGCGCGTGGCCGACCTCTACCAGCGCTTCCACGAGGGGAGCACCGGTGCCCTCACCGTCCGCAGCGTGCCGGTGATCGGCGCCCTGACCACGGTGATCTGGCTCTTCGAAGGGCTGCGCCTGTTCTTCGTGATCCGCGCCCTGGAGCTCCCTGACGCGAACCTGGGGATCAGCGCGTCGCTCTTCGTGGCGCTCGCCGGATCACTCCTGACGGCCATCCCGCTCACCCCTGCCGGTGTCGGCTTCGTGGAGGCCGGGATCGTCGGCCTGCTGACGCTGTACGGCGTGGTCGGCGAGCCCGCGGTGGCGGTCGCGCTCACGGATCGGGCCATCAGCATCCTGACCGTGATCCTGCTCGGCGGCATCCTGTACGCCTTCTCCGCAAAGGTCCGCCGTGCGCACGCCGGCAGCTCCGGTGCGGAGGCCGCACGAGCCTGACGCCGGAACCGCATGCCGCATGCGGTCGGTACCTTTCTCCCATTGAGAGACTACCCCGCCACTGCGATTCTGCGGTTGCTCGCACGCACCACTTGGGCGATTCATGTCCGGGTGGGCGACGGCATAGGACGAAGGCGCATGACGCTCCAGACTCCGCGGTCGTTCAACAGCTGGCTGCGAGGCCAGCTGAAGGAAAAGAAGATGAGCCAGCGCCAGCTGGCCCTGCAGTCGGGGGTCGATCACTCGACCATCTCCCGGCTCATCAAGGGCGACCGGATGCCGTCGCTGGGCACTGCCACCAAGCTGGCCCGCGGCCTGCGCGAGATCCGGGAGGAGTCCGACGGCCCCGCCTATTTCGCAACGCAGGGCGCCCGGCAGCTGCAGCCCACGGCGAGGGTCGAGTATGCGCTGCGCGGGGACGATCTCCTCTCGGAGGCCGATGTTCGCGGCCTGATGCAGACCTACATCGCGCTCCGAGGACGGCGGCTGCGAGACGACACGAACGGTGCAGAGCCCGACCTCGCCAACGGCAACGGGAACGGCTACCGCACCTAGGTGTCCTCGGCTGGGACCTGGCGACAGAGGTGCTACCTCTCGCCTACGGAGAATCCCCCGGCGAAACGGGGGTGAGGGGACCTGGCACATGCGGAATTCGCGCCCAGAGAGAAGTAGCCGTGGTCGGGGCGGCTGCGCGGCGCGTTCTTCCCCGTCGTTGAGAAATAGCTGCCTGTGGGTCCGGTGCGAGCCCATCACGCCCACCGTCGTCAACGAAGCCATTCGGAGCCACATCTAGCTCCTGCCGGCTCCTCGCGTCGATGCTCGAGAGGTCCTAAAGGCCCGGGCCGGAAGGACCGCGAGCGTGTCCGCACCCCCATAGAGCAGCCAGCTGCGGCGCATGTTGACCGCGTCGAAGCCCTCGTCCACACCAGGGGTCTCCATCACCAGGGCCGTTCGCCCGGGCAGGCGCGGATCGCGCAGGAAGGCCGCCAGGCCGGCCGCTCCGATCCTCCCCGCCCCGATGTGCTCGTGGCGGTCCCCGCGTGACCCCAGCTGCGATCGCGAGTCGTTCAGGTGAACCAGCGCCAGCCGATCGAGCCCGATCAGCTGATCGAATCGATCGAGCACCGCGGTGGCACCGCTCGCCGTCGAGATGTCGTACCCGGCGCCCCACAGGTGCGCCGTGTCTAGGCAGAAAACCAACTGTCGGCCTTCGCCGGCCGTCACGGCGTCCAGGATGGCGGCCAGCTCCTCGAGCGTGTCCCCAAGGGTGTCGCCGCCGCCCGCGGAGTTCTCGAGCACGAGCCGTACCCCCGCGGGCGAGCCGGCCAGCACCTCGGAGACACTGGCGGCCAGGCGCGCGACGCCGCGCCCTCGCCCGTCGCCACGATGGGATCCGATATGCGTGTTCACGAGCGTCGCGCCATAGGCTGGAGCGCGCTGCATCTCGTACTTGAGGCCTTCGACCGACTGGCGCGCAAAGGGCTGGGCCGATCCGGCCAGGTTGATCAGGTAGCTGGCGTGAATGGCGACCGGAGCGATCCCCTCACGAGCGCAGAAGGCGACGAATGCGGCGGCATCGGCTGGTGGTTCGGGGCGGCGGCGCCACGCGGTCGGGTTGTCGCTGAAGATCTGGAGGGCGGTCGCCCCGATCTGTCGTGCCCGGCGCGCGGCCTTCAGCAGGCCGCCGGCGACCCCCAGGTGGATCCCGACGCGCGGTGCTTCGGCCGGCCACGTGAGACGGCGGCGCGGCTGGCGTCGTGCTAGGGTGCCGGCCATGGAGCCCGAACCCGGGGCGCCGCGACGCCTCGACCTGATGGCGATCGCGCTGCTCGTCTTCTTCGTCTCGGTGATGGCGATCGTCGCCGCGCTGCTGATCCTGCCCACGCTGACGGGCTGACGCCCGCCAAGCCCCTCAGCTGGCCCTCCCGGAGCGCTCGACCACCGGATCGATCATGCCGTAGGCGCCGTCGCCACGGCGGTAGACCACCCCGATGCGATCAGTCTCCGCGTTGAGGAAGACAAAGAAGGCATGGCCAAGCTCGTCCATGCGCAGGATGGCGTCCTCCTCGAACATCGGCGTCATGTCGTAGCGCTTGATCTCGACCACGCGGGGCACGCCGGATGCCTCTGCATCGGCTTCGCCAGCAGGCGTCTCCGAAGGGTTGGATCGGCCCTGCAGGCCCTCCTCCGCGCGATCACGGACACTCCGCGGGCGTTCGCGGGCGCGGACCACCTGTCGCTCGAGTCGATCGACCAGGCTGTCGAGTGCCGCGCTCATGCTCGGGCCGGCGCCGACGGAGCGGATGACCGTCCCGTTGTTGACGAGGCTCACCTCGGCCACGTGGGAGGTTTCCGCGGCACGCGAGGCGTGGACGAGCAGCTCCACGGTGGCATCGGCGTCCGGGTGCGTGATCCGCTCAAGGCGATGCAGCTTGCGGTCGATCTGGGCGCGCAACTCGTCCGTCAGCTCGAGGTTGCGCGAGTTCACGGTGGTCCTCATCTCGGGTCCTCCGTTCTGATGACCACTACGGTAGCACCAGCGCCACGAGGACTCCGGATCAGACCTCCCGGGCGACCGCGAAGCCGTAGACCGAGGACGCTCCCGCGTCGCGGAGGACCTGCGCGCAGGACTCCAGGGTCGCCGAGGTCGTGAGGATGTCGTCGACCAGGATGAGGTGCGGCGGAGTCCGATCCCCATCGCGCAGCGCGAACGCGCCCCGCAGGTTGTGCAGTCGAGCCGCCTTCCCCAGGCCGTGCTGGCGGGCGGTGGCCCTGCGGCGTTCGAGGATATCGAGCACGGGCAGCCCGGCCTCGGCGCCCAGCGCATCGGCGAGAAGAGCTGCCTGGTTGTAGCCACGCTGGCGCAGGCGCGCCTCGTGGACCGGCACCGGGACGAGCGGAAGCGGCCCGCAGACCCGCGTCAGGGCCTCCAGGGCGGGCGCTGCGGCCTGTGCCAGCGGAACAGCAATGCTGCCACTGCCACCGTACTTGAGCCGCTGCAGGGCCCGTCGCAGAGTTCCGCCATGCACGAATGCCGTTTTCGCCAGCTCGAGCGCGTCGCCAACCAGCGTCCCGGGATCCGATGCCACGAACCGGTCGTCGGGCGTGGACGCCGCGCGAAACCGCCTCACGCAGTCGTTGCACACGAGGTGGCCGAATCGGCCGCAGCCCGCGCACGCCGGCGGGAGGAGCAGGTCCAGCAGGCGCATTCGGACAGCCTGCCCGGTGGAGCTGTACCGGCCGCTTAGCTGCCGCTTACGTCGAACCGCAGTCCGGCGTGGCTGGACCGCGGTTGAGCGGAGCGGAAGATGACCGGGGAGCTACTCGATCAGGCCGTAGTCGAGCAGCTTCGGGAACATGTCCGCGCTGTAGCGGAAGTGGAAGCTGGAGTTGCCGTACAGCTCCAGGTCCCAGGTGATGAACTGCAGGGTCAGGTCGACGGTGTCGCCGCCGGACCCACCTGAGTTGCCACCCATCTGCACCTTGGCAGATGGGGCGTAGACCGTGCCGGCCATGAACACGTTGCCGCCACCGCTCAGCGCCATCACCGGCTGCACGTAGCTGCTGGTCGGGACCGGCGCGGCCGACTGCCAGATGAGCAGGTGCCGGTATGTCTCGTTGTGGTAGGGGGTTCCATCCGCCAGCACGGTGCTGTCGGCGGCGGGATCGGGGTTGTAGGAGCGGACCTTGAAGGTGGCCTGAGCGCCGATCGATACACTCTTCATCGCGAAGGCGCCGTTGCCAGTCGTGCCCGTGTTGTAGAGCAGGATGCCGCAGTTGGATGCCACGCAATCGGTCGCCCAGGTTGCGTCGGTCGTGTTGCTCTTGCTGGCGGGCAGCGCGTATACCTTCTGGCCAGCGCCAATCTCGAAGCCGCCACCGTCCATCACGTAGATCCCCGGGTGCAGGTACGCGATTGATTGGTTCTTGAGCTGGATGCCGCCCTTGTAGACGCCGGGCTCCAGGACGACGGTCGAGCTGCTCTGGCCCTGGCCGATCACGAGCTTGTTGTTGGACTGGACCTTCAGGGAGCTGATCGGCGGAGCCGCCAGCCAGGCAAGAGGATCGGCCTTCACCGACTGATGCTCGAGGGGGGCGGGGGTGATGGTCAGGGCCTGCGGCTTGTACTCGCCGACGATCCGAATCGGGACGCCAGCGCCCATCGTCAACGAGGCGGAGTTCCCGTTCGTCGAGAAGGCGCCGCCGTTGACGGCGGTGCACGAGGAGTCGATGTAGATCGCGCTGTCGAACTGTACCGTCGGCCCACCCGAGAGCAGGAATGAGGGGCATCCGCGCTGGTTGTTCGGCCAGGTCAGGTCCGAAGGGTTGAGCATAACCACCGAGTAGTTGTTTTTGATGTTGTCGCCATTGACCGCCGAGCTGTCGGTCGCCACCGAGAGTGGCCCGCCGCCGAAGATCGATCCGAAGAAGGTCGGCGAGTCGTCGTCAAGGCGGACCTTGACGCCCTGGTTGAGCATCAAGGGATCGGCAACACAGGTGACCACCACGTTGCCCTGCGGGTAGTTGGGCAGGTTGGCCGCAACGCTGGCCTTGGCCGCGGTCGTCACCGCCGCTACCGGTGCGCCCGGAGGCGGGCCGTTGCTGGCGCTGCACTGCTTCGGCGAGAGTCCCTGGATCACATTCGCGCCGGCAAGGGCGGCGGCGTCGGAGGCGTCCTGCATCTGGCGCCGCAGCACGAGGGCGCGTGCGCCGTCGAAGAGCAGGGCCAGCATCATGATGATGCCGATGAACGCGAAGGCGAAGATGATCAGGACCTGGCCGGACTCGTTGGAATGCTTGCGTCGCAACATCAGTGATTCACCAACATGGTTGAGGTGGACGAGAGGTCGAATCCGGAGAACCCGACGAGCGATGGGAGCGAGAGGCCGACCGTCGAGGTGACCGTCACCATCACCTGCGTTCCCCTTGCGTTGTTGGGCACCGGGTTGCTCACCTCATCGACGTCGCCCGTGCACGAGGTCACGACGCCGTAGCAGACCGAGACGGTGACATTGGCGCTCGTGCCGGCGGCCCACTTGTGGGCGACGTCCTTGATCGACTGCCTCGAGGGAGAGGGGTACGGGCAGCTGGCGTCGGCGGCCGGTATCTCCGTGCCGGGTGCGGCGGGACCGACCGGGCACGTTGACTTTTCGCCGTGCACGATGGCGTAGCGGGCCGCCTCGCGGGCCGCGGTGGCGATTGTGTCGTTCACCCAGATCACCCGGCCCAGGTCGAAGATGCCGACCAGCAGCAAGATGAAGACGGGGAAGATCAGGGCGAACTCGACCATCGCCTGGCCGCGTGGCTTGGAGCGTCTGGTCATCGGTTGCGCACTACCGCGTAGTGGGCGTCCGCGGTCAGCGTCCAGCCGTCGTGCGGCATGAGCGGGTAGGGGAAGAGCGTATTGAAGGGCAGCGTCACCTGGACGTGGACGGTGGCGATCGGGTTTGCGGCCGACGCTCCGGTCTGGGAGGTGCTGACCGTGAAGGACGGGACCGTCGTGACCGGGGAGGTGCAGTTCTTGATGGCGTTGGCGCCGTTGCCCGGGGTGAAGCCAGGAGCGTCCTGGGATTCCTGGCAGACGACCTCCTTCGCGTCGGCAAGGGCGAGGGCGGCATCGGTGTCCGCGGGGTTGGTGGCAACGTACTCGGCCGCGTTGCGGGCCGCTGACTCGATGGTCAGCCAGGCCTGATAGGCGCGCGCCATGTCGGTCGCTCCGCCGGCAAAGGCGATGAGGAACGGCAGGATGAGCGCCATCTCGACGAGGGATTGCCCTCGCCGCGAAAGGCCCGAGCGCCGGGTTCGAGATCGATTACGCACGATTGCATCATCCCGACGCGACCTTGCCGGATGCCTTGCATGCCATCGGCATTCGGCTGCTCGAGGCGTAGTACCTTCGTCCCCGTCAGAACGTCGTCAGGCGAGGTCGGTGACCGCCAGCTGGTCGCCCGCCGTGGTGCCGCTGGCCGCCATCGCGCCGACTGGCAGCTCGATGCAGTCTCGGGCACCCCGAGCCCAGAGCACCACGCGCCAGGGGCGCAGGCCCGTCACGGTGCGGGTGACCGTGGCGTGCCGGTCGACGAAGGCCACGTCGATCGGGTAGCGCATGAAGAACATGTGGATCGACTGCGTGCGCTCGATCAGCAGCCCCTCGCCGCCCGACAGGCTCGGCGTGGCCAGGAGCCCCACCGTCCGATCACGGAGCGAGGCGGCGACGCGGCAGCGCTCGGCCACCGATGTGCCCCGGGTCAGGTTGTCGACGCGGACGTATCGGCCCATGACTCCATCGGCTCCTGGCTGGCGTCGTCCTCGCCCGTTTCATCCGTCGTTTCTGCCGGGAGGGTGAGGCGAACCGTGGTGCCGACCTTCGGCTCGCTTTCTATCGAGATCCCTCCGCCCATTGCCACCACCAGCCCTCGCGCCGCATACAGGCCGATCCCGCTCCCGTCCGGGACCAGCCGACGGGCGTCATCGGAACGGAAGAACTGCTCGAATGCCTTCGCTCGCGTGGTCGGGTCCATCCCGACCCCCTGATCGCGGATCGCGATCTCCGAGATGAGATCCCCGGGGCCTGCGTGCACGAGCCCAACGTGAACCCGGATGGTGGAGCCGGCGGGGCTGTACTTCACGGCGTTGTCCATCAGGGCCCATAGCACCTGTTCGAGCCGATCGGGATCAGCCACGACCAGGTGGGGCGGCCCCTCCTCCTCGACGACCAGCCGATGCTCACCGGCTCGCAGGGCGTCCCAGGTGCGACGGACGACCGGCGCGACGCGAAAGACCTCCTGCACCGGCGTGAGCGCCCCCACCTCCAGCCGAGAGACGGCAAGCAGCTGGCCGACCATCCGGCGAAGTCGATCCGCCTGCTGAGCGATCGTCTCCAGGTCGTTGCGCGCGGTATCGTCGACCCCGTCCGATTGCTGAAGCTCCGATGCGACTGCCCGGATGCTGGTCAACGGCGTCTGCAGGTCGTGGGTGATGCCCCGCAGGAAGTCGGTCTGGACGGCGGCCATCCGATTCAGCTCCTCCGTCTGAACGCGCAAGCGGGTGTACAGCAGGGCATGCTCGAGGGCGGTGGCGGCGTGCTGGCCGATGAGGCCGAAGAGGTTCAGCTCAGCCGGGGAGGGATCCGGCCGACCCTCCCACGGGGCAAGCAGGATGGCGCGCAAGTCATCGCCCGCGGCGACATCGACGATGGTGAACGCGCCCCATGGGCCCGCCACGAGCCGGGCGTCGCGCGGAGCTGGGCCACGCCCCTCGGCAGTGGCCGCCCAGCGATGCACCTCGTCCAGGGTGCCCGGCGGGGACTCGGCGTTCGGCCCGTAGACCCCGGGTTCGAGGTCCCGTGTCTCTGGTACGCGCAGGATGGCGAGGAGCCAGGTCGGGTCGCCGGTGACCTGCCGCGCGCCGGCGACCATGGCGTGCGCCACCGCCATCGCGTCCTTCGAGATCGGGGCCACCCGGATCAGGTCGGCCAGATCGGAGATCTGACGGTTGCGATCCTCGAGCGTGGTCGCCAGCCTTCGCTGCGCCGCTGACAGGCCATCGTCGGTGCTCGCCATACCTCTCTCGGCCAGGGCGGCGATGGAGCGGGCGTCGTTTGCCATCGGGCGGGCAGCCACCACGGCGATCAGCGCGATCCAGAGTATCCCTCCGCCGCCCAGTATCAGAACCGCGACCACCGCGCCGACACGCTGCATCCAGGTCGGTTCAGCCAGGGTTACGGCACCGAATGCGACCAGCGGCGGCAGTGCCGCGGTCAGCAGCACCGCCAGGAGGCGAAGGGACGGGCGCCCGATCCCCAATCTGCTACTCCGCCGCCGCGCGATCCGCCGCGGTGGAGGAGACGAGCCGGTAGCCAACCCCGCGCTCGGTGACCAGGAATCGCGGGCGATCGGGGTCGGCCTCGACCTTGCGCCGCAATCGGCGGATCGTGACCCACACGTAGGAGGGATCGGCTCCGTCCGATTCTGCCCAGACACGGTTGAGGATGGTGTCGGTGGGGACGGTCCGATCCATCTGGGCGATCATCACGTGGAGGAGCCGCACCTCGGTTGGGGTCAGCGGGAACGAGCCGCCGGGCCGGGTGACGCGGCGCCCGGTCAGGTCGATCTGGAGGTCGCCGCCATCCAGCACGACCTGGGAATGCCCGGTGGCGGATCGCCTGAGGACGCGCTGGACGCGCGCGACCAGCTCGTCGGGGTCGAACGGCTTGGTGATGTAGTCCTCGGCATAGTCCTCCAGCGCGCGGACCTTGGCCTCCGACGCATCCACCGCGGAGAGGACGATGATCGGCAGGTCCGCGATCCGCTTGACCCGCGCGCACAACTCGAAGCCGTCCATGCCGGGCATCATCAGGTCGACGATCAGGAGGGACGGCCAGCGCTGCTCGAGCTGCGTCAGGGCCTGGGCGCCCGAAGGCGCGGTCAGCACTTCGTAGCCCTCGCGCGCCATGCGGCGCGCGAGGACTGAGAGGAGGGTTGGGTCGTCATCGACCAGCAGGAGGGCCGGCCGGAGCGCCGGCTGCATGTCAGATGCCGGGTCCGGAAATGACCGTGATGATTGCCGGACCGAGGATGACGATGAAGATCGTCGGGAAGATGCAGCCGACCATCGGGAACAGCATCTTGACCGGTGCCTTGGCCGCCATCTCTTCGGCGCGCTGGCGTCGCTCAATGCGCAGCTGCTGGGACTGGATCTGCAGGACCTTGGCGATCGGCACGCCGAGCTGCTCGGCCTGCACGATGGCTCCGATGAAGTTGCTGATCGGCTGCGAGTCGGCGCGGGCCACGACATCGCGCAGCGCGTCGCGTCGGGTGCGGCCCATGCGGATCTCCGCCAGTGCCTGGCGAAACTCGTTCACCAGCGGCCCCTCCATCTTCTCCACGACCTTGGCGAGTGCCGCGTCGAACCCGAGACCGGCCTCAACCGAGATGGTCAGCAGGTCGAGGGCATCAGGCAGCTGCAGGACCATGGCGAAGGACCGCTTGCGGGCACGGCCGCCCAGCCAGAATTCAGGCGCCATGTAGCCGAGCCCCGCGCCGGCGATGCCGAACACGAAGGCCAGCTGGACCCTGCCGATGAGCAACCCCAGCAGTCCCAGGCCCACGCCAAGAATGATGGTGGCGAGGACCTTGACGCCCATCCAGTCCGCGCCGCGGAGGCCGCCGGGATATCCCGCCCGCTCCAGCTTGGCGTCGGCGCGGGCGATCAACCCACCCGAGTCGCCACGGCTGGCCATGCGCGACAGGCGCTGGACGATCGGGCGCAGGACCCGCTCGGCGAGGGGTTGCTGCAGCTCCAGCTCCTCCAGGCTCTTGGGCTGAACGACGAGCTGATCGAGCCGCTGCTGAACGACGTTGCGTGACCCGCGGCTCGCGAGGCCATAGGTCAGGACGAGCACCGCCATGGCGGCGAGCGCGGCGATGAGGAGAACGGCGGGTGGCATGGCTATCAGACCTTGATGTCGACGATGCGGCGGATGAAGAAGTAACCGATCGCCATGCTGATCAGCCCGACGATCAGGAAGATGACCCCGGTTGGCAGGCCGAGCGTCTGGGGTGGATTGCGGAACAGCGCAGTGATGTAGTTGGGGCTGATCAGCAGCAGGATCCCGGCCAGCCCGACCGGGAGCAGGGTGATGACGTAGCCGCTGTAGCGCTGCATCGAGGTGAGCACCCTGATCTCACCAACGATCCGGATCCGCTCGCGGATGGTGAAGGCGATCGAGTCAAGGACGGTGGCGAGGTTCCCACCCACCTGGCTCTGGATATTGATGGCGGTGACCATCAGCTCCAGGTCCTCCGACTTCACGCGGCGAACCAGGTTGCCGAGCGCCGGCTGCAGGGCCACGCCCAGGCTCATCTCCCGCACCACCCGCTCGAACTCCTCGGAGATCGGTGGCTGCGCCTCCCGCGTCACCAGCTCCACGCCCTGCAGGAACGACGAGCCGGCGCGGAGCGAGTTGGCGAGCAGGGTGATGGTATTGGGCAGCTGCTCGCTAAAGGCCCGCAGCCGCTTGCGCTGCCTGAAGCCGATGTACCAGCGGGGGAAATAGGCACCGACCGCGAACACGGTCGCGAGCGCAACCGGGTGGTGGAGGGTGGGGACGACGAACCCGACCACGTAGGCCACAAACGCGAAGAAGAACGGCGAGGCGATCCATGCGATGAGGAACTCCGCCGGGCGCAGCTTGAGGTCGGCGCGGGCGATCTCGGTCGAGAGGCGCGTCGCGAGGTCCTGCCCTTCGATCACTCGGCTCAGTCCGGCGATCACCTTGGAGTCGCGGTCCCCGTCGTCCGCCTCGGCCGGACCGGCCGAGGCGGCGCGGGCATAGCGCTCGAGGCGAGCGGCCACCCCGCCGGACCCCCCGCTCATGGCGATGCCGACCGCAGTCACCAGGATGGCGCCTGCGGCGAGACCGGCGATGAGGAACGGCAACATGCCCATGGACGCGAGACTCCTCCTAGAACGGCGAGCCGAAGACGTTCGGCGGCAGGTGAATCCCAGCCACTTCGAACTTCTCGACAAACTTGGGACGGATCCCGGTCGGCCGCAGCCGGCCCTCGATCTTGCCCTCGACGACTGCGGTCTGCTCGAAGACGAAGATGTCCTGCATGACGATGACGTCTCCCTCCATGCCCTGGACCTCGGTGATGTTCACGATCTTGCGCGTTCCATCCTTGAGGCGGTTCTGGTGGACGATCAGGTCAACGGCCGATGCGATCTGCTCGCGGATGGCCTTGAGCGGCAGGTCCATGCCTGCCATGAGGACCATCGTCTCGAGACGCGAGAGCATGTCCCTGGGGGTGTTGGCGTGGCCGGTAGACATCGAGCCATCGTGGCCCGTGTTCATGGCCTGCAGCATGTCGAGCGCCTCGCCGGAACGGCACTCTCCTACCACGATGCGGTCGGGCCGCATGCGGAGGGCGTTGCGCACCAGCTCGCGGATCGGGATGGCCCCCTTGCCCTCGATGTTCGATGGGCGAGCCTCGAGCGTGATCACGTGTTCCTGGCGGAGCTGCAGCTCGGCGGCGTCCTCGATGGTGACGATCCGCTCGTCATCGGGGATGAACGACGAGAGGATGTTGAGCATCGTGGTCTTGCCCGAGCCGGTGCCTCCGGAGACGAAGACGTTGAGGCGGGCCTTCACACACGCCTCAAGGAACTCGAACATGTCCGGCGTCGCGGTACCGAAGCGGATCAGATCCTCAACCGTGAAAGGAGTCGCGGCGAACTTCCGGATGGTCAGGACCGGGCCTACCAGGGACAGCGGCGGGATGATCGCGTTCACGCGGGAGCCATCGGCAAGGCGAGCATCCACCATCGGGCTCGACTCGTCGATGCGCCGGCCGATCGGCGCGATGATGCGCTGGATGACCTTCATCACGTGCTCGTCGTTCTGGAAGGTGACGTTGGTCATCTCCAGCCGACCCTCACGCTCGATGTAGACCTGCTGCGGCCCGTTGACCATCACCTCTGTGATGGTCTCGTCGCGGAGCAGCGGCTCCAGCGGCCCGAGGCCGAGGATCTCGTCGGTGATCTGCTCGAGCATGCGCACCCGCTCGGCGCGGGTGAGGGCCAGGCCCTCCTCGTCGGCGACCCTGCCGAACAGCTCCTCGATCTGACGGCGGACTTCGACCTGGTTGCTCAGGTCGAGCTTGGGATCGAGCTCGTTGATGAGCCGATTCTGGACGCGATACTTCGCCTCCCGGAACGACTCGCGGGCCGGCATGGCTCCAAGGAATGGGCGCGAAGTCGTACCGTCGCCGGTGCCCGTTGGAGGCGGGGCCGGCTTTCCGCCTGACGACGGAACCGGCGTCGTCTGCGGTGCGGCCGGCACCTGCGGCTCCCCCTCGCCGCCTGGACGCGCTCGCTCGATCCTCTTCAGCAGTGACATCTGGTCAGTCCTTCCGCGCTATCGGCGCGCAAACAGTCCGCGCTTGTTGGTCTGGTCGACGGTGGCGCCGGCATCGCCGGCAAGGGTTCGTGCGAGCTTTGTGACATCGCGCGAGAGTGGGCTGTCGGGGTGGGATACGACGAACGGAACGCCACGATTCACCGCCAGGACGGAGAGGCGGCCGTCCGACACGATCGTCCCGTCGATGGGTCGGCGCACGGAGGCCTCCACGTCGGCAATTCTGATCCCCTGCGCCGCGTCGGCGCGGTTGATCACCAGCCTGATCTTCGCCCGGGCGTACTCGAGCTGCTCGGCCACTTCCAGGAAGAGCCGGACGTTCTTGATGGTCGTGATCTCAAGTGCGGACAGCACCAGGATCGTATCGGCCGCATCCATCACTGCCAGGGAGAGGTCGCTCAGCCCCGACGGGAGGTCGATGACGACGTACTCGTGGCCGATGCGCAGGTGGTCGATGACGCTGCGCATGTGCTGCGGCGTGACGAGATCGGCGCCCTCGGGGGATGGCGGAGCCAGCAGGACCCGGATGCCGGTCGAGTGGTCGATCACGCATGTGTCGACGATGTCGCCGTCCGGGTCGCCGGTCTCGACCGCATCGGCGATCGACTTGTCCTTGGGATTCAGGTTGAGAAGGACGCCGACGTCTCCGAACTGGAGGTTGGCATCTACCAGGCAGACCCGGGCTCCCGTTTCACGTTGCAACGCGACGGCGAGGTTGGTGGCGATGGTGGTCCGTCCGGCTCCACCCTTGGGTGAGAAGACGGCGATCACCTGGTGATCCCCGTCATCGGTCGGGGTGACCAGGGGAGTCACCGCCGGCAATGTGGCCTCGAACTGGCTTCGCCGAGCGATCTCCCGCTCGAATACGGTGCGGATGCTGGCGGAGAACTCGTCCCCGCTGAAGGGCTTGACCAGGAACTCGCGGGCGCCCGCGGAGATCGCTCGCTTCAGCTGCGTGGCCTCGCCGTGGACGCTCATCATGATGATCGGGCAGGTCGGGAGACGCTGCGAGATGATCTCGGCAGCCGCCACGCCATCCATCCCCGGCATGTTGATGTCCATCACGATCACGTCGGGCCGCAGCTCCATGGCGACCTTGATCGCCTCCTCGCCCGTGCCGGCAGTCCCAGCTACGTCGAGGTCCCGCTCCAGGCCCAGTAGCCTCGAGAGGTGCTCCCGCGTCTCCGGGATGTCGTCCACGATGAGGACCTTGATCACGTTGTCTCCCTGGGGTGCTGCGATGGTGTGGCCGAGGCCCTTACGGGGCTGGCGGCAGTTCGACCGAGATGATGTCCGGAATCGGGATCCCGAAGCGCTCGACCAGGATCTTGAAGGTGACGCCGGTCGTGTCCTCGATCACCGTGTCGTCGATGGCACGCAAGACCGCCGTCAGCGGACCGAGGACGCTCTGGTCGTTCTGCGCGAACTTGATGACTTCGGCGTCCGAATCGGTGCCGGCGAAGACGATCACCACCGTCTCGATCGTGGCCTCGGCCCTCGTGGTCGAGCCGGGGACCGGGGTGGCGGCCGGGTCGGCGATGGGCTTGATCTTGGTCGCGCTCACATACAGCACACGCTTGTCCTGCAGCAGCGTCTTCACGGTCGGAGCGCTCTCGAGCCCGGTGATCGGCTCGAAGCGCGGGTTGGCGGGGTCCGAGTCGGCGGTGGGCTGGAGGACCTGGACCGTTCCCCGGAAGATGATGTCGATGTGGTCGCCCCGCTGGATCAGGAAGTCGAGGCCGGTGACACGCTCGACCTGGAAGGCAATCGCCTTCTCACCAGCCTCGAGCTGGCAGGTGATGCAGGTCGTCCCGATTGGACCCAGGCCCACGGACTCCTTGCTCACCTGGGACCCTGCCTTGATCGGGAAGAGGGCGGGCGAGCCGAGCAGCTGCGAGGGGTCAGCGATGCGGGTCCCGGAGACCGCCCCGGGGTCGACCTCCTTGACCTCGACCAGTTCGGGAGTCACCGCGTCGCCGATGGCGATATCCGCCTTTGCGACGAGGACGTCCACCGTGCGCTTCTCGACGACCGCGGGCTTCTGACTCAGGAGGACGACGATGCCCACGAACGCCAGGACGGCGAGCAGCACGCCGACGAGGATGACCAGGCGGTTTGATCGCTTCACGGTATTTCCCTTCGAGCGAGGATGATGACAATCCGGCCGTGCAGTCTGTCCGACGTTGTGACTGCGGTCAACAGTCTACGGGCCAGCGACAACCGGGATCGACCGGACTTATCGGCTATGCAGCCGTTGGTACCTCAGAGGCGGTCGGCCCCCCGGAGTCGTCCCCTGAACGTGCCGAGGCCCCCGGATTCCCGGGGGCCTCAGACGTGTCTAAGCGATGCCTGGCGGGGCTCAGGTGCCCTGCAGGTTGTCGCCGACGTTCTGGAAAATCTGGCTCACGATCGGGCCCAGGAAGAGCAGGGCGACGATCACGATGATCGCAATGAGGGCCAGGAGCAGACCGTACTCGACGAGCGTCTGACCTTCCTCGTCCTCACGGCGGAACCGGTTGAGAAGAGTGCTGATGAACTGAATCATATTTCGCGTTACCTCCTTTCCTTTAAAGATAAGGCTGCCGCAGCGTAGAGGGCCGATGACGGGTACGAACATGACCCGATGGTCCCAATCCAGCCGCAGCCGGATGCGTACCTTCGCGCAGCCCCAACTGGTTGTCAAGAGTCGTCGAGGCGAAGGAAGCACAAATGCCGCGCTGCTGCGGCGCGGCACTTGTGCCGGAGGAGGAGATGAATGTCACCTTCGGATACCCGTCGACGACAGGTCCCCAGACTAGGCGCCCCCGGCACTCCTGCCCATGGCGCAGGAGTACCGGATCGGCGATGACTTCCGGCTTTCAGTCCTCCGGGATCTTGATCCAGCCCTGGCGCATGGCGTACACGACGGCCTGCGTCCGGTCATTCACCGACAGCTTGCGGAGGATGCTCGACATGTGGTTCTTGACCGTCTGCTCACTGATGCCCAGCGCATAGGCCACCTGCTTGTTGGTCATCCCCTGGGCAATGTTGTCCAGGATCTCGACCTCGCGTGGCGAGAGCGGCGCGAAGATCGGCTGGGCGTCGGCCCCGTAGACCGCCAGCTCCCGGAACTCCTTGAGGACCCGGCTGGCCACGGCCGGCTTGCTGAAGACCTTGTCGTTGATCAGGTACTCGCCGGCGCGAACGCGTCGGATGATCGCGATCAGGTCCGTCGGGTCGATGTCCTTCAGCACATAGGCGGCGGCGCCGGCCCTGATCGCCTCGAAGAGCTGGTCCTCGTCCTCGTTCGGCGCCAGGACGATGATCGCCGTATGCGGCAGCTCCCGCTTGACCCGCTGGGTCGTCTCGATCCCGTTGGGAGTGGGCAGGGTGAGGTCCATCAGGACGACGTCGGGGGTCAGCTCCTGGATGGTGGTGATCGCCTCGCGACCGTTGCCGGCCTCGCCGACGACCTCCATGTCGGCCTCGAGCTCGAGGATGTTGCGCACGCCACGACGGAACAGTGTGTGCCCGTCCACGATCACGATGCGCGCCTTCGCCCCGGCGGCTCGTCGGTCGGCGCCCTTACGACGCTCGGTTTCCTGTTCCACGATCTTCTCCTTGGCAGCCATGGTAGCCATTAGTGAACCTCCGGTATGCGAAGAAGGATGCGAGTCCCCTCCCCCTGGCGGGACTCGATTTGGAGTGACGAACCCATCAGCTCGGCGCGCTCGCGCATGAACTGCAGGCCGAAGTTGCGGCTGGCCGAGGCGAGCCGCATGACGTCGAAGCCCCGACCGTTGTCGACGATCACGAGGTGACCCTCCTCGAGGCTAATGCGGACCGTTGTGGCGGCCGCATGCTTGCGAACGTTCTGGAGGGCTTCCTGCACGACGCGCAGCATCGGTGCCTTGGCCTCTCCAGGGACCTTGGAGTCGATGCCCGGCAC
Organism: Chloroflexota bacterium; assembly: GCA_040902225.1. Lineage (NCBI taxonomy): Bacteria > Bacillati > Chloroflexota > Chloroflexota bacterium. Next base: position 350,422 of record JBBDXT010000007.1, read on the forward strand.
CGACACCTCAACGGCGATCCCGTGCTTGGCCGCGAACTCGGCCCCTGCAACGGTGATCGCCTGCTTCAATCCGACGTCGACAGATGGAGGCCGGAGGGCGGTGATGAATGAGCGCACCTCATCAAGCCCCTCGCGCAGCATGGTGCGCAGGAACGCGAGCTCGTCCCGCGCGGTCTCCGGCGAGTCGTCGATCACGCGGTCGAGGTACTCGACCTGGAAGATGGCGTTGGTCAGGACCTGGCCAGGTCCGTCGTGGACCTCCTCGGCGAGACGCTGACGCTCGCCTTCCTGCGCCTGGATGATCTTCAGCGAGATTGCGGCCGGCGAGAGATCGGCGTCGGACAGGGTCGGCTCGGAGGCGCGCTCGTCGTCGCTGGCCAGGTAGGTCAGGACGAGCTCCATCTGTCGAGCGGCGATATCGATCCGCTTCAGGCCCGATTGCAGGCCGGCGAGCTCCCTGCCCAGGGCATCGCGGTCGGCTCGCAGGACTGATGGCGAGGGACCGGTTCCACGGTGGGCCGCCACGCGATGGTCGACCCGCGCACGCAGCTGGACCCACTCGTCGAGGCGGCTGCGGTACTGCTCGCGATAGATCTCGGCCACCTCGCGAAGACGCCAGGCATTGCGCGTGACGCTTTCCGCGGCCTGCGCCCGCAGCTGGTCGAAGCCGCTCGGCAGGACGATGGGGACGCTGGATGGCACTCGACGTCGTGCGGTCCGTGGCAAGTCGCTGGTCCTCGTTAGTACGGGCCCGGCGCAGTACCCGAGCCAGCGGCCATGCTCCCGGTCAAAGGTGCATCGGGTCAACAGTACTTCGGGCGCCGGAAGTACTACTCCGAGGTGGCCCACCCTCGCGCACGACCCGGAAGACGCGAACCCCAGCCGCGTCGTAGTCAGGGGCGGCAGGCAGGAAGTCCGGGTGGTTCCCGGCGGAATCGGTGGCCGATGCGCCATCCCACAACCCCAGCGGATCCCGCGTCTCCCCGGGGGGCAGCGTCACCACCACCCATTGCACGTCGTAGGCGTCGACCACTCGCCCGATGACGGGGAAGGGGTCGAACGGGGGAGCCACGCCGGGATTTCCGCTCAAGGCGTGAAGTGCGGCGGGGTCGTACGCCATCACCACTGCCGATTGCGCGCCGCGGTCCACGAGGAAGTCGGCAGCCTGACGGAGGCGCGCATGCGCGTCCAACCACTGACCGATCAGCACCGCCGAGCCGGCCAGCGAGAGGGCGAATGCGCCCGCCAGCCCGGCGACCGCCAGGAATCGGTGCGTCGCCGGCCGTCGAAGGAAGGGCCAGGCCCGCCCCCCGGCGCTGGCTGCGGGTGCGAGGTTGGCGACCGCCAGTGCTGCGGCGAATGGGAGCCATGCCAGCGACGAGTGGTAGAAGGCGCCCTTCGGGGCATGGAGGGTGAAGACGGCGCCCATCGCCAGGAACATCACCGCGAAATAGGCCAGGAGCGGCTGCAGCTCCGTGCGCCGGCGCTCGCGCCACAGCCCGTAGCCGAAGGGCAGGATGAAGATCCCACCCAGCAGCACCGCTGTCCGCCCGATCAGTTCGCTCCAGGCCGCCAGCTTCGAGCCGATGATGTTCCCCGCCCCCCAGGCCAGGTACTGCCCGAGCGACGGATCCTGGGCGATCGAGAACTGCTGGTTATAGCTGGTGATCCACAGCGTGTGCCCGCCGGCCGATGGGAACGGGCTGCCGAAGACGGCCAGGTCCCTTGCCATCCATGGCGCGAGGATGAGCAGCGCGGCCGCGAAGCTGGCGATCCCCCAGCCAACGCGGGCCGGCCAGGACGACCAGTCGCGTCGCACCGCCCAGGCCACGGCCGGGGCCACGCCGAGCAACAGGCCGTCGACCCGTGCCAGCGTCGCCAGTCCCACGCAAGCGCCCGCGGCCACGAGCCATGGGCCGGGCCTTGGAGCGCGAACCGCCCGCATCGAGCTCCAGATCGCGGCTGCCCCGGTCGCTCCGAACACGGCGAAGGCGTCGACCAGCGGGGCCATCACCAGCAGCGGCCCCGCCGCCAGCACGAGCAGGGCCGCGATCCAGCCGTTGAATCGCGAGCCCCACAGATCCACGGCGATGTAATGGGTGAATGGGACCAGTGCGGCGCCGATGAGGACCATCGGCAGCTGGGCGGCGCGCCACGATCCCAGCAGGTCGCCGACGACGGCGATCGATCCAGCCGCCACGATGGACGTGAGCGGCATCCAGTGCCCGTTGCTGGGGACGGGGAGCATCGGGTCAGCGGGCAGGCGGCCGCCGACCTCGAGGAAGCTCCACAGGACCGGGACGCTGAAGCCACGGCCGGCGGCCAGCTGCTCCCCGACAAGCTGGTAGTACGCGGGGTCGGTGTACGGCGGGTAGTCGACCACCAGGGCGGCGGCGAGACGGGTGACGAGCGCCAGGGCGAAGAGAAGGGCCAGGTCCCGGCGCATCAGCGGCGCACCCAGATGGCGGCGGTCTCGTCAAGGTAGACCCGCTCCCAGTTGGCCGACGCATCGAACCAGTCGGCGAGCGGCGTGTCCGGCGGGTACACGGCGTAGTCGATCCGATAGCGGTAAAATTTGTCCTGCGGATCGCCATGGAGGCCGATGATCGCTACGTACATCTGGAGCAGATCGTCTCCATACACATCGGCCCGGCCGTCCATGAAGATGAGCTGCTGTGGTCGGTGCTGGCCGATGTAGCCGCCCCATTCGTATCGGTTGAAGATGCGCGTGCCCGGCTCGTGTTCATCCATCCACGCGACTGCGCCGGCGGGCAGTCCGCGGGCGATCTCGGCGGCCTGGACGGGTGGGGTGGTCCGCAGCAGCGCGACGCCGATTCCAAGCACCAATAGGACCGCCGCGATACCCGCATTGACCGCCGCTCGTCTGCCGCTCATGGGACGGGCGAGCCGCGCGAGCACCCCGGAAGTGCTCCTGCCGACCCTCGACTTGGAGATCACCGGCGAGAGCACGACCGCGACGATCGCCCCTCCGATCGGCCCCACGATGAGAAGGAATCGGATCGCCTGCCAGGCCATTACCGTCAGCCCCACCAGGATCAGCGCATCCGAGGCCCGGAGCCGATGGTGCGCGAAAGCGAAGGCGGGGATGACCCCAACCACCACGAATCCAAGCAGCAGCCAGCCAAAGATGCTGCCCAGGTCGGCCGGGAACCACTCCATCACGTACCGATTCAGCGCGGTGATCCCCACCGTGTCGAAGGGGTACGTGTAGAGGGCGAGGCCGCTGGGGTTGAGCGCAAGGGCGGCCACGCTCGCCAGGAGCGCCAGCGCCAGGTCGCGTAACTGACCCCAGCCCAGGGGTGGCTGTCCACCGGGCTCGCGCCGGATCGCGCGGTCCACGACCTCGCCCACGAGCACGGCGCCGCCCAGCAGAAAGAGGAGGATCCAGCCGGCGTGCAGGTTGGCCCACAGGGCGGCGATGGCCGGCAGGGCGATCAGCCAGCGCCGGGATTGGTCGACCTGGTAGCGCCAGAGGACCCACAGGACGGCCGTTGCCAGAAGCAGGTCGAGCACCTGCACGCGAACGCCCATGACCGGCCCGGCCAGCAAGAGTCCGACAGATAGCCAGATGATCCGGCTGGCCCAGCCGACCGAGGGCAACCGAAGTGCGATCGCCCTCCACAGGATCCAGAAGGCGATGACCGCGAACGCACCGAACAGGAACGAAAGCGCGGTCTGCCCCCACTCGCCCATCCCATTGCCAAATGCCAGCAGGACGTTGGCGAGCCAGTCCTGGCTGGTCCAGTGACGTCCGGCGCCGACGATGCTCCAGGTATCGACATTCGGGATTCGGCCCGTGCTCACGACCTGCTCCCCGGCGCGGATGTGCCACCACACATCGCCGTCGATCAATGGCCAGGTGGCGCGAGGAAGGACGGCGGCAGAGAAGAAGCCGACCACCGCCGCCGACGAAGCGGCAACGCCAGTACGTGTGCCATCCGCCTGAGCGTTCATCCCGGGCTAGGGCTCGGGGCCCGTGTAGGGCGTCAGGGTCAGCGGCTCCAGTCCAGCTGAGATCCAAGCGCGATACGGATCGCCAGAAGTGAACGGCAGGTCGGTGAGCCGCGCGAGCACGGTCATTGGCGTGACGTCGTCCTCGTACTGCACCTCGTTGGCGGGCGCCCGCGCCGCGAAGAAGTTACGGAACGCATTCGCCGGTGCCTCTCCGGTCCTGGGACTGCCGTGATCCGACATCAAAATGATGAGTGCTCCCGGATCGTCGCCGATGATGCGATCCAGGACTGCGACGACGAGCTCGTTCACGTGGGTGACCTGACCCGGGAATCCCTCCCAGTCGGCGGCCGACGTTATGCCATAGGGACTGCAGCCCGGGAAGCACGCCGGGGGCTCAGCGGGAGACCCGTCGGCGCGAAAGGCGACCGGAGCATGGGGTGCCAGCAGGTGGGCGAAGACGAACCGTGGCGTGGCGGAGGTCCGCGCCATCTCGTCACCAAGAAGCTGGAGCGTGCTCTCCAGGCGAGCGCGGTGCTGATCGAAGACGACGCCTGGTGCGAGTCTGAATGCCAGCTGACCCGCCAGAGAGCGCTGGATCAGCGATAGCTCGAACGAGGTCCATTCCGGCGGCGTCAGGATCCGATCGGCGCTGGTCAGGGCGGCACTCTCGAAGGCGGACGGGATCGTGACGATCTCGTAGCCGTCGCGCCGAAACCCGTCGAGAACCGGTGCCCTGCCGAGTGCCAGCATCACTCGGCGATACTGCTCGGCTGGGTCTGCGGGGGGCGGCGCGAGCTCGTGGATTTCGTCCACGTACCGGCCGTAGAACATGGACGAGAGGCTGGCCCAGGTGGCCGTGTAATTCGAGCGGCTGTGCGCCGCCACAAGGAAGCCGCGGGTGGTTAGCGCAGTCACAAAGGCCGAGTTGTCCACGCCGAACTGCTCGACCAGCGAGTCGGCGCGGGGGTAGCCATCCACCAGCAGCAGCACGATGTCGGGCCGGCCAGTGCCAGTGGCACCCTCAATGGCTCCGTCCGCGGGGTGGTACGAGGCGATCGCCCAGCCCACGACTGGGATCGCTGCCACCGTCGCGAAGGCCCAGGCGAAGACCCCGAGGTTGCGAGCCACGGTCCTGGCGTTGAGGCCCAGGGCTGGCTCGCCCCGCCGACGGCGCATGAGCTGGATCGCCAGGAGCCAGATCACGGCCACTACCAGCACTGCCAGCGGGACCCATGCCGCGCCCAGGACGAGCACGACCGCGGACGCGGCGATCTCGGCCCGGTCTCCATCCCGCAGGACCAGCCCGAGGAGCAGCTGGAGTGCGACTGCCACGGCGACCCCGACGAGCAGCGGCCGCCACAGGGCCATCATCGGGTTGGGGGTGGCGCTGAACGAGATGAGGACATAGGCGGCAACGAAGGCAGCAGCCGACCATCGCGCGAGAGCCATGGGTCGGAGTCTACGGCCCGTCAGATTGGCGCTCCGCGAATACGTGCGCGGTACTTCCGTCCCGTTCCGGTGCATCCACGCACCGACTAGACTCGCCGCCGATGACCACCACCCGGCCACCCGACGCCACGCGGGACGACCGCGCGGCGAGCTGGCTTCGCTGGCTGCCCCCGCCGGTCGTGCTGCTCGCGATCGCGCTGGGCGGGGTCATGTTCGCGATCACCGTCACCAAGGGCGTGCAGGACCCCGACTTCTTCTGGCACATCAGCGCCGGCCAGCTGATCGCGCAGACTGGGCAGGTCCCCTCGACCGACCCATTCAGCTTCACCTGGCTCGGGAAGCCGTGGACCCCCCACGAGTGGCTCTCCGAGCTGCTCATCTACTGGCTGGTGACCGGCCTCGGGCGGATCGGCGCTCTGATCGTCTTCGGGCTCTTTCCGGCGGCCATCTTCGCCATCCTCGCCACCGCGCTGCGTCGCGCCTGCGGGGCACGGGTCCTGGCCATGGCGGTCCCCTTCGCCGTCGGCGCGTTCGTGATGATCGGCTTCGTCACACTGCGTCCGCAGGCCATCAGCTGGCTGCTGCTGGCGGGCTTGATCTGGTTCCTGCTCGAGGCGAGGCCCGATCGTCCGCGACGCTTCCTCCTCCTGATTCCCCCCTTCGTGGTCTGGGCCAACCTGCACGGGCTGTACGTCATCGGCCTCGGCGTGGTTGGCCTGTACGCCCTCTTCACCATCACAGGCCAGACGCCGATGTCACCGCGCCGGAACTGGGTGCTCGGGGCGCTGGCGGGGGTCATCGCCGCGTCCATGGTCACCCCGGCCGGACCGATCGGGATCCTGTACCCGCTCCGCTACATTGAAGGTGGCGACTGGGGCCTGGCCAACATCGCCGAGTGGCAGTCGCCGAACTTCCACGAGCCGGCGCACATGGGCTTCCTGCTGATGATCGTGCTGCTCGGGCTGAATGGCGGGCGGGCCACCCCCGGCTGGCTGGTTGCCCTCTCCTGGGTCGGAGTGGCGATGGGTCTGCTGGCGCTGCGCAACGCGCCGATTGCCGCGATCTTCGCCATGCCCACCCTGGTGATGGGACTGGAGGCGCGGCTGCGCGAGCGTGACGAGCGCCGGAATCGCCAACAGAAGCCGTTGGCGCCCTCGCGGGCGCTCGGCCGTCGAGTTATGGAGCTCATCACCGCGCTTGTCATTGCGGTCGGGTCGATGCTGGTGCTCATCCCGCGTGACCTGAATGCCGCGATCGACAAGAGCCTTGGCACGCGCTTCCCGGTGGCCGGGGTTGACGCCCTCGAGCAGCTGGCCCCCGATTCCAATGTGCTGGCCGAGTACGGCTGGGGCGGCTACGTGATCTGGCGGCTGCACGACGACGGCGGTCGCGTCTTCGTCGATGGCCGCAACGACATGTACTCCCAGCAGGTGCTGGACGATTACTCCGCAATTCGTGCAGCCGATCCGGGCTGGGAGCAGCTGGCCGCGCGCTACGACGTACAAGCGCTGCTCTTCCCGCCAGAGATCACCCTGACCCGGGGTCCCGCCGCCACCGCGGGCTGGTGCGAGGTTCTCCGCGACGAGTGGCAGGTCCTCTACCTGCGCAGCTGCCCGCTCCCCTAGCGGTCAGGCCGACGGCGCATCCTGAACAGAATGCGCCCGGAATCCACGATCTGCCTCTCCTCGGCGATCTCGAAGTCCTGGCCGAACGCGGCGCGGAATCCATCGGGCGAATAGTCGGCGAAGACGTCCTCGCGCGCGGCCAGCAGGCGCTTGACCATCGGGTCGGCCTTCGGGATCCACTCCACGATCAGGTGGGGGCCGAGGCGCGCCATCAGGCGGCTGATCATGGGCATGGGCACGTTGCGCCCGATGGCCAGGTGGTGGACCAGCGCAAGGGCGATCAGCACGTCGGCATTGGCGCGCTCGATCAGGGACGCCCGCTCGCTGTTTTCCCAGCCGACGGCCGGCGAGGGCTCCGCGAGGTCGGCGAGGAGCGGCATGATCCGTTCGTCGCCGGCGGCTCGCAATGCCAGGTAGTGGCGCTCAACCGCGGCCCAGTCGATATCCAGCGCGAGCACCCAGAATCCCGCATCCGCCGCGATGGCGCTGTAGCGGCCGGTGTTGGCGCCGAGGTCCCAGGCGCGCCGTCCACCTTCTGCGGCAACCGCCTCGAGCATCTGCCTCACGATCGATTCCTTGCTCGCGGTGCCGGCCTCCGAGTAGCTGGTCTGGTCGGCGTAATCGGCCCAGACGGTGCCAAGCGCCGGCAAGTGCAGCCCCTCGACGGTGCGACGCAGATGGTCCAGCAGGGCGAGACGGCGGCCCTCGCTCATGGTGACGGTCCGCGTCCCCGTGGACGGGGCGCCATCGGGGCCGGAATCGCCGGCATGCTGGCGCTGCGCGCGGGCATGGAGATGGATGTGCGCCGCGAGGCCCGGCGAGAAGTACCGGGTCCTGCCAGGCAGCAGCGCGGACGCGAGGTCCAGCGGGACGCCATCGATCCAGGTGCGCAGCAGCTGTCCGAGGCGCCCGTCGCGAAGGGCCATCAGCGCCAGCGGCGCCAGGAAGTTCTCGCAGAACTGGCGATAGGGTTTCCACGGCTGGTCGGCTGCGGTGCTCTCGAACGAGAGAGTGTCGATCAGGACGGCCTTCCCGTCGTGGAACTGGACGTTGTAGGCGCTCGCGTCGCGCAGCGTCATGCCGTGCTCGCCGGCCATCGCTTGCGCGCGGAGGGTGAGAAGCGCGGCGTCCTTCAGCTGCGAGAAAGACCACTCGAACGGGTACGAGATGAAGCCGATCTCGTCGGGTTGGATGACAGCCACCGCCCCGGGCTCTGGCGCCAGGTCGAGCGAGGCAGGCGCATCGGCTACCAGGAGGCCTTCCTTGACGAGGGCGGCGTGCAGCCCAGAGGACTCGAAGGTGGCCCATTCATCGGCGAAGGAGGCGTTGACCTGGCGGTACAGAACGCCGTCGCGGCGGAAGACGAAGCCGCTGGGGTCGCGGTAGGAGCCTGGCTCGCGCTCAGCGGCCGGGCGCTCGGTCACTCCGAGTCGGTGCTGACGGTGCCCTTGTCCTCGGGCGTCCTGCTCCCGGTTGTGGCGGCGGTGCCGTCGGTGGGCTTGTTCCGGAATCGACCGATGGTCGAACGGATCGCGTTGCGGAAGAAGAACGGGATCGACACCAGGCCGGCGATGATGGCCTGGATCACCAGGCTCCCGGCGCCGGGGTCGATGTATGCGAAGACCAAGCTCATGACAGCTCCTCAACAGATGGTTAGCGCGGCGCTGCCGCTCGAGATTTAACGCCCAGTTTACGACGCTCGAGCCTACCACGCCTCACGCCGGATAGTCCCATGACCACCCAGTCCCTGGCTGGCAGAGAGTATCGTCGGCGCGGCCATGCAGAGATCGCACCCGCTGCCGCGCACACTTCCCGGCTGGCTCGCATTCACTGGCGTCGCATTGCTGCTGGCGTTGATGGCCTACGCGCTCTCCACCTATGCCGTGTCGCGCGAGTTCGGGTCCGATGTCGCCGCCTACTGGGAGGCGGCAGAGCGAATCCGCGCCGGCGAGCCACTTTATGTGGCCGGCGTGGCAAACGCGCCTGACCTGTTCCGATATGCCCCGTGGTTCGCCTACGCCTGGGTCCCCCTCACCTTTCTGCCACACGACCTGGTGACCGTGGGATGGGTCGGGGCAATGCTTCTTGCGGCGATCGCGTCAACGCTTCCCCTCATCCGCCGGGGGCTTGCCGGGACCGCCGCCTTCGCCCTCTTCGCGCCGCTCCAGATACAGGGCGCCATATTCGGCAATGTGCAGCCGCTGCTGGTGCTGATGCTGCTGTGGGGCGTCGAACGACGCTCCGGCCCGGTGTGGATCGCCGTCGGGGCGTCGCTGAAGGCAATTCCCCTGCTGCTCGCCCTCGTCTACGCCGGCCGCGGCGAGTGGCTTCGGGCCGGTCTCGCCGTCCTCCTCACGGCCGTCCTCGTGGCTCCTTCCCTCCTCTTCGACCTGTCGGGCTATTCCACCCAGCCGGGCCCCGGCAACATGAGCCTCATCTCTGTCGCGAGCTCCCTGTTCGTGGCCGTCGCCGTGGTGGCAGCGTGCCTGACGTTTCTCGGAGCACGGACCCGATTCCGATGGGTGCTCGGCGCGCTCGCCATGATCGCTGCCCTTCCGCGCTTCCTGACGTACGAGGTCAGCTTCCTGTTGGTGGGTGCTGCGAGGCGGCCGCCCCTACCGAGCCGGGCTGATCGCGAGACCGCCCCGCTGGCCGAGCCACCAGGCCAATCCGTATAGTGCGGCCACGACCAGCAGCAGGGCCTGGTAGCCAGTGACCAGGGCCACGTATTCGATCAGCCCTCCCGCCATCGCGCCCAGCAGGTTGGCTCCGAAGGCGCCGGTTGTGTCGCCGACATCCCGGAACCGTCCCGCGAAGACGAGGTTTGCCAGAAAGATCGGCAGGAAAGCCACCGATGCCGCTACCAGCAGGCGGGGCCAGAAGTCCAGGTGCAGCAGCGCGGGCGCGGGCAGCAGCCACGCGATGAGCAGTGCTGCGAGCAGCGCAACGTAGAGCACGCCAGGCCGCAGGATCCGCACCCGCCGCGTTGCCTCGATCGCCGCCAGCACGGAGACCAGCACCCCGCCGAAGACCAGCGCATTGACGAACCAGGTCGTCCCGAAGAGGAGCGCAAACTGGACGACGCTCTTGGTCTCCAGCAGCAGGAAGGCCGCCCCCATGGCCGCGAGGTCGAGGTAACCGCGCATCGGACGCAGCGACCCAGCGGCCGCTCGCACCAGCCCGACCGAGGCCAGCAGAATCAGGCCGATGGTGATCAGGTAGAACGCCGGCAGACCCGCTTGCCGGAGGTACGGGAAGGGGTGATCGTCTGTGGCAGGTTCAGGTACCTGCCCCGAGGCCGCCCACGCCGTGGTGCAGGCAAGGTCGGCAGGGTCGAGCGTGACGGTCAGCGCCGCCAGCTGGCCAGCGCCCACATCGTCGATGCACGGATTGACGGCGAAGACACTCGCCAGCGTCCCGGCATAGCGATCGACCAGCCAGCGCTCGCGGTAGAAGTTGTACATGCTGAACGCGCCGCCTGGCGCGATGTGCTCCCGCGCCGCGCTGATCGCCTCGCGCGTGAAGAGGTAGCTCTCGAGCCGGATGGACGACTGCCCGGACACGAGGGTCAGGGAGTCGGGGAGCGCGAAGATGATCAGGTCGTAGCGAGTATCGGTTTGCTCCAGGAAGGCGCGACCGTCGTTGACGTGCCTGTCCACCCGGGGATCGGCGTACGGCCGGTCGGGATGCAGGTCGCGACCCAGCTGGAGCAGCCGGGGGTCGATCTCCACCGCATCGATGTGCTGAGCGCCCATTGCCAGCGCGGTCGCCACGTCGTTTCCATTTCCGGCCCCGATGATCAGGACGTTTCGCAACCTATTGCCGGCGACATGCTCGTAAGGGAGGAAGTAGATCGGCTCCACGGCTTCGCGATCCGTGGTCGCGATGATCGCCTGGTGGGGCACGCCGTTGGCACTGATGGTGTAGTGGTAGGGCCCGTCCGGCTCCTCCACAACCTCGATCTTGTAGTAGGGCGACCAGCTCCACTCGGGCACGATCGACTCGCGACCGAGCATGAAGACCAGGCCGACGAGCGCGACCGCTCGGGCGGCGTTCAGGGTCCAGCGCGGGCTGCCGGGGAGCAGCACGGCGAACAGCATGGCCACGACCAGCGCCCAGGCCAGCGGTGGCGCCCAGGCGAAGCTGAGCACTGAAAAGGCCGCGATGCCGCAGATGCTGCCGGCTATGTCGAGCCGATACGCCTCGAGCGCCTCGAACTCGACAAAGGTGCGTGCCACGCCCTCCGCGATCATGGCCATCACCACCGCCACCGCCCCAAAGATGAGCGGGAGCGTCAGCCAGATCGGCAGCCCGGTCGGCTGGAACGCTCCGAAGTAGATCAGGTCGCTTCCCGACCGATCGATCTCGACCGGGAAGATCAGCACAAAGCCGATGAAGAGGGCAAGTGCGATTGGCGCGTAGTTGAAGAGGTCGATGCGCGCCCGCGCCCGCAGGAAGCCGATCCCGATCCCCAGGAAGCTGCCCAGTAGCACGAAGTTGCTGAAGTAGGCGAGGTAGAGGACGTTCGAGCCGGTCCAGCGGATCAGCGCCAACTCGACGAAGAGCATCAGGAAGCTGAGTAGGACCAGCCGGAGCCGCGGTGGGAGGTTGGGGGGCTGGGGCATGGCTGCGATCTTGCCAGCGCCGCGGTCGTCCCGGGAGGCCACAATCGTGTTATGGCCGCCCAGCTTGCTCGCCGCCTGCCGCGCAACCTGGTTATGGCCCTGCTCCTGGGCTACCTCGGTTACACGCTTGCATCGTGGTTTCTGGTCTGGAACCCGGCCGATGGTGGCGCCTATTACGCCGCCGCCTTTCGCCTCGTTCAGGGCCAGCCTCTGTACCCACCTGTCAACCCGGAGGCGCACGAGGTCTTCCGCTACGCGCCGTGGTTCGCGGTTGCCTGGATCCCGCTGACCCTTCTCCCGCGTGAGGTGGCGCTGCACGCCTGGTCCCTGGCGATGCTGGGCTGCGCTGTCGTAGCGGTGTGGCCGCTCCTCCGACGACCCACATGGGCACGCGTGGCGCTGGCGGCTCTCGTCGGACAGACCCTCGCCGAGACGGCGATGTTCGGGAACGCCCACCCCCTTGTCGTGGCGCTGCTCGTCTGGACGGCCGGGCGCCGGTCGTTCCCCGCATGGGTCGGGGTGGCGGCGTCACTCAAGCTGGTGCCCCTCGCCTTCGCCCTGGTATGGGCAGGACGTCGCGAATGGGCGAAGGCGGCCATCGCCGTAGGTGTAGCCGCGCTCCTCTTCGCACCCATGCTCCTCTTCGACTTGAGCAGCTACCCGACCGATCCAGGGACCGGCCTGCTCTCGCTCTACGCCGTCTCACCGCCACTGTGGGCCGCGGTCGCACTTGCCTCGCTGGCAGCAACACTCTGGCTGGCGGCGCGCGGCTCTCCCTACGCCTGGGTGGCGGCCGCCGTCCTGATGTTCCTTGGCCCGCCCCGGGTGGTCACCTCGTACCTGGGATTCCTCCTGGTGGCGGTGCAGCTGATCGATCGCGAGGTTGAACGAGCTCGAGGCCGAGCATCTGCACCCAGTACGGCAGAAGGTATGGGCTGATCGCCATGCTCGCCCAGCCAATGCGCCCGCGGATGATCAGCCACGCCGACAAGGGAAGTCCGACGATGAGCCACGCTGCCCCAATGAACCGCGACGGCGACAGATTGAAGTCGTTGGCGATTTCGTCTGCCCCCGATCGGAACAACGAGCCGATCCACTCCGGCAGGTAGCCCGTCGGGAGGGCTGTGAGCAACCCGACCGCCGCGATCGCGATGAACGGCAGCCGCCAGGCGGGTCGCTGCCAGAGAATCCACACCAGGAGCGGCAGCATGATCGGTCGGGGGACCAGGACGCACAAGGCGAGGTAGGCAGCAGTGGCCACGCCATTGCCGCGGTATGCCCAGGCAGCTGCGAGGAGGACGAACACCATCAGGTTGCCCGTGTTCACATCGAACCAGAATGGATAGGAAACGAGCAGGAGCAATGCCAGTCGCCGCGATGGCAGGACGGCGAGCGCAAGGAAATGAGCCACGCGCCACGCGGGGAGGCCGACCCACGTCAGCAGCCCAAGGATGGGAGCGAACTGCGGCGCGTACCGGTAGAAGTACGGGTGATCCCATTCGTAGAGGGTTCCGAGTGGGAAGCGGCGGGCCGCCTCGACGTAGATGTCCCAATCGAAGGCGCGCTCGTGGTCGATGACGATCGTGGCCAGCCCGATCACGTTCGCCGCAAGAGCAAGGATGATCGCTGCATAGATGGCCGCGTGGCGGAGCAGGATGACGGCGCGTTCGCGCGTCACGCGCTTCACGCGCGTCACGGGCGGCGGGGGCGCGCCGGCGCGCCGACGATCAGGTATGTGACGTCGTAGACGAAGAGGCGTGGCAGGGCCAGCACCACGCTCACGGCCGCTGCCAGCCAGCCGAATCGACCCGCAGCCAGCCGCAGGGTCACCCCGATCGCTGCCCCGACCACGACAGCCCAAAGGATTGGCACGGCGATGAGTGACGCGGCCTGGCCCGCCTCAGTCGCATAGCCGCGCAAGTCGTAGAGGAGAGCCGGTGCCCACAACAGGGCGGCGACTGCGACCGCCGCGGCGAACCGTCCCCATTGACCGCGCCCCAGGTATACGAGTGCGAACAGGATGGGGAAGATCTTCAGCGAGGCCGCGACTCCTACCCAGGCCGGGCCGCTGCGGCGCCCCACCGTCCAGGCAAGCGCCGCGATCAGGAGGGGGTGAATGTTGCCGACGGCGCTGATTCCCACCAAGATCGGGCCGAAGAAAGCGACCGCCACCCAGGCCCGCGCTCGAGCCAGCGGCACGAGAGCAAGGCCACTGGCCGCGAGCAGCAGCGCGGACCATGCCGCACCCGCGACCTGCATGGGCAGGTAGGTAGCCGGGATCGCCAGCCAGGCGAACCATGGGGCGTATCGGTACACCTCGGAGGCATCGACGTTCGTCAGCAGTGGGTACAGCGGCTCGCCGGCCCGAAGGCGCAGTGCTGCGTTCCAGTAGGCACCAGCGTCCGACAGGGTCCAGTGGGTGGCGGCCTGGAGGAGGTTGAAGATGCCGATGCCGATGATGACGGCGAGTGCGAGGGTTCGAGCCAACCGCGTCAGTTGCGGCAAGATGCGATCCGCTCAGTCATTCCAGCCGCCAACGCGGCCGTGGCTGGATGCCTGATCCACTCGGCCAACCCGCCCCATCTTGAAGGCACCACCAGTCCGCCAAGGTGGTCAATCGGCCTACGGCGGTAGGCGTACTGATCGTTGAAGGCACCGCTGTAGACATCAAACGAGTAGATCTTGTCGGCGATGACCGGCCCGAGTTGTGGCATACGAATCATTGCGATTTCGGCAATCACGCCTACCACACGCTCGCCGGCGAGGGCTTCGCCAACCACGCGGGCACGCCAGTACTCTGCAAAGGTACCTTGACTGTGCTCGAGCGATCGGAGGGAATCCAGTCCTGCCTGTTGTGAATCGCACCTGAGGACCTGAAGCAGTGCTGCTGCGCTTGGGCCGAGAGGTCCGGCCTGGATGACAGCTTGATGAGTCGACTCCGTATTCTCGGCGAGACCAACCAACCAGGCAGGATCAAGGCGGCCCTTGAGCCACGGAGCCTTTCCGTCCTGCCACAGTGCGACCGCCTTATCAAAGAGGTCCGCCACAGGTTGCTCGGGGTGCGCGAAAGATTGCCAACTCGGATCAGCGGTGATCCAGGGACCATGCAGAATGGTCAGTGCCAGCGCATCGGTCGCAGATGCCGAATCTCCGGCTCGGCTGGCTGCTCGCGCGAGCACGATCAGATTTCTCGGATCCGACGCATCACGCTGAACCGCCGATCGAGCCGCAGCCAGGGCTCGGGCCGGATCGCCCTCGGCCAGCCAGGCCTCGGCCAGCGACCGGAACGCAATGTCATCCGCCGGATTCTGGGCCGTGGCGGCCGTGAGGTCGGGAACTGCAGCGCCGGGCAGACCCGCAAGAATCGCCATGGTCCCGCGCTCCCTCACGTAGAGTGCCATCCCTGGATCGAGGGTCGCAGCCATATCAAGCATCCGGCGCGCCTCTGTATACGAGCCTTCGCGCGCAGCGCGGGAGCCGGCGTCGTAGGCGAATGCGGCAAGAACCATTGCGGCCTGCACCAAGGCGAGGACGCCCGTGGCCGCAATGATTGCGGGCGTCACCCATCTGGAGCGGACAGGACGCGCGCTCTCAGCGACCTCTCCGAGCTTCGCAGGAGCCCCGATCGATGTCCATATGACGAGGGGCGCCAGGAGGAATCCGTACTCGAATGGGTTGGTGCCGACGCTTACGACCAGCGCATAGACAAGCACCCACGTTGCGGCGGCGGACGGAGGACTGTTGCGCCGCCACATCCGGCCTACGCTTGCGAGGACGGCTCCGGCCGCCACCACGCCAAGGAGCCCGACCTCCGCGATCAACTGCACGGCTGCGTTGTCTGGATGTCGGCTGACGAATGTGTAGCTGTCAAAGTAGTCGGTAAGCCGGAGCAGGAAGGGGAACGAGCCAGGGCCGATCCCCTGGATGGGGTGCTCCCGCCACAGGGTTAGAGCCGACGACCACTGACCGGTCCGCGCGTCGATTGAGCGAACAGCGGTCAGCCGCTTCACGACCTCATCAGCGAACCCGGTCATGATCGCCGCGATCACGATGACGCTGGCGGCGGCGATCGCCGCGACCACGATGCCGCGACGCGACCGAAGAACCAAGACGAGGGGTCGCAGCATTGTGACTCCCGTCGCAACGGCCACCGCCAGCCACACACTGCGGGAACCATCCATCACGACCGCCGCGCCAATGCCCACCAGAACGGTCGTCAGCAGAATGCGGAGAAGTCCGCTACCCCGCTGAAGCCAGATTGCTGGCGCCAGCATGACGAGGAGGCTGGTCAGGTCATGCCGGTGTACCCAGGGGCCCGATGGCAAGGCAAGGTCGAGTGGCGGGAGGGCTCGCCATCCGGTGAGAGAGAGCCAGTGAAGCCAGATCTGGCCCCAGAGCGAGATCACCACGACGCTCAGCACGATGCCGAGTGCGGCCATTACGAACAGGGCGTATGCGCGCATCTCCTCATTGGCGAGAACGCGACGACCAACACCCAGCGCTGACGCCCAGGCGAAGGCCAAAACGCCGGCGTCGAAGGCCTGCCGCGGGAACATTGACAGGGCGCAGGAGATCGAGAAGGCGACGAGGGCTCCCGTCGTCGCGAGGTCAACCAGGTCTGCCTGGCGTCGCACCGCCGCGATCCAGGCCACGACAAGCACGGCACCAACAACCGCTCCCATGAGTCGAATGGCTGGGACGAGCTCGCTCGCGCCCGTCCCCAGGACCACGACCACCGCCACGAAGCAACCGGCAAGCAGAGACTTGACCAGTCGGCTGGGGGGATAGAGTGATTGCATCGGCTGCGCTACCGCGGGTCTCTGCAATTGGCGAGGCCCGATTCCGGCGCGCCACGCTTCGCCGCTTGGCGTGGATCCTGCAGCCACGCCGCGAGGCCCTCCGCCCGAGTTGGCAGGAGTGGCTCCAGCTCAGGCGGAGCCAGCGGAAGCGTCTTGTACAGTCCGACGTCCTCATTGAAGTCGGCGAATACCGTGCCCGGGCCGGGATCCGTTCGTGCGGGGAGCGCCAGCTCATTTCTGCGGAGGACGGCAATTTCGACGGCTGACCGATAGGCATCCGTGTCGCCAACGAGGCTGCTAAGCATCAGCCTGGCAGCCAGCCATGCGCGGTCGTCCAACGCGTTATCGGCATCGGCGAGCAGGGTTGTTGCTCGAGGGAGGTCACACCGCACGACAGCGTCTACCGCTGCCAGCGCAAGGGGCAGCCCCGCGAGGGGGTCCGCGGCGGTCATCGCTCTCAACCATGTCGCCTCCCAGTTCCCCTGTAGATCACCCGCCTCGGCACCCCATGCGGCGGCCGCCTGGCGCATCTCTGAGATGGATACATGCCCGAAGACCTCTGCCCAAGAGGGCGCTGCTGCCGCCCACGGCGACCACGTAAGCGCGTCGGCCAATGCCTCGGGGCCAAGCTCATCGTCACCGGCCTGCATCGCGACCCACGCAAGCAGCATGTTGTTCGGCAGATGCGCTGGGCGAAGCTGTACTGCACCTTGTGCCAGCTGGGTCGCCTCACCAAGGCGCCCGTCGTTCACGGCGAGGACCGCGAGCGCACGCAGGGTGGTGGCATCGCCGACATTCAACTTATGAGCCTTCTCAAGGTAGTCTCTGGCCTCGCGAACATCCCCTGCCTCGGCGGCGCGGACTCCTCGCTCGCGCCAATACAACGCCATTGACGGGTCGAGGGCGACCGCCATACCGAGTGCATGCCGGGCGCCGCTGAGGTCACCCACCGCAACCCGGAGGCGCGCCTCGTCGAAGGCACTTCTCGCGAGGAGGGAGGATGCGACGGCAACCACGATTACCGCCCCCACGACGGTCGACAGAATACGTGGCCAGGTGGACCGCTGAAGGGCAGGCGATTCAAGTGCGAGGCGCTGGCGCGGGGCCGAGAGGGCAGCCCAGGCAATCCCAATCACGAATAGCACCGGAAAGCTGCTGGGGAGGTCCGTGAGGCTCATGAGCCCGACGATGGCCAGGCCGGCGAGGGCATATGGCGAACGCAGAGGATGCCGGCGGATACCAATCACAAGGCCGGTGCCCCCGACGATCAGGGCCGTGAGCCCGATGAGCCCGGACTCGAGCAGAACCTGCACGATCATGTTCTGAGCGTCGGTCCCCGGATCCGGAAACGTCGGCACGGCTTGGCTGAAGCGGAATACGGCCGGGAACGAACCAGGACCCCAGCCAGTCAGCGGACGCTCGAGCCATATCGCCACCGCGCTCGACCAGGTCTCCGTCCGTATGGCCACGGTGAACGTGTTCAGCAATCGGGTTGCCACGTTGGCCAACGTCCCCGTCAGCGACAGCACCGCCATGATGGCGGTGACCACGGCCCCGGCCCAGAGCACGGTGACGGGCCGTGGCCGCACCTTGAGCACGACGGCCGCGATGGCAACGGCGGAAAGGGCGACCCAGGCCGTTCGTGCACCCGACATGGCCACCACGCCGAGTGCGCCGAGCGAGGCTGCGGCCGCGATCGATCGCGCTCCCTGCCGTGCTTGAAGCTGGAGAGCAGCTGGAAGCAGCAGTGCGAGCACCATGGCCGCGAAGTGAAAGTGCCAGTAGTGACCGGGTGGCAGCGGAAGGTCCAATGGGGGAGCTGCGCCCGTCCCTCGCCACCAGGCCACCCAGTAGGGAATCCAAAGGGAGAGGAACCCCATTGCAAGGACCAGTCCGCACAGACCGAGCACTGTGATCATCACGCGTTCCGCTCGCATGGAGGCAAGTTCGCCGCGCGCGATTCCAAAGGCAGCCACAGCGGCCACCAGGCTGGTGGCTGCGTCGAAGGACATTCGAGGGAATGCTGATGTGATGCAGGTGAGGAGGAAGGCGAGGAGGGCGATGAGGAGGAAGCGATCTGTCAGGTCGTTGTTCCGTGGCAGCTCGATGACCCAGAGCCCAATGAGCGCCGCGGCGATGGCGGCGTTGATCCCCGCCAATGCCGTGACGTACGTCCCAAGGGTGGTGCCGCCGACGAGAACGAAGTAGAGGAGTGCCGCGGCGAGCACCATTTGGCGGACGGTGAGCGCGGGCGCACGACTCTCGTTCACCCGGCGAACGGTACTCTTTTACCTATCGACAGCCGCGCTGCCTCTGCCATCATCCGGACCGAATGAGCCAGCATCAGATATGACTTCGCGTCACCTCATGGCGCTCCGGCTCCTGCTCGGCCTGGCCGACGGGGTCCTCGCGTTCCTGGTCTTTCTGACCGTCTCTGCGGTACGGTTCCAGGAGGGTGACCCGACGGCCAAGTGGTCGGTGGGCGTCGAGGTACCGATTGCGGCCACGCTCTTCTCCATCACCTGGGTTGTTGTGCTCTGGTCGATGGGGCTGTATCGCCTCCGTGCTCGATGGAGCCTCAGGGCCGAGGCGCGCGATATCGCCCGGGCCACGGTGCTGGCGGTTGCCCTGACGTTGTCCACCCTCTTCATCTTCCACCAGGATGACGTGAGCCGTGTCTTCCTCGCCATCCTCTTCATCGTGCAGCCCGCCCTGACCCTCGCTGGACGAGCGCTCCTTCGGTCCTGGTTCAGCACCCTTCGGCGCCGGGGCCTCAACACGACCTACATGCTCATTGCGGGCACAGGGAAGCTCGCGCAGAGCTTCGCGGACAGTGTTGAGTCCCGACCGGCCCTCGGGATCCGCGTGATCGGTCACCTGACCGTCCCCACTCAAACGCGAAGGCCGATTGACGAGCACCAGGTCTCGCGCCCGATCCTCGGTTCCATCGACGACATGGGTGCCGTCTTCCGGAAGGGGATCATCGACGAGGTCGCTGTCTGCCTTCCGCCATCCTCGCAGTCGTACCTGGAGCCGATCATCGCCATGGCAGCCGATGAGGGAAAGACCGTCCGAGTACCCAGTGACCCTGACCAGGAGGTGCTGGCGTTCGCGGTGCAGGAGGAATTCGAAGGCTTCGTAGTGCGGTCAGTGGTGCACGACACCCGTCGGGAGCTTGAGCTGGCGATCAAGCGCGTCCTCGACTTCGCGGGTGCCGCCGCGGCACTGGTGGTGCTCAGCCCACTCCTCATCGTCACGGCGGTCGTCATCAGGCTCAAGGAAGGGCCGCCGGTCCTCTTTCGTCAGACCCGCGTGGGGCTCCACGGCCGGACGTTCACCATCTACAAGTTCCGGACGATGGTGCCGAACGCTGAGGAGAGATACGAGGAGGTCGCTGACAAGAGCGACACACGCGGGGCCGCCTTCAAGATGCACCACGATCCGCGCGTCACCGGGCTCGGACGCTTCCTGCGCAGGTCCAGCATCGATGAGCTACCGCAGCTCCTCAACGTCCTCAGCGGCGACATGAGCCTCGTCGGCCCGCGTCCTGCCCCTCCTCGAGAAGTCGACCAGTACGACATCTGGCACCGGCGCCGCCTGTCGATGCGGCCCGGCATGACGGGGCTCTGGCAGGTGAATGCTGCCCTCGACGAACACTTCGACAAGCGTGCTGAGCTTGACCTGCGCTACATCGATCAGTGGTCCCTTCTCCTGGACCTGGGGATCCTGGCTCGCACGGTGCCGGCAATCCTGACTCGGCAGGGCCACTAGGCTGTCAGCAGAACGACGGTCAATCGCCAGGCGGATCGTCCGAGCCCTACCGCGGCCGGTCGCGGACGTCCTGCGGGGCGTGGTTCATCGGGTGCGGGGGCCGGCGTTTGATGAGGTGGCGATCGTCCACATGGTGCTGCGCGACGAAGGTCCGGGCACCCTTGTGGACGTCGGTGCTCACTTTGGCAGTTCGCTGAGACGATTCGCCGATGATGGTTGGCGAGTCATCGCCATCGAGCCAGACCCGCAGAATCGCGCCGTTCTGGTCGAGCGCATGCAGGGCCGAGGAAATGTGGTCATTGACGGTCGAGCCATCGCTGAACGAGACGGCGAGGTTCTCGCCCTCTACACGAGCGACGTTTCGACCGGCATCTCGGCCCTGGCGCCCTTCCATCCGAGCCACCGGGCGACCAGCGAAGTCGAGACGGTCCGGCTCGACACGCTTCTTGCGTCGGAGGACCACGTCACGGTCCTGAAGACCGACCTCGAGGGCTACGATCTGCGTGCGTTGCGAACCTTCCCGTGGGACCGGCTTCACCCACGCGCGGTCGTCTGCGAGTTCGAGGATCGGAAGACCGTCCCCCTCGGGTACACCTACCACGACCTCGGCTCATACCTCGTTCAGGAGGGGTACTCGGTTTTCGTATCCGAGTGGTTCCCGGTCGTCGAGTACGGCCGGCGGCATCGTTGGCGGTCGCTGCGGCCCTATCCCAGCGAGCTGGAGGATCGGGCAGCGTGGGGCAACTTTATCGCGGTCGACGAGGATCTCCGCCAGGTTGTCAGCGGAGTCGCGAGGCGGCACGAACGATGATGCCGGCCTGCCCACCAGCGATGCCGCTCACGCCGATCCAGACCGAGGATCGCAGCCATCTGCTGGCCAAGCTAGCCGCTGGCGAGTATCGCCTCGAACGCCTCGATCGCTGTCTCTGCGACTCAGCCGATTCGGTCTCGATCGCCGACCATGATCGCTTCGGCATTCCGGTTGGGGTCGTGCTGTGCCAAGCTTGCGGGCTCGCCAGGACCACCCCCCGGCTGGCGACCGCCAACCTCGCGTCCTTCTACCAGACGGACTACCACGGGCTCCATCTGAGCGTACGACGACCCGACCCGGACCAGATCCTGTTCCGCCGTCGGCCGGAGGCGGCGATCCACCCCTTCCTGGCCGACCTGCTGCCACCTGGTCCCCTGAGCGTGGCCGACGTCGGAGCCGGAACTGGCCGAGACCTGCGTGCCTTTGCAGAGGCCGTCGGCGGTCCGATCCATGTCGTCGGGTGCGACTTCTCCGAGGCCTTCGCGGCTGCGGGCAGAGCGGCTGGCACTGACATCCGCCATGGCGGACCCGAGACGCTGATTGAATTCGCGCCCTACGACGCCGTGATCCTGAGCCACGTCGTTGAGCACTTTCCGAATCCGACCACCGACCTGGCAGCAATCAGGTCGCTCGGGCATGACGGGACCCTGTTCTACGTCGAGGTGCCTGGCTTGCTGAGCATTGACCGCAAGCCTGAATACGCCTATCGGCTCGATCGCTATCTGACACTGGCCCACACCTTTCATTTCACGCTCGACACACTGGCTGCGACGATGAAGCGGGCCGGATTCAGGCTAGTGCGTGGCGACGAGGAGGTGCGCGCGGCGTTTATCCCGGCGCCGGTGACCTCGCCGCCCAACGATTCTGAGATGGCAACGCGTATCCTGACCAGCCTGCGACGTCTGGATTCATGGCCGATGCGGCTGCGGCGGGTGAAGCCGGCGCTGCGGCAGCGTCTGGTGGTGGCAGCCCGTGCCATTCTGCCGGTTTCGTGGATCAAGGCCCTCAGACACCGTAGCCGATGAGCACCAGGCATTCGTTCACGACTTGGCCGCCGTCGTCATGGATTCGAAATCCACTTTCGGAAAGACCGTGAGGTTCCCGCGCACGGTCGCGTCCACGATGGATCGGCCGTCGGCGATGAAGCGATCATTCGCCAGGGAGTAGGCGCGCTCCGACATCTCCAGGTCGGGGAGTTGCCACTTGACCCCGGCGCCAAAGTAATTCGGGTCGAAGTGGTTCGGGTCCGCGCCCTGAGAGGTGACGAGTTCATTGGGCGGGCCTACGCTCGAGAACCGGTGGTCGACGCCGACGAGGACCACTTCCCGGAAGCCCAGGTGATAGGCGACCTGCATCGCCGCATAGGTAACCGTTGCCCCTTCCCACGCTCCCTTGCCAAGATCCCGCGAGAACGTGAGGCTGGGCGCGCGGCGGACGAAAACGACATCCGCGCCACGGGGAACGTGCCTGCGTGATCTCCAGCTCACGAAGGTGGTCGATCCGAAGCCAAACAGCTCTGCGCCGAACTGCTCGACCACGTATCGGTTGACGGCGACAAGGAACGTCGTTGGCTCCCCGATTCGATCGAAGAGTAGGTATCCGCGATTGAGGGCGAACGTGCGCTCCCCGCGGAGGCGAGACAGGTCGGTTTCGCTCAGGCTTGGCCCATTCCCGATGATGAAACACCGCTCTCCGGCGTAGCGGCCCGCCATCTCCTTCAACCGGCGACGAGATTCGCGGCCGCGAGCGTCCAGCCGATAGGTCGTTGCCTCCGCAGCAGGGAGGATGCGATCACGGTATGCGCTGGCCAGGCGCATCGAGAGGCGTTCGCCCACGACCCTTCTGACGGCAGCCAGGCCTTTTCGTTCGAGCTGCGTCATCCGTCGTTTGCTCCACCCGCACGTCGTTTCAGCGCCGAGGCGATGACATCCTCGAATCGGTCGGCAATTGGCGCGATTGCGAAATGGGAATCGGCGTAGCCGCGTGCAGCCTCCCCGGCCGATCGGAGCCGGTCGCGGTCGGCGAGCATGGCCCTCGCCGCGGCAGCCAGACCTGCAGCATCGCCCGGATCCACAACGGTTCCGGCCCCTGCCTGGTCGATCGCCTGAGCCGCAGGGTTCTCGCTCGGGATCGCGGCCAGGATCGGTCGACCGGCAGCGAGATAGGTCAGGATCTTGGACGGCACGGAGAAGGCCGACGCGTCCCGCTCCAGCACGGCCAGCAGGACGTCGGCGCTCGCCAGCATGTCAGCGACCTGATCGTACGGCTGAAACGGCAGGATGCGAAGATTCTGGACGCCGCCACCATGGGCACGGAGCCAGTCCGCCCCAGCCCCCTCGGAGGCAACCACGACCGTGGCCCCAGGAACGCTCCTCGCCAGCTCGAGGAGCAGATTGGGATTGTGCTTCAGGGCTAATGTGCCGGCGTACAGCAACGTCGGACGGTCGTCGAGAGCATGCGCACGCGACCACGGGTTCGACTTTGAAGCGGGCGGAGCGTCGTCGATTGGCGCCCAGTTCTGGATCACTTCGACCTTCTCCATCGGCACGCCTGCCTCATTGATCGCTTCGAGGTAGGTCGATGAGATCGCCACAACGCCATCGGCCTCGTGCAGCAGTCGTCGCTCAATGCGGCCGAACCAGCTGCCGATCAGCGTGCCGAGCATCCGGATGCGCCGGCCGGTGATGTGCCTGATGGCCAGTGAATGCAGATCCTGGAGCCAGACGACGGAGGATGCGCGGATCGACCGAGCCGTGGATACGGCGGCCGTCTGGACATAGAGCGGGGCGTTGGCCGAAAGGACAATGTCTGGGCGAAACGCTTCGATCCGATCGGCCAGGCGACGCCCGTAGCGTCGCTCCTGGGTCAGCCGCCGCCATCCCCCGGGCCTCAGCGGCTCGTTCAGAGTCACGGGCGCAATCGAGAGGCTGGGCGGATCGTCGGCGCGTCGCTTCATCGGTCCCTTCGGCCTGCGGAACCCGTCGGCGTAGAGGTGGAGCACCTCGTGCCCTCGCCTGGCGAGCTCCCGGGATAGCTGGACGATGAACGGGTAGCCGCCGTAGTCGTGGACCAGGATCCGCCCTGCCCAGCCTGGTGCTTCGTGGTCCGGGATCACCGCGGCAGTGTACGAGCCACCGTGATCCCACCCATCCACCAGGCGGTTTACCAGAGCCATTCCACCGACGGTCGCCGCTCGTTGTCTCTGACTACCGAAGGAGCGCCGGCAACACCTCGAGCGTCGTGACATCATCGGGGAATGACTCTCCACGCGAAGCGAATAGCGTGCGCAGCCATCCGTCAGAGTCGGCCCTGTCGCGCCGTAGTCCGTGATCGCTGAACACGATCAGGGTTGCTTCGGGATCGACTTCGATGATGCGATCCAATGCCTCGATCACCCGGCCGTTGATGAAGCGCAGCTGACCAATCAGCCGATCAGCCAGAGTAGGGTTGGGCGGCCCCACGTGATTCTGGCACTCGTACCCGCACGATTTGGCAGGGCCGCCATCGGCTGCAAACAGGTAGGGGGCGTGGGGGCTGTAGATGTGCGCGAATACAAAGCGGGGAGACGCCCCCGCAGAGGCTTCGAGATAGTCGAAGGCGTCGAGGATCGTCGCACGGCGCATTGCGTCCAACGGAAGGATGAAGCGCAGAAGGCCCTTGTCGACCAGGTGAGCCTCAAACACCGAGAGCCACGGGCTTTCCAGGACATGGTCGGCCGTGCGCCAGTCCACCGCAGGTGCGGGCGAAACGATGGAGTAGGTCGTGTACCCGGCTGCGCGGTACCCCGCCAACGCGGGCGCGGCGTTCAGCAATTGCCAGAGGCGCCGATGCTGGGCGTTGCTCCCATCCCACTCCTCCGCCAGGAGCTCCTCGAGCGGACGCATCTGCATCATCGACGGCACGGTCTGGATGGTGGCGATGTTGGTCGACTGGCTGTGCTCAGCCACTTCGAAGCCGCGATCCTCCAGCGCGTCGAGGAATGGGCGATTGTCGAAGTCGAAATAGTCCATGAGTGAGTCGGCTCGCGGGTAGCCATCGAGCAGGATGAGGTACACGTTCGGCCCCGATGCGACCGCAATTGGCTCCTCTGGGGGAAGGTCAGCAGGCAGGCTCACTACCAATGCGGTCGCCGTCGCGAGGCCGAACCAGGCACCCACGAACACGTTCAGCGGACCAGTCAGGGGTGGCGTAACGTCCCATCCCTGACGTCGCATCACCGAGCGCCATGTGAGGAACAACCACCCTGCGGCCAGGACGACGTACACCACTGGGACGGCGATCACTCCGATCAGGCTCAGCGCTACAAAGAATGAGGCGAGGTGCCAGCGCCGGGTTGCGCCACCAATCAGCGCGAACGCGACGGCGGCGACCAGGGTGAAGACCCCGAGCGGCCGGTAGAGCTGATCGGGTGAGACGTGGGTTCCCCCGTAGGCCGCCAGTACCAGCGTCGGTGCCAGCAGCACCCCGTAGAACGGGCGCGTCACCATGCTCCCCCAATCGATGCCGAGCGGCACAGTCCTATGGGAGGTTCAGATCCGGCTGGATGACCTCGATCTGCGGCTGTTGCATCGGTCCGCCGAGGGGGTAGTCGAGGACCGGGATCTGGGCGCCGACCAGCTTCATCCCGCCGCCGATCAGCAGCAGGACCACGAAGAAGAAGAACAGCAGCTTCATCGGCGCAAGAGTAGCCGACGTATGCAAGCCTAGCGCCATGGTGGAGACCCGCGGCCGAGCTGATGGCCTTCTGATCATCGCTGTCGTGGTGGTCGGGGTGGCGTTGCTGGTCACCGCGCGCCTGGGGCCCCGGCCGGGGTTCGCCGGGCCGACCGACAGCGCCGCTGCCAGCCCGAGCACGACGCCGGCGAACATCCCGAGCGGCGCGCCGCACGAGGTCCTGCTGGCCGTTGGTGACATCGCCTATTGCGACTCGTCCGCGGACGACCAGGTCGGCGAGCTGGCAGCGCGGCTGGAGGGGACGATCGCGCTGCTGGGGGACATCGCTTATCCGCGGGGCTCATCTGACGACTTCGCAAGGTGCTTCGACCCGACCTGGGGGCCGCTGCGCGATCGCCTGCGACCGGCGCCGGGCAATCACGAGTACGAGACCAAGCGCGCGTCGGGGTACTTCTCGTACTTCGGAGCCGGCGCCGGCGACCCCACCGAGGGGTGGTACTCGTACGACCTGGGCGGTTGGCACCTCGTTGCCCTGAACTCGGTGTGCGACGCGATCGGCGGCTGCGGCAACGGATCACGCCAGCTGGCCTGGCTGGTCGCGGACCTGGAGGCGCATCCCGTCGCCTGCACTCTGGCCTACTGGCACCACCCCCGTTACTCCTCCGGACGCCACGGGGACGACGACATGACCGATGCCCTGTGGGACGCCCTGGCCGGGGCGAACGCGGATCTCGTCCTGTTCGGGCATGACCACGACTACGAGCGCACGGCACCGATCGATGGGATGCGGTCCTTCGTGGTCGGGACCGGGGGTCGCAGCCTGTACGCGTGGCCCGGTGCGCCCGGTCCGCACACGGAGGTGCGCGCCAACGACACCTACGGCCTGCTGGAGCTGACCCTGGCTGCGGCCGATTACTCCTGGCGCTTCATTTCCGCTGGAGGTGGCTCATTCACCGACGCGGGCAGCGGGACCTGTCGTTGAGTGCTTTGACGAGCAAAGCGGCCCCGCCTAGCATCCGGCGGTGACTCCCCTTCGTTCCCCGGCCCCCGACCACGAGGGCGCCATCGCCTCGGCGCCGTACCGCCGCCATCGGCGCATCCATCGGTCTGGCAGCCACCCCCGCCCGCGCGTGCTGCCGCTGCTGGCGACCGGCGGCACCGGCGGGGCGCAGGAGAGCTACACCGGTCTGCTGCTCCGCCTCGACCGCTCTGCCTACGAGGTGCGAGCCCTCTCGCTGTCGAGCGGATCGGCCGTGCAGCGCCTGCGTCGGCTGGGCCTGGAGGTGGAGGTTATAGACGAAGCCGATGACGAGGCAGCCGTCCGTGAGCTGACGGCCTACCTGGTCCGTAACGAGATCGACCTCCTGCACGCGCACATGTACCGCGCCGAGGTCGTCGGGGCGCGGGCGGCGCTCGCCGCCGGCACCGCCGTGGTGATGGCCACGGTGCACTCGTCGCGCGTCCGCTCCCGGGAGGACGTGGCCACGGTTGCCGTGCTGACACCGGTGATGGACCGATTGATCGTGCCCTCCGCCTCCATCCTGGAGAAGGTACGCGCCGAGGGCCGCGGCGGCGCCTCGTTCACGGTCGTCCCCAACGGGGTCGATCTGGCCCGCTTCGACCTTCCCGTCACGGCCTGCGCGCTGCGCCGCGAGTTCGGCATCCCAGGAGGCGCGCCAGTGCTCGGCGTCGTCGCGCGCCTCGAGCCGGAGAAGGGGCACCGATACCTGGTCGAGGCCATGCCGGCCATCCTGCTCGGCGCGCCGGAGACCTGGCTGGTGATCGTTGGCGAGGGCTCTCAGGAGGGGGAGCTGCGGGCGCTCGCCGGCTCATTGCCGCGCCCGGTGGCCGAGCGGATCGTCTTCACCGGGCGGCGCGAGGACGTCGCAGCCGTCACCGGCGAGATCGACGTGGCGGTGCTCCCCTCTCTGCGCGAGGCACAGGGGATCTCGATCCTCGAGGCCATGGCCCGCCGCAAGCCGGTGGTGGCGTCCGCGGTGGGCGGCATCCCCGAGGTCCTGACCAACGGGCTCGACGGCCTCCTCGTCCCACCGGCCAATCCTGCGGCGCTGGCCGAGGCCTGCATCCGCCTCGCCTGCTCGCCCGAGCTGCGAGCCCGAATGGGCGAGGCCGGCCGCGCCACGGTCGAGGCCCGCTTCAGCCTGGATGCCATGGTCCGCCAGATCGAGGCCATCTACGACGAGGAGCTGGTCCGCGCCGGCGCACTCCCGCCGGAACGAGCGCCCGTCCCCGCTGCGAGTGGCCAACCCAGGGCCCGCGCCGCCCTCGAGGTCCCGCCTCTCTAGCGGTCTCGCCTACCAACCCCATTGGTACAACTGCGCCGATGGGCCCCTCCGGGTGCGATCTCACCAGCTCCGTTGGTACCGCGACCCCTCACGAGCCTTGCGAGGGCAGCTGGGGCACCGATGTACCAACCACACTGGTAAACGGCGCTGCTTGCAGCTACTCCCCGAAGCCGTGCTCCCCGATGAGCGGCACGAAGACCACGGGATCCCGGCGCGAGCGGCTCAGCTCCTCGCCCCGTCGCTCCACCACGGTCAGCTCCTGGTGTACCCGCGTCCCGACCGGCATCACCAGCTTGCCGCCGTCGGGCGCCAGCTGGTCGAGCAGCGGCTGCGGGACCGATGGACCGGCGGCGGTCACGATCACCGCGTCGTACGGCGCTCCCGCCGACCAGCCGTGGGTGCCGTCGCCAACGACCAGCCGCACGCCCTCGTACCCCGCGTCCGCCAGCCGTCGCCCCGCCGATTCGGAGAGCTCCTGGTGCCGCTCCACGCTCACGACCTCCGCGCCCAGCTCGGCGAGGATCGCGGCCTGGTAGCCGCTTCCGGTCCCGATCTCCAGCACCCGCGCGCCGGGCCAGCCGCGTGCCGGCCCGGCCGCGTCGGTCATCAAAGCCACGACGTACGGCTGGGAGATCGTCTGTCCGGCGGGGAGTGGCAGGGCCTCATCGGCATACGGGTTGCCCACCTCCACGAACACGTGGCGAGGTACGGTGGCGAAGGCGCGCAGCAGCTCCGGATCCCTGAGGCCGCGGGATGCGATCTGCTCATGCACCATGCGCCGGCGCGCCGCTTCGAGCTCCTCGGGGCGGGCTTCGACGCCGGCGCGCGACGCGAATACCCCTCGGCCGTTGCGTGAACGGAGGCGGAGCCAGTTCATCGGTTCAGGCAAGAAACTCGACAGCCGCGTCTCGTCGACGCGGCTGCACGGGTTCGCGGCGGCGGCGGCTTACGCCTGGGCCGGGGTCGCAGCCCTGTTCCGGGTGCGCCCGTTGCCGGTCTTTGCGCTCGTGGGCTCGTCGTCGTCCAGCTGAGCAGCGCCGGAGTCGAAGGCGCCGAGCGTGGCGGCGTCGAGCAGGTCGTTGAGGAGCCGATCGGCCCGCTCGCGGACCAGGCGCCTTGTCTCCAGGCCGGAGCGAGGAGCGAGCAGCACCCCGACCGCCAGCCCCATGAAGAAGAAGCGGATCGCGATGCGTACGCGGCTGAACATGGACACAAGTCCTCGTGAGGGTCGAATTCGAGGGGCCAAGGATATCACCGATGCATGACAAGCCCGCTCAGGCCAGCAGACGGGCAAGGATCGCCACTCCGTACCCGGCCAGCAGGAGCAGGCCGACGTACACGTGGAGCTTGATATTTGTCGCCATGATGGGCATCAGCGCGTACGGTTGGGAATAGAACTGGCTGAGGCCCGTGTAGACGCGCCAGACGAGGGGCGCCGCGAGCAGCGCCAGCAACGTTGCCACTGGCAACAAACCGATCGCGACGCCACCCACAATGACCGCAAACGCCAGGACAGCTGAGGCGAGGTAGATCCCCGTCACGACGCCCGGCGCGAGGCGCACCGGAAGCGTCCGCTTGCCGGCGGCCGCATCGCCGACCCGATCCGGGATCTCGTTCACGTACAGGATCAGCGCCACCAGGATCGCCACCGGCACGGATGCGATGGCCGCCTCCCAGCTCAGGGAACCGGTCTGCACGACATACGCGCCCAGCAGCATGATCGGCCCGAAGCCGATCGCCACCGCGATTTCACCGAGCCCCCGGTAGACGAGCTTGAGCGGCGGAGCCGTGTAGGCGAGTCCCAGGGCGATGCCCGCCAGCCCGATCCCCAACAGGGTCGCCGAATCGGTCGCCCAGACCAGCACAAGGCCGATCGCGGCAGCCCCGCCGAAAAGCACGGCCGCCAGGGTGATGAGCTGTCGAAGCGTCAGCAGGTCGTAGATCAGGACTCGCGACCCGCCGCTGAAGGGGGTGGGGTTCACGTTCGCCTCATCGGCGCCGGAGAGGGTGTCGAAGATGTCATTGCTGACGTTGATGGCCAGGTGTGCCAGCGCCGCTCCGACGACGGTGAGGAGCGCGAGCCACGCGTTGAACGCGCCACCGCGGGCGGCCACGGCAATCCCCAGCAGGACTGGCACGGCGGTGGCCGATAGAAACGGAAGCCGCGTGGTGCGCAGGAAGAGCCAGCCCAGGGAGAGCCGCGGCCGGATGGTCCGCCCCTTCTCCTCGGAAAGCTGGGCCAGGTAGCGGCGAGACTGAGGCACGGAGCGCTCGGAGTATTCAAAGAAGGGGATCTCGCTCTCGTCCCAGCCCCAGGCGCGGGTCGGGGTGAACGTGACCGACCCATCCTGACCGCGGCTGGCCGAGCCCCACAGCTGCACGTAGCGCCGCTCGTCGTAGCCTTGGCCCGGCGTGGGGCGAATATGGCTGCCGAGGACGTTGATCGGGCGATCGACCGGGATGGCGGCCTCGTCACCGGCAGTTGCCCGCAGCACGACCACGCCACGCCGCGTGTCAACCGAAAAGTCGGTGGCGACGCTCATCGGAAAGCCAGCGAGATCCACCCAGCTGACCACCACGAAGGGGTACCCGGCCAGCTTCTCCAGGTGGCCCGCCTCGACCGGAGGCATCAGGCGACCTCGTGCCGGGGCGCGTTGGTCACCGCCGGCGGGTGGCTCGTGTCACCGCCGGGCCAGAACAGGCACTGCTCCGGCGTGATCTCAATCACTGCGCGTTCGAAGAAGAGGGGCAACGCGACCCTCATCCTCAGGAACGAGTCGATCACCGGCTCCTTCTTCCGCCACAGGTCAAGAATCAACCGTTCCCACTGGCTGTGCGGGTCGTCCTCGATGATGCGGGCAATCCCCTTGATGGTGGCGCGGTCGGTCAGGCCTCGCATGGCGACCGGATCGGTGAGCGAGACGGAGACATGCGGGTCCCGCTTGATGTGCTCCAGCTTGCGGCTGAACAGGGTGCTGGAGTGCATCAGAATCCGTTCGCCGTCATAGAGGGGGATCAATGGGTGCGTGATTGGCTGACCGCGGGGGCCGATGACGGTGAGCTCGCCCACGAGGGCCTCGCCGAGCAGTCGCTCGACCGGCTGGGGCAACCATCCCATTGAGCGGCCTCCTTCGCTCATTCTGTGTGCAGCGCCCCGGCGCGTTCCAAGTGGGGCGAGGCACCCAGGGACCGATAGGTGGCGATGGCCTCCTGCAGCAGCCGTTTCCTGTCGGCCTCGTCGCTCACCAGAGCCAGCGCTTCCTGCGTGCGGGCCGCCTCGAAGACATGCGGGAAACCCTGGAACGCGGCAAGGGCGCGAGAGAGCGATGCATGGGCGCCAGCCGTGTCGCCGCCCGCGGCAAGCGCCTGGCCCATCGCGCGTTCGGCGACTGCGTTCAGCAGCGGATCCGCATGGCGGATCGGCGCGATCCTGTCCATCAGGGCTGGAAGCTCGTTCCACGCGCCTCGCTCGACCAGCGCGGCGATCATCGCCCGAGCCGCGTCGTGCCAGCGCCAGCCAAGCGCCCGATTCAACACGTCGCCTGCCAGAGCCTCCCCCTCCTCCCGCGCGCCGGCCGTCACCAGCGCTTCGGCGAGCTGTCCCTCGACCGGCCCGGGACGGTCCTCCCATGCCTTCGAATGACGCGCGGCATCGAGGGCGCGCTGAGGGTCGCCACGATGCGCAACCACCATTGCTCCGAGGCTCGGGCCGGACTGTACCGCGATGCAGCGCACGCCGGCACCAAGCTCGGGGTTGGTCAGGTGCTCGGCCAGAAGGGTCTCGACCCGGTCCCAGTCGCCGAGCCAGTACGAGGTCAGCATCAGGCTGTAGGTGCCGTGACCCTGGTCGTGTGCCGAGAGACGCCGGCCCAGCTCGTAGGCCTGGGTGGATAGCTGCTCGGCGCGCGCGGGATCTCCGGTCAGCCATAGCAGCTTCATCGAGAGGCTGTGGTACCACTGCGCTCGCGCGGCCGGCCGCTCGATCTTCTCCAGCATCGGCAGCGAGGGTTCCAGGGCGGCCAGCGCCCCTTCCGGATCGTCCTCCATCATGTACAGGTCGCTGAGGGTGTCTGCGACCACCGTCATCAGGTTTGGATCGCCCAGCCGCTCGGCGATGCGCTCCGCCTCGTGCGCAGCATCCAGCCGCGGCTGCATCGGCCCAGAGACCTCTTCCACCAGCCGCCGCCGGTTCAGGATCATTGCGGCATCGGCAGCCAGGAGCCAGGCGCGCTCACGCTCATCCGTCGCCGCCTCCAGGCCCTCGCGGATGAGTCCCTGGATGACGTCGAAGTCCGGCTCCTTGACGAATGCCCCGCCGCGGTGTGCGGCCATGCCTGCCGCGTGACGGGCGAGAGCGGCTACGCGGCTCCGATCCGCCGGGTCCTTTCGCGCGATCTCGAGCGCGGACATGGATGCGACGAGCATCGCGTCGCCGTGGAATGCCGTTTCATGATCCCGCGCGATTTGCTCGAGCGCATCGAGACGCTCCGTGTCGCTGGTGGCCAGCTCCAGTGCCTGCTCGTGCAGCTCCACGGCGCGCTCGACTGCGAACCGATGCCGGGCCGCGCGGCCGGCCGCAAGGAGCGCTGCCAGCGCGTGCCGGCGTACAACCTCTCGCCCATCCGCATCGTCCATCCAAGCCAGGTCGGCCCCGTCGCCACGGATCGCCGCCCAGTAGTGAGAGGCGATCAGCTCGGCGAACTCATCGGTGCGGTCGCTGACCAGCTCGGCGATCCACTCGGCGACGGCAGCGTGGGCTCGGGCGCGCCTGGCCTTGGGCAGGGTGCCGTATGCGACGTCACGGGTCAGCGCGTGCTTGAACAGGTACTCGGTCTGCCCGGCGAGGGTAGTGGTGGGTCGAACCAGGATCAGCCCCTTTCGTTCGAGCCCCCCCAGTGACGACTCGAGGTCCGTGCCTCCGACCGCGCCCTCCAGCGCGGCTGCCCAGAAGATGCGGCCCACGACGGCAGCCTCCTGCAGCACTCGTCGCTCCTCCGGCTGAAGCGCGTCGATCCGGGCGCCCAGCAGCGCCTGCACGCTGTCCGGGATCTTCACTTCACCGATGGTCTGGGTCGCGCGCCACCGCTCGCCGTCCCGTTCCAGAGCTCCCTCGTCGATCAGCCGCTGCAGGATCTCCTCCACGAAGAACGGATTGCCATCGGCCTTGGCGACGATCTCGGCTTGGAGCCCATCAGGCAGCTCCGCCACCGCCAGCAGGCGGTCGACGAGGTCGTTGCTCTGGTTGTCGGTCAGCGGGCGAAGCGAGATCGCAACCGCGTCCTGGCCGCCGGGTCCGAACCCCGGATGCTGGTCGGCGAACTCCGGTCGCGCGGTGGCCACGATCAGGAGCGGCCCTTCGGTACGCCGCGCGATCTGGGCCAGCATCTCGACCGCCGGCTCGCCCGCCCAGTGCAGGTCTTCGATGACCCAGATCGCCGGGCCGGCGGCGGCATAGGCGGTCGCGAAGCGCGGCCAGGCACGCGCCAGGTCCTCCGCGCTCGCCGGGCCGGCGGCCGCCTCGGGCGTTTCGTCGAGTCGAATTCCCACCGTCGTGGCCAATGCCGCGGTCGTCATCTGTGCATCCTCGGGTGCGAGCCCCAGCGGCTCCAGGATCTCGGCCACCCCGCTCCGCAGCCGGTCCTTCACGACCTCGCTCGTCTCGTCGAGACCGATCTCGCAGGCGCCGCGCAGGATCTCGCCCAGCGCCCAGTAGGTGATGCCGTGCCCGGCGGAGAGGCATCGGCCGCGCAGGACCCGAATCCCGGAGTCGGAACCCTGCGCCGAGGCGACGAACTCATTGGTGAGGCGGCTCTTCCCGATGCCGGCCAGTCCGTAGATCACGACCAGGCGAGGCTTTCCGCTCTCGATCGTCTCGTCCAGCAGGCCGGTGAGGGTGACGTGCTCGCGGTCGCGGCCGATCATGGGCGCAGAGAGTCCGCGCATCCCGCGCGGAGTTGCCTCCGCGAGCTCCTCGACCAGTCCGTAGACGCGCACGGCATCGGCCTTGCCCTTGAGCTCGAGCATCCTCGGCTCGCCGAAGCGGAACGCGCGCTGGGTCGCATTGAAGGTCCGCTCGCCGACCAGGATCTCACCGGGATCGGCCGCCGCCTCCAGCCGCTGCGCGGTGTTCACGGGGTCTCCAGCCACGAATCCCTGATCGGGTGCCGGACCGCCGGGGGCGATCACCTCACCCGTGTTGACGCCGATCCTGACTCCCAGCGTGACCTGGTGCTGGCGCTCGAAATCGGCGTTCAGCTCCTCGAGTCGCTGACGCATCTCGAGTGCCGCACGCAGCGCTCGCTCGGCATCGTCCTCGTGGACGACCGGGATTCCAAAGACCGCCATGACCGCATCGCCGATGTACTTCTCGACGGTGCCGCCCCACGACTCGATGATCGACGCCATGGCGGCGAAGTAAACGCCCAGCAGCGCTCGCAATCGTTCCGGATCGAGCTGCTCGCCGAGCGCCGTTGAGCCGATCACGTCGGCGAACAGGATGGTGACGACCTTGCGTTCCTCGCCGACGCCCCTGTCAGCCATGGACGGAGTCTAGGGCGTCGCGGAAGCGCTGGGTACAGGCGAGGCCTGCGGATCCCCGACCCTGCACGGGTGCATTTACACCGAGCGTACGTAACAACCAACAAGGCTTGAAGCGAAGACCCTTCTCTGCCGTGGCTTACGCCAGGTGCACGTGGCGACCAAGAACGGCCCAATTTGCGTCCCAGCAGGCCCCCGTCGACGGGGAACTTGGCCGTTATGCACGGTGGATGTAAATGGAAGTTCGTATGGAGTCACCAAGCCAGGTGCAACGCCAGATGGAACCAATTTGCGGCGGCGGCGCCCATACGAAGCGAAGGCGGTCCGCTTGGTCGCCAGCCTAGGGTGAGCAGCATGCAGAGCGATCTGGTGGTACGCGCATCAGCCGGCGACCACGCCGCGTTCTCCCAGCTGGCAGGCGCGTCGATCGGTGGGCTCTACCGCATCGCGCATCTGATCCTGCGGGATGGCGACCTTGCGAACGACGCTGTCCAGAACGCGCTGATCGCTGCCTGGCAGGACATCCGAGGGCTTCGCGACCCCAATCGCTTCGATGCCTGGCTGCACCGACTGACGGTGCGTGCCTGCTACAAGGTGGCACGCACACAGCGGCATCGCGCCTCCAGAGAGGTTGAGCTGATGCCGATGCACGAGTTGCCATCGGGGGACGATGACCAGCGCCTGCTGGCGGTTCGCGATCAGCTCGAGCGCGGCTTCCGGCGCCTCTCGGCGGAGGAGCGATCCGTGCTCGTGCTGCATTACTACCTCGACCTGCCGCTGGCGGAGGCTGCGGACATCATGGGTATTCCACTCGGCACCATGAAGTCTCGACTTAACCGTGCAACACACGCACTTCGGGCTGCGCTCGATGCTCAGGAACGGGCATCGGTGGTCTCGAATGGAGGCATCGCATGACCAGTGACCGCCAGTTCGAGGCGCTGCTTCGGTCCTGGTTCGATGAGTCCGCGCCGTCTGGCAATCCACGTGACCTGCTGGAATCGGTCGTGACCGCGACGGGGGGCACCCGCCCCCGTGCTGCATGGCTGGTGCGCCTGCGTGGTGAGCCGATGCCCGAGACTGACCGCTCCCGCCTGAACCGGTCCGTGCCTCTCGCTATCGCCGCGACAGGCCTAGTTGTCGCGGTGCTGGTCGCCATCGGCCTCGTGCTGCGATCCACCAATGTCGGCCCTCCGCCGGTGCCCACCGGCACGCCGCAGCCCACGTCGCATGCCGCTGCGTGGACCGCCGCGGCCAGCATGCTCACCCAGCACTACGGCCACACGGCAACGCTCCTCGCGGATGGGAGGGTCCTCGTGGCGGGCGGCCTCATCGGGCAGACTGGTATCGCCTCCGCTGAGCTGTACGACCCGAGGAACGGGACATGGACCGCGACGAGGGACATGCTCACGCCGCGCTTCTTCGCCACCGCCACGCTGTTGCGCAACGGCAGGGTGCTGGTGTCGGCCGGGACCTATGACCAGACCTCCGCTGAGCTGTACGACCCCAGCACCGGCACGTGGACCGCCACCGGAAGCATGGCGACGCCACGCCAGCTTCACACCGCCACGCTGCTTTCCGATGGCAGGGTGCTTGTGGTGGGGGGAACCGTCGGTGACTACAGCGGCGTCACGGCGACCGCCGAGCTATACGACCCGACCTCCGGGCTATGGAACGCCACGGGAAGCATGGCGACTGACCGTTGGCTGCACACAGCCACACTGCTGCCCGATGGCACGGTGCTGGTGGCTGGAGGTCGTACCTACAACCCGAATGCGAGCACCCCGGACCTCCGCAGCGTGGACAGCGCGGAACTGTACGACCCGCGCACGGGATCATGGACCGAAACCACGAGCATGGCCGTTCCGCGCTCGGCCCACGACGCGACGCCGTTGGCCGATGGCACGGTGCTCGTGACAGGCACCGACAACACCGCCACGACGCTTCCGGTAGAGCTGTACGACCCGCGCAGCGGATCCTGGACCCTAGTCGGGAGCGCCAATTTCGCTGGATACCCCGACAGTGCCACGCTGCTGGATGACGGCACCGTGCTGCTCGTTTCCTTCGGCCATGAGGGGGCCTGGGTCTACTACCCGAGCAGCGGATCCTGGACTGCCACCGCCACCGCGAGCATCGCAGTCGGACTCGCCGCCACAGCCACGTTGTTGGCGGATGGCACAGTGCTCGTGGCGGGCGGCGACCCGCCTGGCGACGGGGTCTCCGCCTCGCTGTACCACCCGGGCAGCCCCTAGCCAGGAGGCATTTCCCTGTACGCCGCGGCGGCTGACGATAGGTGACGAGCTCCGTCATCCACCACGGAGGCCCGCTATGGCGCTGGCGAAGGGCTCGGGGCGACGGAGGCCGACGCCCCTGTCAGCCATGGGCGGAGTCTAGGGCGTCGCGGGTCAGGGCGGCGATGGTTCCGAGGGTGGCTCGCGTCCGCCATCCAGCAGCGTGCGGTTACCCAGAGGCTCTGCCAGGAGGACCTTCACTGGCGTGCCGGGTCCGAGCGGACAGGTCTGGGCGCCGCTCAGGGGTCGAACTCGCATGGTGACGGTGACCGTCGCAGCTTCAGAGTTGACGACCGGGGGCGCCATGCGGCCGATGATCAGCGTTCCGCCATTGCAGGCTCTCTCCAGACCAGGATGTTCAGCTCGGTCGTCCCGGGCGGCGGTGCGGCGAAGGCTGGATCGAGCGCCCAGGTAGCTGGGCCATATCCAGAGGGCGGTGGTGTGGTCGCTGGGTTTGGGACCAGAAGCGAGCATCCGCTGAGAAGCACGCCCAGAACGACGAGCAGCGCACGAAGAGCCACCGCTACGGCGAGGGGCTGGCCACAGCCGACGCCGAGGGAGATGCCCCAGCGAACTCGCTTGCCGCCGCCGACGCAGATGCGCTCCCCGAGGCGCTCGGCTCAGCCGAGAAGCTCGGGAGCGGGGCCGGGGTGGGCGACGGGAAGAGGGTCGTCGGCACATTCGCGAAGGAGAGGGCGAAGATCAGGACGAAGATGACGAGCACGATCAGCACCCACGGGCGCGCAAGGGCGTCGGTTCGGGGCGGCAGAGAGCCCCGGTAGCCGGGAGCCGGCGTCTCCTCGCCGCGCGTCGGTCCGCCGCGCCTCTGGTCGGTCATGCCTCTCCCATCACCAAGGCCGCCGGTCCGGCGGGCGGGCGAAGGGTAGCAACTTCTATCGGGCGCCGCGCATGGCGGGGACCAGCAACCCACCCAGCCCGGCCACGGCAATCAGGCCGCCGCCGAGCATCAGCACCGTCGCCGCCCCGACCACCCCGGCCAGGTAGCCAGCCGCCCCCATCGAGATCGCCATCGCCCCAAAGGTGAGCGCCTGCCGGCTCGAGACGACACGGCCGAAGAGCCGCTGCGGAGTCAGCTCCTGGAAGAGGGTGATGGTCGGCACCAGGTACAGCATGTTCGCGACGCCGATGGCGAAGAAGAGCGCGATCGCCACCTGCGTGCTGGTGGTCAACCCGGCCCCGACCATCGCCAATCCCAGGCCGATGAAGCCTGCGATCGTCATCGGCCCCTTGGGGGCATGCGGAGCGAACCAGCCGATCGCCACGCCGCCGACGACGCTGCCCAGCCCCAGCGACGCCATCAGCCAGCCGTAGTTCTCCGGGAAGGGGAGGAAGCCCTGGTCCAGCACGTCCTTGGCGTAGATCAGGCTGCAGACGATCTCGGCGCCGAAGGCGAGCTGCGCCACCGTGCTCACCACCGTGTTGGCCAGCAGCTCTGCCTTGTGGGTCAGGAAGCGCCAGCCCTCGGCCATCTCGCGCCAGATGGCGCGGGCGCTGAACGGCTCGGTGGGCAGCTTCTCGGGCGGCACCGCCATGCCCCAGATCAGGATGGCGCTCACCAGGTAGGTCGCCGAGTCGAGCACGAACGCCGCACCGATCAGTCCGGCCAGCCCGGCCACTATGGCGGCCGCCACCGGGTAGCCGAGCAGGTCGGCGAGCGTCTCGTTGATGCTCGATGCGGAGTTGGCGGTGACAAGCTGCTCGTCGTCGACGATGAGCGGCACGATCGCCGTCTTGGCCGGCCGGAAGAGCAGCCCCACCGTGGCGACCGCTAGGGCGATCAGGTAGACGAGCGCGATGTGCACGTTGATCAGGAGGGGCACGAGCAGGACGAGCCCGGCGCGCACCAGGTCGCAGGCAATCATGGTCGTGCGGCGGTCCCAACGGTCGACCAGGGCGCCGGCGAGCGGGCCGAGGAACACGTTCGGCACAGCGGTGGCCGCGAACACGACCCCCACGTCCAGCGGCGTCCCTTGCTGGAGGACGAGCACGCCGATGGCGACCTGGTGCACGCGGTCGCCGAAGAAGCTGACCAGCTGCCCCATCCATAGCAGGCTGAAGTTGCGGTTGCGGACGAGGGCGAGGTACGGGGACTGCGCTCGCTCTCTCGGGATCGCGACCACAGCGCCGCCGGCACCCGCGGCGGCAAGGGCGGGCATGCTTCCGACCGACTGTGCCTGCCCACCAGGGAAGGGCGACGCGTTGGCAAACGGGTCGCCGGGTCGCAGCCCCAACGTATAGGCAGCCCGCAGCGGTGCGTTGGGGCGGGTCATGGAGTAGACGATCGCCCAGAAGATGCCCACCGCCAGCAGCGTGTCACCGATGCTGACCACGTCGCGAATGACCGGCAGCGGGATCGGCACCACGTCGCCGAAGATCCCGCCCTGCCGCACGAAGTCGGCCACGCTGTTCGTGGTCAGCAGGAAATGGAACGGATCGTTGGCCAGCGCATCGGGGGTGAAGCCGGCGGCGTAGAAGGCTGCCGCCCAGATCGGCATCTGGCCTCCGTTGAGGACGACCGCCAGCGTATTGAGGGCAATCCCGACCGCGGCGATCTGGAGCCCCGGCACCCGCCAGTTGCCCCACAGCCAGACGAAGATCAGCCCGTAGCTGGCGATGAAGGCCGCACCCAGCGGCAGATCCACGCCGATGTCGCCCTGGCGCAGCAGCCCGGCGCCGAAGCGCATGGCCAGCGCCAGGCCCAGGACCCAGATCCAGCGCAGCCGCAGATCGGCGAGACGGGGGAGCCCTCCGCCGGCCAGCGCGCCGACTACCAGGGCCAGGACGATGGTGCTAAGAAACATCGTCAGAGGCGAGTGCTCGCCTCGACGGTGATGTTCCTCCCTCGGGGGCTGCCGGGGCCGATGGCGTGCCGGCATGCAGCATGGTGGGCAGCTCGTCCGGGGCCTCCGGCCTGCGATCCAGGATCTCGCGATCGAGGCCGATCAGGACCGGCACGATCTCGGGGTCGAACTGGATGCCGGAGTACTTCTGCAGCTCGCCGATGGCGATCTCGTGGCTGAGCGGCGTCTTGCGGTACGGGCGGGCGGAGGTCATCGCCTCGTAGGCATCGGCCACCCCCAGGATCCTGGCGCCCAGCGGGATGTCGAGCGCCTCGACGCCCGCCGGGTAGCCTGAGCCGTTGAACCACTCGTGGTGGGTCAGGATCAGGGGGGCCTCTTTCACCAGCTGGTGCGCCGGCGCGACGATCTCCGCCCCAATGGTCGGATGCTGGTTCATGAGGAACCGCTCCTCCTTGTCGAGCGGGCCTTCCTTTAGCAGGATGTTGTCCCGGACTCCGATCTTGCCCACGTCATGGAGTAGCCCGGCCCATTTGATCGTTTCGATATCCGTCTCGGGCAGGCCCATGACCCGGCACATGGCCTCCGCGATGCGGCTCACCCGGTTGGAGTGGCCTCGCGTGTACTTGTCGCGCGCGTCCACAGCGTTGGCCAGGGCCCCGATCGTCTGCTCGAACAGCTCGCGCGTCTCGACGTAGCGGTGGTACGCCAGGCGCGTAGTGAAGAGGGGGACGACGAAGAGTGCCGTCGCCCACCATCCCACGCCGTTGGGGAGGGCGAAGATCTGGGCCATGAGCCATGCGAGCGGGACTAGGCCCACAAGGTTGAGAGAAATTGCCCGAATGTCCTGAGCCCACACAGTGCGGACTGGGGTGCCAGTTCTGGCACTCACCGCCAGGACCGCGAGCGCTCCATTCGCGATGTAGTAGATACCGCTGCCGAGGAGGAGGCCGAGGAACGCGACGAGCTCCGCCATAGGAATCGGCAATGTACCGGACACCGAACGGATGAGCTCATAGACAGATCCGCCGAGCACAACAGAAGCGACAATCGCCGAGTGGTTGAAGAGAGTTCCATACCACGGAACCTCGCCGCGGAGTTCACGGGAATCGGTGGTGCCTATCGCCGCGACAATTGCTCCGGCAAATGGACCCCCGAGCACGACCGACGCGATAAGGGGTGCAGCCGACACCGAAACGACAGTCCCCTGCGGAAGGCGGACTGGTAACGCTCCGCTTGCCAATGTGAGAATCACCCAGAAGGCGACGCCCCCGATCCCATGGATCTCCGGTCGGAGAGGGAACGAAAAAGCAGCCGCCGCGACAGTGACTGCCGCGGCGGCTGAGGTTGCTAGGATCAGGCTACGGACGCGCGTATTCACCGGAACGTCACCCTAGCGGGGTGAGGCGCCGGAGTCTACCACCCGAACGCTTACCAACCCTTGAAGCTTGCTCCCCCGGCGATTGCCAAGGTAACCAATCCTCCAAGGGTGGTCAGCATTGCAACAAGGCGCCGAATTGACGCATTCATGCCTGACTCCCTGGGCTGGTTATTACCAGCCCTTGATCACTTTTCGAGCCATCAGAAGGTGCCCTCTTCCGTGACGATACGAACACAACCGACACA
Source organism: Chloroflexota bacterium (assembly GCA_040902225.1). Taxonomy (NCBI): domain Bacteria; kingdom Bacillati; phylum Chloroflexota; species Chloroflexota bacterium. Next base: position 391,727 of record JBBDXT010000007.1, read on the forward strand.
ATCCGGTTAACGGAACGGTCGGTTGCACTACATGCTCCCCGACGACCTAAGTGCCCACATTCAGTCGCCGGATCGAAGCACCCACGCGGTTCGGCCTTGTACCGTGCCCCCCACGAGTACTAGACCCGGGGGTACTTTAGTCCCACTATGAGCATGAAGTCAAGCCTTTTCGGGTTTTCCACGGCTACTGTCAAATAGAAGTGGACTATGTTCCCGGAGATACCCAACCTGCCAGCCTGGCGGCAAGTTCCCCTGACGGGCCTTCATCGAGGTCATCCTTAAGTCGCTTCGCAAATCGGAGGACAGCTGCTCGGGCGGCCGCTCGTCGACCAGACGCGTCTAACTGCCTAGCCATTGCTAGCTGCGCCTCTTCGTCGTACGGATCCAACTCCAAAAGCGCGCACGCCGCTCGGACTGCCGTGTCGGCGCTGGTATTCCCGCTTCCGATAGCTATCGGAAGCAGAACGCCTCGAACCTCGGCGTGGACGGCTGTGCGCAGGCGCGTTGCCCAATCCTCGTAACGCAGCTCAGCGAGGAACTCGCCCCGGACCATATCAACGAGCGCCGTGATTCGATCTGCCCGGCCGGCGGATTCGTTGCGGAGCTCTAGGGCGATTCGTCGGAACTGATCGAGGTCGGTAACCGTATGTGCCGGGTTCAGTTGCAGAGCGTCCACGGTGCTGAGCACGTATTGCGGACTCTCTCCATCTCGAAATGACGGATCAAGCACTCGCCGGAGCTGGAATACTGCTTGATTGAGACTGTTGACGGCCGAGGCCGGATCGGACTCGGGCCACAGGATGTCCAATGCCATCTCGCGGGTTAACGTCGATCGGTAGTTCGCTACTAAGAGCGCAAGGAGTGCTCGCATCCGGCGTTTCTCGATCCTGGTTGTCTGACCAAGCCAGGACCCGCGGTGGACAACGATTGCCCCAAATGAACGAATGTGGAGCGAGGTTGCATGCTTGCTGACGAGGGCTCGTCGGAGTTCGCTAATGTCATGCCCGGTGGTCTGACGCAGGCTTGCAGCTGTCTCGACTGTGCCGTGGCGTGCCAGAAAAGCGACGACAGCGTCGCGGGTTTCGCCAGTCAGGGAGTCAACCAAAGCAGCGAGTGTTTCTCGCCAGCCAGCGGGGTCCGCTTCGGCAAACGAAACCATTGCCTCGACGCCTCCGTCTTGCCGGGCGATCCACGCGGCGTGTGAGACATAGCGACGTAGCCACCACCTTAGATGTCGGAGGACGCCCGCAGTTCTCGCCCGCGTAATGGCAAGTGTCGAGATCTGGCGCGCCCGGGAGCCTGCATGCTCCAAAGCGAACACGCCAAGTTTAACGAGACCGACCGTGGTGAGGAGGGCCGCTCCACGCCGTTCCCACTCTTCAAGCACCCGCATTTCATCGAGGCATTGCCCTCGACATTCCGCGGAGACGTGGGCGCCAATTGCTCTTGCTGGGGCTGTAACCGGAGCTTGTCGAGGATCCGACGTCCCAGCCGCGAGTTTCTCCATGGCGTCGCGAATCTCCAGCGGGTCGGCAGCGCCGAGGTACAACGATTCAATTAGGAGACCGGAACCGATTTCTGCCGTCGCGCCAAGCGCTGCGGGATCCGCCAGAACATGACGTAGAACGTTCGCGGACTCTTCGAACCGACCCTGATGACTTAATACCGCCGCCATGCCGTATTGGGCTTCTGCCTGGGGGCGGGCCCAGGGCAGCGTGCTGGTGACCCCGGTCTTTGCCAGGAGCTCGGCCCGGACCGGGTCGTCTCGGTAGAGGAGAGACTGCACGAGCTCGGAATTGTCAGCGAACGGACTCGCCGGCAAGTCCGACCAGAATCGAGTCGCTTGCTCCAAGCTCTGGATACTCCCATCCAGGTCTCCAATCTGGCGTAATAGCATCCCGTGGTTATGCAAAGCAATTGCTGCGAAATGCTCCAGTCCCCGCGATTTGGCCTCAATCGCAATCCGTCGGCATTCATGCGCAACGGCCTGCAGCGACCCACTCATCCACGTCGACGTAATCGCGAGGTTGCCGTTCAAACGTAGTCGCGTGGCAAACGCATCCGGTGGCGCCAGCTTCAGACCTAAAACGGCCTGCTCGGCAGCACCCTCGACCTGGCCCATGTTGCTCATCACGGTGCTCGTCTTCAGGCAAGCGAGTGCCTCCATTCGAGGGTCGCCCTTCTTGGCGAAGAACGAGCGCGCACGGCTGAGGGCGACGAGGGCGTTGTCCCAGTCGCCCCGGATGCCGCATGCCTCGCCATAGAGCAGGGAGAGGCGCGCGTTGTCGCGGATGGCCTTCGCGGGGAGCTGCTGCAGCCATTCGTCGACGAGACCGAGACGGCCCTCGGAGACGACATCCTCGCCGTATCGCGCGATGAGCCGCGCCGCCTGCGGCGTAAGGCCGGCCTTCAGATAGTGATGAATTGCCTGCGGCCACTGCTCATGCGTTTCGAAATAGGAGGCAGCGTGGATGTGAAGGCCGGTGACCTCGCCGTCGGAGCGTTCGGAGATGAGGCGATGCTCCAGGAAATCTCTGAAGAGCCCGTGGTATCGATAGCGGGCTTCGGCCGCATCGAGGCGGTTGGTGAAGAGCCCGCGCTGCTCCAGGTCAGAGAGGATCCCGGCGCCGTCGTGGACGCGGGCGAGCCGCTCTGCCAGCTCGGCGTTGATCTGCTGGAGGATCGACGTCGACAGCAAGAAGTTGCGGACCTGCTCCGTTTGCTGGTCCAGAACCTCTTCCGCGAGGAAGGCGAAGAGATCGCTGTCGGTCGTGGCGGTGATCGAATTGATGAATGCGCGTCGTTCTTCCGGCGTCTTCCGCTCGCGGAGCGACACCTCGACGAGCTGGAGGCTGGCCGCCCACCCTTCCGTCCTGCGCTCGAGCTCGACCAGCTCGGTCGGGTCGAGAGGGTCGTTGTAGATGTCGCGGAAGAGGTCGTCGATCTCACGGTCCGTGAAGCGAAGCGCATCGGTCCGGATACCGGCATAGCCACCATGGGTCTTGAATCGGGCGAATTGCAGTTGGGGTCGCGCTCGCGAGAGGAAGACGAAGCGGCAGGTCGGTGGAGCATCGCGCAGGATCTGGTTCCAGAGCCCACGCACTTCCGTGACCGATGACACCGCCTGCCAGTCATCGATGATGAAGGTGCACGGCTCTGTCAGTCGCTCGTACATCTCGGCCAGGAGGTATGCCGCGACCCCGGGCCGGGACGACCCCGGTCCGCCGAGCTGCTGCAACATGGAATGCGCCCGATGACCGAAGCCGGAGTGCCGCTGACTGATGGCCTCGATCAGATAGCTGATGTGCAGTGACCAGTCGCGGTCGTTCCGGTCGAGCTTGTACCAGTAGATCGGGAAGTCGACCTCGCGCTCCCATTGCCACAGGAGGGTGGTCTTGCCATAGCCCGCGTCCGCCGCGACCACGATCGCCCGGCAGTTCGCGTTATCGCTCAGCCACGACAGAAGCCGAGGTCGTCGCAGAGTTGGGGTCACGTAATGAGGCGGCGTGACCTTGTTGTGGATCAGCGGGTAGACGTACTGGATGTCCGACAATCGGGTCGGCCGCCTCCGATTCGGGCGTATGGACGACGACGGACCCCGGCGGACGCGCCCCCCGCGACCCCGGCCGTTTCCGGCGAGGGTACCCGGTGTCAATTATCAGCGTATTACTGGCCGATGGTCTAGAGTCGGAACCGAGATATGCGCGCCTTCATCGGTCTAGGGGGAAACCAGCCGGGCACGGGCGCGGCGCTTGTCAGCGCGGCGGCGGAGCTGGGCATGATCGGCCAGGTGATCCGGGCCTCGAGCCTGTACCAGTCGGCAGCGCGAGACCTGTTCGACCAGCCCGATTTCACCAATGCGGCCGTTGAGCTGCAGACCGAGCTCGAGCCGGTCGACCTCCTCTTCGCGCTGAAGCGCCTGGAGGTGACGCTGGGGCGCGACCCGCAGGGGATCCGCTTTGGCCCGCGGTTAATCGACCTGGACATTCTCTCCTTCGACGGCCACTGCGTGGAGGATGCCGAGCTGGAGCTGATCGTCCCGCACCCGCGCCTAGTGGAGCGCCGCTTCGCCCTGGAGCCGCTGGCCGAGCTTGATCCCGGTCTGCGCCCCTGGCGCGACTGCTCGGACCTGCGCGTGGACGTGACGGTGGCGGACCTGCTGCCAAGCGTCGCGGACCAAGAAGTTCAGCTGATCGGCGGGCCGGACTGGGCGGACCGCTAGCCTAGAGGCGAACCCGCGGGGGCTGCTGCGGGTCCCACATGTGGACCGTATCGATGAAGCGCACGACGCCGCGCGAGTGACTCATCAGCAGCGAGTGGGTCCGCGCCCCGCCACCGAAGAAGCGGACGCCGCGCAGCAGCTCGCCATCGGTGACGCCGGTGGCGGCGAAGACGACATTCTCGCCGGGGGCCAGGTCATCGGTCTTGTAGATGCGGTCCGTGTCGTCCACGTCCACGCCCATGATGCGTGCACGTTCCTTCTCCTCGTCGGAGCGCCAGCGGAACTGGGCCTGGATCTCGCCGCCCAGGCACTTGAGGGCAGCCGCGGTCAGCACGCCCTCAGGTGCGCCGCCGGTCCCCATCACCGCGTGCACGCCGGTGCCGGAGACCGCCACCGAGATGCCCGCTGTCAGGTCGCCATCCGAGATCAGCTTGATCCGCGCCCCGGTGGCACGGACCTCCTCGATCAGGTCCTTGTGGCGTTCGCGGTCGAGGATCACGACGGTGATGTCGAACGGCGCTCGCCCCAGCCGCTCGGCAATGGTGGCGATGATCACCGAAGCCGGGTCGTTGATCGAGACGTGGCCCGCCACCTGCGGTCCGACCACCAGCTTGCGCAGGTAGGTGTCCGGGGCGTGCATCAGACCGCCTGGCTCGGCGGCCGCCAGGACCACGGTGGCGTTCGGGGAGCCGGTGGCGACCAGGTTGGTCCCTTCCAGCGGGTCGACCGCGATGTCAACCGAGGTTGCCGCATCCGGGTTGCCGACCTGCTCACCGATGTACAGCATCGGGGCCATGTCGCGCTCGCCCTCGCCGATGACGATGGTGCCGCTGATCTCCGCCTCTTCCATGGCGTTGCGCATCGCTTCGACGGCGGCGTGGTCGGCGCCCGTCCGGTCGCCACGCCCCATGAGGCGGGATGCCGCGATGGCGCCGGCCTCGGTGGCCGCGACCGCCTCGACGCCGATGAGCTTCTCCATTGGGCGGATTATCGGGGGCTGGCCGCAGGAAGGCCAGAGCGCGTGAGGAAGGGGTTCGGGTGGAGGGTGGTCTCCAGGCTGCCCTCCGCCCGGCTATCGGTTAGGCCAGGCGATCCCACGCGGTCAACGGGAGCAGCGCGGCCAGTGCCGCCAGCACCACCGGAATGAGGATGCCCCATGGTGCGTTGCCCACTGCCCCCTGAAGCACAGCCGCTACAGCGAGGAACAAAAGGAACCCACCCAAGCAGGCCGAGACAACAGCAGTGACACGCGACGGCCTGCGCCGCAGGCGATAGCCGATCCAACCCGCCGAAATGCCAAGTGCCGCGGCCATGAACAGGACGGCGGCTCTGGGCTCCTGCAGCTCGCCCGCGAATGTCAACAGCAGGACCATCGCGAGAACGAACCAAGAGCCAGCCGAAACGCGCGTGTTCACGCCGTGGACTATACGGCGGCTGTTCGCAGCGTCGCGATCAGTGCTTGAAGTGGCGGCGTCCGGTGAAGACCATCGCCATGTGGTGGCGATCGGCGACCTCGATCGCCATCTCGTCGCGGATGCTGCCGCCCGGCTGGATGATCGCCGTCACCCCTGCCTGCGCCGCGATCTGGATTCCATCGGGGAAGGGGAAGTAGGCGTCCGAGGCCATCACCGAGAGGGGCGCCCGCTCGCCGGCCTTGCGCAGCGCGACCTCGACTGACACCACCCGCGAAGGCTGGCCCGCCCCCATCCCGATCAGGGCATGCCGCTTGGCGAGCACGATTGCGTTGCTCTTTACGTGCCGGACGGCACGCCAGGCGAAGAGGAGGTCGGTCAGCTCGTCGAGGGTGGGGCGCCGCTGGGTCACGACCTGGAGCTTGTTGCGATCCTCCTCCAGGTTGTCGAAGGTCTGCACCAGCAGACCGCCGCCGATCCGCTTGAAGTCGAAGTTGCCGATCCCCAGCTCCGGGCCGTCGGCATCGGTCTGGGGCACCTCGATGATCTCGAAGCCCTTCTTGGTGCGCAGGATCTCGAGCGCCTCGGGCGTGTAGCCGGGCGCCACGATCGCCTCGAAGAAGCCGGGCCGGATCGCCCGGGCGGCCGTGTCGTCCACCACCCGGTTGGCGCCGATGATCCCGCCGTACGCGGAGACACTGTCCCCCTCGAGCGCAAGTCGGAACGCCTCGGCCAGGTCCACGACGCTCGCCAGCCCGCAGGGATTGCCGTGCTTGACGATGCAGACGGTGGGGGTCTTGAAGTCGCTGGCGATCTGCCACGCAGCATCGAGGTCGAGCAGGTTGTTGAAGGAGAGGTCCTTGCCGGCGATCTGCCGCGCTCGGCTGATGGAGGTGCGGCGCTGGTTCGGATCGGCATAGAAGGCGCCCAGCTGATGCGGGTTCTCGCCGTAGCGCAGATCGGCCTTCTTCTCGACCACCAGCGTCAGCCGGCTGGGGAAGAGGGTGCCTGCCTGGGCATTCAGGTAGGAGGCGATCTGGGCGTCGTACGCGGCGGTAAGCGCGAACGCCTCGGCCGCCAGCTTCTGACGCGTCTCGGGGCTGACCGTGCCGTGCGAGCGGATGTCGCGCAGGACCGATGCGTACTGGGTCGGGTCCGACACGGCCGCGACACCCGGGAAGTTCTTGGCGGCGGCTCGCAGGAGGGCAACGCCGCCGATGTCGATCTTCTCGAGGGCCTGGTCGAGGGTCGTGCTCGGGTCCGTGACCGCCTCGCCGAACGGATACAGGTTGACGACGACCACATCGATCTGCTCGATGCCGTGCTCGGCGAGCTGGGCCAGGTGGTCGGGCTGGTCGCGACGCGCCAGGAGGCCGGCGAAGATCTTGGGGTGCAGCGTCTTGACCCGGCCGCCGAGGATCTCCGGCGAATCGGTGAGGTCGCTGACCGGCCCCACCTCGATTCCGCTCTCGGCAAGGTGCGCGCGGGTCCCATCGGTGGCAAAGCACTCGATCCCGGCCTCCGTCAGCCCGCGGGCAAGCTCAACAATGCCTTCGCGGTCCGAGACGGAGAGGAGAGCGCGCAACGGGCGACCTCGATGCGGGGACGTTGCGTGGTTCAGAAGCGGTTCCGCAAGTATAGCCGCGGGACAGGCAGTTCTAGGCTTCCGGTGGTTGAGGAGCCTCGTCGAGCGTCGTTCCGCCCGCCGAGAGGCTGATCAGGGCGACCGGCACGGCCACGACCGCGATGGCGAGGTAGGCCAGGAAGACGCTCCAGTTCTCGAGGTAGATCGCCAGTCCGACGATCACGGCGGTCGGGAGCAGGACGGCAGCGATCATCCAGGCAATCGCCAGGGCGCTCCATTCCACGGCCGGGCGACGCCCGAAGAAGGCCGCCTCATCGGCACCGATCACGATGTCCCAGCCCTTCATCGTCAGCCACCACAGCACCAGGCCGATGATGGCGACCAACCCAGCCGCCACGAAGCCGTTGACGACGGCGGGCCAGCCGGCGAACCAGTCGGGGAGTGGCAGGGAGTCGACCCAGCCCAGGATGGCGGCGCCCCATTCGGGGAGGTGATTGCGTATGCCCCACAGCGTCGTGGCCAGGGCGACCAGGAAGAGGACGCGGCCGGCCAGCAGCATCGTCACCCGGCGTCCGCGGACCTTCGCCGCCTCCCGCAACTGCGGTGGGATTCCGTCCGTGATCCCAATGGGGCTGGGCGGGGCGAGGCCTGCCGCGGCGAAGGCGACCGCGCTGACGAACACGGTTCGGTTGCTCCAGTAGATGGCGTGGTCGAGCAGCGTGCTCCCCACGTTGCGGATCTTGTACGACTCGACCCCCTTCGGCAGCTTGTCCAGCAGCTGCCCGTTCGGCGCCGGGTCGGCCGATGCCCACAGGTCCAGCCAGCGGAAGCCGGGCATCGCCTTCTGCACGGCCTTGATCTCGCCCTGGATCTCCTCTTCGCCGGCGCGGTCATTGCGTCTCGCCATGCGGACGAGGAGCACCTGCACCACCAGCACGCCCAGCAGGGCACCCCCGAACCAGGCCAGCGGGGTCTGGGCGTGGGAGACGATCTCGCCCAGGTCGAACTTGCTGGTGATGACCTCGGCCAGGACGCCCGCACCGTTGTAGCCGGCCACCACCAGCAGGACCGTGGTCAGCGTCGCCAGCCCGAAGAAGGTCAGCTTTCGGCGCCCGGGGGCCGTCTGCACGAGGTAGAGGGACTTCAGCTTGCGGAATGCCTGCCCAAAGCTGAGGAAGAGATCGATCCGAGCTCGCTTGTCGGGGTCCCGCTCGGCGTTGCGCCGGATGGCGTGCCAGGACACCGCACTGCCCTGTGAGTGGGCGAGGACGATGACCCGGTCGCACAGTCGATCCATCTCGACGATGTCGGTGCGCACCTGCTCGGCCATGGCCGCGAATCGCACCGGGCTGCGCACCAAAATCAGCAGGTCGCCGAAGCTGCCCGTCAGGTTCTTGGCGATCGCGCGGACGAGGTCCGTGAGGGCAGGGATCGGGATCAGGCTGAAGATCAGCAGCGCCAGGAGGACGGGCGTCACGGCCGATGCCACGATCGCCGCCACGAGGGTGATGAAGAATGCCGCGATGGCGTTGAGGACACGCCGCAGCAGGCCCGGGTTCGGCGGAGCGGCGCTTCTGAACCGGTTCTCGAGGCCCGCCCGCTGGGAGGCGATCAGCCACGGGCCGGCGGAGAAGGCCCAGGTCACCAGCTCGAAAAAGGTCGCCTGCCGGAAGGTGGTGGCCCACCACGATTCGGCGAGCCGCCACTTCTGCTTGGCAGGCGGCGTTTTGGTCTCATCGCCGATGGTGACCGAGACGTGCGCCTGGCCGCCGATCGGGTGGTCCGGCTCTCCGCCCAGCACCTGGCCACCCGAGCGGAGCGTCGCGTCCCGGATCTTGAAGACGGACTTCTCCACCGGCGCCAGCCACTTGCGCAGCCACTCGGTGAGCGCGTCGCCCATATCGGTGACACTGTCGCCCTGGACCTGCTCGCCCATGCCATGGACGAAGAGGATGCCGACGGCGTATGGCTTCTTGGGGGTGCCATTTGCCTGCTCGGGATCCATGGGATGTGCCCTCCGTCACAACCATATGGCGAGGCCAGTGTTGGGCCGATGGTACGCGCGGACGCAAGGCCGGCACCGGGCTAGGCTGTCCCGGTGCTGGGCACCAACGAGCCGACCTACGCCGATCCATCCCCCGAGCTCCTCGCCGCGGCTGCGGGGCTCCGGTCGGACGTGTCGCCGGACCGCCTGCGTGCCCTCGTCGAGTCGATCCCCGGTCCGCGCAGCCGGCTGCACGCCCCGGCTGCGATGGAACAGGCCGATGCCCTGATCACCGCAGCCTGGCGCACGGCAGGGTGGACCGTCGAGCGGCAAGAGCTCGACCTTCACGGCGAGTGGGGCGTCAGGGATGAGCCAGCCAGCAGCAAGCCGGGGAAGCGCATCACGTGCTACCCGGAGCTTCGCGGGGCCAACCTGATCGCGACCCTGGCCGGAGGCGAGACCGACGCCGTCGTGGTCGTCGCCCACCACGACACCGTCTGGAACTCGCCGGGCGCCGACGACAACGCAGCGGGCGTCGTCATCCTCATGGAGGTCGCTCGGCTGCTGGCCTCGGACACACTGCGACGGACCGTCGTCCTCGCCGCGCCCGATTTCGAGGAGATCGGCCTCATCGGCTCGCGCGAGCTGGTCCGGCTGCTGCTCGAGCGCCACCGCGTGCGTGCGGCGATTGTCTTCGACCCGATCGGCTACATGGACCCGCGGCCGAACGCGCAGCACATCCCGCGGGGCGTCGGGCTGCTCTACCCGCAGCAGCTGGAGCGGCTGCGCGCCCGTGACAATGCGGGCGACGGGGTCGTGGCGATCCATCGCCGGCGATCGACTGCGCTGGTTCGGGTGTGGGCCGAATGCGCCGCGGCGTCAGTCGGCCGCGACCGGGTGGTGATGCTCCGCGATCCGTGCGACCTGCCGATTATCGGTCCGCTGCTCAACCTCGTCCCACTGGCGCGCAACTTCTCGCGCAGCGACCATCGGCGCTTCTGGGATGCTCGTCTGCCGGCGATCCAGGTCACGAACACCGCCAACTTCCGCAATCCGCACTACCACCGAGCCAGCGACAGGCCGGCGACGCTGGATTACGAGACGCTGGCCGACGTCACGGTCGCGACGGTGCTCGCCGTCCGACGCCTCGCCGGCTGAATCGGCGGCGCGGGCTGACTGCTAGACTCCGCGGCCGATGAGCACGCTCTTCGACCCGTTCAGCCCGATCAACTTCGGCGACCTCTTCACGACGATGTGGGTTGGCGCATTTGTGATCCTGGCCGGCGCGGTCGTCGTATACAACGCCGCTCAGCGCATGTACCGTCGCTACCCGGCCATCCTGTCGCTCCACGAATGGATCTTCTGGTCGATCTTCGGGACCTGGCTGGTGGTGCCGCTGCTGGTCGTCATCAATGTGCCGCTCGCGCTCCTGCTCCTGCTCGTGCTGCCGGGACTCGCGGTCGCGATCTACGCCGCTTTCGTGAAGTTCCCGCCGATCATCGAGGCAGCCAACGTCGAGATCCGACGCCGGCGATTTGTCCCTCCACCGCGGCGCGAGGTGCGCGACCGCGCCAGGCCGACCCCCGCCGGACGCCGCCGCCGCCACCGCTAGGCCGGACGCCCGAAGGGTCGGACTCCGCGCCCGGGTTTTGTGTCAGCCTTGCTCGTGCGGCCGTGCGGCCGTGCGGCCGTGCAGTCGTGCGGCCGTGCTGCACGAAGCGGCGTGACGCGGTCGCGCCTCGGTCCCGCCCGGCTTTGGCACGCTCAGCAGCAGCCTGATCCGCACCCGCAGCCACTCGCCGCGATCGGGAGTTCGGCCGCGGCCAGCTCCTGCCCGGGCAGGGATGCGCCCTCGGGTTTCGTCGCCCGGATGATGGCCGAGTGCATCCCGTCGGCGACGGGGTGGGTCGGCGTGACGGAGACATCGGTCAGGCCGATCTCGCGCAAGCCCGCCGCGAACTCGCCGAACGAGAGCGCCCCGGCGATGCAGCCCACGTAGGACCCGCGCTCGGCCCGTTGCTCCGGGCTGAGCGTCTCGTCGGCGACGATGTCGCTGATGCCGATCCGCCCGCCGGGCCGCAGCACGCGGGCGATCTCGCGAAAGACCGATGGCTTGTCGGCCGCCAGGTTGACGACGCAGTTGCTGATCACCACGTCGATGTTCTCGGCTGGGAGCGGGATCGCCTCGATCTGGCCCTTCAGGAACTCGACATTCTCCGCGCCAGCCTCGGCGGCGTTGCGCTGGGCGAGGGTCAGCATCTCGTCGGTCATGTCCAGGCCGAAGGCTCGGCCGGTGGGACCCACGCGCCTGGCGGAGAGGAGGACGTCGATGCCGCCGCCCGAACCCAGGTCGAGCACGCGCTCACCCGGATGCAGGTCCGCCACGGCGATCGGGTTGCCGCAGCCCAGTGACGCCATCACGGCCGCGCTGGGCAGCTCCTCTCGCTCGAGGGCGGTGTACAGGTCCGGCCCGACGCTTCCATTGGTGCAGCAGGCGTCCCCACAGCAGGCGCTCTCGCCCTGGGCCAGCACCTGGAGCGCTGACTGCGCGTAGCGCTCGCGCACGGTGTCGTGAATCCGGTCGGTCATCGGGTTCTCCTTCGGAGGCGGTTGGGTCTAGGCGAGCGGGACGAGCCCGGCCAGGGTGGCGCCGATGCCACTCCAGCGGCGCGCGAAGTCAGGCGCAAGGTCGTAGTAGATGTAGGTGCCGCGACGCTCGGTGGTGACCACGCCGGCCTCGCGCAGGACCTTCAGGTGGTGGCTGACGGTCGGCTGGCTGACGTCGCAGCACTCGGTGAAGTCGCAGGCGCACACCGATCCGGGGGAGGCGGCCAGCTGCCGCAGGATCGAGAGGCGCACGGGGTCGGCGATCGCCTGGAGGAGCTCGACGTCGGGATCTGCTGATTTCACGCTGCCATTATATAGACAGCTGTCAATATATGGGGAGTGACGGGGTCCTTTCGCCACGCCATTGCCGCATACTTGCCGACAGGTTGCACCCTGACCTGTTCGAGCACAGAGAGGAAGACATGAGCACTCCGGAGATCATCATCGCCGTCATCGTCATCGTCGTGCTCGGGGGCGCCCTGGCCCTCTGGTCCAGTCGACGACAGAAGCCGTAGCCGTCGGAGGTTCCCAATCGGGCCGGGCCACCGGCTGGAAATAGATTGTCAGCAGCTGGCCGGCGAACCGGCCGATGAGCCCGAACAGGGTCGCCAGGATCGCCATCTCAGATCCAGCGCCGGAATCGGGCGACGCCCAGGACGAGCACCGCCAGTCCGAGCATGGTGGCCGCCACCAGCCAGAAGTGGTCCGGGTCGTCGAAGAACGCCAGCTTGAAGTTCATGCCCATCACGCCGGCCACCACCACGGCCGGCAGGAGGACGGCCGAGAGGATGGTCAGCGCCTTCATCACCTCACCCGAACGCTGGGTGAGGCGGCCAAGGTAGATATCCGAGGAGCCGACCAGCAGCTCGCGGGCGCGTTCGACCCCGGCGATCGTTCGCTCGAGACGATCGACCAGGCCGGGCCAGGGCTGCCCGAGCTCATCGTGCAGCTCGAAGTCAGGCCGCGAGAGGGGCCCGAAGGTCTCGCGCTGCGGTACGAGGATGCGGCGCAGCGTCGCCGCCCGGCGCCTGAGCGCAACGACCCGCTCGAGGAACCCGGCGCGGTCCTTTCCCCGCAGAGCGATCTCGTCGAGCTTGTCCACCTCTGACTCGATCTCCTCGACCTGTCGTCGGAAGGAGCCGAGCATCGTGTCAACCAGGCCGCCCATGAAGGATCCGGCGTCCAGCGTGCCCAGGGCCGCCTCATCGGCGACGTGGGATTCGAACTCGTTCAGCGCCGACACAGGCCGCTCGTGGGCCGTCACGATGAAGTTGCGCCCGGCGACGAGATCGACCGCAGCCGGCTTCTCGCCGTCGTCGCCCGCCTCGAGGGAGAGGACGGTGAGCAGGATCGCGTCGGGTGCGCGGACGAGCCGCGCCCCTCCGTTTAGCGCCGCCAGGGCGGACATGATCGGCTGAGGAAAGGCGAACGCCTGCCGGATCAGCTCGAAGTCTTCCGCGACGGGCCGTTCAACGTCAACCCAGAGGAGCTTGTCGTCGCTCAACTCCTGAACGGCACGGGAGCTGAGACGGATATCGCGGTCTTCACCGCGTGCGTCGTAGAGGCGCGCACGGATTCCCATCCTTGAGAGGATCGCCGCCCGCGCCTGCCAACCACCGCAGCACGACGCCCGCGGTGCGTTGCAAGTGGCTTGCACGGACGTCGCTAGGCGGTAACTGGCTCCGGCAGGGGCTCTACCGCGACCCTCTCGAAGACAAGCGAACCTTCGCGGACGTCGATCCGGACCGTGTCGCCGGGTGCGAACTCCCCGGCAAGAAGCTGCCTGGCGAGCGGGTTCTCGATCGAGCGCTGGATGGCGCGGCGCAGCGGCCGAGCGCCGTAGTGCGGGTCGTAGCCTTCACGCGCCACGTGGGCGCGGGCGGCATCGGTCACCTCGAGCGAGATGCGGGACTCACCGAGACGGCGCTCAACCCCTTCGAGCAGCAGGCCCACGATCTCCTGCAGCTGCGCCTCCCCGAGCGGCTGGAAGACGATGATCTCGTCGATCCGGTTCAGGAATTCCGGGCGGAAATGGTCGCGCAGGCTGGTGCGCACCTGCTCGGCGGCCGCGGCGAAGGCATCGGGCCCCGACTCGGCAGCCTCGATCAGCTGAGCCGAGCCGATGTTGCTGGTCATGATCACGACCGTGTTGCGGAAGCTGACGGTCCGGCCCTGGGAATCCGTCAGGCGACCGTCGTCGAGCAACTGGAGGAGGATGTTGAAGACGTCCGGATGCGCCTTCTCGATCTCGTCGAACAGGACGACCTGGTAGGGCCGACGCCGCACCGCCTCGGTCAGCTGCCCGCCCTCCTCGTAGCCGACGTAGCCGGGCGGTGCCCCGACCAGGCGCGAGACGGCGAACTTCTCCATGTACTCGCTCATGTCGATCCGCACCATGGCGCTCTCGTCGTCGAACAGGAACTCGGCCAGCGCCCGAGCCAGCTCGGTCTTGCCGACCCCGGTGGGGCCCAGGAAGATGAATGAGCCGATCGGCCGCTTGGGGTCCTTGAGACCGGCGCGGGCACGGCGGATGGCGTCGCTGATGGCGATGACCGCCTCGTCCTGCCCGATCAGCCGCTCGTGCAGCCGCTCCTCCATGTGCAGCAGCTTCTCGGTCTCGCCCTCCACCAGGCGGCTGACCGGGATGCCGGTCCAGCGGCTCACCACCTGGGCGATGTCGTCGGCGTCGACCTCCTCCTTGAGCAGCAGCGAGCCCGATGACTTCAGCTCGTGCAGGCGCTGCTCCTGCTCCGCGAGTTGCTGTGTGAGCTCGGTGGCACGGCCATATTTGAGCTCGGCTGCGCGCGCGTAGTCGGCGGCGCGCTCGGCCGCCTCGATCTCCGGGGTGAGCTTCTCGAGCTGCTCGCGCGTCTCGCGGATGGCGGCCACCACCACCTTCTCGCGCTCCCAGGCGGCCTTCATCGCATCGCCCCGTTCGCGCAGATCGGCCAGCTCCTTCTCCAGCGCCTCCAGGCGTGCCTTCGAGGCGCTGTCCTTCTCCTTGCGCAGCGCCTCGCGCTCGATCTCCAGCTGCATTCGGCGCCGATCGACCTCGTCCAGCTCGGCCGGCATGGAGTCCATCTCCATCCGCAGCCGGGAGGCCGCCTCGTCGACCAGGTCGATCGCCTTGTCGGGCAGGAAGCGCTCGCTGATGTACCGATCCGAGAGGACGGCGGCTGCGACGAGCGCCGAGTCGGTGATGCGCACCCCGTGATGCACCTCGTACCGCTCGCGCAGGCCCCGCAGGATGCTGATGGTGTCCTCCACCGATGGCTGGTCGACGATGATCGGCTGGAAGCGGCGCTCCAGGGCGGCATCCTTCTCGATGTTCTTGCGGTACTCATCGAGCGTCGTCGCCCCGATGGCGTGCAGCTCGCCGCGCGCCAGCATCGGCTTCAGCATGTTGGCGGCATCCATCGCGCCCTCGGCGGCCCCTGCCCCCACGACGGTGTGCAGCTCGTCGATGAACAGGATGATCTGACCCTCTGCGACGGCGACCTCCTTGAGGACCGCCTTGAGCCGCTCCTCGAACTCGCCGCGGTACTTTGCGCCGGCCACCATGGCGCCCAGGTCCAGCGCCACCACCCGCTTGTCGCGCAACCCCTCGGGTACGTCGCCGCGCACGATTCGCTGGGCGAGGCCCTCGGCGATCGCCGTCTTGCCGACCCCTGGCTCGCCAATGAGGACCGGGTTGTTCTTGGTGCGGCGGCTGAGCACCTGGATGACCCGGCGGATCTCCTCGTCACGGCCGATCACCGGGTCGAGCAGGCCTTTACGAGCCGCCTCGGTCAGGTCGCGGCCGTACTTTTCCAGGGCCTCGTAGGTAGCCTCTGGATTCTCGCTGGTCACTCGCTGGTTGCCTCGAATGCTGGTCAGCGCCTCAAGGACCGATGCGGCCTCGACGCCCAGCCCGCGGAGCAGCTGCTGGGCCGAGTTGCCGGCGGCATCCTCGATGATGGACAGCAGCAGGTGTTCCGTCGAGACGTATTCGTCGTGCATCCGCTCCGCCAGCGGATGGGCCGCGGAGAGGATGCGCCGCGCGTCGTTGCCCAGCGTGAGCTGAGCGGTGCCGCTTACCTTGGGCAGCTTGGCGAGCTCGTTGCGAACGGCGTCGGCGACGGCTGGCGGTTCCTTTCCCATCCGCTCGATGACCGCGGCGACAACGCCGTCCGGCTGGTCGACCAGCGAGAGCAGCAGATGGAGGGCGGTCAGCTCGGGGTGTCCCTCGCCCTCCGCCAGCTGCTGTGCGGCGGCGATCGCCTCGGTGGCACGCGTGGTGAATCGCTCGGTGCGCATTACTGCACCTTTCCTTCCTGTCGGGGATCGGCCTGTGGGTGCTTGCCGAGCACCTTCGCCAGCTCGTCGCGAGCCTCCTCGTCAAGTGTTGGCAGCACGACCCTGGTCCTGACCACGAGGTCGCCCTTCCCGGAGCCGCTGCGCTTTGGGAGGCCGCGGCCGGGAATATGAATCTCCTGTCCGTTCTGGGTGTTGGGTCGAACCCGGAGCTTGACGCTGCCGGCGGGGGTCGGGACCGGCGCCTCAGCGCCAAGCATGGCCTCGGCCAGCGTCAACGGCAGCTCGGTGACGAGGTCGGCGCCGCGTCGCTCGAACCGGGGGTCAGGCTTGATGCGGACCGTGATCACCACGTCGCCGGCAGGCCCGCCGTCGGGTGGCTTGAGGGCGCCTCGCAGGCGGATCTTCGCGCCGTCGCTCACGCCTGCGGGGATTCTTGCCTGCAATCGGCGCCCGTCGACGCTCACCATGCGCTCGGCGCCGCTGGCGACCTCGGCCAGGGTCACCTCTGCGGTGGCATGCGCCTCCGGCGGCCGGCCGACCGCTCGGGGGGCCGCGGTGCCCCGGTCGCCGAACTCGAAGACCTGATCGAATCCGCCGGGCGTGGAGCGACCCGCGCCGAACGGCGAGCTCTCGCCGCCAAAGAAGGCGCGGAAGAAGTCGCTGAAGCCGCCCAGGTCCTCCGCGTTGACGCGGCGCGTCTCCCAGCGGACGCCACCCGGCGCCCCGCCGAAGCCGGCCCAGTCGGTCGCGCCACCGGGGAAGCCGGCGTTGTCGTAGGCCTGCCAGTTGGCTCCCAGCTCGTCGTATCGGCGGCGCTGCTCGGGGTCGGACAGGACGGCGTTCGCCTCGTTCGCCTCCTTGAAGCGACGCTCGGCGTCGGCATCGCCAGGGTTCTTGTCGGGATGGAGCTCGCGTGCCAGACGGCGGTAGGCCTTCTTGATCTCAGCCTGCGTCGCCGTCTTCGGCACGCCAAGGACGGCGTAGTAGTCCTTGTACTCCATCTCCGACCGGGTGCCCTACCGTCTCCCGATCAGACGCCGCCCACCGGGGGCTGCTCGGTCGGGACGTCCGGCGTTCCCGGCACCGGCAGCTCGGGGGTCGGCGCCTTGCGACGCGGTGCCCGAGTCTTGGGTGGGGTGACGCGCTGCTGCCGAGCAGCCCGTTCTGCCTTGATGCGCGAGGCCGGTCGCGGCGCACTGATCAGCGCCTCGGCCAGCACCTCGTCCATCGTCTCCACCGGGACCAGGCGCAGCTGGGTGCGGACCTCCTCCGGCACGTCGATCAGATCCTTCTCGTTCCGCTTCGGGATGAGGACCGTCTTGACGCCGGCCAGATGGGCCGCCAGCAGCTTGCTCTTCAGCCCGCCGATCGGGAGCACCCGCCCACGCAGCGTGATCTCGCCGGTCATCGCCAGGTCGCGGCGCACGGGTCGCCCCGTGAGCAGCGAGGCCATGGCGGTGGCCATCGTCACTCCGGCGGACGGACCGTCCTTGGGAGTGGCGCCGGCCGGCACGTGGATGTGCAGCGTCTGCTTCTCGAAGACGGCGGGGTCGATCCCCAGCTCCTTCGTCCGCGCCCGGATGTACGACATCCCGGCTCGTGCCGACTCCTTCATCACGTCGCCGAGCTGTCCGGTCAGGATGAACTCGTCCTTGCCCTCCATCTTGGTGGCCTCGACCTGGACGATGTCGCCGCCGGCGTCGCTCACCACCAGCCCGGTCGCCATTCCGACCTGGTCCTCGGCGTCGAGCTCGCCGTAGTCGAAGCGGGCGGGGCCCAGGTACGTCTCCAGGTCCTCGGGCTTGACGACCACCTTGACCTTTGCGTCGGCCGCCACCTTTCGGGCAACCTTCCGCGCGACATTGGCGATCTCGCGCTCCATGTTGCGCACGCCCGCCTCATGGGTGAAGGCCTGGATCAGGCGCACGAGCGCGTCCTCGCTGAACTCCAGCTGCCCGGCGGTGAGCCCGTGGTTCTCGAGCTGCTTGGGCATCAGGAAGCGCTGCGCAATGCGAAGCCGCTCGAGTTGCGTGTAGCCGGGCAGCTGGATGATCTCCATCCGGTCCCGCAGGGCCGGGGGAATGGTGTCCACCATGTTGGCGGTGGCGATGAACAGGACGCGCGACAGGTCGAACGGCACCTCCAGGTAGTTGTCCTGGAACGTGTTGTTCTGCTCCGGGTCAAGCACCTCCAGCAGCGCCGATGACGGATCGCCGCGGAAGTCCATTCCCACCTTGTCGATCTCGTCGAGCATGAAGACCGGATTCGCGGACCCCGCCGTCTTGATGCTCTGGATGACCCGTCCGGGGAGCGCGCCGATATAGGTGCGTCGGTGCCCGCGGATCTCTGCCTCGTCGTGGATGCCGCCGAGGCTCATGCGCACGAACTTGCGGCCCATCGCCCGGGCGATGCTCTTGCCCAGGCTTGTCTTGCCCACCCCGGGCGGGCCGACGAAGAGCAGGATCGGTGAGCGGATCTTGTCGGCGAGCTTGCGCACGGCCATGTATTCGAGAATCCGCTCCTTAGGCTTCTCCAGTCCGTAGTGGTCCTCGTTGAGGACCTTCTCCGACTCGTCGAGATCCAGGTTGTCATCGGTCTGGACGCCCCATGGCAGGCTCACCAGCCAGTCGACGTAGGTGCGGATGACGCCCTGCTCGGGGGAGGCGCTGGGGATCCGGTTGAGCCGGTCGACCTCCTTGAGCGCCTTCTCCTTGACATCGGTCGGCATGGCCGATTCCTCGACCTTGGTCTTCAGCTCGCCCGCCTCGGCGACCGCGGGGTCGTCCTCGCCGAGCTCCTTCTGGATCGCCTTGAGCTGCTCGCGCAGGATGTACTCGCGCTGGGTCTTGTCCATCTCGGACTTGACCTCGCTCTGGATGCGACCCTTCAGCTCGAGCACCTCGATCTGCTTGGCCAGGAATTGTCCGACCATGCGCAGCCGCTCGGCGACGTCGATCGTCTCCAGCAGCTGCTGGCGCGCCTCGGTGGTCATGTCGGGGCTGTAGGCGACCATGTCGGCCAGCAGCCCGCCGTCGGAAATATTGCGCGCGGCGACCGCGACCTCGGGCGGCACCGATGCCCCTGAGCTCACGTACTGCTCGATCTGCCCCTGGACCGATGCCATCAGGGCCTCGACCTCCACGCTCTTCTCCTGGTCGTCCTCGATCAGCTCGACGCGAGCCTCGAGGTGCGGATCGGTCTGCACCAGGTCGAGCAGGCGGATCCGCTTCTGCCCCTGCACGATGGCCCGGATGGTCCCGTCCTGGAGACGGATCACCTGGGCGATCTTGGCCAGGGTGCCGATGGAGTAGAGCTCGTCGACCGAGCTGACCTCTTCGGTCTCGTTGCTGCGTTGGGTGATGAGTGCCACTGGCTGCGAGGTGCGGACCGCGCGGTCGAGCGCCTTGACGCTCCGGTCGCGGCCGACCTGCAGCGGGACGATCATCTCCGGGAAGATCACCGTGTCGCGCAGGGCGACGAGTGGGAGCACCTGGATCTGCTCGACCTCGGGCTCGGCGTTCTTGTCATCCATGGTTCAGCTTCGTGTCCCTTCAGTCGAGGCGCTCACCGGCTCCGGCGCGTCCTCCTCGACGTATCGCTCGACATCGTCTCCATCGAACAGGTCATAGACGCGGATCTTGCCCAGCGCCTCGAGCTGAAGGATGACCTTGACGCCCGCCAGGTTGACCCCCTGGCGTCGGGTGAGGAAGCGGATGATACGCACCCGCCTGATATCGGCCTCCGAATAGAGCCGGAGGTTATTGCGGCGTTGTGGGCAGAGGAGGCCCTCCTCCTCATAGATCCGAAGCGTGCGCGGATGCACCTGGGCCAGTTCGGCCGCGATGCTGATGAAGTACCGCGGACGCAGCGGGTCGCGGAGTGAGCTCATAAACCCTGCATAGTCAATGGAATTGCAAACGTGGCGATACCCTAAGGTCTATCAATGGCGTTGTCAATAGACCTACGGGAATTGGGGTAGGGCCATTCCTGGGCGGGCTCGGCTGGAACTCGCGCCGCCGGCGCTGGGCGCGGCGCCGCTTACTCCCCGATCAGCAGGCTGCGGAGCTCCGCCTCGTGCTCGGCCGAGGTGACGGCCAGCAGCTTGTCGCCGGCCCGCAGCGTGGTGTCCGGGCGGACGATGATGGCGTGCTCATCACGGACCAATACCGCCACCGAGCTCCCCTCGGGCAGCTCGAGGTCACGCAGCACCTTGCCGATCACCGGTGAGCTGGAATCCAGCTGCGCCTCGACGATCTGCACTTCGCCCCCCTCCAGCTCGGCGAGATGCAGGAGATCGTGGATGGGGATCTCGTGCTCGATCAGGGCAAGGATGCTGCGCGTAGGGCTGACGGTGTCGTCGATCGCCAGGCGCCGGAAGAGCGCCTCGTTCGTGGGGTTGTTGACCCGGGCGATGGCGCGCGGCACGTTGAACTTCATCTTGGCCACCTGGCAGGCGACGAGGTTGTCCTCGTCGTCGCCGGTCACGGCGGCCACAACATCCGCGCGTGCCATCCCGGCCTCGGCCTGGTAGCGCCCCTCGCAGCCGTCATTCGGGACCACGATGCTGCCGAGCTCGTCGGCGATGGTGCGCGCGCGCGCGGCGTCCTTCTCGATCATGACCACCTCGTGCCCGGCGGCCAGCAGCTCCTTGGTCAGGTAGTAGCCGACGTTCCCGCCGCCGATCACGACTACGTACATGTCAGCCAGCCTCGTCGCCGACCGCGGCTTCGTCGCCGGTCGCGGCTCCCTCGATCGCGGCCTCGGCCTTGGCCGCAGCCCGGGAACCGGCTGGCGGTAAGCCCTGTCGCGGCTCGGCCGTCGGCGGCTCCACCGCCCCGTTGGTCGCATCTGCCCCCTTTGTTGCGGCCACGACCAGCGCGTCGGCGAGGATCACGGTGCGGCACATCGTCTCGAGACCAAGCGTGCGGTAGGCCTCGGCACGCAGCGGGTCGTTGATCTTGGCGATCACGCGGGGGATGCCGAAGATGTGCTTCCCCAGCTGGGCCGCCATGGCGTTCCGGTTGTCACCCTCGCTCAGTGCCATGAGCAGGTCCGCGAGATCGGCTCCGGCACCGCGCAGGATGTCCTCGTCGCTGCCGCTGCCCCGCACCGTGACGCCGCCGAAGGTGCTCGGCAGCCGGTTGAAGGCGCGCTGGTCGACGTCGATCACGGTCACGTGGTCGCCGCGCTGGTCGAGCTCGGCGGCGGTGCGAGCGCCGACCCGCCCGCAGCCGATGATGATCACCCTCATGGCGTGTGCGCCAGCTCCTCCGTCTCGGCTCGAAGGCACCAGACCGGCGCCGTCGAGTTGCGCATGACGTACGGGACCGTCCGCCCAGCGTCCCATCCACCGCCGAAGCGTCGCTTATAGCGTAGTCCCATCACGATGAGGTCAACGTGTCGCTCAACGGCGTCGTCCACGATCGCGGCGCCGGCGGCCCGTGCCTGGGCGATTCCAGTCTCGACCTGCACCTCGTGCTCCGCCAGGAAGGCTTCGCCCTGGCCCAGCGCCTCGTCCGCAAAGGCGACCGCGGCCGGGTCCTGCGCGTCGAGCTGCCGTTCGAACGGGATCTCGATCACGTGCAGCAGGAAGGCCCGGCCGGCGGTACCGGCGAGCAGGATCGCGGTGAGGCGCAGCGCCGCGTCGTCCGCCTCGGTGCCGGCGAGCGGCACCAGGATGCGGTCGAAGGTGAGCAGGGCGGGACGCTTCTCGCGTCGGCCGAAGATCATGCCACCGATATCCTACGGCGCGTCGACACCGGTCAGCGACCGATTGCCAGCCGCTCGACGAGCCAGCGAGGCAGGCTCGCCTCGCGCATCAGGCGCTGCGTCAGCGCAATGTCGTAGCGGACCCGATGAAACTCGGCCATGCCCGCCTCGGTGTCGAGGATCAGGTACGACGCCTCGGGGTTCCCGTCGCGCGGCTGTCCAACGCTCCCAGGATTGATCAGGTCACGGCGCGCGTCGAGGGCGATGGGCGACGAGGCCGTGGCCGGGATCACCGTGATATGGATTCCATCGGCTCGATAGATGACCGGCAGATGGGTGTGGCCGAAGAGGCACCGGCGGGTCTCGAACGCGCCGAGGTTGGCCGCTGCGATGGCCGCGTCGGTGATGTACTCCCAGATCGGTTCGCGTGGCGATCCATGGACCGCCGTAAGCTCGCCGTCGCGACGCACCTCCGGCAGCGCGGCGAGGTAGGCGCGCGCATTCTCGTCGAGGACGGAGGTGGTCCACTTGATGGCGGCGGCGGCATCCGGGTTGAACCATGATGCATCGACCGTGCCGATCGCCGCGCCGTCGTGATTGCCCGTCACCGCCCGCGCGCCGAGCTCCTGCAGGCGGCGGATCACCTCGTTCGGCTGCGGCCCGTACCCGACGATGTCGCCGAGCACCCAGAGCTCGTCGTACGAGCCCAGCTCGTCGCAGACGGCGTCGAGGGCGGCGAGATTGGCGTGGATGTCCGACAGGACAGCGAGGCGCATGGGGCTCGGAGTATACCGAGGGTCAGCCGAGCGGCCGGCGGCCAGGCTCTCCGGGTCGGCGAGGGAAACGAGCCTCCGTGGCGCGCTCCTTCGGCACGATCACGAACCGATGTCCGCCGAGCGCCCTCACGCCAGGATCGGCGATGCGGAGCCGGCCGCCGCCGAGCTGGCGGCTGGCGTCTTGTCCGCGGCTGACCTCCTCGTCGGCCTCGGAGAGTGGGCCCTTCCACGCCACCAGCGAGCCCCCGATGGCCAGCAGCGGCAGGGCGAGCTCGGCCAGCACCGGCAGGGCGGCGCAGGCCCGGGCCGTGACCATTCCGTAGCGTTCCCGGTGGGCAGCACTGCGCCCGAGCGCCTCCGCGCGATCCGCGATGACAGCCACGTTCGCAAGGTTCAGTGCATCGGCGAACTCCGCCAGGATGGCTGCCTTCTTGCCAACCGAGTCAACCATCGTCCAGCGCAGCTCGGGCCGCGCCATGGCGAGCGGCAATGCGGGGAGCCCGCCGCCCGAGCCAAGGTCGATCGCTTCGCTCGGTGCGATACGGTCGATCTCCGGCACGGCGGCGAGTGAGTCGAGCAGGTGCAGGCGCGCCACCTCACCGGGCGACGTGACCCTGGTCAGGTTGAGCCGGCGGTTGGCGGCAAGGAGCAATCCCACGAAGCGCTCAGCTGCGTCGAGAAAGCCCGGGGGCAGGGTGCCCGCGATCGCCGGCACGTCGGCGAGCAGCTCTTCGAGTGCGTGTCGCGCCTCGGCTGCCTCGTCCTGATCGATGGTGGGCAAACGAAAATGCCTCTCCGGTGGCGTTTCAGTCTTCCCGGCCACGAGCGGTTGTCGGCCGGCTTTCGCATCGGCCCCGCGGGTGCCCGGTTACCGTACTCGGCCGCCGGGGAAGCAGGACGACTAGCGTACCAACCTGCGCCGGTGCGGGCAACCGGAGTTATCCACCAATCACCGCGGCGGGAGCCGACCTGTGGATAAGTCGCCGGGCTATACTCGCCTTCGATGACGCCAGGGGCCCGGCGGGCAGGTACGATCGGGGACCAGTGGCGGCGACGCTGACCACCGGCGCGCCGCGCTTCGCTCACCAGAGCGAGGCGGAACTGGCTCGGATCCTCGACTTCTACGGTGTCGCATGGCGGTACGAACCCGACCTCTTTCCCATCTCCTGGAACGCCGACGGCGTGGTGGTCGAGTCCTTCGCCCCGGACTTCTACCTGCCGGAGATCGACATCTACCTGGAGCTGACGACTCTGAAGCAGACCCTGGTGCGCAAGAAGAACCGCAAGCTGCGCTGGCTGCGCCAGCTTTACCCCGAGGTCCGCGTGAAGCTGTTCTACGCTCGTGACTTCCGGGCGCTGATGGTCAAGTACGGTCGGCTGGACTTCCTGGCCGACGTAGCTGCCATGAACGGGAATGGCCCGCTGAACGGACGTTGATGCACGCCGACGTCGAAGAGGTGCTGCTGAGCGGGGAGGAGGTCCAGACGCGCGTGGCGGAACTCGGGGCCCAGCTCGCGGCAGACTATGAAGGCCGGGAACCGGTCCTGGTGAGCGTCCTGAAAGGCTCGATCATCTTTCTCGCGGACCTGGTGCGCGCGATGCCGATCCCGCTCTCCATCGACCTGATGGAGGTGAGCAGCTACGGGACCTCCACCGAGTCGAGCGGCCAGGTGCGCATCCTGAAGGACCTCTCCACCTCCATCGAGGGGCGGGAGGTGATCGTGGTCGAGGACATCATCGACACCGGCCTGACCCTGAACTACCTGTTGCGCTACCTGCACGACAAGGGCCCCGCATCGATCCGCATCTGCTGCCTGCTCGACAAGCCGGCGCGCCGGCTGGCGCCGATCGAGATCGACTACCGCGGCTTCACCATCGCAGATCGCTTCGTGATCGGCTACGGCCTCGACTACGGCGAGCGCTACCGCAACCTCCCGTACATCGGCGTCCTGCGCCCATCGGTCTACAGCGCCGCCCCTCCGGCGTAGCCCGCATGCCCACCCCAGCGGGCGGCCGCTACCGTGTCCCAATCCTGCTCGGCAGCGTGCTGATGGTGGCCGCCGGCTTCCTGACCTGGTGGCAGGCCGGCGGCGAGAGCGTCGAGGGGGTGCCGATCCCGCCGAGCGCCGGGATCGGGCTCGAGGGGCCAGGGATCGTGGTCTACGGAGCCGCGCTGGCGACCCTGGTGCTGCTCGACATCGGCTACATGCGTGGCCGCTGGGGCTTCATCCTGGATGGGCCGTGGGTCTACCTCGCGATCGGCCTGGTCGCGGCGGCGGCGCTCGCGTATCGAATCTGGGAGCTGTGGTCGGTGGGATTCCTCCCGTTGCCGCAACGCTCGCCGGGACTGGCCGCTGCGGCGGTCGGGATCGGCCTGGTCCTGTACGGGGCGGGCCGGGGATTCGGCGCCCGGCGCCCGGCCTAGCGAGCGCCCGGCCTAGCGAGCGCTCGGCAGGAGCAGCGGGCTGATCAGGATCCAGCCGACGATGACTGCCAGCAGGAGGCCGCCCAGGATCAACATCGGCCGCAGGTCCGGCCGGTAGTCGCGCGGCGAGCGGCGGGGCGGAGGCGCGTCGCCGGACATCGGCTTGGCTAGATCTCGCCCAGGTAGGCCTGTCGCACTTGCTCATTGGCCGCCAGGTTGGCAGCCGTATCGGAGAGGATGATCTGGCCGCTCTGCAGCACATACCCGCGGCTCGCCACGTTGAGGGCCATGAGCGCGTTCTGCTCCACCAGCAGGATCGAGGTGCCCTGCGCGTGGATGCTGCTGATCGTGTCGAAGATGCTCTCCACCAGCGTCGGAGCCAGGCCCATCGACGGCTCATCGAGCAGCAGCACCTTCGGGCTGACCATCAGGGCACGCCCGATCGCGAGCATCTGCTGCTCCCCGCCGCTCAGCGTCCCGCCGGTCTGGCTGCGCCGTTCCTTCAGGCGCGGAAACATGTCGTAGGCGCGGTTGATGCCGTCGCGCACGTCGGCCTCGTTGGTCAGGGTAAAGCCGCCCATTCGCAGATTCTCGTCAACCGTCAGGCGGGCAAAGGTCCGGCGACCCTCGGGAACCTGGACCACGCCTCGCTCAACGATGTGATGGGGCTGAACCTTGCCGAGGTCCTCGCCCGCGAGCTTCACACTGCCGGATCGCGGTCGCACCAGGCCGCTGATGCAGTTGAGCGTCGTCGTCTTGCCGGCGCCGTTCGCCCCGATCAGGGTGACGATCTCCCCGTCGCCGACGGAAAGCGAGACCTCGCGCAGGGCGTGGATGTTCCCGTAGAACGCGTTGATCTCATGAACTTCCAGGAGGGCCATCAAGCTTCCGAGCCCGCAACTTCGTTGGCCGCCGCCCCCGGGACCGTGGCACCGGCCTGTGCCGCCCCCCGTCCCAGGTACGCCTCGATGACGCGGGGGTTGGTCTGGATCTCGCGCGGCGTTCCCTCGGCGATCTTCTCGCCGTAGTCCAGGACCGTTATCCGCTCGGAGATGCCCATCACCACCCGCATCTCGTGCTCGATCAGGAGAATCGTGATCCCCAGCTCGTCGCGCAACCGGCGGATGAATTCGGTCATCTTGCGGGTTTCGGCCGGATTCATGCCGGCGGTGGGCTCGTCGAGCAACAGCAGGCGCGGCTGGGTGCTCAGGGCCCTGGCGATCTCTAACCGTCGCTGGTCGCCGTACGGGAGCTCGCTGGCCTGGCTCCTCCCGTGCCCGCGGATGCCGACGAAATGGAGAAGGCGAAGGGCCTCCTCGTGGGCCTTCTCTTCCTCGAGGCGCACGGCCGGCGTCCTCAGGACCGCCCCGATCCATCCCGATTCCAGGAAGTGATGCTGGCCGACCAGGACGTTTTCAATCGCCGACATGCCGGCGAAGAGCCGGATGTTCTGGTACGTGCGAGCGATGCCCAGCCGAGAGATCTGGTCGCGTCGGAGCTTGTCGATCGACTGCCCCTCGAACTGGATCTCCCCTTCATCAATGCGGTACCAGCCGGCGATGCAGTTGAAGAGGGTCGTCTTGCCCGCTCCGTTCGGCCCGATCACGCTCACGATCGCCCGCTCTTCGATCTCGAGGTCGAGGTCGCGGACGGCGACGAGTCCTCCGAAACGCTTTGTGACGCCCTTGGCGACCAGCTGCGGCATGGCCCGTCTCCCTAGCTGCTCTCGGTCGGCGCAGCAACCACCGTATCCGCGCCGAGCTCGGAGCTTTCGAGATGCACCTCACGGGCCGCGAACCTGGTCGGCATCAGCCCCTCGGGCCGATACAGCATCATCAGGATCAGGGCGGCACCGTAGAACAGGAACCGATACTCGGAGAACTCGCGGAACAGCTCTGGCACCCCGATCAGGAAGATCGCGCCGAGCACCGCGCCCGGGATGCTGCCCATGCCGCCCACCACCACGATGGCGACCACGTTGATGGAGACGAAGAGCTGGATGCTGCTCGAGAAGATCGAGCCCACCAGTGAGCTGAAGATGCCGCCACCCAGGCCGGCGAATCCGGCCCCCAGCACGTAGGCGAGGATCTTGGTCTGCACCAGGTTCACCCCCAGCGCCTCCGCCACGTCCTCGTCCTCACGGATGCTGAGCCAGGCACGCCCGATTCGCGAGCCGCGCAGCCGCCAGGCAACGAACGCGATCAGGACGGCACAGGCGATGGCGATGTAGTAGATCTGGGCCGGCCCGGCTAAGAAATGCGTCGGCTCCACGTCGATCGGCTTGGGGATGTTGAGGATTCCTCGCGGGCCACCCAGCCATGGCTTCAGGACATCGGAGCCCGCCAGGATGCGGATGATCTCGCCGAAGCCAAGCGTTGCGATGGCCAGGTAGTCGCCCCGAATGCCCAGGATCGGCAGGCCAAGGATGGCGCCAAAGACCATGGCAAAGAGCACGGCGAAGGGGATCGCCGCCCAGAATGGCCAATCGGCAAGGCCGAACTCGGCCGTCGAGGTCAGCAGGCCGACGGTGTAGGCCCCGACCGCGAAGAAGGCCACGAACCCCAGGTCGAGCAGCCCGGCCAGGCCCAGCGTGATGTTCAGGCCCAGACCCATCAGCACGTACAGCGCGACAAGGGCGACCACCTGGGCCACGAACGGGCCGAGCGCCTGGGGAAGGACGAGCACGGCGATGGCGGCCATCGCGAGAAGCGGCCAGGTCACCAATCGTTGCTGTGCCGGCGCCATCGCTTTCACCCGATCTCGCACCCGCGTGTAGAAGAGCAGCTCGCCCCCGCCAACGAACAAAACCACCGTCACGATCGCGCCGACGATGGTCAGGCCGAGCGGTGCGAAGAGCAGCCGACCCAGCCCGGCGAGCGGGGTGGAGAGCATCGCGGTTCGGAGGATCCCGGCGAAGAGTCCTGCCAACAGCAGGGTCAGCACGAACGTCGTCAGCGGACGGCGGGAAGCTATTGGCAGTTTCGCGCCAACGCTCCCCGCGGCGCCCAGCACCGCCCCGATGACGATCGCAATCCAGCTGCCCGCAAGCCCGTTTCCGAACGTCAGGATCTCGTACAGCGCGGGAGAGGCGTTGAGGAAGGCCGCCCGCACGTTGATCAGCTCGCCCAGGATCACGAGGGCGGTCAGCCCGGCCCCGGCAATCGACCCGGCGAGCGCACCCGGCAGCACCGTCAGGCGGCCTCGCACCTCGGACGTCCGCGCGGCCATCAGCCCGGTCCACAGCAGCGCAAGCACGATCGCGGTCTGGCCGAGCGAAATGACGTCCTTGATCAGGGGTCGCGCGTGGAAGACCGGGACGATGCCGACGAGGCAAAGGAAGATCGCGACGGCCGCACCGATCAGCCCGACCCGGATCACCGCTCTCCACGGCACCTCGGCGAATCCAACGCTCGCGTCCTGCATCATCGGGTCAGGCTCGGTGCGCGACGCGTTCGCCCAGGATCCCCGACGGACGGAAGATGAGCACCAGGACCAGCATGGTGAAGGCAATCACATCCCTGAGCTGGTTGGGCGACGGGACGCCGAGACCACTAAGGAACAGCGTTGGGCCGACCCCCTCGACCTGGCCGAGGAAGATTCCGCCAAGCATGGCGCCGGGGATGTTTCCGATCCCGCCGAGCACCGCCGCGGTGAATGCCTTGATGCCGGGCACGAATCCGGTGAAGAAGTAAACCTGGCGGAAGATCAGGCCGTACAGCACACCGGCCGCCCCCGCCATGGCGGCCCCGATCGCAAACGTCATCACGATGGCCCGGTTGACGTCGATCCCCATCAATGCGGCGGTCGCCTTGTCCTCGGAGACAGCCCGGATTGCGGTGCCGGCCCTCGTCCGCTGTGTGAAGAAGAAAAGGCCGGCCATCATGACCAACGCGGACACGATGACGAGCACGTCGATCCACTTCATGCGGAACCCCTCCAGGCCCAAGGGCACCTGCGCATCGAGGATGCTCACCGTCGGGTACGCATAGATGCCGGGTCCGAAGAACCCGCGAAACATGTACTGGAGGAAGAATGACGCCCCGATGGCGCTGATCAGCGGCACCAGGCGGGGGGCGTTCCGGAGCGGTCGATAGGCGATCCGCTCCACCAGCAGGGCGAGCGTCACCGAGACCACCATGGCCCCGGCCAGCATGACCACGACCGAGATGATGGAAGTCAGGGGGTTGAGGTTCAGGAAACCGATGCCGGCCAGCAACGTGGCAACGAAGTAGCCGCCGAAGGTGCCGGCCATGAAGATCTCGCCGTGCGCAAAGTTGATCAGTCGCAGGATGCCGTAGACCATCGTGTAGCCGAGGGCGATGAGCGCGTAGATGCTGCCCACCACCACGCCGCTCACGACGAGGGCGAGCCAGGTCTCTGCGGAGTGCCGCCCGCTCCCGATCGTCAGGGCCGAACCCACGACGACGAGGAGAACGACGCCGATGCGGAATCCCCACAGGACGCCCGCGATGGCGCCGTCCATGATCCGCTCGATGACCCTGGCGTACATGTGGATCTGGCAACCTCAAGGAGAGCAGTTGACAAATCGGAGGACGAGCCGGGTTGCCCCGGCCCGTCCTCGAGTCGCTTTCAGGTGAGTTGGGAAGTCCCCGTGGAGCTACTTCGTATAGAAGTCCGGCTCCGGCGCCCAGATGGGTGCCTCGGGCGGCCAAACAGGCGGCGTCTGGACCTCTCGCTCGGTGACTTCGTAGACAGCGAGGATGGGCGCGCCGCAGTCGCCAGAGGCGTTGCAGTTGAGCGGGCCGGTCAGGCCCTCGACGCCCGTGCTTGCGTACAGCGCGTCGCGGTACGCAGTTCTGGGGATGAAGGTCGCCCCGTCAGCCCCGACCACAGCCACCTTCTCGAGCGCTGCGAACACGAGTGTCGCCGCGTCATAGGCGTGTGCGTGGAAGATGCTGAGCGGCTCGCCGCCGTACGCCGCGCGGTGCTTCGCCAGGAAGTCCTGGTAGGCAGCCGTGAACTGCGACGTGTCAGGGCTCGAGATCAGCTGCCCAACTGCTGCAGGGCCAGCGGCCTTGATGTAGTCGGGGGAGAAGGTCCCGTCTGCGGACATCAGGACGACGTCCTCGAGGCCGGGGGTGTCCTTCGCCTGGTCAGTGAGGAACCCGGCTCCGGCAATGAAGACCGGGAAGAAGATCGCGTCCGGCGGGTCTGCGGCGATCGCAGTGAGCACAGCGCTCATGTCCGTATCCGTCTTGGCGATGGCCTGGCTTCCGTCGGTGGTGATCGTACCGCCCAGCTCCTCGAAGTGGGTCCTCGCGACCTCCGCCAGCGCCTCCGCGTAGCCGCTGCCGTCGTGGACGGTCGCAAGCTTCGTGAGGCCGAGCTCGTTGTACAGGTACTCAGCCACCATCCTGCCCTGGAAGTAGTCGCTGTGGGCGGTGCGCAGGAAGGCCGCGTACTCTTCGGGCCGATCCGGGACAGTCAGCCCGGCGCGGGTTGCCGACGACGAGACCGTGGTCATGCCGGCGTCGAACAGGGTCTGCATGCCGCCGAGCGACTCGTCGGTGCAGTTCGGGCCGATGAGTCCGGCAATGGTGGTGTCAGCGGCCAGCTTCTGGGCCGCGGTCGCGCCACCCTCCGGGGTGCACAGGCCGTCCTCGGTGGTGAACTGGATGTCATGGCCGAGCAGCGTATTGTCGATATCGGCGATAGCGATCTCCACGCCGCGCTTGGAGTCTTCGCCGAGGGTGGCATCCGCGCCCGACAGGACTCCCCAGTACACGATATGGAGCGGCTCGCCGCTCGGGATCTCAACGCAGCCCAGCTCATCGGCTGCGCAGACCGCGGCCGCGTCGAGGCTCGCCGCAGCGCTTTCCGCAGCGCTTTCGGCAGTGCTCTCCCCGGGGCTGCTGGCGGGTTGACACGCCGCAAGAACGAGGAGCATGCCCGTCAGGACAGCGCTCCATCGGAAGGTATTTCGCATCCAGTGATCCTCCAATTGCTCGGGTAGGCGCGAGCACGCCGGCTCAGTAAAGAGTGGGGCGCAT
Source organism: Chloroflexota bacterium (assembly GCA_040902225.1). Classification (NCBI taxonomy): domain Bacteria; kingdom Bacillati; phylum Chloroflexota; species Chloroflexota bacterium. The sequence goes on from JBBDXT010000007.1 coordinate 422,754, forward strand.
CATAAGGGCGCTCTTCGCTGCAGCGCAAGAGGCCCGTGCTCAGAGTGCTCCCAGGGTGGCGTGGTATGCTTCCTTGGGTACGTCTGCAGCCCACGCGCTGCGTTTCGCTCCCGAGAGGCTCCCGTGGAGTATCACGTCCGCAGCGCCCGCCTGACCGATGTCGACGCCGCGATCCGCATCCTGATGCGCGATCCGGCCGATCCCGACCAGCAGCGCCAGGACACCGATCGGCTTCGCAACCTGCTCTTCGTTCCGTCGGCCACCGTGGTCGTCGCCGAGGCAGAGCGCCGGGTGATCGGCATCGGGGTCCTCTCGATCCGGCCCTCGGTCCGCTCGGGTCCGTTCATCGGCGTCATCGATGAGCTCGGAGTGGCCACCGAAACGGGTCGGTCGGGGAGCGCCGCGCCGGCCGCAGACGCCGCGCAGCTCAAGGGGTTGGGTGACTCGATTCTCGAGCACCTGGTCACCTCGGCGCGCAATAAGGGTTGTACGCGCGTGGATGTCACCGATCCTCTCGCCACCGCCGAGCCGGCGCTGCTGAAGCGCGCCGGGTTCGCGAGACGAGGGGCGCTGCTGAGCCGCGCCGCCGGCTGATTCGTTCAGACGGGGCGCGCCGTGGCCGGGACCCCGCAGCGTCAACCGCATCGGAATCGAAACCTAGGAGAAGCTCACTTGAGCAAGAACGTGGCCGTCTTCGTTGACGTTGCCAACCTTTACTACTCAGCCCGTGGCCTGGAGGTCGACGTCGATTACGTCGCGCTCCTCAAAGCGGCCACCAAGGGGCGCGACCTGATTCGCGCCTACGCCTACTCCGGGCTCGACCCGGAAAACGAAAACCAGCGCAAGTTCATCGACTTCCTGGGCAAGAACGACTACAAGGTCGTTCACAAGGACATCCGCAAGTTCGGAGATGGCCGCGTCAAGGCCAACCTGGACATCGAGCTGGTGGTCGATCTCTTCCGCCTCGCCGATCGTATGGATATCGCGGTGATCGTGTCGGGTGACGGCGACTTCGCTCCCGCCATCCGCGCGCTGCAGGACAAGGGTGTCCGCTGCGAGGTGATCAGCTTCCGGCCAAACACCAGCTCGGATCTGATCGCCGTTGCCGACGAGTTCATCGACATCATGAAGATCATCGGCATCGGGCGCGGCAAGGATGCCGACAAGGCCAGCAAGGTGATGAGCGCCCCGCCGATGCCCGCCAAGGAGGTCGTCCCCGAGTTCGGGTTCCGCGAGGCGCCCGCCGCGGTGGCAGCTGCCGCCCTGGCGGCGATCCGCGAAGGCGGCGCCAAGCCCGCACCTCGTGGTCGCGGGCGTGGTGGCGCGCGCTCCGAGCCGGTCAGTGTCGAGGTCATGGCGCCGGGAAATGAGGAACCCCCCGCGGCCGCGACGGCGGCCGAGCCGGCCGCTGATGGTGCCACCGGCGAGGCTCGCCGGCGCCGGCGCCGCCGTGGAGGTCGGGGACGCGGCCGCGGTCGCGGGCGAACTGATGAGGCGGCCGCCGAGGTGACGGGCTCATCCCCAGCCGCCGATGCGCCGATCGGCTGGACCGAGCTTGATGACATCTCGCAGGTCGGCGCGGCCGACACTGACGAGGCGCGCGAGTACTCCTTCGAGGAGGCCGATGCCGCGACACTGGCCGAGCTTGGCCTGACCCCCTCCGATGAGGTGGCAGCAGCTCCCGCTTCGGAGGCTCCCGCCGCACAACCCGCCAGGGCGAGGCGTGGCCGCAAGCCGGTCGAGGCACCAGCTGAGCCCGAGCCGGTCGAGGCTCCCAAGCCGAGACGCGGCCGCGCTCGACCGGCCGCTGCCGCGAAGGCGCCGTCCGAGGACGCCGCGGTCAGCGCCACGCCCAAGCCACGAGGCCGGACCGCGAAAGCAAAGAGCGGCGACGCTGCAGAGCCAACCTCGCCAAAGCCCCGAAGCAGGTCCCGCGCCAAGCCAGCCGCCGAGCCGGCATCCGTTGAAGAGTCCGCGGAGGGCGCCGAAGAGGGCATCTGGCAGCGGTTCCGCGGCGCCAGGTCCAAGGCTCCCTAGCTCCCCGGACGCAGAGAGACCGGCTCGCGGGCCGGTCTCTGGCGGAGATGTCCGATTGAGCTTGGGGTCTACTCCACCTCGTCGATGGTCGTCGGCCGCGGGGTTCGCTTGCGGGCCGCCGTGGGCGGTGTGACCTTCGGGGGCTCGACCGCTTCGATGAGCGGCTCGTCGATCGGTTCGCCGTTCGTCTCGCCGATCCCCTCCGGGCGCTGGAAGATCGGAACCCACTCGCCCGCCGACGCGGCCGCGTCGCGGGCGCGGGTCGCAACCTCGCGAGCGCCGGTGGAAGCGACCTCCCGAGCGCGGGTCGCCGCATCCTTGGCGGTGACGGCCAATTCATCGCGCATCTGACGGCCCGCCTTCGGGGCGGTCAGGATGGCCGCGATGAGGCCTGCCGCTGCCCCGAGCAGGAGGCCGCCGAAGAATGATCCCCAGTGGCGTCGCTCGCGGCGGGCGCGAAGGCCCATCCGTACCGCGGCGTCATCGATCAGCTCACGCGCCACCGGGACCGCGGCGCCGGCCGCGCCGAGCGCGACGGTGCGCTTGTTCCACAGCTGGTTGAGGCCGGGAAGCATCTCCTGTCGCCAGGCGCGGCTGCCCCAGCGCAGGGCATCGCGACCCGCGCGTGCGGCATCGCGACGGATCGGTTCGGCGTCGCGCCAGCTGGTGGCTGCGCGCTCAGAAGCCAACTCTGCGGCTTCGCCGATGGCCGCCACGAGGGCACGGCCGCGCTTCGTTACGTTGTCCTGGATCTTCGGGTCGAACAATCGCTCGACCATCGACCTGGCATTGGTCGTTACCTGATCGGCCATGGCTGACATCTCCTTGGTTCTCAGGTTGGGGGCGAGCCCCAAGTATCGCATCAATCCCCGGATGGCGCCCCGCCGGCCGCCTGACGGTGCGGCGGATCCGGTTGCCGGCCGGCCGCCAGCGCGCGTGCCCGAGCGGTTCGGCGGGGCCACGGCATCCTGGCGACCGGGGGCTGATCGGCTCCTTACCAGGGGCTTACCGGCTGCCCTGCCTATACTCCGGCGATGACTGAAATGGCCTCCGCGGCAGGGTTTCGCAGCCTTGGGCAGGCGACCTCGCGCACCATCGTTCAGCGATCGGCGGCCCGTGGTCGCCTGCAGCGCACGCTCCTGGTCCACGGCCCCGCCGGCAGCGGCAAGGGTGCGTTCGTCGACGACCTGCTGGCGCTGCTCCTCTGCCAGTCGGTCGACGGGGAGCGGCCCTGCAACGCCTGTCCGGGTTGCCGCCAGGCGCGGGCCCGGACCCATCCGGACCTCGTGATCGGATCGCCGGAGCGGTGGCGGGACGATCGATCCACCGGCGAGAGCATTGTCGCGGCGGCGCGCAGCTGGCTGGCCGACAGCGCCGGTGCGCCGATCGTCGGTGAGCGACGCGTCATCCTGGTCGAGGGTGTCGATCGGGCCAACGAGCAGACCCAGAACGCGCTGCTGAAAGCGCTCGAGGAGCCGACCAGCCGGCACATGTTCGTCCTGGTGGCCGACGAGCCGGCGCGGGTCCTGCCCACCATCCGATCACGGAGCCAGGCGCTGCGGGTCGGGGCCGTGCCGCGTGCCGAGCTGGTCGCATGGCTCGTCGATCGCGAGCGCCTGCCCGCCGACCAGGCCGATGCGCTGGCACGCATCGCGGACGGCATGCCTGGCACGGCGATCGGCTTTGCCCGCGCCCCTCGGCTGGTGGATTGGCGAAATCGAACGCAGCGCGAGCTGCTGGACCTGCTGAGACGGGGCCGGGCGGATCGCTTCGGCTCCGTCCGCGATCTGCTGGAGGATGCCGCGCGCATCGGCATCGAGCAACCCACCGAGAACGACGTGCAGGTGGTCGAGGAGGGTGCCCGCCCGACCGGCGGCGCGCAACGCGAAGCCGCGCTTCTCGTCGTCGAAGCGTGGCTCGGCCTCACGCGCGACCTCGCCGTTGCCGCCGCGGGCAGACCGCAGATGGCAGCAGCGATCGCGCTCGATCGCGATCAGCCAGGGCTCGCGGAGCAGATCGGCCAGACCGCGATCCACGACTTCATCGAGCTGCTCCAGCGAATCCGCGACGGCCTGCGCCAGAACGCTGCGCCCCGCCTGGCACTCGAGGTGGCAATGCTCGCCTGGCCGACGCTGGCGCCTCGGTGAGTGGCGCGTCTGCGGGGGACCTGGAGCGCCTCTCCGCGACCATCGTCGGAAGGGTGCAGGGCGTTGGATTTCGCTGGTGGGTACGCTCGGCCGCGGACCGCATGGGCCTGACCGGCTGGGTCATGAACGGTGCCGACGAGCGATCGGTGGAGCTGGTTGCCGAGGGACCCGCGGCGTCGCTCGATCAGTTTGAACGGCTCTTGCGCGAGGGACCTCCGGGTGCGGCGGTCGATCGGGTGGAGGCCATTCGCTCCCCGGCGTCCGGCAGCTACGGCCGCTTTCAGATCACCCGGCCGTGAACTGGCGCGCGCTTGGCTGCGGCACGCTGGCCATCGTGCTCTTCCTGGCGGTCGCGCTGTGGGGCATGTCGAAGGCATTCGACCGTCTCGAGGGCTGCCCGGCCAGGCTGCAATGGGGCGACCGTGTCTACCTGTCGAGCGGGTCTCCACGCCCAGAGCCGATCTTCGCCGAGGGTTCGCCGATAGAGCTCGGCTCAACCTTCATCGGGCTGACCACCCGCCGGGTGTGGGGTCCGCCGGGCAGCGCGCCATCGCAATCGGCAACGGACCGGCCGAGTCGCATCTTCCTCGACTGCGACGACGGCAGCGTCCTGCTCTTCGCCGCCGAGAGCGCCGCGCCCTAGTCGGACTGTCCCATCTGCTGGTGGGCGGCCAGCGCGTAGCGGTCGGTCATGCCGGCAACGTAGTCGGCGACCTGGGTGATGAGGGGAGCATCCGCCTCCCGATAGGTGGCCGGGATCTGATCGGGATGCGCCAGGTGGTGGTCGACCAGCGCGCGCAGGGTGTCGATCGCGACCCGCTGCTCGCGGAGCAGGGACGGCGCGAGGTAGACCTGCTCGAACATGAACGCGCGCAGGTCGTGCATCACGGTCAGGGTCTCATCATCCATCCGCACCTCCCCCACCCGCAGCGAATGCTCGAAAACCGCATCGATCATCTCGCCGACCCAGACTCGTCCCGGCTCTCCGAAGCGCGCCATGACGGCGGGCGGGAAGGAGTTGGCCGCCAGGACGCCCGCCCGGATGGCGTCGAGCGCATCGTGGGTGAGGTACGCGATGCGGTCCGCGTAGCGGACGCAGAGTGCCTCCTGCGTCGACGGCGGCGGGTCGATCTTCCAGGAATGGGCCCGGATTCCGTCCCGCACCTCCCAGGTCAGGTTGAGGTCCTCGAGCACCTCGTAGACCCGCACGCTCTGTGCGGCGTGGTGCCAGCCGTCGGGTGGGAAGTACTGCGACAACGCCTCCTCGCCGGTGTGACCGAACGGGGTGTGACCGACGTCGTGGCCCAGTGCGATCGCCTCGGCCAGCGGCTCGTTGAGGGAGAGGCCGGCGGCCAGCGCGCGAGCGATCTGCGCCACCTGCAGGGTATGGGTCAGGCGGGTGACGAAGTGATCGCCCTCTGGGTTCAGGTAGACCTGCGTCTTGTGCTTCAGGCGCCGGAACGCCTTCGAGTAGATGATCCGGTCACGGTCGCGCTCGTACGCCGTGCGGAACCGATCGGGCTCTTCGGGGCGCACCCGGCCACGGCTCCGCGTGGATCGCGATGCCGGGGCGGAGAGGCGTTCTTCCTCCTCCTCCTCGCGCGCGTGCCGGTCACGCCGGATCAGGCCTGGCATGAACCGATGATGACCGATGAGGGAGGGAACTGGCGCGCCGGACAGGATTCGAACCTGCGACCTTCGGCTCCGGAGGCCGACGCTCTATCCACTGAGCTACCGGCGCGCGAGGGGAGGCGAGTCTACCGGAAAGGAGAAGGCCCCTCCGAAGAGGGGCCTTCCGTTGCTGCCGGATTCGCTAACCGCAAGGGCATCTTTCACGAGCGGTTTCCCGCTCTACCCTTACCCAAACCTACCCATGGCCTTGCGATCAGTGGTGAATCGCTGTGCGAACAGCCCCGAAAGGATACGCCCCAGGTCGGGTATGGGTCAATGGTTGGGGGCTAAGAATCGTTTACATTCCATAGCGCTTTTGAGGCCGATTCGCCCCATTCAGGGCCCGGCATCGACGGTGACGGACTCGATGATCACCGGCTCCAGCGGTACTCCCTCATTGGGACTGTTAACGGACACCACCCCGATCGCGTCGATGACGTCGATCCCGTCCGTGACCTTGCCGATCACGCTGTAGTAGGGGCGCAGCTGGGCCACCAGGCTGGCGAGGTCGATGAAGAACTGGCTGCCGTTCGTATCGGTGCCGCCCGTGATCTCGCCCGTGACGGGGTCGTACTGCATGGCGTTCGCCATCGCTACGGTGTATCGGTCGTAGGGCTGGTTAGGGTCTGGAAGCTCGACTTCGAACTGGTATCCAGGGCCGCCGCTGCCGAGCCCTTGGAACGGGCCGCGGTCAGTCCGTGTCTGTGGGTCGCCGGCCTGGGCGACGAAGCCGGCGATGACCCGATGAAATGTGATGTCGGCATAGAAGCCACACCGCGCGAGCCCCACGAAGTTGGCGGTGGCAATCGGAGCCGAGCTTGCGTCAAGCTCGATCGTGAACGACCCGAGGTTGGTCTCGACCACCGCACGTCGGGCGTTGGCCAGCGTGGTGGCGGCCTCGGCAGCAGTCGGGGCCGAGGTTGGGCACGGAGTCGGGCTCGCCAGCGGCGAGCTGCACGCGACCACGGCGAGGGCAAGGATCGCACCTGGCCAGAGGTGCACGGCACCCATCATTTCGCGTGCAGCGAGCGATCCAGGAAGCCGAGCACCCAGCCGGCGTACTCGGACGAGCAGGTATCGATCGATCCGCCGTGCTCCGCCTTCGGGCAGGTCTTGAGCTCGACGCGAGCCCCTTCACCGGGCGCTGCCCTCTTCAAGTCGGCCGCATCGGCCGGGCTGGCGGCACCGTCGTCGCCGGCTGCCACGATCAGCACCGGCCGGTCGCCGATCTGCTCGATCGCCTGGATGGGATCGGCGACACTCAGGTCCTGGCCGGTCCGCAGCAGCCCGCCGAGCAGGATCGACCACGCCCCCGGCAGTGCCAGCGGGAGGCCCCTGCTCTCGAGCCGTGCCTGCAGCGCATCGACCAGCGTCGCGTGCGTGGAGTCGAGGATCACGGCCGCCACGCGCTCGTCGATGGCGGCCTCGTCGATGGCGGCTGCGCCGCCCATCGAGACTCCCAGGACGGCGATCGACTGCGGGGACTTGGCTCGCTCCAGCCAGTCGACGATCGCGCGGAGATCGAGAACCTCGTACACGCCCATGGTGGTGAGGTCACCGGCGCTCTGCCCGTGATTGCGGAAGTCGAACATCACGAGGTTGTAGTCCGCATGCAGCGGCTCCGCCCAGCTGAGCATCTCGTTCTTGGACTTGCCATTGGCGTGAGCGAGCACGACCGTCGCGGCGGCAGCACCCTGGTTGCCGGCGGGGATGTACCAGCCGGCGAGCCGTGTCCCGTCGCTGGCCGTCAGATCGGCCCCTGCCCCTTCCCCGGGTTGCGGGCAGTCCGTACGGTCCGCGAATGCGTCGAGCTCCTGATCGGAGGCGAGGTCGTAGTTGATCGCCTCGTATGCCCAGCCGAACGCCGATGCAGGGGTGCGGCAGTCGCCAGCGCGCGCGTGCGCGGCGAACGCCTGCGAGCCGTCGTAGCCGATGTAGGCCAGGTATCCCACCAGCACCACGAGGGAAATTGCCATCACGAAGGAGACCCACCGCCAGATGGTGGTGCGGCGCGCCAGGCGAGGGTCTTGCGGCGGCTCGTACGGCACTCGGCCGAGTATACGGTGGTGCCCCACGGACGCCTCCCCTACAATCCGGGACCCGTGGTTAGTCCGAAGGTCACCAGGCCCGCCACCAGGACCGCAGTGCCGAGGCACCGCGGCCACGCTCTGGCGCCCGAGCATCTTGGCGAGCGCGGAGCGGCCGCGGCCCTGGCCACAGCGATCGGTGGCATGGCGATCTTCATCGCCGCCGTGGCCATGACGGTCGGCGGTTTGACCCTCCCCAGCCGGTGGGCCGGCGCCGATCCGCCGCCAAACGTCGGCCAGCTCGGGTTGGGCCAGGTGGTGGGTGGCATCGGCCTGCTCGTCCTCGGCGTCCTCATGGTTGGCAGCTCGCTCGCTCTCCTGAGCGGGCTCCCGCGCAGCAGGCCATTCGCAGTCAGCACCTCGGCGATCAGCGCGGTGCTGGCTCTCGCCGGCTTCGTGCTCCTGATGGCCCCCACCCGTCGCGATCTGGTGCTCCTCGCCGCCCTGGGCGTGGCCGTCGTTACCTTCGGGGGCGCGGCCCTCATCCTGGCGCGGCTGCGGCGCTAGCTCCTCGGTCGGCGCGAATGGGGCGCCCATCCGGGCTTGTCGCGGCGATCCTCGTGGCGGCCGGAGTCGTGCTGGTCCTTGGGGGCGCCGCGGCGGTCGCCGTCGGCCTCTTCAACCCTGGCCTGATCAGCTCGCAGCTGCCACCTGAAGCGGCGGTCGATGCGCCGGCCGTCGGTGGTGCCGCCGTCGCCCTGGGCATTGCCACCGCCCTGCTCGGAGTCGTGCACATCGGGACCGCGCTGGCGCTGCGGGTTGGGATCGGAATTGCCGCCACCACCGCGGTGGTGCTGTCCGCGACGATGGCCATCCTCTCCCTCGTATTCGCGGTCGCGGCAGTGGTGAGCATCGCGTCCGGCGCCGCGCCCGCGATCTACATGGTGCCCGCCTCGGTTGGTCTCGGTGCCGGGGTGATCGGCTACTCGGTCGTCACAGTCGTCATCATCGGCGCCCGAGGGAAGCCGATCTGAGGTCGGAAAGCGCCCCTGCTATACTCCGCCACCGTCGCTCCCGCGGGCCCGTGGTGTAGCGGCCCAACATGCCAGCCTGTCACGCTGGAGATCGCCGGTTCGAATCCGGTCGGGCCCGCCACCAACCTCGGGAGGCGAGTTCCTGACTACGCCGGGCCGGGGCTCGCGATGGCGACGCAGCACTGCTCTGGGAGAGGGTCTGTCCGAGCCGCGGTCCATCGAGCGCCAAGCCCGCTGATCAGTCCCTCGATTAGGGCCAGGTTCATGCCGCACACCAGCGGGCGATGTTTGTCGACGAGTGTCTGAAACGGGCAATTCTCAAGCCGGATCTCGCCAGATCGCACGTGGGGTTGATAATCGCGCTCGGCCAGCGTTGCCAGCAGGAGGTCGCGCAATCGCTTCTTGGGCTTTCCTGCCTGACGAGCTGCTGAGCCGATGGCTTCGCCCATTTCGTGGGCCGCGTCGTTGAGCGCAACCGGCGGCAGTTGAGTCTCCGTTTGCTCGATCGCCCTGGCGAAGAGCTCGGCCGCGACGTCGTATCGGCGTCCTGGGAGCGACACGGAGACACGGCGCCCCGCAGGCCGATACAGCTTGGATGTGCGTCCGGCGCCGGGTCCGGTGCGGCCCGACACACGTCGGTACTCGACTGCCAGCAGGTCGGCCGCAGCGAGCCGATCCAAGTGGAACGCCGCCAGCGCGCGCGTTAACCCAAGCGCGGCAGCAGCCTCGTGCCGGCTGACAGCGCGGCCGGCGCTCACCACCCATTCGTACAGTGCGCCGCGGACCGGCTCGGCGAGGAGGGACACGGCCTCGACATCGGCCCGGGCGTTCGGCATCGTGCGCGGCATTCTAAAGCAAGCACACGCTCGCCAAGCATTGACGCCGCGCAATCGGCGCCGTATTACTAACGTGCGCTACTGCTAGAAGCGCGTGGAGTGAAGCATGAGGTACGGAATGATGGCCGAGGAAAGCCTGTACGAGCGGCTGGGTGGCGTGTTCGCCATCGCGGCGGTGGTGGACCACTTCAGCGATGCGGTCGTGCAGAACCCGATTGTGGGCCAGCAATCGGAAAATCCCGAGCTCCGTGAATGGCACACGAATAACCTGGGTCGGCTGCCGGGCCTGAAATTCATGCGCACCCTCTGGGTCTGTGACGTTGCCGGTGGACCACAGAAATTCGACGCCACGCGACCGGGGAGCACCCAGCTCGGCCTGGAGGAAGCGCACCGGAACCTTCGCATCTCGCCCGACGAGTTCGACGAGGTTGCCGCGGAGCTGGGACGCACGCTGGACTTCGTTGGGGTGCCGGAGCAAGAGAAGGGCGAAGTGCTGGCTGCGTTCGCGGCCCACAAGGCAGAGGTTACGGAGGGCTACCTGGCCGCAGCTGGGGCCTAGGGATTCCCGCGCCCAGACCCCGCCATCTCCTCTCCGAGATCGGCAAGGTGCATCTCGTGGTGCGCCAGGATGACCTGCACCGCCTCGTCGACGTCGTCGGTGATGGTGAAGAGGGTGAGGTCCTCCGGGCTGATCTTGCCCTGGTCGAGCGGAGTGGCCTTCAGCCAGTCGAACAGCCCGCTCCAGTAGGTGGTCCCGAACAGGACCACCGGGAAGTGCTTCACCTTACCGGTCTGGATCAGGGTCAGCGCCTCGAAGAGCTCATCAAGGGTTCCAAAGCCGCCGGGGAAGATGCAGAACGCTTCCGCGTACTTCACGAACATCGTCTTGCGCACGAAGAAGTAGCGGAACTCCATCCCCAGCGTTACGAACTCGTTCAGCCCCTGCTCGAACGGCAGCTCGATATTGCAGCCGACCGATACGCCGCCCGTGTCACGGGCGCCGCGGTTCGCAGCCTCCATGATTCCCGGGCCACCGCCGGTGATGATCGCGTAGCCGTGCTTGGCCAGCTTCCTGGCGAGTGAGCGCGCCGTGCGATAGGAGGGGTCGCCGCGACCGATGCGTGCCGAGCCGAAGACGCTCACCGCCCGCCCGACGCCGGCGAGAGCATCGAAGCCCTCGACGAACTCACCCATGATGCGAAGTGCGCGCCAGGTGTCGGTCTTCAGGAACGAGGCGTCGGCGCCTTCCTGCTGGAGGAGCTGCTGGTCCTCGGTGGGCCGCTTCTCGGCGCCGCGCATGACCACTGCCCCGCTGCGATGCGCCTGGTTGCGCTTTGTTGCCATGACCATCTCCTGCTCGACAGGTCCAAAGTCGGATGGTAGGGTGAGCCGTCGTTCCATGCGGGTCGCGACCGTGCCCATCGCGGCAAGTGCGACAGCCGTTCGGTGGCTTTCGCCTCGGCGGGACCCGAGATCCAACCCGCTAGCGCGAGGATTCTATTGCCGGACATCTTGGCCCGTGTCGCACTGCGAACCATCGTCTTTGCGGTGGTCATCGGCCTCATGGCTCCGTTGAGCGCCCGATCCGCGGCGCCTGCTACGGCGGATTCGTTGCGACTGCTCGCCGCCGCCGATCAGCCCTCCAGCCTGGCCGACCGCTCCACGCTCGGGACCCGCAACAGCTCCGCTTCGCTCTCACTCGCAACGGTGACGGAGCCGATCGGCACCGAGGATCTCGGCCTCAACGCAGCGCTGGCCACGCCGCCGAGCGCGCCGATGGAGGCGACCCTCTTCTCCCGCCCCGCCAAGAGCGTGGCGCCGAAGACCGTGGCGCCGAAGACCGTTGCGGCCCCAGCCAGCGGCGACACGATCTCCGGCACGGCGACCTGGTACTGCTGCTCCCTCGGCTGGCGCGGCCAGGCCGTGGTGGCCCTGCCCGGGGCCCTTGGCGGTCATTACGACGCCCCGCCTGCGGCCCGATTCGTGACCGTCTGCGCCGACCGCTGCGCGGTGCTTCCCGTGGCGGACTACTGCGGTTGCCTGTGGGGCACCGCCAGCCAGAAGGTCGCTGACCTCTCGCCGGAGGCGTGGGCCGCGATCAGCGACAGCAGCCTCTCGCTTGGAGTGATCACCGTCACGGTCCACCTCGGCGGCTGAGGTCCTTCTTCTCGCGGCCACGCGCCGCTGGTAGCATCCCGCGGTGCTGCGACCCCTTCGCATCGGGCACGTCGTACTCAAGGTGCGCGACCTGGACCGATCCCTGGCCTTCTACCGGGACCTGCTCGGCTTCAAGGTGGTCAGCGAGCTCAGCAACGTGATGATCTTCCTCGCGGCCGATGGGCAGAACCATCACGACCTCGCCCTGCTGCGCGTGGGCCAGCAGGCGGCCTCGCCGGTGCCCACTGCAGTCGGCCTCTATCACGTCGCGATCCAGCTCGCCGACTGGGAGGCAGTGCGCAGTGCCCATGCGGTGCTCACCGAACGCGGTCTGCTGCGAGGAGCCGTGGACCACGGGGTGAGCCGATCCCTGTACACGGCTGACCCGGACGGCAACGAGATCGAGCTGTACTGCGATGCCCCGCGGTCGGAGTGGGAGGGGCGCATCGACGAGGTGATGACGGTCAAGCCGCTCGTCATCGACTGACGGGTCGTTGGCCCAATACGCGGCTGTGTGCGCTGGGTGCACATGCAGACCGGTGGCGCCTCAGCGCGCGAAGCTGAGGATCGCGAAGCCGGCGACCAGGACGAAGGCAACGAAGATGATCACCAGGCGCGCGGCCCAGTTGACGCGACGGGTCGGCAGGGGCTGGTAGGGCCGGCCTCTGCGCTGTGAACGGCGGCTCATCGGCTCACCGACCCCACTCGCGGCGGAGGAGGAACGGGGTGGTGAGGGCCTCGCGCGTCCCGACGCTGCGCAGTTGCTTGCGCACCCGCTTGAGCAGCTTGCCGTGGTAGGTGCCGTCGCCGTACGGCTCGTGCAGCCGGGCCACGTCCCAGTCGTGGGTGCCGGCAATGGCGGCGGGCGGGAGGTATCGGTCCAGGACGGCCTTCGCCTCGTCGATCGCGACGAAGCGCCGTGCGCGCGTCGTATTGTCGAGGAGGGTCAGCAGGTCGGCAAAGCTGGCATCGAGGTCGGTGACGAGGGTGGAGAGCCGCTCCATTGTCCCGGGCATGCGCTCCTGCTTGAAGAGGCCGCCAAGGAGCGCCTTGCGGTCCTCGTCGCCCAGGGCGGAGAGCGCGTCACGCAGGGCCGGGACAGCCGCGGCTGGATCCGCCATCGGGACCTCGTACTCGTAGAGATGGACCATCACTGCCGCTGGTCCCCGAATTCGCCGAAGGTCCAGCCATCCATCGGCGGCGGCTCGATCCCGAGCTGGGTAAGAATGGTGGCCGCCTGGGACCGATGCTCGGTGGCGTGGTTGATGGCCTGCACCAGGACGACCAAGGTGGGGACCTTGTCGTCGTCGATCTCGATGATGGCCTGAGGGTCGAGCCGTTCGGCGACCTCAGCCAGCTGATGCCCCGTGAAGCGCGTCCGCTCCAGGAGGAGGTCGATGCCCGGCCATGGCCCGGGAATCTCCCAGCGGACCGGCGGCTCCCAGCCGGTGAGCAGCTGCAGGTACCAACTCTCGGCGCGGACGATGTGAATGAGCGTGTGGGCGAGCTCGCCGTAGGTGCCCTCGACCGACGTGGAGCGCTGCTCGTCCGTCAGGTCGCGGCACGCCTCGAGGAGACGCTCGTTCGCCCATCGGTTCTGCCGGAAGATCTCGGTGAGAGTGGTGGTCATCGCCTGCGAGTATCGCCGCAAGGACCGACCGGTACAATCGGCCGCATGTTGCTCGACGGCAAGAAGCTGCTCATCACCGGCGTTCTCACCGACGACAGCATCGCGTTCAGCATCGCGAAGGTCGCGCAGGAGGCCGGTGCCGAGGTGCTCCTCACCGGGGTTGGGCGGGGGATGAGCCTGACCCAGCGCGTGGCAAGGAAGCTGCCGACCACACCCGACGTGCTCGAGTTGGACGTCAACAATCCCGAGCACATCGAGGCGGTGAGCGACGAGCTCATGAAGCGCTGGGGCAAGGTCGACGGGGTGGTCCACGCCATCGGCTTCATGCCGAGCGACGGACTGGGCGGCAACTTCCTGAACACCCCCTGGGAGAGCGTGGCGTTCGGCTTTCAGACATCGGCCTATTCGCTGAAAGCGCTCAGCGTCGGCCTGCTTGAGCCGATGAAGGCGGCGGACGGCGCATCGGTCGTCAGCCTCACCTTCGACGGTCGCTTCGCCTGGCCGATCTACGACTGGATGGGGGTCGCCAAGGCGGGCCTCGAGGCCGTGACGCGCTACCTGGCGCGTGACCTGGGCGAGTTCGGCATCCGGGTCAACACCGTCTCGGCCGGACCGATTCGCACCATTGCCGGCAAGAGCATCCCCGGCTTCGACCAGATCGCGGACACCTGGCTCAAGCGCGCCCCGCTGGGCTGGGACATGAACGATGCGACCGCGGTCGGCCAGATGGTCTGCTTCCTGCTCAGCGACTGGGCGGCGAAGACCTCAGGCGAGCTGATCCACGTGGACGGTGGCTACCACGCCATGGGGACCGATATCCGCCGCTAGCTCTCATAGAGGTCGGGATCCAGGAGCCAGGCCAGCTCACCGCCTCCAGGCTCGGGGACGCCGGGGAACTCGACGCAGGCGATGCCGCCCTTGCGCATCCGAACGGACGAGGCGCCGGTGAGCAGGTCGACGGCACCCGAGAGGTCCGGTTCGTGGCCGACGAACATGACGCGGCGACCATCCGGGTGGGCTGCCATGGCCCGCGCGAAGTCGGGCCAGTCAGCTCCGGGGCGGAGCCGGTCGTCGACGACCGGGGCGCCTGACATCTCGAGCCCGGCCATCACCAGCTCGGCGGTCTGCAGCGCACGTGACAGCGGTGAGGAGAGGACGACGTCCGGCCGGAGGTTCAGCCCGCGCCAGATGGGGGCAGCCGCCTTGAGTGCATCGACGCCTGCCTTGGTGAGCTGACGCTCGTCGTCGTCCGCAGCCGCCGAGTAGTGCCCGGCCTTGCCGTGGCGGACGAAATAGAGGATCACTGGCCCGGCGCGTTCAGTCCGGGAAGGCTTCCGGGCCCCGATCGGCCAGCTCGGCGGCGTGAGCCTCGGCGTCGGCGGCGCTCGGGGGAAGCCACGAGAACGGGTAGCGCGGGTCGTCCAGCTCACCCGCCTGGCGCGTGAGGCGCAGCGGGTGGAAGGTGTCGATCATGACCGCCAGCTCCTCGGTCGCCTCCTTGCCGATGCTCGCCTCGACCGTCCCAGGATGCGGGCCATGCGGGATCCCGGCCGGGTGGACGGTGAACGAGCTGATCTCCACCCCGCGCCGGCTCATGAAGTTGCCGGCGACGTAGTAGATGACCTCGTCGCTGTTGATGTTGCTGTGGTTGTACGGCGCGGGGATGGCGAGCGGGTGGTAGTCGAACTTGCGCGGCACGAAGGAGCAGACGACGAAATTGCGCGGCTGGAAGGTGAGGTGCACCGGCGGTGGCTGGTGGACGCGCCCGGTGATCGGCTCGAAGTCGGCGATGTTGAAGGCGTAGGGGTACAGATACCCGTCCCAGCCGACCAGGTCGAAGGGATGGAACGCGTAGTGGTAGGCGGTCAGCTTCCCGCCCTTCTTGACCTCGACCACGAAGTCGCCGGTCTCGTGGTGCGCCTCCATCTCGCCCGGGGGCCGGATGTCGCGCTCGCAGTAGGGTGCATGCTCGAGCATCTGCCCGTACTCGTTCCGGTACCGCTTCGGCGGCTCGATATGCGACGGGCACTCGAGCCATAGCATCCGCTGGTCGTCGCCACCGGGGAGGATGCGATAGGTGGTGCCGATGGGGATGACGAGATAGTCGCCCGGCCCGTAGTCGATCGGCCCGAAGACGGTCTCCAGGGCCCCATGCCCCTCGTGGACGTAGAACATTTCGTCCATCTCGCCATTGCGGTAGAAGTGCTCCATGGCCGAGGCGGGACGCACGATGCCGAAGGTCACGTCGGCGTTGTAGAAGAGCGGAACGCGGCCGCTGACCGCGTCACCGGCGACCGCCAGGCCGGCCGAGTTGACCAGGTGGTGGCGGTGGGGTCCGGCCTCGTCATCGGTCCAGGGCTCGAGCGAAACATCCCGCACCTTCTCGATCCGGTTGGTCTGGGTCGGCGGCGTGTGGTGGTAGAGGAGGCTCGCCTTGCCGGAGAAGCCCTCCACCCCGAACAGCTCCTCGGCGTACAGGCTGCCGTCAGGCTTGCGGAACTGGGTGTGGCGCTTGTGCGGCACCTGGCCGCGCTGGAGGTAGAACACGGTCCGGCCATTCTAGAGTCCGCGTGCCGCCATCGATCCGTTCGCGGGCTGCGGTAGACTCGTTGCCTCGGCAACTAGACCGATGCGGCCGCCGGGCCGGGGAGACGACCTCCATGTTCAACGTCACACGACTCAACCACGCCGTCCTCTGGGTCCGCGACGCGGATAAGGCGGCCGAGTTCTACCACCGCGTCTTCGGCTTCGAGGAGCTGGAGCGGCCGCAGGGCATGCGCGCCGCGTTCATGCGCTCGCCGAGCGGTGGCAATCACCACGACCTGGGTCTGTTCGAGGTGGGAGCCGCGGCCCCCCGCCCGCCGCGCGGCTCGGTGGGCCTCTACCACCTGGCCTGGGAGGTCGGGACGATCGAGGACCTCGCAGGTGCAGCAAAGGCACTTTCGGAGGCCGGGGCGCTCGGGGGTGCCAGCGACCACGGGGTGAGCAAGTCGCTCTACGGCCGCGACCCCGACGGCAACGAGTTCGAGATCATGTGGCAGGTTCCGCGCGAGGCGTGGGGCGAGTACGCCGACTCGGGGGTGGTGCTCCCACTCGACCTCGAGGCGGAGCTCGAGCGCTGGGGCACCAAGGGCGCCGTCCAGTAGGAGAGCATCGGTACACTCGCAAGCGTCCGTGTCCGACCTCGTTCCGGTCATCCATTCCGACGCGCACCTCGCCCACACCGGGCTGATCGAGCTCGCCAGCGGGGTCGAGATCCCCTGCTGGGAGTCGCCCGAGCGGGTGCTTGCCATCGAGGCCGCGCTTGCCGCTGATGGTGGGTACGCCTTCGACTCCCCCGATGGGCACGGGCGTGGACCCATCCTCGCGGTCCACGACGCCGACATGGTGGACGTCTTCGAGCATGCCTGGACCGATGCCCTGGCCGCGGGCGCGACCGACGGCTCGCGGGCATGGCTGCCGGACACGTTCCTGCTGGATGCCTTTCGCGGCCCGATGCCGCCCAGCGAGCTGCCGGCCGGACGTCACCATCAGCTTGGCGCCTATCTCTTCGACACCGCCACGCCGATCGTGGCGGGGACGTGGGGCGCAGCGCTGACCGCGGTCGACGTGGCGCTGAGCACCGCCGAGCGCGTGGTGGGTGGGGCCGCGCTGGCCTACGGCCTCTGCCGGCCGCCCGGACATCACGCCGCGCGGGGCATGCTGGGTGGCTACTGCTACTTCAACAATGCGGCGATCGTGGCCGACTGGCTGCGACGCGAGGGCGGCGCGCGGCGGGTGGCGATCCTGGACATCGACTATCACCACGGCAACGGCACGCAACAGATCTTCTGGGAGCGGGGCGATGTGCTGTACCTCTCGCTCCACGCCGACCCGGCGCGCGCCTATCCCTACTTCTCGGGATACGCTGGCGAGGGTGGTGCCGGCGACGGTGCGCGCCTGACCCGCAACTGGCCACTCCCCGCGGGAACGGCGCTTGACGCCTATGCCGTGGCCCTGGCAGAGGCGCTGCAGATGATCGTCGCCTTCGCACCGGATGCGCCGCTCGTCATCTCGGCCGGATTCGACACTTTCGAGCGCGACCCGATCGGCGACCTGGCACTCCGCACCCCGGACTACGAGGAGATCGGGCGCCTGATCGCGGCCCTGGGGATCCCGATGATCGCCCTGCAGGAGGGCGGCTACGCGCTCGATGCGCTGGGCGCCAACGCCGTCGCCCTGCTGTCCGGCCTGCGCGGCCCTCAGACCTAACCCCTGAGAATCTCCGCGAAGGCCGCCGTGTCGACGTTGCCGCCGCTGATGACGATCACGCGGTGGTCGTCGCCGTCCGGCTGAGGAGCAGCGCCCGAGAGGAGGGCCGCCATGCCGGCCGCGCCCGACGCCTCAACAACCAGGCGCGCTCGCGTCGCGAGCTGGCGCATCGCATCGGCCATCTGCTCCTCGCTGACGGTCACGATCTCGTCCATGAAGCGCCGCAGGTGCAGGAAGGGGAGCCAGCCGAGATGCTCGACGCGCAGCCCATCGGCCATGGTGCGAGTGGTGAGCGAGCCGTCCCAGCGAACGATCTCGCCCGTGACCAACGACTCGCGGGCGTCCGCAGCCAGCTCCGGCTCGACCCCGATGACGCGGGCATTCGGCGCCAGCGCCTTGATGGCGGTGGCGATCCCGGCGGACAGGCCGCCACCACTCACCGGGATGAGAACGCTCGTCACCGCGGGCAGATCCTCCGCGATCTCCAGGCCGCAGGTGCCCTGCCCGGCGATGATCCGCCGATCGTCGTACGGCTCGATCATGACCCGCCCGTCCCGCGCGACCAGCTCCAGCGCGATGGCGTGTCGCTCCTCTCCCGTCCGCCCGGCGACCACGATCTCGGCGCCATCGCGTCGGACCCCGGCCACCTTCACCGGCGGGGCGTCCTCCGGCATCACGATGGTGGCGTGCGCACCGAGCAGTCGCGCGGCCCGCGCCACCGCCTGGGCGTGGTTGCCTGACGAGTAGGTGACGACGCCTCGCGACCGCTCCTCGTCGGTCAGCGAGGCGACCGCGTTGTAGGCGCCGCGCATCTTGAAGGCGCCGACGGGCTGCAGGCTCTCCGGCTTGAGCCAGGTGCGGTCGTCCCAGCGCAGCAGCGGGGTGTGCAGGGCCACTCCCCGGATCCGCTCGGCAGCTTGACGAATCTCGTCGACGGTCACCAGCTCAAGCCCGTCGAGCTGGTCAGCGTGCTCTTCGAGGTGCGACAGGACGAATCGTTCGACGATCGCCCCCAGGCTCATCTCACCAACGGACGGGTGGAGGCCGCGCGCCTGCCACGCCTCCGGGGGCAGCCCCTGCAGCGTCGCGGATGCGTCGCCGATCTGGGCCGTTACCCGGCGCAGCAACTCGGCCGGGTCGGTGCGCCGTTCCAACTCGATGGCAGCGATGCGGCCGGCATCGGCCTTGGTCCGCCCGAAGGGGATCGGCTCCGCTGCCCCGGCGGCACGCGCAGCGAGCAGCTTCCGGACCTGGTCGAGCCAGTAGCCGGGGAACTCGGCCAGGTGCGCCCACACCTGTCCCGCCTCCCAGCGCTCGGATGCACCCGGATCGGGATCGGTCAGGCCCGATGGCAGAGGGCGCGCCGCGTGCGCGACGAGCCGCCGCTCGACCCTGGCGAGCCGATCAGGGACGGGGTTCATCGGTCCTTCGCCGCTCGTCGGACTCGGCCCCGCGTCAAGGTGTAGACGTCGATATCGTGCCACTTGCCCTTGTGGTACCACGCCTCGCGCGACGTTCCCTCCTTGATGAAGCCGCACTCTCGGCAACGCGATGCGAGCCCACGTTGTCGACGTGGATCGTCAGATGGAGCCGGTTGATCGGCTGCGTGTCGAAGAGCCAGCCGGCAAACAGACCGAGAGCCTCGCTCGCGATGCCCTTTCCCCAGTCGGCGCGGTCGAAGACGCGATACCCGAGCTCCATGTCGGGGACATCGCCGTTCAGCTTGTTCCTGTCGACCGTGCCGACGAGCCGATCCTGCTGGTCGACCATCACGAGCACGCCCTCGCCATCCGACATGCGCCCGTCTTCCTCGAACCTGCGTCGGAATTTGATCAGTGAACCCCGTGACAGCGGATACCAGGGCCCACGTCCCTCGATATCCATCATCCGGCCGTACAGCTTCTCGACATCGGCTTCAGCGATCGGACGCAGAGATACGTTTGTCCCCTTGATCACATTGTTGCCTCCTTTAGGGATGCGCAATGACAGGAGTCGCGAGCTTGCCAAGTCGTTCGACCGCAAGCGTCACCTGGTCGCCGGGCTCGAGCCAGCGCTTGAAGACCTCATCCTTGATCTCCAGCAGGCAGCCGGTGCCGACGGTGCCTGATCCGATCAGGTCGCCGGGTCGCAGCCGCACATCGGCGCTGGCACGCTCGATCATCTCGCCAAAGCCGAACTGCGCATCGGCCCAGCTGCCGCGCGAGAGTTCAACACCGTTCACCTCAGCGGTCATGGCCAGGTCATAGCCCTTCGCGTGCCGCGCATCTGCCAGCTCATCGGGGGTGACCAGCCAGGGTCCGATGGACGACGCGAAGTCCTTTCCCTTTGCCGGACCGAGGCGGACCGTCGTCTCCTCGCGCTGCAGGTCGCGGGCGCTCCAATCGTTGAAGACCATGTATCCGCCGATCGCCTCCTCACCCCGCTCCGCGGAGAGGTCCTCGACAGGCGTGTCGATCAGCGCCGCCACCTCCAGCTCGTAGTCCAGCTCCTGCGACGCGGCGGGGCGCCAGACCGGATCTCCAGGGCCGCGAATCTCCGAGACGTTCGAAAAGTAAAAGATCGGGATCCGATACCAGGCCTCAGGCACCGTTCCCCCGCGGCGCTCCCACATGGTACGGACGTGACCCTCGAACGCGTAGAAGTCGCGCAGTGATGGAGGCTTCAGGATGGGTGGCCCGAACAGAAGGTCGATCGCGGCCAGCGTCGGCTGCTCGGCATCGGCCGACGCCTCAACGATCTCGCCCAGCGCTCCGACCCTCAGCCCGCGTCCCAGCAGGTCGTCCAGCGTCGTCAGCGGCTGCCGGAAGAGGGCTGAGTTGTGGGCCAGTCTCGGGTCGGCCGCCACCCGTGCGCGGCGCGCCGGCTCCAGGTCGAGCCAGTGTCCCGGGGCGTCTCCTGCGTCAAGGGCCGCTGCGATTCGCCAGGGAGTGCCGGCAGGGGCATCCGTCTCCCGGACGTGGGCAACCTTCATGGTCGGACGAGTCTACGAGGTCACGCATCCTCGGCGGCTCGGCGTGCGCTTCGTGTCGCGGGGCCGGCGGCCGCCGTTCAGCTTGGGATCGGCTCGCAACGGTCTTCGGCGAAGACCTCTACCGCGCGTACTTGATCGTTCATCGCTCGGTTCCAGTCCGCGACCGGGACGAGTCCGGCGCATCGAAGCAGCTCGATCTCGCCGGACCCGAAGCTGTCGCGTCGTGCGTCATGGGCGATCCGCACATCGCCAGGCCCCAGGACCGCATAGGTGCGCGTGATGGGATCGCCCTCGATGGTGGTGAGGCGGCTGACGAATGTTGCAGGGGTGCCGCGCTCGAACGCGTTGAGCAGGCATCGGCGCCCTTCCTGGTTGAGGTTGGTGCCCATCTGCTGATCCTCGGCTCCGCAGTCAATGCCGAGCGGCGACGGGGACGGAGCCCCGAATCCGCAGCCGGTCAGGAGCAACGTGGCGAGGATGAAGATGAGGGCGGCGCGCATGAGCGGAGGACGCGTCCCGGTCGGTTTCCGTTCCGCTCCTCAGCCATCGACAAGTCGAAAGCCCGAGCAGAGCAGGTTCATCTTCTCGAACCCTGCCTCCCCGGGGGTGACGAAGGCGACCTGCTCCACGTCGTACCAGCCTTCTGGCTCGTGCTCGTGGATGTGGTAGCTGATGCGGACCCGATCGGCGATCTGTTCGACCCTGCCCTCCACCAGCTCGGTCACGTCCGCGTAGCCGAACCACTTCTGGATCTGATCCGCGGCAGCCTCGCCGCCGGTGAACTCGCGAAACGGGCGCTTCTCACTCGGCACCACGGCTCGGAACTCGGCGCCCGGTTCGAAGCAGGCCGCGACGCCATCCCAGTCATGCGCCACGATCGCCACGAACCGATGCCCGAGGTCGATGGTCGCGGTCAGTGGCTCGGTCTTCGCCATCCGGTCCACTCCCTCAGAGATTGCCCCGCTTCTCCTGCTCGCGCTCGATCGCCTCGAAGAGGGCCTTGAAGTTGCCCACCCCGAAGCCACGCGATCCGTGGCGCTCGATGATCTCGAAGAAGAAGGTCGGGCGGTCCTGCATGGGCTTCGTGAAGATCTGGAGCAAGTAGCCCTCCTCATCGCGGTCGGCCTCGATCCCCAGCTCCTCGAGGAGATCCATCGGAATCCCGACGTCGCCGACGCGCTCCGGCAGCGCGGCGTAGTACTCGTGAGGCAGGCCAAGGAACTCCACTCCCCGTGAGCGAAGGGCACGCACCGTGCCGACGATGTCTTCGGTGCGCAGGGCGATGTGCTGGGTCCCGGCATCGAGGTAGTAGTCGAGGAATTCCTGGATCTGGCTCTTGCCCTTCCCCTCGGCCGGCTCGTTGATCGGGAACTTGATGCGGCCGTTGCCGGACTGCATCACCTTGCTCATCAGGGCGGAGTACTCGGTGTGGATCACCTTGTCGTCGTAATGGATCAGCTGGCTGAAGCCGAGCGCGTCGCGGTAAAAGTCGACGAATCGGTTCATGTCGCCCAGCGCCACGTTGCCGACGCAGTGGTCGACCTCGAGCAGCTGCTGCCCGGTGGCCGCGGCCCGCGGCCTGGTGAGGCGGTGGTAGCCGGGAGCGAATGCGCCGGTGTAGTCGCTGCGGTCGATGAAGGAGTGGAGGACCTCGCCGTAGGTGTGAATCGCCGATTGGCGCAGCACGCCCTTCTCCCCGGTGAGCTCGGTTGGCTCGAGCGCTGAGCGAGCGCCACGCGTCGTCGTCTCGCGCCAGGCCGACGACACGTCGTCGACCGCGAATGCGATGTCGTGCACCCCGTCGCCGTGGCGGCGGACATGCTCGGCCAGCTCCCCGGCCTCGGTCAGCGGGGCGGTGAAGACGAAGCGGATGTCGTTCTGCACCAGCACATAGCTGGCGCGGTCACGGACCCCCGTCTCGAGGCCGGCGTAGGCGACCGGGGTGAAGCCCCACAGGGCCCGATAGTAGGCCGCGGCCTGCTTGGCGTTCCCAACCCAGAACTCGACGTGGTCGATCCCCTTGAGCGGGAGGAAGTCGGCTGCCGCGTCCGCGGCGGCGGGACGGGCGAGGATATCGGTCATGGCCCCGATTGTAAGGCGGCTGTGAGCGCCACCTCGATCATGCGCTCGACCGCCGCGTCGAGATCCTCGAGCGACATGTAGGTCTCCTCCGTTCCCTCCTCTTCGTTCAGCACGTCGCTGACGGTGAGCAGGCATGCGGCCTGCGCCCCGGCGCGCGCCGCCAGGTAGAAGAGGACCGACGCCTCCATCTCGAAGGCGAGCACCCCGCGCTCGCGCCACTTGCTGGCGTAGTCGGGATCGGTGTTGTAGAAGACGTCGACCGATGCCACCGGCCCGATGCGCACGGGGATCCCCGCCTGCTCGGCTGCATGCACGAGGGTGTGGGTCAGGGCGAAGTCGGCGGTCGGGGCGTATCGGTCCCTATGCAGATAGGTGTTGGTCGCACCGTCGGTCGGGCAGGCGGAGAGGGCAACCACGAGGTCCCCGGTGCGCAGTCCCGGCGCGATGCCGCCGCATGTCCCGACTCGGATCAGCTGCTTTGCACCCAGCCGCAGCAGCTCTTCGGCCACGATCGCGAATGATGGCGTTCCCATGCCCGACGTCTGGACACTGACCGGGTGCCCCTGATACGTGCCTGTCCAGCCGTACAGCGCCCGGTGCTCGTTGACCTGCCGTGCCTGTTCGAGCCCGCCGTCGAAACGCTCCGCGATCTTCCGAGCGCGGTTCGGATCGCCCGGCAGCAGCACCAGCGGCGCGTAATCGCCGGCCTCCGCGCGGAGGTGGATCTGTGGCACGCCCGATAGGGTAGCGCAGCGCGCTCCCTAGTCGGGCGCTGCGCCCTCGGCTACGGCGATCGCCCGGGCCGCTGCGCTGGCGGCATCCGCGTCGGACGCATCGATCGCGTCGACAAGCGTGCGATGCAGTTCATCGAGTTCGTCGTCAAGGGCCAGGCGCCGCGCCCGGCCGGTCATATCGGTCCGGACGCCCACTCCAGCCATTCGCTCCAGCGCCGCGTGGAGGGGGCTGCGAGCGGCTCCGGCGATAAACGCGTGCAGCTCGAGGTCGGCCTCGACGAAAGCGGTCGGTTCACCCGCCAGGACAGCCCGATGGCGCTCTTGGAGCAAGAGGTGGAGGTCGAGCTGCTGGCGTTCCGTACGCCTTCGTGACGCCGCGCGGGCTGCGACTTCGGCGGCGATCGTCGCCCTGAGGTCATGGAGTTCGGCCCGATGCGCTCGCCGGTGCGAGACGCGCAGCACGCGAGCCGCTGGCTGTCGTCGAACGACGAAGACGCCAATTCCATGGCGGACCTCGATCATGCCGAGATACGACAGCGCTGCCAGAGCTTCGCGCAGGACCGGCAGACTGACTCGTAGCTCAGCTGCCAGCTTCCTTGATGATTCAATGCGCTGCCCTCCTCGCAGATCGCGAGTCGTGATCCTTCGTCTGATCTGGTCGGCCACCTGGGCAGCCAACGGACGCCGAGCTGCAGGGTATAGATCAGCAGGCAGTCGCCAGAAATCCAGTCGTGGCGCCGACCGCTGCCGCATGGGGGTCCAGTGCCCAGACCTTGTCGCCCGCATCCGTTTTGTCACCTCGGTCTCCAACTGTTCAAGTCATCTGAACTGTTGCAGGACCTGCCTTACCGGTGGATGAGCGTCGACTTATCGCGGCTCCGCTACGATCGATGCCGATGCCCACCTCCTACTACGACGACCTTGCGTTCGCGGTTGCCCTGGCAGACCAGGCTGGCGAGCTGCTCACTACCAGCTACGAGCAGACGATGAAGGTCGATCGGAAGAGCAAGCGGGATGTCGTCACCAACGTGGACTACGCCAGCGAAGCGCTCCTGATCAAGGCCATCCGCGAGCAATTTCCAGGCGACGCCATCCTCGCTGAGGAGTCCGGCCGCCACGAACGGGCTGATTCGGCTGCGCTTCCTGCGACCAGCCCCGGTCGAGGCCGATGGAGCCGACGCATCTGGGTCATCGACCCGCTCGATGGCACGGTGAACTACGCCAACGGGATCCCGTTCTTCTGTGTCTCGATCGGGCTGATCGAAGCGGGGCGGCCGGTGGTCGGCGTGGTCCTCGATCCACTCCGCGGCGACTCCTACGCGGCGACAGCTGATGGACCCGCAACGCTGAACGACAAGCCGGTCCGAGCGAGCGAGAAGGGCGTGCTGGGCGACTTCGTGGTCAGCATGGCGATCATCGGCCGTGGAGGGATTGCGCGGGAACGGAGAGTTGCGCACGAGATCCGCATCTCGAGGCGAATGGGCAGTGCTGCCCTGGCGCTGGCCTACGTCGCCTCCGGCCGCTTCGATGCGAACGTGCAGAACGGCGGCCTCTCTCTGTGGGATGTCGCAGCCGCGGGATTGATCGCCGAGCGTGCGGGGGCGAAGGTGACGGACCTGTACGGCGGCCCGTGGTGGAACGTCACCAAGCGCCCGGCCCGGCTGAGCATCGTCGCCGCCCCTGAGCCGCACCACGCAACGCTGATCGAATTGCTGCGCCTCGCGCGAACGACGGTCCAGACCCGGCGCTAGCGGGAGTCCGCTTCGCGCAGGACCGATGCGAACATGGCCAGCGTGCGGGCGGTGGCGCCCCAGATGCGATGACCCTGGTGCCGATAGACGGCAGCGCGCAGCGACCAGCCGGGCCCCTCGATCAGTTCCTCACCGACCGCGCCATCGGTCAGCAGGTGGCGCAGGGAGACTTCGACGATCTCCGCCACCTCGTCAGTGTGCGGCACCAGTGCAGGCTGCTCTGCCGCCGTGCCGACGAACGGGCGCAGCTCGAAGTTGCTGACCGGGATCCAGATGTCGTCGAGGACACCGGCAATCGCCACCGCGGCGGGGTCGACCCCAACCTCCTCCCACGCCTCCCGCAACGCGGTCGCCTCGCGGGAGGCATCGGCCGGGTCAACCGCGCCGCCTGGCAGCGAGACTTCACCGGGGTGCTCGCGCAGGTCGGCGTGCCGGACGGTGAGCGGCACCGTCAGCTCGGCATCGGCACCGGGATAGACCAGCAGCAGGGTGGCAGCCGCACGTGCCGGCGGGAAGGTGGAGCGGTCGTAGCGCGGGATGCTCGAGCCGTCGGCTGCCTCGCGCGGGGCGAAGCGCGGATCGGCAACGATCGGTCGGGTCGCCGCACTCAGTGCGTGGGCGATCGCTTCCTGCCATCCATGCTCGCCGCGTAAGATTCGGTCCATGGCCTTCCCGGCTCCCGCTGATCGCGACTCATTGACCCGCGCCGCCCTGTACAAGACGCGGGTGCTCGTCAATCGCACGCCGCACTTCACCACGCGGGCCCGCCGCGAGGCAAATCGAGGCCTCGACCTGCTCGACGCGCAGCTGGGGCTGAACCAGGTGAATCTGCCCGAGGCGGTGCGCGGCATCGAGCTGTTGATCCGCGCCACCCCCTCTCTGGCCTTCAGCCTGCTGCGCGACGCTGCCTTCGTCGATCGCTTCGGCGCCGCGCTGCGCTACCTCGGCCTGCGCGGGATCGGCCAGCGGCTCGACGAGGTGACGCACTCGATCATGGCCGAGCCGATCCCGGGGCCGACCCGCGGGCGCCGTCATCGGGACGAGCTGCCCCCCGAGGAGCGGGTCGACGCCGAGGGGAAACCGCTCCCGCCGCGACCAGGCTTCTAGAGGGCTGCCAGAAGTGCGTCATCGGTAGGGGTGGCGCCCAGTCCAAGTCGCGAGCCAACGACCGCGGGGAGTGGCGGCTCCAGGTTGGTCGAGCGCAGTGCGTCCCACGAAGCCTCGCCAAAGGCCGATGACGGCGTCCCATCCAGGATCACCCTGCCGGTCCTGAGCACGACAACCCGATCGAAGGACGTGGCCACGAATTCCATGTCGTGGCTGACGGCAATGACGGTCCTGCCCGCTGCGTGAGCGCGGTCGATGGCGAGCTTGACGATCTCCACGCCTCGCATGTCCAGTCCGGTGGTCGGCTCGTCCAGGACCAGCACGGGCGTGCCCATGGCCTGCACCGATGCCAGCGCCAGGAGCTTGCGCCGCGAAGCTCCCAGGTCATACGGGTTGGTGCCGGCATCTGCCTCGAGTCCGACCTCGGCCAGGGCCTCGTCGACCGCCGCGCGCAGCGCACCGCCGCTCAAGCCGAGGTTACGCGGCCCGAACTCCACCTCGCGGCGGACGCTGCCGGCGAAGATCTGGCGATCGGGGTCCTGGAAGGCAAGCCCAACCGAGCGTGCCAGTTGCGCCACCGTGCGCGTTGCCACGTCGATGGGATCGTGCAGGACGCGCCCCGTCGTGGGTCGCAGGAGTCCGTTGAGATGGCGCACCAGGGTCGTCTTGCCGCTGCCGTTCTGGCCGATGAGGGCGACCCGTTCGCCGGCGCCGATGCGCAGGTCGATCCGGTCGAGCGCCAGTGCCCCACCCCGTGGGTATCGGAAGCTGACTCCGTCGAGGGTGATATCGGTCATCGCGCCAGCGCCAGCGCCTCGTCGAGGCGGGCGAGTGCCGCCGCCGGCAGCTTCGCCTCGCCAGCCGCTCGCCGCAGGCGGACGACCGCCGGGGGAGCCACGCCGAGGTCGGTGAGCCGTGGATCGGCCAAAATCTCGGCGGCGACCCCGTCGAGCACCGTGCGACCGGCGTCGAGAGCCACGACCCGTGAGCAGATCGCTGCCAGCAGATCGGTCTTCTGTTCGGCGACCAGGATCGACGCACCGTTGGCCGCGAGGCCGGCCAGGGCCGTCGCGACCATCGCCGTGCCCGCGGGGTCGAGCTGGGCGGTCGGCTCGTCCAGCACCAGGTGCGCGGGGCGAAGGGCGAGCAGGCCGGCAATCGCGACCAGCTGCTGCTGTCCGCCGGAGAGCTGGGCGGGGTCGCGATCGGCGAGCGACTCGATCCGCAGGGCCGCCAGCGCCTCTTCGGTTCGACCGATCACCTCGGAACGTGGCAGGCCCAGGTTCATTGGTCCAAAGGCGATCTCTTCGTAGACCGTGGCGGCCACCCCGGAAAGCTGCGTGGCGGGGCTGGCGAAGGCGATCCCGATCCGCCCGGCCAGCTCGTGCATGGCGAGTGGGGCCGTCTCCTCCCCGTCGAGCAGGACGCGTCCCGTGAGCGTGCCGCCCACGGTTCGCGGTGCGAGCCCCGAGGCGACCAGGCAGATGGTCGTCTTGCCCGCCTCGGAGGCGCCCACCAGGCCGAGCACCTCGCCGTCGCGCAGCTCCAGGCCCACCTCGTGGAGCGACGGGCGGGGGGCGCCGGCGTAGCGGTAGGTGACGGATTCGAGGGTCAGCATCAGCGCAGCCATCCCAGCCAGCCCAACGCGCGCGCGAGGATCAGCAGCGGCACCGCCAGCATCAGCAGCCAGCGGGCCAGTCGTTGGCGCGCCGAGTCCGGTGGCCACCACAGCAGCGTGCGACGCCCCGGGCGGCTGAATCCGCGTGCCTCGAGGGCCATCGTTCGCCCCTCGACCTCGGTGATAGAGCCCAGTAGGACCGGTCCGGCCAGGGGCAGCACGCCGCGCAGCCGCCGCCACAGCGATCCCTCTGTGTCGAGGCCGCGGGCCCGCTGCGCGGCCGTGATAGTCGCCGCCCGCTCGACCAGGCCCGGCACCGTCTGCACCGAGGCGAGTGCGACGAACGCCATGCGCGGCGAGACGCCGCGGCGCTCGAGGTCGAGCACCAGCTCGGACGCCGGCGTGGTCAAGTAGAAGAGGGTGATGGCGCCGCTGATGGCACCGATGCGGGCCAGCGTCTCGAGCGCGAACCCGAGGCCCTCCGCGGTGGCAGTGATCGGCCCGACCTGGAACAGGATCTCGCGACCCGCCGGGAAGAAGAAGAGGTTGACCAGCAGCACGCTGACCGCGATCGGCAGGGTCAGCAGCAGTGCCGTGCGCAGCAGCCGGCCAAGGATTCGGCCCATCACGGCAGGGACGACGACCGCCACCGCCGTCAGGATGGCCGGGCCCAGCAGCCCCCCGGCCATCACGGCCAACGCCGTGGTCACCGCCGCCAGCGCCGCCTTGGTGAGCGGGTTGAGGCGATGGACGCTGGTCGGTCCGGGCGCCCCCAGGAACGAGGGGAGGCGATCGGTCAGGCGGAGGTCTCCTCGAGCACCTGCTCGCCCTGCGGGAAGCGGGCCTTGAAGCGGTTGGCCAGCGCAGACAGGATCAGGTACACGGTGAAGAAGGTGGTGACCTTGTCGATCGGGTCACTGATCAGGCCCTGCCCGGTCGTCGCGGCGTAGACATCGGCACCGGCCTGGCGGAAGGCAGCCACCAGGAAGTCGGTCCCGGAGGCGGTGACCCCTCCGAAGACGCCAGCGGCGATCGGCGCGCTGATCAGAGCCGCCACGATCCCGGTGAACACGCCCGCCACCACCACGTAGGCGGCCGTCAGATCGCGGCGCACCAGGAGCAGGGCGAAGAGGCCCAGCACCGCCAGGACAACCAGGGCCAGGGCCAGGTAGCCGAGCAGGACAAAGATCAGGTCGACGCTGGCGGGGTCAGGAAACAGGTTGATCTCGGTCTGGAAAATTCTGGTGTAGGCCAGCGCGGCGGCCCAGGTCAGCACTCCGACCAGCGCCACGGTGACGGCGCCGCCGGCAAGGAGCTCCGCTGAGGAGCGGTTGGGCCGCGGCCGCAGGAATCCGGCACGCCCCAGCAGACCGGCGATGACGCCGATCGCCACCGCTGTGATTGCAAAGGCCGCGGCCGGTTGATATTGGAACGGCGGCGGGATGACGTACGACCACAGGATGTTGCCCAGCCCGCCGGTGAGCGCGCCGGCGATCGGCCCGCACAGCACTCCCACCAGGATGGTCCCGATCGAGTCGAGGTAGATCGGGATCTTGAGGGCGGACGCCACGGTCTGGCCCAGGATCACGTTGATCCCGATGCCGACCGCCATGAGCAGGTAGGTTCGGGTGCCGAACTGCCCGGAGAGGGATGCGAGCCGCCCGGTCTGCACCAGCTCCAGGCCATAGGTCACGACGGCACCGATGACCATGGCGACGGCCAGGATCAGCGCCCACGAGTTGGCGGCCTTGGTGTTGGCGAACGTGTTGGGGTCGACCGCGTTGGCGTCGCCGAAGTCACCAAAGCCGATGATCCCGACGTAGGTCGCCACGGCGAACGCGACGAGTCCGGCGGCGACGCGCATCGGGCCCCACTCCCCTGTCTGGGCCAGGGTGAGGCCCGCGTACACAACGTCGGCCACGATGACGCCGACCGCCGCGGAGAGTGGCCACACCTGCCCCGTGGCGTACAGGCCGAGTCCGACGACGGCCCCGACCGCCAGCCCAATTGCGATGCGCATCCATCGGGCGGAATCCATGGCCCTCAACCTCCCTTGTGCTGTGGCTGCATCACGCGGGTCGGCACCGCGACCGCGCGCGTGAGGCGTTCCAGGAGCTCGCGATGCATCCCCTCCGCGTCCAGCTCCGTGACGATGCTCACCGGCAGGCGAGTCTCGTCCCTGGATCGGTACAGGCTGCCGGCCAGGTGCGGATCGTTGCCCGTGTCGCAGGCCAATCGCTCATCGACGGCCTCGGTTACCAGGTCGGGGCGCAGCAGCGACCCGATCAGCGTGACCGGGTCATGCAGGTAGCAGCCGTCGATCCCCTCCGCGTGCCGGTGGAAGGAGATGTAGAAGCGCACCGCGTCACGCACGATCGCCGACAGGGGTGTGCCCGGCAGGGCGTCGAGATCCTCGAGCGTGAAGATCAGGTCCTGGGTGGCGTCGAGCGGAAAGATGCGCGAGATGGCCCCGGCGGCCAGGACTGCTTCGGCCGCCTCGGGATCGACGCACGCATTCCATTCGCCGGTCTCCGTGGTGTTGCCCCGTTCCTCCAGCGTGCCGCCCATCCAGATCAGCTCGCGGAGCCCGCCGGCAAGATCCACCCCGTTCAGGACGGCGGATGCCAGGTTGGTGAGCGGACCCAGCGCCACCACGCTCAGCTCGCCCGGGTGTCGCTCGATGTGCGCGGCGAGGTAGCGCGGCGCGGGCACCGCCGTGTAGTCGGTCGATCCAAGCTCGGGATCCTCCCCGGTCAGCTCGACGTAGCCGGTGCCGGTGGGGCCGTGCGTGTCGGGCGCGGTGCGCAGGCGGCGATGGAGGGGGCGTGCCGCGCCGATGCTGACCGGCACGTCGCCGCGCCCCACCAGGCGCAGGATCTTGCCGGTGTTGCGCGCGACGTGGTGGATCTCGACATTGCCCGCCACGCAGGTGACGCCGCGAAGGTTCAGCTCGGGAGCGGTCGCCGCGATGAGCAAAGCGATCATGTCGTCGATCCCGGTGTCGACGTCCAGGAGGACCGGGCGGGGCTCGGCGTCGGTCGGGCTCGCCTGCATTGCCGTCATCGTACCCCGCTAGAGTGGCCAGCCACCGGCGCGACCCACCTTGCTGCCCAGTTCGCCTCCCAGCTGCGAGGCGATGAATCGGGCCGCCGCCAGGACGCCGTCCAGGTTCACCCCCGAACGAACTCCCTGGCGGTCGAGCAGGAAGACGAGGTCCTCCGTCGCCAGGTTGCCCGCCGAGCCCGGCGCGTATGGCGAGCCGCCGGTTCCGCCCGCCGAGGAATCGAAGCAGCGGACGCCCACATCCATCGCCGCCATCACGTTGGCGAGGGCCGTCCCGCGCGTATCGTGGAGGTGCAGGGCGAGCACATCCGGGCCGATCCCCGCGAGGGTCAGCGCCGCAAGCACCCGTGCTACATCGACTGGGGCGGCCACGCCAAGCGTGTCGGAGATCGACAGCTCGTCGACCCCAAGCCGCAGCAGCCGTTCAGCGACGCTCACCACCGCCCGTTCGTCCACCTCGCCCTCGTACGGGCAGCCAAACGCGGTGCTGACGTAGGCGCGGATCCACCAGCCGCGACGCCGCGCCTCGGCGGCAATCGGCTCGAAGGCCGCCAGCGACTCGTCAATGCTCATCCCGATGTTGTGCTGCACGTAGGCGTCGGTGGCCGCGGTGATGAGGCAGATCGCATCCACCTCCGCCGCGGTGGCGCGCTCCAGCCCGCGTGCATTCGGGACCAGGACCGGGTAGCGAACGCCGGAGCGTCGCTCGAGCCTTCCCAGCAACTCATCGGCATCGGCCATCTGCGGGATCGCTTTCGGGGAGACGAGCGAGGTTGCCTCGATCTCGTGCAGTCCGGCATCGGCGAGCATGCCGATGAACTGGAGCTTCGCATCGGTCGACACGACGGTCGCCTCTGCCTGCAGCCCGTCGCGCGGACCAACCTCGTAGATGCGCACCTCGGGCCGGGTCATCGGTCGGCCATCTTAGGCCGATACCTCCGCCAACAGGTCCCCGCGCTGCACCTGCTGGCCAACCCTGACCGCGATGTGGGTCACCGTCCCGGCCAGCGGCGTCACCACGGCATGCTCCATCTTCATCGCCTCGATCACGACGAGCGCCTGGTGGGCCAGGACCGATGCGCCCTCGGCAGCGCGCAGGGCGATGACGCGGCCCGGCATCGGGGCCGTCAGGGAAGCGCTGCCTCCTGCGTGGGCGGTCGCGTGACGCACCGCCTCCTCGACGCCTGGCGGCATGGCCAGGGAGAACTCGAGCGACTGGCCCTCGACGTCGATGTACGCGACTCCGGCGTCCACGACGACCTCGGCCTCCCCCGCAACCCCGAGTTCTACCCGCCGCTCTTCCTCGCCGTGTCGCATGCGGACCGCCGCCGGTGCCGCGGCGTGCCATCCACCGCCCCATGGGCTGTTCGGCTCGACCTCCAACAGGGCTGAAGCGGCCGTCGCCCAACTGGCCTCGTCCGGCATTGGCGCGGGCGGGAGCCGCAGGTTCGCCAGCGTATCGATCCGCACGTCGCCGTCGCGCATGACTGGCTGATCGAGCAGCCAGCGCAGGAATCGCAGATTGGTGCGCACGCCGAGGACGCGGGTCTCATCGAGCGCGGCGCGCAGCCGCGTGAGCGCCTGAGAACGCGTCTGGCCGGTGGCGATCAGCTTGGCGAGAAGCGGGTCATATCGGTCCGAGACGGCGTCGCCCTCGCGCACGCCCGTCTCGACCCGGACGCCGCCGGGCCAGCGAAGACGCAGCAGGCGGCCGGTGGCAGGCAGGAAGCCGGCATCCGGGTCCTCCGCGTACAGGCGCGCCTCGATGGCGTGGCCGCTCCAGCGCACCTCCGCCTGCGTGAAGCCGAGCGACTCTCCGGCTGCGATCCGCAGCTGGTCGGCGACGATGTCGCGGCCGGTCACTGCCTCGGTCACCGGATGCTCGACCTGCAACCGGGTGTTCATCTCGCCGAAGTAGAACTCGCCGCCATCGGTCACCAGGAATTCGACCGTCCCGGCGCTCGCGTAGCCGACCGCCGCAGCCACCTCCAGGGCAGCCGCTCCGAGCTGCTCGCGCAGCGCGCTGCTGACTGACGGCGCGGGCGACTCCTCGACGACCTTCTGGTTGCGCCTCTGGGCCGAGCAGTCGCGCTCGCCGAGGTGGACCCCGTGGCCATGCGCGTCGAACAGGACCTGGACCTCCACGTGGCGCGCCCCCCCGAGCAGTCGCTCCAGGATGAGCCGATCGTCGCCAAACGCGCGGCTCGCCTCGCGACGCGCCGAAGCGAGCTCCTCCGGCAGGCGGGCAGGGTCGCGCACCACGCGCATCCCTTTTCCACCCCCGCCAGCCGAGGGCTTGATGAGGACCGGAAAGCCGATCTCCGCCGCCGCGGAGGCCAGCGTGCCGTCGTCCTGGGCGTCGCCGTCGTAGCCGGGCACCACCGGGACGCCGTGTCCAACCGCCGTGCGCCTCGCCTCCGCCTTGTCGCCCATGGCGCTGATGGCCCCGGCCGGCGGCCCGACCCAGGCCAGCCCGGCGCGCACCACCGCCTCGGCAAACGACGGGTTCTCAGCCAGGAAGCCGTAACCGGGGTGGATCGCGTCGGCACCCGCGGCACGCGCCGCGGTAATGAGCGCCTCGCCGTCGAGGTAGTCGGAGATCGGCAGCGCCAGGTCGACTCCATCGGGCGGCCGCTCGTCGGGAGCGTGAACGCCGATGGTCCGGATGCCGAGGCCACGAGCCGTGCGGACGATGCGCTGCACGATCTCGCCCCGGTTGGCGATGAGCAGTGCACGGATCCCGGAGCCCGGCACCGGATGACCGGCCGCGACCGAGCCGAGCGACGAGCGCGATACGCGCACACGCCCGCCAACCCGGATGGCCGGCAGCCGCCCGTCGGCGACCCAGCGCTGCACGGTGCGGACGGTGACGCCCAACTCCTCCGCCACCTGGCGGGGCGTCAGCGTCTCGTCGGTCATGTCGCGATTGTCGCAGAGGGTGGGCTACTCCTCGCGCCAGGACGGCGAGCGCTTGTCAAGGAATGCGCCCAGCCCCTCCTGGCCCTCGGCGGAGACCCGCTGTCGGGCGGCGCGTTCGACGGTGAGCGTCAATGCGTCGCTGTGCGGCAGTCCGCGCTGGTCGCGGAGCATCGCCTTGGCGTTGCGGACCGCCTCGGGCCCAGCGGAGAGGATCTCCCCCAGCAGCGCCCCGACCCGGGCGTCCAGGGCTGGCCGGTCGGCGACCACCTCCGACACCAGGCCGATGCGCAGCGCCCGCTCGGATTCGAACCGCTCCCCGGTCAGGAAGAGGGCGCGCGCCGGCCCCTCCCCGATACGCCGCAGCACGAACGGGCTGATGACGGCCGGCATCAGGCCGAGCTTCACCTCCGTGAATCCAAAGGTCGTATCGGCGCTCGCCAGGGTGAGGTCGGCCACACAGCACAGCGCCATGCCTCCCCCCAACGCCGCGCCGTGCACGGCGGCAATCACCGGGACCGGGCACTCGTCGATGGCGAGGAGCATCTCCTGCAGGCGACCCGCATCGGCCTCGTTGTCCTCCATCGAGAGGCCGATCGAGGCGCGCTGCCACTCGATGTCGGCGCCGGCGCAGAAGGCCTTCCCCTCGCCTGCCAGCACGACAGCGCGCAGGCTCGTCGGCGACTCCGTCGTGAACCGGTCGAAGGTGGCGCGCAACTCGGCGATCAGCTCGGCGTTGAAGGCGTTGCGCACCTCCGGACGGTCCAGGGTCACGCGGGCGACGGCCCGGTCGCGCTCGACCCGCAGGACGTCGCTCACCCGCGGCCCCTGGTGTAGAACGGATCGGTGACGGCACGGACCGATGCCAGGAGTGGCTCCTCGAGCCAGACCACATCGGTCCCGTCCGGGACGTCCACGACCGCGGACGCACCTTCGCCTCCGAGCAGGCCGAGCATCAGCCGCGAGGTGCCGTCACTCTCCGACTCGACCAGCCAGGCGCTCTCGACATCGGTCTGGCGCAGGGCCTCGCGCAGGGCAGGCTCCAGCGCCATGGCATGCGGACCCGCGAGTCGCAGGCGGATCGAGCGGCGGGTCAAGGGTGGCGCGAGTGGCTCCTCGGTGCCGGGAAGGACCCCGGCTGCCAGGGCGGTCAGCTCCTCGGGTTCGAATCGATAGGTGATCGGGCCGGCCGGATCCATGATCGCCGGCACGCCGGCGGCGGCCATGTTGCCGATGGCGATGCGGGCGGGCAGCGGCAGGCTGGCGGTGCCACGCGGCGACCAGGCCGAGAGCGCCGCCACCGATGCGAAGCAGACGCTCGTCGCCCGACCATCGGCGTCGGCAGCGAGCAACACGCTGACCTCGACCTCCTCGTCGTCATTGACGGCCGCGGCCAGCGCCGCGTTGGCCTCGTCACCGTGCTCGGGTGGGACCGGCAGCAGCAGCGTCCCGTTCATGAGCGTCCGGTAGAAGGAATCGAGCGCGGCCCGGCCGCCTTCGCCACGGGCCTCTGCGTCCCGGGCCGTCAGCATGGCCTCGAAGATGGCGAGCGAGCTCTCCTCGAGGGCGCCACTCGGCGTCGAGCGGTCGTGCGAGCCGGGCTCCGGGGCGTCGAGGACCATGCTTGGCAGCCTAACACCGGCATGCGGTTCCAGATTCAGCCCGCCGAGCCCTCGTCACGCGCCTGGCGAGGCTGGCGAAATCGGTTTGGGGCAGTTGACTTCGGGCGGTTGAAGGGCGGGTCCCCGAGCGGCAGCAGATCCCAGGCGGCGATGTTCTTGCGGTCGCTGCACAGCCCCCACGTCCCATCCTTCAGCGTCGGATGCCCGATGAATGGGCGAAGGGCTTCTGGCTCGAGATGACACATCTGGATCAGCCGCAGCAGCTCGAGGTTCGGGGCGTCCGCCAGCGGGGCCAGATCGGTGATGCCCTTCATGGTGTCAAGGGCCACGAAGCGGAGGTTGCGGGATCCGGCGAAGGAGGGCAGCGAGGTGATGCCCCTGAGGGTCTGGAGGAAGAAGTGCTCAAGCGACTCGACCTCCGCCAGCGCCGACACGTCTGCCAAGCCGCGGATCCGCCAAAGCTCCACGTACGTCAGCTGACCGATCCGCGGGAGTAGCGCGACGTCGTGCGTTCCACCCAGCTTGATATCGAGCGAGGTCAGGTTGCGCAACGGCACCAGCGCCGAGAGATCGGGCAGTGTGATCGACCGCAGCGTGAGGTCCTCCAGCGCCTGCAGCTCGCCAATCGCCTCAATCTCCTTCTGCTGCCACTCCAGGTACAGCGTTCGGAGTCGACGGAACTTCGCCAGGTTGCGGAGGGAGAAGCGCTTCGAGCGGGTCCAGCCAATCAGCAGGTCCTCGAGCTCATCCGAGAGCAGGCCGATTCCGTCCATGCTCGGCAGCTCGTAGATGGCGTCGACCGAGAAACGGCGCAGACGGGGGAAGAAGCGGAGGAAGTCGAGGTCGGTGATCGACTCGTCGTAGCCGCCATACACCCGGAGCCTGACATCCGGGTGATCCGCCATGAAGTCGGCCAGCCGCTGGAATTCGTCATCGGTCAGCCGGCTGCTGATCTGGACCGTCGTGTGCTCCGGCACGAGCGGCGCCAGGTCCTCGTCGATCAGCGGCGAGCAGACCTCGCGGAGGGTCGGTCCGGGGAACCTCCTGTTGCCCACGGTGCTACATCCTGAACACGCCGAAGCGCGTCTCGGCGATCTCGGCATTCAGCGCCGCGCTGATCCCCATCGCCAGGACGCGGCGCGTATCCATCGGGTCGATCACGCCGTCGTCCCACAGTCGCGCGGTCGAGTAGTAGGGCGACCCCTGGCGCTCGTATTCGGCCAGGATCGGTGCCTCGAAGGCTTCCCGTTGCTCGTCCGTCTCGATCTCGCCACTCACAGTGGACAGGACACGGGCCGCCTGGGCCCCGCCCATGACGCTGATGCGGGCGTTGGGCCACATCCAGAGCTGGCGCGGTGAATACGCGCGTCCCGCCATCCCGTAATTCCCCGCCCCAAAGCTGCCGCCGATGATCACGGTGAACTTCGGCACCGCGGTGGTCGCCACCGCCGTCACCAGCTTGGCGCCGTCCTTGGCGATCCCGCCGGCCTCGTACTCCCGCCCGACCATGAAGCCGGTGATGTTCTGCAGGAAGACGAGCGGGATGCGCCGCTGGCTGGCCAGCTCGACGAAGTGCGCGCCCTTGAGCGAGGAGCTGCTGAACAGGATCCCGTTGCTGGCGAGAATCCCGACGGGGTAGCCCTCGACGTGCGCGAACCCGCAGACCAGCGTCTCGCCATATCGCTCCTTGAACTCGTGGAACTCGCTGCCATCGACGAGTCGGGCGATCACCTCGCGGACGTCATAGCTGAACCTCGGGTCAGCCGGGATGACGCCGTACAGCTCCTCCGGCTTGACCGATGGCGGCGCCGGCTCGCTGCGCTCCCATGGCGCCGCGGGCTTGCGCCAGGCCAGCGAACGGACGATTTCGCGGCCGATCGCCAGGGCGTGCTCATCGTTGAGTGCGAAGTGGTCGGCCACCCCGCTCGTCACGGTGTGGACCTCGGCCCCGCCCAGCTCCTCCGCCGTCACCTCCTCCCCGGTTGCCGCCTTCACCAGCGGCGGACCACCCAGGAAGATGGTTCCGGTCCCCTTCACGATCACCGTCTCGTCGGACATGGCCGGGACGTAGGCCCCTCCGGCCGTGGAAGAGCCCATCACCAGCGCAATCTGCGGGATGCCGCGCGCGGAGAGCTGCGCCTGGTTGTAGAAGATGCGGCCGAAGTGCTCGCGATCGGGAAATACCTCGTCCTGGAGCGGCAGGTAGGCCCCGCCCGAGTCGACCAGATACAGGCACGGCAGGCGGTTCTCGAGGGCGACCTCCTGGGCGCGAAGGTGCTTCTTGACGGTCATCGGGAAGTAGGTGCCGCCCTTGACCGTCGCGTCGTTGGCGACGAGGACGCACTCGACCCCCTCGACCAGGCCGACGCCGGTCACCATCCCCGCCCCCGGCGCCTCGCCGTCGTACAGGCCATCGGCCGCCAGTGCGGAGAATTCGAGGAAGGCGCTACCAGGATCAATGAGCCGCTCGACCCGCTCGCGGACCGGCATCTTGCCGCGCTCACGGTGGCGGGCGATCGAGCGCTCGTCGCCGCCGGCGCCTCGTTCGCTCACGGCTCGGGTTCGGGCCCGCAGCTCATCGACCTGCGCGCGCAAGGCGGCCGCATTGGCGGCGAAGGCTTCAGAGGCGGGGTCGAGGGCGGAGCGCAGGACGGCCATCAGTGCGGCGATTATCGCCGCACGGGCCCCTCGTGCGAGGCTAGGCCAGGGTCACCAGCGGCACGAGCTGGGTGATGTGCGCCGTGTTGACGATCACCACGCTGACCACGTGCTCGAACGGCGGCTCACCGTTGTGCAGGATGTAGG
The DNA here is from genome assembly GCA_040902225.1 of Chloroflexota bacterium. Taxonomy (NCBI): domain Bacteria; kingdom Bacillati; phylum Chloroflexota; species Chloroflexota bacterium. Next base: position 461,213 of record JBBDXT010000007.1, read on the forward strand.
CATCGGTGAGCGGCAGGAAGCGACGGCCCTCGTAGGGGATCTGGTCGCCCGTATCGGCGGTCGGAGACAGGTGCAGGTTGCCGGTGACGCTGAATGGTCCAGCTGAGAGGGCCACGCGGCGCAGCTTGCGGTGGAGGCGGAGCTGTCGAGCCGCCCGCCATTCCGGCGGCATGGCCAGGATCAGCTGTTCGGTCACGACCGACTGCCACTCACCGGTGTCCTCGCCGGGCTCCGGGTTTGCACCATCGGCGCCAGTCGGTTCGACGATCGGGCCGGGGCTGGGATGCCAGAGCCGCAGCTCATCCTGGTCGTTGAGCAGGTCGGTGACGCGCTGGCCATTGGCGGAAATCCAGCCCACGATCCGCGCATCGGCGGTGTAGAGCTCGATCGGCGCTAGGTCGATGCCGGTCATTGCGACGGCGGCCGAGCCGGTGGCAATACCACCAGCGGCGCCTCGTCGCCAGTTCCAGAACGTCATGTCCGCATGGTGGCCGCACGTGGCCGAGTGCGGAAGGGACACGACAGTACTAGAGGGGGCTGTTGCACCCACACACCGACCCCCGGACCCCCGGACCCGCCTTGGCGCATCGCGAGGTGTTCAAGTGATCTGAACAGTTGCGCGGCACGAGCCACTCGCGGGGTGTCGCCAGCGCTGCTACGGTGCGCCCATGATCGACATCAATGACTTCGCCAGGGTCGACATGCGGGTGGGTCGAATCGTCGAGGTGCTACCGTTCCAGAGGCCCGCTACCCGTCCTACCGCGTGCGGATCGATTTCGGCGAGGAGATCGGTCAGCGGGTGAGCGCGGCACAGTTGACCGTCACTACCCCGATCCCTCCGCCCTGGTCGGACGGCAGGTGGTGGCGGTCGTCAACTTCCCGCCGCGACGGATCGCCGGCTTCGCCAGCGAGGTGCTGCTGCTCGGCGCGATGGGGGAGCGAGAGGCCGCCGCCGAGGTGTGGCTGCTCGAGCCGAGTCCGGAGGCTCCACTCGGGACCCGCATCGGCTAGGAATCCAAAGCCGCCATACTTGCTGGCCCGATGACCACCGACCATCCGCTCCTCGACCCCGCGCCGGCAGGGCTGCCGGAGCCGGACCTCTCGCCGCCCCAGATCGCGCGGGTCGGCGACCCGTTTGCCGGCCTCCGGCTCGTGCATTTCCTGGCGCGCCTCAGGCGCAACATCACCCACCAGCTGCGCGACGTGGTGACCTCGCTCAACGCCGCCTACCTGGACTGGTACTTCCCCGACAAGGTCGTCCTCGCCGAGCTGGTCCAGCTGCAGGCCAACTGGTCGATCTCGTACCACGGCGACGACCGGATCGTGCTCGACCGCAACGAGCGCGGTCACACGCTGCTGATCGTCGACTCCACCAAGATGACGCCCTTCCTGGTGAGCCAGGCCAACCGCCTGCGTGACGACTGCGACGATGAGCTGCGGCGATTTGCCCTGGGCGACGGAGTGACGACCGACAACTAGACCCGGTCGGCGTCTCCCGCTGACTCGCTGGCGACCAGCGCCGGTCTCTCGGGCACGTTTGTGTCGTCCAGGACCGGGATCGGCGTCCGGCGCGGCCTCGGCCTGAACGGTGATGTCTCGGGCACGACCGGTCCATCGGTCTCGGCCAGTTCGCCGGAGCGGTAAGCCTCCCACACGGCCATCACCGTGTCGCGGTGCGGTCGAATGCGGCAGTGCTCGTCGCGGTTGCCCATCTCGTCGCAGTAGCCGAGCGGCACGCACTTAGGGGCCAGGAAGGAGCCGAAGAAGGGCGAGACGCGGAAGATCTCGTGGCGGATCTGCTTGAACAGCTGGCGGATCTCCCACTGGGCCATGGTGCACAGCCGCAGGCCGCTCATGTGGATCAGCTGTCGCAGGTTGACGGTCATGATCAGGTTGGTCTGCATCGCGTTCGGGAAGATGAAACGGGCGTCCTCGGCTGGCACCTCGGCCTGCAGCAGCTGCCCGTACAGTTCGAGGTTGGAGTCCACCGCGGCCTGGAACTGGCCGGCGAGGTCGTCCGGCAGGTCGCCCTTGGCGATCGAGTCCGGGATGGTGTAGTTGTCCCTTGCCTTGAACGACACGTAGCGCTGCGACTGCTGGTCGAAGGCGGTCCCGGCCCGATGGCGCACCAGCTGATGGGAAAGGGTCCGGGTCACGCCACTGATGGCGAAGGTGAAGTTGACGTGCTCGATGGTCGAGCCGTGGCCGGATTCCATCACCTTGCGGACGAGCGCCTGCTGCTTCTCGTCGGCGACGCCGCGGCTGACCGCCTTGTCCCAGATCTGGTCGGGCAGCTGCTCGGAGTAGCAGGTCCGGCAGGCGGTGTAGATGATCGGGAGGTAGTACTCCTCGACGATCTCCTTGGTCGGAAAGATGAGCTTGGCGGACACGTCAGAGGTGGTCGGCATGGGACCGCGAGGATACCACCGTGGGACCGATCAGGGGGCGCTTATCCACAACCTGTAGTGGTGTGCATAAGTTCTAGGCCCGTATCTTGTGGCGCACTCCGACCACGACCAAGATGCCTCCCGCGACAATCAGACCCACCCCGACGACATTGAAGGCAATCGTCCCGATCGTCTCGCAGGCCCGACTGTCGGACTCGCTGAAGCAGGACTGAGCCTGCGGTGCAACGATCAGGGCAGCGATGCCAACGGCGATCAGAAATGCGCCGAGCCAGAGCTTGGCTGTCATCTCGGCGAGTCTAAGGACTCGTGTTGCGTCGGGATCGTCCGCTGCGCCCGGATTGCCGAGGAGGGCGCTCCTCGGTCGGCGAGCCACGCAGCGCCAGCACGATGGCCGCAGTGGCGACCAGGGCCAGACCCACGACCTTCAGAATGATCGTGCCGCCTGTCTCGCACGCGGTGCTGTCGAAGTCCATGACGCAGGACTGCGCCTGCGGAGCAACGAGCAGCACTGCAAGGCCGAGCACGATCAGAAGAATTCCCAGCCAGTGCCACCTGGTCATGCGTTCCCCTCGGCGAATTCGGCGGTAAGCGTCTCAACGTCTCGCTCGGGTTCGTCAATGCGGGCCAGCCCGTGGAGCCGATCGAATGCGATCCGGTTGCCGCCGGCCGCCCGCGCGGACGCGAGCGCCTCCTCGGCGGCCGCCAGGAGCTCATCGCCACTGAGCGTCATCCCAGGGCGCATCAGCGCGATCCCGATGGAGAGGCTCACGGTGACCTCGCCCCGCTCGGTCATGACCCGGCGCTCGAGGACCCGATCCAGGACCGCCCGCGCGAACATCACGGCGCCGCCTTCGCCGGTGTGCGGCAGGATCGCCAGGAAGGCGTCGCCGCCGACGCGACCCACCGCATCGGCCTCGCGCATCCGCACCCGCAGGCGAAGTGCGATCCTGCGCAGCATTTCGTCGCCGACCTCCAGCCCGTGCTCGTGGTTGAGGTCGGTGAACCGATCGATGTCGAGCAGCACCACCGCCACCGGGTGCGCGTAGCGGCGTGCCTCGGCCGCCTCGGTCCGCAATCGGTCGAGCGTCGGCCAGCGGCTGGGAAGCCCCGTCAGCGGATCGGTGCTGGACGCTCGGTCGATCTCGACCCGCTGCAGCTCGATCAGGTGGCGCGCGGCGACCAGGTCGTCCAGCGTGGCTCGCAGCTCGCGCGTCAGGCGAGCGAGCTCGTCGTACTCGGGCGGGCTTTCAGAAGCGGCGGGTCGTTCGTGAACGGCCGGAGCGGGCTCAGCGACCGCGGTCCGGTGCGCGCGGCTGGCCAGCAGCCGCCAGCCGAGCACCAGCGCGGCCAGGGCCATGCCCAAGGGACCAATCAGGCTCTCCGTCCCGGAGGAGCGGCCAACTGCGATGGCCCCCACGGACGACGCCGCGATGCCGAGCGCGGTGGCGCGGGCTGGGGCGTCGAGGCTGGTCGCAGCCGCGGCCGCCACCAGCAGTGCTCCGCCGGCGAGGAAGATGGGCGCAATCCGCGCCGGGACCGACCATCCCGCGGCCACCAGCATGCCCGCCAGGCTGGCTTCTACCAGCGCAATGGCAATGAGGAGGCCGACGATCCGTCCCCGTCGGGTGGCGATGGCCCGCTGCCGCAGGACCGACCCAGCGACGAAGACAGCCGCCGCGGAGGTCAGGCCGATGCCGAGGCCAAGGACTCCGGCAGCATCGAGGGCGACCACGGCAAAGGCGGTCGCGATCATCCCCAGGCCGGCGAGGTCGGCGAGATCGCGGATCCGGCCGCCTTCCAGCGCCGCATCGACCGCGATCAGCAGGGCGAGGCCGGCGATGACGGCGACGGTTGCGGCGACCGCCGGCGCGACCCACGGGAGCGTCGATCCCTGCAGGGACGGAAACGCCCGAACCAGGCCGATGGCAGCCAGCGGCAGGAGCACCGCCACGGGGCGGCCTCCGGTGCGCGCGATGATCACGCCGGCTGATCGGTTCAAAGGCATCTCGCGGTGCGGCCGTGCACCGCCGAGTGTCCGAGCCTCGTGTCCCCAGCGGCAATAGTACGAACGGGGCGGCCGTGCTCGCGCTGCCGTATCCTCGGACCGTGGCCAGCCCGACCTCCAGGCGCACGGTGATGTCCCGCCGTCAGTTCCTGGAACAGACCGATCAGCTGATCGCCGACGGCGACGCGCTCGTCGCAACCCCGCACTGGGATCTCTTCCGCGCCTGGCTGCTCAACTCCGACGAGCTGCTCGAGCGCGTCTGGGGCCGGATGGACCGATACCACCTGGCCTGGCTCAACGTCGGTCGAGACTCGGCCCCTTCCGGATCGGACCTGGACGAGCCGGGCACCCTGCGGTTCATCGCCGAGGTGGCCAGCGCCAAGGTCGCCGTGCTGCGTACCATGCGGGTCGCCGTCGCGACGCGCGGCTGGCGAACCCTGAGCGACGAAGACGAGGAGGATCGGTGACCGATCGTCAGCGCGAGCCGATCGGCGGCCTGGCGGCCGTCTTCGCGCACCCCGACGACGAGAGCTTCACCGCGGCCGGCGCCCTCTCGCTGGCGCACGACGCGGGCCGGACCGTGCGGCTGCTGCTCCTCACCCGGGGAGAGGCCGGCAACCCCGAGCGATCACCTGACCTCGACCTGGCCGATACTCGCGAAGAGGAGATGCGCTGCGCGGCCGCCAAGATCGGGATGGACGAGGTGACCGTGGTCGACCACCCCGATGGTCGCCTGGCCGAGGTTCCCTTCTCGACCCTGGTCGACGAGATCGCGCTGTGGCTTGCCGATCGCAGGCCGGACGCGGTCATCACCTTCGGCGCACACGGCGTCACCAACGACACGGATCACGTGGTGGTCGGCGCGGCGACTCGCTGGGCGGTCGAGCGCCTGGCTGAGTCCGGGATTGCCCCACACGCGGTGTACGTGGTCGCACCGGTCTTTGGGCCCGGCCAGCGTCGATACGACCTCTCCCCGGAGGAGGGGGCAGCCAGCCACCGAATCGAGATCACCGAGGTGGCCGGCCGCAAGCTGGCCGCCCTGGCCTGCCACGCCAGCCAGACGGACGTCGCCGAGGAGATCGCCGAGCTGCGCGCGGCGCTCGACCGTGATGGAGTCGTCTACGAGGGCTACACCCGCGTCCGCCCCACCGTTCCCGCCGCCCGCCCGACCTTCTTCTCCCGCCTGGTGTAGCCGAGGCCCCGGCCGCGTTCTTCGTGGTGAGCGTCGGCAGCGGCCCCGCCGAGCGTCAACGTGGAGGGCCCAGATCCCGATTAATCTCCCGCACCGCGAGGAGGTTGACAACGACGACGGCTACGAAGGCTGCTGCGAAGCGCCAGTCTTCGAATGCCAGCGCAGCCATTACGGCCATTACGGCCAGTCCCGCCCCGAGGAGGGCCGCGATCTGCCCGAGGCGCCGACCCACGGCGATGAGGACCGCGATCGCCAGGCATGCGACCGTCGGTCCCAGGTCATTGATGGTCCTGAACTGGTCGAACAGGAAGATGCTCAGGTAGTACGCCGCGACGGCAATCCACACGACCGCGGCCGTCCATCGCATCGGGCCCGCCTGTCCTCTCGTATTCGGCATTGAGGGGCAGATGACATGGCCCGCCCGGAAGCCCCCGTGCGAATCCTTGCTAGACTGGTCGGCAATGACCATTGATTCGAACATCGCCAAGGTCGACGAGGTGATGACCGCCCTGTACGACATCCATGACCCGGAGATCGGGATGAGCATCGTGGACCTCGACCTGATCAAGAACGTGGAGATCGGGGTGGGCGGCGCCCCGACCGAGATCAAGATGGTGCTCACCACTCCCTTCTGCCCGTGGGCCGGGGAGCTGATTCAGACCATCAAGACCAAGACCGAGGAGGTCGTCGGGCCTCCCGTCAAGGTGACTCTGCTGGCCGATCGCTGGGAGCCCCCACCCGGCCTCTTCTAAGCTCCGCCCGAGACCTCGCGGGTTACCAGCTCCATTGGTACAAACGCCCATCTGCCCTCCCTTTCGGGCCTGATTGGGCTGCAAACGAGCGTCGCTACCAGTGACATTGGTGCCGGCGCACGTACGCGAGTCGTGACGCGCCGTTCTACCAGCATGGTTGGTAGCCACGGCCACCTCTCGGCTAGGCGTCGCCACGTTATTACCTCTGGGACTACATTGGCGCGCTTGGCGCCGAAAACTGCCATGGATCGGTCGCTCACGCGCCGTCGGAGTCCCCTACGTGCTGAAATCGCGCGCGGGAAGCCTGTCGTGCGCTGTTGTGGCACCGTGAGGAATAACCCCGGCAACGCCGGCGGCGCTAGCATCTCCCCGATGCGCATCTACACCCGCAAGGGCGACACCGGCACGACCGGCCTTCTCTTCGGTGGCGCCCGCGTCAGCAAGGCGGACCTGCGCACGGATGCCTACGGCACGGCCGATGAAGCGGTGTCCGCGCTCGGGCTGGCGCGGGCTGCCATCGGCGCCGCCACGGACCGGACCGAGGCCCAGCTGGCCACCCTCATCATCCGGCTTCAGCGCGAGCTGTTCGTCGTCGGGGCAGAGCTGGCCACGCACATCGACCGCCGGCAGAAGCTGACCGACGGCGTGACGCGGGTGACGACCGAGATGGTCACCGCACTGGAGGGTGAGATCGACGCGCTCGAGGCCGGACACGAGATGCCGGTTGAGTTCGTGCTGCCGGGGGAATCGGTCGCCGGTGCCTCGCTCGACCTGGCACGGACGAGCGTCCGCCGCGCGGAACGCCGGGCCGTGGCGCTGACGAACGAGGGTGGTCTGCCGGACTCGCAGGTGGTGCCCTACCTCAACCGCCTTGCCGACCTGCTCTTCGTCATGGCTCGCGCGGCCGATGGGGGCTTCCGTCCGCTGCGAACGCGCGAGTAGAATCGGCCTCCAGCCCACCGCGCCAACCCGCCCGCCCTCTGCGGGAGCCCTTCGTCGAGGAGAACACTCCATGACCCTGACCGCCGAGCGCTACCAGATGTTCATCGCCGGGGAGTCGCGCGACGCCGAGACCGGTGAGACGACCGATGTCATCAACCCCGCCACCGAAGAGGTGATCGCCCAGGTCCCGAAGGGGACGACGGGCGACGTCGACCGAGCGGTCGCGGCCGCCCGAGCCGCATTCGAGGAGTGGCAGTTCACCACCCCCGCCGAGCGCAGCACCATGCTCCACAAGTTCGCCGACGCGGTCGAGGCGCACGCCGACGAGCTGGCGCGCATCGAATCCGCCAACGTGGGCAAGCCCATGTCAGTCGCTGCCTTCGACCTCGAGTTTGGGATCGACAACATGCGCTTCTTCGCCGGCGCGGCGCGCGTGGTCGAGGGCAAGGCGGCGGGCGAGTACGTGCGCACCCACACCTCCATGATCCGGCGCGAGCCGGTGGGGGTGGTCGGGCAGGTGGCGCCCTGGAACTACCCGATCCTGATGGCCATCTGGAAGCTTGGCCCCGCGCTGGCGGCCGGAAACGCGGTCATCCTCAAGCCCAGCAGCTGGACGCCGCTGACCGCCATCAAGCTGGCCGAGCTGGCATCCGAGATCTTCCCCACCGGCGTCTTCCAGGTCGTGACAGGTCCCGGTGCGGTGGCCGGCGCCCACCTCGTCAGCCACCCCGGCGTCGACATGGTGTCGCTCACCGGCGACACGGCGACGGGGCGTGAGATCGCGGCGGCGGCGGCACAGACCGTCAAGCGGGTACACCTCGAGCTGGGCGGCAAGGCCCCGGTGCTCGTCTTCGACGATGCCGACATGGCGGCCGTGGCGGAGACCATGAAGCTGGCAGGCTTCTTCAACTCCGGGCAGGACTGCACCGCGGCGACCCGCGTCATCGTCAGCCAGTCCGCGTACGACGACCTGCTCTCCGAGCTGGTTCCGGCAGTGAACGCGATCAAGGTGGGCGATCCGGCATCGGTGGCCGACTACACCACCGAGGACGTCGACATGGGCCCGATGGTGCACCGCTCCCAGCAGCAGCGGGTGGCCGGTTTCGTCGATCGGGCTCGCGGGTACGGCGCGGAGATCCTGGCCGGCGGCTCGACCATCGGCGCCAAGGGCTTCTTCTACCAGCCGTCGCTGGTCGGAGGGGTGGCGCAGGACTCCGAGATCGTCCAGAAGGAGGTCTTCGGCCCGGTCCTCACCATCCAGCACTTCGCCGATGACGAGGAGGGGATCCGCTGGGCCAACGACGTGCCGTTCGGGCTGGCGTCATCGGTCTGGACCAAGGACATCAAGCGTGGACTGAACGCGGCCCGACGCCTGCGCTTCGGGACGGTCTGGATCAACGACCACCTGACGATCGCCTCGGAGATGCCGCACGGCGGATTCAAGCAGTCCGGCTACGGCAAGGACATGAGCAGCTACAGCATCGAGGACTACACGGTCATCAAGCACGTGATGGCCAAGATCGCGGACTAGGGGCCGATGGAGTTGATAGGGCGCCAGTCACCCCCTGACCTTCAGGGCGCTCCTCCGCACTCAATCCCGTTCAGGAGTCGGGTGGCGTCTGGTCCGACGTCGCGGGCAATGTGAACTGGACGATCGTGCCGAGGCCGACGCCCGAGGTGGCCGTCATGGTGCCGCCGTGGGCCTCAACCAGGCTCTTGGCGATAGGCAGGCCGAGGCCTGTTCCCGGGGAGTCGGGGGATCGGTAGAAGCGGTCGAAGATCCGGTCGAGCTGGTCCTCGGGGATGCCGCTGCCGGCGTCGCGAATGGCGATTATCGGCGCGCCGTCCTCGAACTTGGCCGAGAGCTCGACGCGGCCACCCGTCGGCGTGTGGCGGAGGGCATTTGTCAGCAGGTTCGAGACGACCTCGCGGATGCGGGCTGGGTCGATGTCGACGGATGGCAGTTCGTCGGGGACGGTCACGGTCAGGCTGATGCCGGACTGATCGGCCTGGCCTCGGTAGCTGGCCGCCACGTCGTTGAGCAGGGTTCCGAGGTCGGTCGGCGCTCGATGGAGCACGAGGCTGCCTGCCTCGACCAGGGTCAGGGTGCGGAGATCGTCGATCAGGCGCTCGAGGATCCGAGTCTCGGCGAGGATCACCTCGAGGTGGGCGGCATCGGCCGGGTAGACAGCGTCGAGGAGGGCCTCCAGGTTGCCCTGGATGACGGTGAGCGGGGTGCGTAGCTCGTGGGAGACATCTGCGAGGGCGGAGCGGCGCTGCTGCTCCGTCTCCTCGAGGCGGGCGCTCATGGCGTTGAAGGCGCGGGCCAGCGCACGGACCTCGCCCGGCCCGGTCTCCGGCACGCGCGTGCTGAAGTCACCCTCCTCGACGCGGCCGGACGCCTCGATCAGGTCGCCGACGGGTGCCGCGGCCCGTCGTACGGCACGACCGATGATCGCGAGGACGATCAGGGCCAACAGGCCGATGAGGATGGTGGGCGCGGCTCCTGCAGCCGCCCCGATCGCGCCGCCGATCAGCCAGCCAAGGAATACCACCACCGAGACGAAGACCACGGCCATGAACACGAAGAAGCAGCCGATGCGCCACATGAACCGCCCGCGCATGTGACGCCAGCCTTCCGGACCTGAAGGCGGCCAGGTCTCGCCCTCGGGCCACCATGGGGGACGTCGCCCGCGACGCCAACGGCCGTCACGCATCGGTCAGCCGGTAGCCCACGCCGTAGACGGTGAGCAGGTAGCGGGGCGATCGAGGGTCCGGCTCGATCTTGCGGCGGATGTTCTTGACGTGGGCGTCGATCGCACGCTCGTACGATTCGAAGGCCACGCCGTGGATCGCGTCGAGCAGCTGGGCGCGGGTGAAGACGCGGCCCGGCTGGCGGACGAGCGCGGTGAGAAGCTGGAACTCGGTGGCCGTGAGCTCCACGAGTCGCCCGGAGACTTCGGTGCGGAGGCGGGGGATGTCCAGCGTCAGGTCGCCGGCGCGGAGGACTTCGGCCTCGGCGTCGCGTGTGTGGCGGCGGAGGACAGCGCGCACCCGTGCCTCCAGCTCGCGTGGGCTGAAGGGCTTGGTGACGTAGTCATCGGCTCCCAGCTCAAGGCCGACGACCTTGTCGGTCTCGTCGTCGCGGGCGGTGAGCATGATGATCGGCACCCCCGAGTCGCGACGCAGACGGCGGGTGACCTCGAGACCGTCAAGCCGGGGCAGGCCCAGGTCCAGCACGATCAGGTCGGGCCGTTCCTGGTGCGCTCGCATCAGCGCCTCGGTCCCGTCTCGAGCCGTGGAGACGGCGAAGCCCGCCCGCTCCAGGTAGTCGCGGACGAGCTGGACGATCTTCGGCTCATCATCGACGACGAGGATGCGTGCCACGCCTGGCATGGTAAGTCGGACGGGCGGCGCCGGCCGCCCGTCCACATCGGTCCCTTGCCCAGATCAGGTCTTGTCTGGGGCGGGGGAATCGGGAGCTTTGCCGTGTTGCTCCTCGTGCCAGGCCCCCATTCGGTCCTGCCACCCGCCGTAGCGACCCTTGCGGTAGTCGCCGTGGTGACCGCCCCATCGGCCCCGGCCGAAGATGGCGCGCAGCAGGCCGAAGAAGAAGAACAGGAACAGGAGCCCCAGCAGGAACCCGCCGAAGCCAAACCCGTGGCCCCACGGCTGCCCGGCGTACGGACCGTAGTAGTAGCCGGCCGGGATCGGTGCGCCGGAGGCGATCGCGTTCCCGACGTCGGCGGCGATCCCCGCCGACACGCCCGCGTTGTAGATGTTCACTCCGACCACCGCCAACAGCCCCACCAGGATCAGTGCGGCAACGAATCTGAAGAAGACCATCTGAACTGACTCTCCTCGTCTTGTGGATCCTCGCTGGATCCGATGAGAGTCAGGCTGGCGGCGAGTTGTGCGCAGATTGTGAACGCGGCGTGGAGGATTCGCGCAGTCGGAGCTGGGGTCTTGCGGGCCGGCTATCCCTGGGTCGGCGCATGCATGGAATGACTGGTACATCGGGCAAGGGGTCCAAGGGGCCGATTGCTCCAACCGTTGATGCACGGACTGACTTGAGGCGACGGAGGAACGCGACACCCAATACGCTCCTCCGACCTACCAGCTCCTGGGTGCATAACCTGGATCGACCTGGGCGGCGCCGGCGCCGTTGGCCGCTACTCCATCGGCTCGAGCACGAAGACGGGGATCTGCCGATCGGTCTTCATCTGGTAGTTCGCGTAGTCGCGCCATGTCTCGACGGCTCGCTCCCACCAGACCACCTTCTCGTCGCCCGTGGCCTCGTGCGCCAGGTAGTCGCGTTTGGTCGCGCCATCCTGGAGTTCAACGTGCGGGTTCTGGCTGAGGTTGTAGTACCAGGCCGGATTCCGCGTAGAACCACCGAGTGACGCCACCACCGCGTAGACGCCGTCGTGCTCGACGCGCATGAGTGCGGTCTTCCGCAGCTTGCCGCTCTTGGCGCCGACCGAGGTCAGGACGATGACCGGCCGGCCCCGGAGGTCTCCACCCATCTTGCCGTTCGTCGCCTCGTAGTGCTCAACGTTCCTGCGGGACCAGGAAGAGGTGCCTGGTTCGTACTCGCCGGTGAGTGGCATGTCCCGATCCTTCTGCGTGCCGACATCGGAGCCGCGACCGCTATCATCGGGCCCGATGGCTGAGCAGACAACGAAGCCCACGCCGGTCCCCCGCAAGCGGCCTCGTCGCGCGGCTGCGTCGGCCGAACCGCCAGCCGTCCCAGATGCGCCGGCGCTGGCGCGCGGTCGCACCCCGCCGATCGATCCCAGGGAGCAGCACGAGCTGCTGCATCGGGGAGTGGCGCTCTTCAACGGGTTCCGCTACTGGCACGCGCACGAGGCCTGGGAGACGCTCTGGCGCGCAGCCGACGACGAGGAGCGCGACTTCTACCAGGGCCTGATCATGCTTGCCGCCGGGCTGCTTCACCTGCAGCGACGCAACGGGCGCGGGGCGCGGAACAAGCTGTCCGAGGGGCTGGCGAAGCTGCGCAGGTACGAGCCGACGCATCAGGGGATGTTCCTTACTGAGCTCGTGGCCAGATGCAGCCTGATCCTCGACGACCTCAACAAGGGTCTCCTGCCATACCTGATCCCGCCGGTTATCCGGTTCGTCGCGATAGAGCGGGCACAGGACTTCAACCGATGACCCACGACCGGGTCGAGCACGACTCGATGGGCGACGTCCACGTCCCCGCCGGCGCCCGATGGGGAGCCACCACGCAGCGGGCGGTCGAGAACTTCCCGATCAGCGGCCAGCGCATCGACCCCGAGCTGATCCACGCGCTGGGCCTGATCAAGGCCGCGGCCGCCGGCGCCAACGCTGCGCTGGGCGTGCTCGACTCCGAGACGGCGGAGGCCATCCGCGCGGCGGCTCTCGAGGTTGCGGACGGGGGATGGGACGACCACTTCCCGATTGATGTGTACCAGACCGGCTCCGGCACCTCGTCGAACATGAACGCCAACGAGGTGATCGCCAACCTCGCCGCCGAGCGTCTGGGGCGGCCGGTGCATCCCAACGACCAGGTCAACGCCAGCCAGTCGAGCAACGACGTCATCCCATCCGCCATCCACCTCGCTGTAACCGACGGAGTGGTCACCTCCCTGATCCCTGCGCTCACCCACCTCGCGCCGGCACTTGAAGGCAAGGCGCGCGAGTTTGCCGACGTCGTGAAGTCGGGGCGCACGCACCTCATGGACGCGACCCCGGTGACCCTGGGCCAGGAGTTCGGCGGGTATGCGGCGCAGGTCCGCTACGGCATCGAGCGGCTGGAGTCGACGCTCCCCCGCGTGGCAGAGCTGGCGCTGGGAGGAACCGCAGTCGGGACCGGAATCAACGCGCCCGCTGGTTTCGCAGGGGCCGTCATCAAGGAGCTGGCCGAGTCGACCGGTCTCCCCCTCACCGAGGCCCGCAACCACTTCGAGGCCCAGGGTGCTCGCGACGGGCTGGTGGAGCTGAGCGGCCAGCTGCGGACCATCGCCATCGGCCTGTACAAGATCGCGACGGACATCCGCTGGATGGGCTCCGGGCCGCGCGCCGGACTGGCGGAGATTCACCTTCCCGACCTTCAGCCGGGCTCCTCGATCATGCCCGGCAAGGTGAACCCGGTGATCCCCGAGGCGCTCTCCATGGTCTGCGCCCAGGTGATCGGCAACGACGCGGCGATCGCGTTCGGCGGGGCGGCCGGCAACTTCGAGCTGAACATCATGCTGCCGATGCTGGCGCGCAACCTGCTCGAGTCGATCCGGCTGCTGGCATCTGCATCGGTCCTGTTCGCAGACCGATGCGTCAGCGGCATCGCCGCTGACGAGGCGCGCGCCCGAGAGTTCGCCGAGGGGTCGCCGTCGGTCGCGACCGCCCTCAACCCGCTCCTCGGCTACGAGGAGGCGGCGAGCATCGCCAAGCAGGCCCTCGCCGAGCGGAAGACGATCCGCCAGGTCGTGATCGAGCGCGGCCACGTCGATTCAGGGAAGGTCACCCTCGAGGAGCTGGACCGCCTCCTCGACGTGATGGGTATGACGTACCCGAATCCCTGAAACCGCTCGCACCCGCGCGCGTCGGCGGTCCTATCAGCGCCATTCCAGCCCCGGCACCATAAGTAGGGGCGGCACCTAGCCCGTTGGGGTCGGTGCCGGCACCCCGCTTACCGGTCATGCTGGACCGGGAGACTCAATTTGACCGGAATAACCAAGATCCTCGTCGCTGACGACGATGCCCCGAGCCGCATGGTGCTGCGCACGATGCTGGAGCGCGCCAAATACCTTGTCGTCGACGCCGCCGATGGGCCCGCCGCCCTTGCCCAGGTCGCGCGTCACGGACCGGATCTGGTTCTCCTTGACGTGCAGATGCCGGGCTTGGATGGCTTCGAGGTGACGCGTCGCCTCAGGTCGCAGAGCCGCACGGCACTGCTTCCCGTCATCCTTGTCACCGGTCTTGCGGCCCTCGACGACAAGGTGCGTGGCCTCGACGCCGGTGCCACCGACTTCGTCACCAAACCGTTCCAGCAGGGAGAGCTGCTCGCCCGAGTGCGCGCCAGCCTGCGCACCCAGGCCGCGCTCAGCCGCCTTGAGAGCGTGCAGGACGTTCTGGTCGCGCTCGCGAATGCGGTCGAGGCCAAGGACCCGACCACCGAGCACCACTGCAGCCGCTTGGCCCAGATGGCGCTGGCCATGGCCCGCGCCATCAGCCTTCCGGAGGAGGAGGCCGAGGCGATCAGCTACGGCGCGGCGCTGCATGACGTCGGCAAGATCGGCATCGCCGAGCACATCCTGCGCAAGCCCGCTCCGCTGAGCGAGGACGAATGGGCGGAGATGCGTCGCCATCCGGGCATCGGCGCCGCCATCGTCGAGCCCCTTCAGCTCGGACGCCTGGTGGCACCCATCATTCGCTACCACCACGAGCATTGGGATGGCAACGGCTATCCCGACGGGCTGCGCGGATTGGCCATTCCGGTCGGTGCGCGCATCGTCGGCGTGGTCGATGCCTTCGACGCCATGACCCACGACCGCCCCTACCGCTCCGCCATGCGCATAGAGCAGGCCGTCGCGGAGCTGACCACTCAGACCGGTCGCCAGTTCGACGGCGATCTGGTCACGGTATTCATCGAGCAGTGCCTGACGACGCCGGTCAGCGAGCCCACGGATACGCTTGCCGCCTATACGCAGGGCCTCTACCAGTTCGCGTCGGCGTGACGCAGGCACATGCGGCCAATGCCTGACGGCCACCGCGCCGCACTGCCATTACTTACGCGCATGGAAACGGTGGCGAGCGGCAACATCCGCCTGACCTGGGACGCTGCGGTCCGCCTCGCCACCATCCGCTTCGAAGGTGAGACCCACGCCACGGGCCGGGACGCAGCGGTAATGGTCGACGCGATGACCGGCTGGATCGGAACCGAGGGAGAACCGTTCGGGCTCCTGGGCGACGGAGGGAATCTCTCCGGCCTGGATGCCGAGTATCGGTCCGTGTGGGGCAGCTTCTTCCGGCAGCATCGCGGCGACTCCTCGACCGCCTTCTTCAACATGGGTCCCGTCGTTCGCCTCGCCGCCGAGATGTTCCGGATCGGAACCGGCCTGCAATTGAAGGCGTTCGCCAACGAGGAAGACGCCCGCGCCTGGCTCCGCCAGCGCGGCATCGGCGCATGACCGAAGGGCCGACCTTCGACGACGTGTTCGCCGTCATGTCGGCAGCCTCCGTCGGAGATAGCATCGCCCGCGTGCGCCTCCCCCCGACACCAGAGCTGGACGACCCGGCGACGAGGCTTGGCGTCGCGCTGAACATCCTGCTCGACGACCTGGCGCTGCGCACCAGCGAGCTGCGCGAGACAGAGGAGCGTCTGCGCCAGGCACAAAAGATGGAGGCCATCGGCCGCCTCGCCGGCGGCGTGGCCCACGACTTCAACAATATCCTGACCGCCGTGGTCGGCTTCGGCTCGATCCTGGCGGAGTCGCTGCCGGATGGCGAGGACCGGAAGATGGCGGGCCAGATCGTGGAGGCAGGCGAACGAGCGGCCGCGCTGACGCACCAGCTGCTCGCGCTTGGGCGGCGCCAGATCCTGGCGCCACGGGTCCTCGATCCCGGCGATGTCATCGTGGGTCTCACGCCGCTCATCGGGCAGATCATCGGCGAGCACATCGACTTCATGACCGCGCTGGCCCCAGAGCCGCTGCGGGTGCGGGCAGATCCGAGCCAACTGGAGCAGGTGCTGGTCAACCTGGTCGCCAACGCCCGCGACGCCATGCCGTCGGGAGGCAAGCTCACCGTAGAGGTCGCCGAAGTCGAGCTCGACGCCCTGTACGCGGCCACCCATCCGGAGGTGGTGCCCGGCCCGTACGTGATGATCGCGGTCAGCGACACCGGCTCCGGCATGAGCGACGAGGTCCGCGAGCACGTCTTCGAGCCGTTCTACACCACCAAAGAAGGGTCCGGCGGCACCGGCCTGGGACTGGCCACGGTGTACGGCGTCGTGAAGCAGAGCGGCGGCAGCATCGGGGTGTACTCCGAACCCGGCAGCGGGGCCGCCTTCAAGGTCTACCTGCCGCGCGTGTTCGAGACGCCCGAGACAGCGGCGCCGTCGAGCGTCGAGCCCGAGGTGCCCGCAGGTACCGAGACGATCCTGGTGGCGGAGGACGACGAGGCGGTTCGCACCATCGCGGTACTCGCCCTGTCGCGCGCCGGGTACCGCGTGCTGGCCGCCGACAGCGGCCCGATGGCGCTGCAGATTTCGGCCGACCATGCGGGCGCCATCGACCTGCTGGTGACCGACGTGGTCATGCGCGAGATGAGCGGGCGACAGCTGGCGGAAGAGCTCGGGCGGCTGCGGCCCGAGATGCCCGTCCTGTACATGTCCGGCTACACCGAGAACACGATCGTGCACCACGGGGTGCTCGATCCCGAAGTCGAGTTCCTGGCGAAGCCCTTCACGCCTACCGCTCTCGTCAGCAAGGTGCGTGAGGTGCTGGGCACTCAGGGGACGGGAGAGTTGGCTCGGCGATAGGGCACCGCCAAGCGCAAGCGCGGGTCTGCGTGACCTCAGCTGGCGCGGCCGGCAACTTCGAGCCGAACATCATGCTGCCCATGCTGGCCCGCAAGCTGCTCGTGTCGATCCGGCACCTTTGCCTCCGAGCCATCAGGCCGGGCCGGGCCGCAGTCGCGAGGGCGCCGGCGGCGGCACAAGTACTCCCAAGGCGCGCGCCGAAAGTCCCATAGGAAGTCGATGTGCCGCGGCGCACCGTTGCCACCTGACAACACACCTGCTGGGAGGGTCGCTGATGGCCCGTCGAAGACGCGTGCTGATTGCATTCATCGTCGGAATCATGGTTTTCGCGACCGTGTTCGCGGTGGCCGCCTCGCTCGGCGTCACCTCCTCGTCGCTTGGCGCAGGGACCGGGACGGCGGCCTCGTGCGACACCAACGGAGTCGCAACTTCGTTCGATACGACCTACGACGCGACTCCCGCCGGCTACGAGGTGACGACCGTTCACGTGACCGGCATCGCGACGCCCGGCTGCGACGGGTTGACCATGAAAGTCACGCTCGTCGGCGCGGGCGACGCCTCCCTGGCCGAGCAGACTGTGACCCTGGCCACTCCGGCCGCGAGTCCGACGAACCTGACCTTCAGCGCCGACAATGTGCTCGCCGCGCTGGTTCTCAAGATCTCGGTCGTCATCTCGTGACCTGAGGGAGGGCCCTCGCCCGGCCCTTCCATCTCATATGCGCAGTTCGCTCTTGGCAGCCATCGCGCCGATTGCCATCGTGGCGGCCGTCGGGGTGGGCGCTGCATCGGCCATGCCGTTGGTGGCGTCTACGATCGGAGCCGGGACGGCGGCGGTAAGTGCCTGTGACACCGACGGATTGACCTTCCATCACACGGTCGACACCTCCGGGCGTCTGACCGTCGTCACGGTTGGCTCCATGGCCGCGGCCTGTGCTGGCGGCACCCTGCGCCTGACGGTGACAAATGGGGCGACCAGCGCTGGCGAGGGAACGGTTGCCCTCCCATCGGCCGGATTCACCGGGTCGGCGGCGGTGACGCTCGGCCCACAGCCGTTGTCCACCGCCGTGACCGCCGTTTACATCGTGGTGGAGGGATGAGCGGCTTCGGAGCTCGCGCGCGGGGACGACCGAACGCCGTGGCAGTCGTCGGCATGCTGGCTGTCGCGCTCTGCGTCCTGACCGCGTCCGTTGCCGCCGCGGCCGCCCTGTCCATCTCACCCGCGTTTCTGATGGGAGCGAGTAAGACATACGGAGCGCCCACCACCTGCACGCTGACGGCGGTTGCTGATGCCAGTGTCAACGCCGCGCAGGCGACGACGAATTTCGGCACGAACACCCAGCTGAATGTGAGCCCCGACTCGCTTGCGATCCGACGGACATTCGTCCGATTCGACCTGACAGGCTGTTCACCCACGATCCCTCCCGATGCAATCGT
The DNA here is from genome assembly GCA_040902225.1 of Chloroflexota bacterium. Classification (NCBI taxonomy): domain Bacteria; kingdom Bacillati; phylum Chloroflexota; species Chloroflexota bacterium. The sequence goes on from JBBDXT010000007.1 coordinate 479,469, forward strand.
GCAGACGGCAACGGTGCGGCTCACCACGGCGTCGGCCGTGCTTGCCGCGCGCACGATCAACCTGAGGTCCGTGTCCGCTGCCTGGACCGAGGCCGCCGTCACCTGGAACAACCAACCGGCAGTCGCCGCTTCGAACACCTCCTCAGCGGACGTCACCCTTGGCCAGGCCGCGGGCACGGTCCTCTCGTGGACGGCCACCTCCGACATTCAGTCCTTCGTCGCGGGAGCCGCGACCGACTTCGGGTTCCGGCTGAGCGACAGCGCCGAGGGCACGGCGCTGGGTGTCCCGCTGGTCCTGAATGCTCGGGAGGGGGCCAGTGGCCTCCCGCAGGTTGTAGTGACGTACCTCAAGTGATGGGACGGTTCGTCGGAGCACTGCTCACCATCGCGGCGCTCGGCGCGGCCGTGGCCTGGTTCGTCATGCTTCGTCCCGCGGCGTTGGGCGGGCCTGCGGGCTACATCCTCGTCTCGGGGCGCAGCATGGAGCCGAACGTCCACGAGGGCTCCCTGGTCGTCACGCTCCGCCAGCCCGACTACCGCGCAGGCGACATCGTGGCCTACCGCATCCCGGCCGGAGAGCCGGCCGCCGGACTGCACGTCATCCATCGGATCTTTGGGGGTTCACGGGACGCCGGGTTCGTCATGCGGGGCGACAATGCGAGCGGCTCGGACGTCTGGCGGCCCGGCCCGGATGACATCTTGGGAAAGGCGCAGGTCATCGTCCCGGGGGCGATGACGGTCCTGCTGTTCGCGCGCTCGCCGATCGTTGCCGCATCGACCGCGGCCGCGCTGGCCGTGTACCTGATCCTGGGGTTCTGGACGCCGAGACCCCGCGCGGCGAGGCCCGAGCCTGGTCGGTCGTACAATCCGGTGCCAAGCGACATGACGTTCACCGGCGATGCCGCCGCCCTACGAGGAGCCACCACCCGTGACAATAACCAGCACCACCTTCAAGAACCTGATCGGCGGCCGATGGGTCGACGCCAGGTCGGGCGCGACATTCGATAGCCTCAGCCCGGCCAACCACGAGGATGTGATCGGCACCTTCCCGGCCTCGAGCGCGGCCGATGTGGACGCAGCCGTCAAGGCAGCGAAGGCGGCATACCCGGCGTGGTCGCTCATGCCGGCGCCGAAGCGCGGCGAGATCCTGTTCAAGGTGGCGCGCATCCTGGCCGAGCACAAGGAAGAGCTGTCACGGCTCATGACCCGCGAGATGGGCAAGGTCCTGCCGGAGGCGCGCGGCGACGTGCAGGAGGCGATCGACGTCGCCTACTACATGGCCGGCGAGGGCCGGCGCCTGTTCGGGCAAACCGTGCCATCTGAGATGCCGGACAAGTTCGCGATGGCCATCCGCAGGCCGATCGGCGTGGCCGGCATCATCACCCCCTGGAACTTCCCGATCGCGATCCCCGCCTGGAAGCTCTTCCCGGCGCTGATCTGCGGCAACACCGCGGTCATCAAGCCGGCCAGCGACACGCCGGCATGCGCCATTCGCTTCGTCGAGCTGCTGATGGAGGGCGGCATCCCGGACGGAGTGGTCAACATCGTGACCGGCTCGGGCGGCGAGGTCGGCAACGCCATCGTCGAGCATCCGGACGTGCGGGTCATCAGCTTCACCGGCCACACCGATACCGGCGTCGAGATCAGCCGGCGCGCGGCCGAGACCCTCAAGCGCGTCAGCCTGGAGCTGGGCGGCAAGAACCCGATCGTCATCTGGGAGGACGCGGACCTGGGCCTCGCCCTGGACAGCGCCGTCTGGTCGGCCTTCGGGACAAGCGGCCAGCGCTGCACCGCGGCTTCACGCCTGATCGTGCATCGGTCCGTGCATGACACCTTCGTCGAGGCGCTCCGCAAGCGAGTGGCGGCCCTGGTGCTGGGAGACGGCCTGGACGAGAAGACCGATGTCGGGCCGGTCATCAACGACAAGGCGGTCGAGCGCATTGCGGCGTACGCCGCCATCGGTCGCAACGAGGCTGACCTGGTGATCGGCGGCGAGCCGGCGCGCGAGGCCGCCCTCTCCAAGGGGAGCTTCTTCCAGCCGACCATCTTCACCGAGGTGAAGCCCGATGCGCGCATCGCGATGGAGGAGATCTTCGGCCCGGTGACATCGGTCATTCCGGTGGAGACGTGGGAGGAGACCGTGCGGATCGTGAACTCCGTCAAGTACGGCCTCTCGACCTCGCTCTTCACGCGCGACGTCAACCTGGCGTTCCGCTCGATCCGCGACTTCGACTCGGGGCTGGGGTACGTGAACCACGGCACCATCGGGGCCGAGGCGCACCTGCCGTTCGGCGGCACCAAGGCGACCGGCAACGGTCACCGCGAGGTGGGGCAGGCCGCACTCGACTTCTTCAGCGAGTGGAAGAGCGTCTACATCGACTACTCCGGGAAGCTGCAGCGGGCGCAGATCGACATGGACTTCGTCGACCAGGAGCAGGTCTAGGCCGGGATCAGCCGCGCGCTCGCAGCGCGGCCTCGATCTCGTCGAGGTGCTCCCCGCGGTGATCGCTGCGCCCAGGCCAGATCGGGCTGTCGGGGTCGCGGGGCAAGATTCGGTCCAGGGGCAGCTCCGCGACAAGCGCGTCGCACTGCTCGGCGATCCGCACGGCCAGCTGCGCGGCCTCCCTCGGGGGGATCGCGTGGATCAGCGGACGGGTCGAGTCGTTGAGCCAGTCGCCGTCAGGCTCGGCGTCCCCCGGCGCCCACGGCTCGCCGCGCTCGATCTTCTCGGCGAGGACCAGGACGCGGATGTCCCAGTACGCGATGTGACCGAGCACGCCGGCGATGGTCCAGTACTCGTTCACAGGAGCGGTAAGGGCTTCGTCGTCGAGCCCTTCGACGAGCGCGCGCAGACGCTCGCGCTCTCGAGTGTTCGCATCGATGTAGGACCGATCGTCAGCCATGAGCCGATCTTACCTGCCGCGGGAGCAGGTCTGGGCGGGCATCGGGCGCGCGCAGCATTACGGCGCGCGACTTTGCGTGATAAGCCTCTGCGTGCCACCATCGGCCGGCCATGCGGCTTCCGTTCTTCCCGCTCCACCTCGTCCTCTTCCCGCATCTGCCACTGCCGCTCCACATCTTCGAGGAGCGCTATCGGGCCATGACCCACGACCTCCTGGCCGATGGCTCCCCGTATGCCGGCCGCTTCGTGATCAGCAGCGGTGGCGACGATGACGCGCCGGAGGGCTCGGTGGGCACCGTGGCCGAGGTGCGCCGCGCCGAGCGATTCGCCGACGGGCGCTGGGCGCTGGTGGTGGTCGGGGCCGAGCGCGTTTCGCTGGGTCCGGTGGATCGGTCCGGGACCTACGCGCTGATCGAGGTCCAGCCCCTGCCGGAATCGGTGGGAGACGCCGATACCGCGGGTCGGCTGCTCCCGGAAGTGCAGGCAGCACTGGATGCCTACCTCGACACGGTGAAACGCTTCGTGGCGTCGGCTGCGTCTGTAGGGCGAGAATCACAGGAGATCACCGACGTGGCCGCTTCCCTCGACGAGGTGCTCAAGCCGATCCGGCTGCCGGACGACCCCCTGGCCGCCAGCTACGCGGTGGCCGGGGTGCTGCAGATCGAGCTGAACCGCAAGCAGCAGCTGCTGGAGCTGCCCGACGGTGCGAGCCGCCTCGAAGCTGAGCTCAGCCTGCTGCGCCGTGAAGCGCGCCTCCTCGCTGATGGCGCCATGCCGCCGATCAGTCGCGACGACCTTCGCTACAACCCTAATTGATCGCCATGACCCCCCGCCGCCTCGCCGCCGGCCTGGCGGTCACGCTGCTGATGGCCGCCTGCGCTCCCGGCGTCAGCCCGACGCCCAGTGCGAGCGGGAGTGCCAGCCAGCAACCCTCGCCGATCGAGACGCCATTCGGCACCATCCTGCCGAGCGAGGTCGAATCGTCCGCGCCGAGCGTGACCGCCGGCCCGTCTGGAACGACCTACACGGTGCGTGGGGGCGATACGCTCTCGTCGATCGCCCGGTCCTGGGGGACGACCGTGCAGCAGCTCCAGGCCTGGAACGCCAGCTCCCATCCCTCGCTCATCAGCGATCCGAACACGCTCCAGGCCGGCTGGATCCTGGTCGTGGCGGGCGACCCGGGGGCGACGCCGCTGCCCACCGCAGCCCCCACCGGCGCGCCGACCCCCAGACCGACGCCCGCACCCAGCGGATGCCGGGCGGGCAACCGCGTGGCGGCCGGCACGCAGCAGACCTTCAGCACGATCCCGAACGCCGGGCACGGCGTGGCCCTCACCCTGGACATGGGTGGCCGGCTGGAGCCCGGGATCGACATCCTCAACCTGCTGATCGCCAACCACGTGTGCGTGACGATCTTTCCGACCGGGGCCATGGCGCAGACCGCCCAGGGCAAGCAGGTGATGGCGTTGATCAAGGCCCACCCGGAGCTGTTCGAGATCGGCAACCACACCATGCACCACTGCGACCTGGTGCGCGGCGGAGGAGGCTCGCCGACCACCGCGCCATGCGCCGGTGGGGCGCCGACCGCCGACTTCATTCGCACGCAGCTGACCGATGCGGCGGCCATCCTGAAGCAGCTCTCCGGTCAGCAGCCGGTCCCGTACTGGCGCCCGCCATATGGATCGGTGAACGCAGCGGTGCGCGACGCCGCGGCATCGGTGGGGTACACCAAGACCTTCATGTGGGACATCGATACGATCGACTGGAAGCCGATCTCCGACGGCGGCCCGACCGCACAGCAGATCGCCACCAAGGTGATCAGCAACGCGCGCGACGGATCGAACGTGCTGATGCACCTGGGCGGATATCAGACGCTCAAGGCACTGGAGATCATGATCCCCGGCCTGCGCGACCGTGGCTTCCTGCTGACGAGCCTCTCCGACCTGCTGAACTAGCTCGCGCCACCAAGACCTGGAGAGTCCGGCCGTCCCCACCACAGGCTGACCGCCAACCACAGGAGCCATACGAACAGAAGGGCCAGGCAGCCCACGATGATGAGGACGATGACGAGGTCCACCGGACCCAGGACGTCAACCAGGATCCGACCGGTCGCGCCGGTGCGCAGGCTGGACGCCACCATGCCCATGCCGCTTAGCAATGCCAGTCCACCGAATCGCGGCCACGCCTGGCGCAGCTGCCATCCAACGCCGATCAGCCAGGCGCCAAGCAGGGCCAGCTCCAAGGTTCCCCACAGGCCGGCCGCCACACCGCGACCGAGCGCCTCAAGGGCCACTCGGGCCGCTTCACGCGTTGATGCCGGGGCGGTCGCATATTCCAGGAGCAGCGACGGTCCGATGGTCGCGAGGAGCACGGCGCCGACGGCACCGATGAGCACCGCTCCGAGACCGCCCACCGTGAGCGCCGAGACGACGAGAGCATTGCCCTGCTGCAACCGTCCACCGACATAGAGCACCACCAGGGCAAACACCAGGTAGCCCGCCATGTCGAGGAGGGCGCCCCAGCGCAGCAGCTCGGCTACTCCAGGCCCCCGGTCGATGAGCGATCCGAAATGCGCAGCCGCGGGAAGATCGAAGCCGAAAGCTGCCGCCAGAAGAGGGACCGCAACGCCCTCCAGCAACGCGAGGAGAACGATGAGGGCGGCCATCGGACGATTTCGCTCCCGAAACGCCTCCATGTCCATCTAGGCTAGCATCCATCGGATGGCGGCCAACGTCGCCGTCGATGGCTCGGGCAACCTCGTGACGGTGGCCGCGCGTCGCATTGCCCAGGCGGTGCCGGCATCCACCGTCTCCCCGTCCGCGCCGGGATGCAGCCCTGCCAGCTCCATCTCACCGTCCAGGCCGAAGTGGTAGACGCCCAGCTGGGTGACAACGGCCGTGGGGCCAGCCCCTGCCCATAAAGGGCGTCCGCCGCTGCCGTCGGGGCGACGGTGACCGGGCGAGGTGACGAAGTCAACGCGTTCGACGAACGAGCGCATCGACTGGTTCATGACGATGATCACCCGCCCCGCGTTGAGAGCGATCTCGCAGGCTCCGCCCGAGCCGGGCAACCGCACGCCGGGGTGGTCATATGAGCCGATGACGGTCGTGTTCAGGTTGCCCCAGCGGTCGATCTGCGCGGCGCCCAGCATCCCGACCTCGATCCGACCGCCCTGCAGGAAGCCGCCGAACAGGTCGCGCATGCTCATGGTGGCCGCTGACCCGGAGACGAGCGCGGGGTCGCCGATGCTGTCTGGCAGGCGCGTGGGTCGAGCCCCCACCACGCCGGACTCGTAGATCAGCTCCAGGTCGGGTGCGACCGATTGGCGGGCGAGGTTGGCGGCTGCATTCGGGAGCCCGATCCCCACAAAGACGGTCCGGACCCCGGCCAGCTCGGCGGCCGCGGCCGCGATCATCAGCTCGTCGGGCGTGGCATCGCTCACCGGTAGCTCCCGTAGTCGACGCTTCCCGAGGGGCGCGGCTCGGGGCGCAGCGCGTCAAGCCTGGCGGGCCCCATCCGGTCAACGTAGGCGGCTCGTCCATCCAGGCCGCGCACCCACTCGTCGAGCCAGGCCTCGAGCCGATCCGGATCGCGGCTGACGGCGTCCCAGTCGCGATAGAACGCATTGTCGCGGTCGTAGTGACCCTGCGCGAACGACGGGTGGGCCCCGAACGGCTCCACACAGACGGCGTCCACCACCGTCCCCGGCAGCAGCGTGCGGTCGGGATCGTCGCGAATGACCGATGAGTCGATCAGCTCCTCGACGACGGCGATGACGCGGCGCGCGGCGAGTGCCGCCTCTCGCTGCACCCCGACGATCCCCCAGGCCTGGACGTTGCCGTCGGCATCGGCGCGTTGCGCGTGGATGATCGTGACGTCCGGGTTGAGCGGCGGGACGACGGAGATCTCCTCCCCGTCGTATGGCGAGGCCACGCGGCGGATCAGCGGATTGACCGTCGCCAGGTCGCTGCCGTCGTATGAGCGCAGGGGGAAGAAGGGGAGGCGGCTGGCCCCGGCGGCGTAGCGGGCCACCATGCCGTGGTGGCTGTACTCCTCGATCTCGAGCTGGCCGGCCTCGATGGCGCGACGGATTGCGTGCAGCGACCCGACGCCGGGGTTGCCGAGCCAGGAGAAGACCAGCTTCGAGGCGCACCCCGCCGCCACCATCTGGTCGTAGACGAGGTCCGGCGTCAGTCGCGCCAGGGTAAGGTCGCGCCGGCCCTGGCGGATCACCTCGTGGGCAGCGGCGAAGCTGATCAGGTGGGTGAAGCCCTCGATCGCCAGGGTGTCGCCGTCGTGGACGTGGGCGGCGATCGCCTCGCGCAGGGGGACGACTTTTGCGGACATGCCGGCGAGGCTAGCCGCCGGTCTCTTGCATCCCCTTGACCGGCCTCGCCGCGGCGTCGATGGCCTCGCCGAAGAGGCGAATCGCGGTGTCGATGGCGGCCTCGTCGACGATCAGCGGCGGGCAGAGCCGGATCGTCGCCTCGCCGCACTCCAGGAGCAGCAGCCCGCGCTCGAAGGCGGCCAGCTCGACCGCGTTGGCGGCCTGGTGGCTGGCGAACTCCACCCCCAGCATCAGGCCCACGCCCCGGATGTCCCGGACGCCATCGTGCTCACTCGCGACCTGCTCGAGCCCTGCCCGCAGGCGCGCTCCCATCCGAGCGGCGTTCTCCATCAGGCCGCCCTCGATCAGGTCCATGGTGGCTTTGCCGGCCGCCGCGCAGATTGGGTTGCCGGCGAATGTCGAGCCGTGGGCACCGGCCGGCCAGGTCATGACCGAGTCGCGGGCCACGAAGGCGCCGAGCGGCATCCCCGACGCGATTCCCTTCGCGGTTGTGACGATGTCCGGCTCGACCCCTGCGTGCTGGATCGCCCACCAGCGACCGGTGCGACCCATGCCGGATTGGACCTCATCGGCGACCAACAGGATGCCGTGCTCATCGCACAGCTCGCGCAGCCCCGTGAGGAACGATGCCGGCGCCGGGAAGTAGCCACCCTCGCCCTGGATCGGCTCGATCACGATCGCTGCCACGTCATCGGGCGCGATCAGCCGGCCCAGGATGCTCTTGCGCAGGACCTCGAGCTCGGCGCTGCCATCGCCTCCGGACCCCTCCTTCCAGCTGCGAATGCGGGGGAACGGAGCGTGGTAGACCATCGGCAGCAGGGGACCGAAGCCAGCGCGCTGCTTGATCTTGCTGTTGGTCAGCGACAGGGCGCCCATGGTGCGGCCGTGGAAGGCGCCCTCGAAGGCGATCAGCCCGGGGCGATGGGTGTGGTGGCGCGCCAGCTTGATGGCGCCCTCGACCGCCTCGGTGCCCGAGTTGGTGAGGAAGACCCGCGCCCGCTCCTCGAACGGCGCGATGCGGGCCAGGTGCTCGGTCAGCTCCAGGTAGCGTGGCTCGTAGAAGTCGGTCGCGGCGATGTGGATCAGCCGATCGGCCTGGGCCTTGATGGCCTCGACCACCTTGGGGTGACGATGGCCGGTCGAGCAGACCGCGATGCCGGCCGCGAAGTCGAGGAAGCGGTTGCCGTCGACGTCAGTTACGACGTAGCCGTCGCCGGTCTCGGCGACCAGCGGATAGGCGCGTGTCAGGCTGGGGCTGACGACCGCGTCGTCTCGTGCGATGAGCGCCTGGGCACGTGGTCCCGGCAGCTCGGTGACGATGTGCGGCGCCGTCACGCGGGCAGCCGCCGAGGGAGTGGTCTCGAGGGACATCGGTACCAAAACTCCGACCGGAGCGGCGCGTCCTGCCCGCGCCCCTGGCTAGATGGGTCGCTATCGTATCAGCCCGTCTGAGGCGGGCCGCACCGCTTTCGTCGTCTCGCCGATCAGGCCCGGCCCCGCGTAGACGAGCCCGCTCCACAGCTGGACCAGGTCTGCGCCGGCGGCGATGAGCATCGCGGCGTCCTGGCCGGAGCCGATGCCCCCGGAGGCCATGATCGCCAGACGGTCCCCGACCAGGCTGCGAGCGCGGCGCACGAGGCCACGGGTCCCGGTCAGCAGTGGAGCGCCCGAGAGGCCTCCGGCCTCCGATGCGAGCTCACGCGGTGACGCCAACCGACCGCGGGAGAGGGTCGTGTTGGCGAGGATCAGTCCCTTCGCGCGAGTTGCGAGCACGGCTTCCAGGACCGCCTCCATCTCACCGGGGAGCATGTCCGGTGCGAGCTTGACGAAGATCGGCCGCGCAGGGCCGAGCCGCCGGCCGGCGTCCGCCAGGGCGTCGAGCAGCGCACGCAGGTGCCTCGGCGTCTGGAGATCGCGCAGGCCCGGCGTGTTGGGGGATGACACATTGACCGCGAGATAATCGGCATGCGGGGCGAGCCGTTGCTGGACCGCGAGGTAGTCCCGAATTGTGTCCTCGGCCGCGGTGCTCGCATTGCGACCGATGTTCACCCCCAGCACGAAGTCGCCGGGCAACCGCCGGCGTACCCGCGCAAGGTTGCGCGCTACCGCTTCTGCGCCGGCGTTGTTGAAGCCCATCCGGTTGATGAGCGCTTCGTCGCCTGGCAGCCGAAAGAGGCGCGGCCGCGGATTCCCGGCCTGCGGAAGCGGCGTGACCGTGCCGATCTCGGCGAAGCCGAGGCCGAGGGCGGCCCAGCCGCGCAGCGCGATGGCGTCCTTGTCGAACCCGGCGCCCAGGCCAACGCGGCTGCGAAAGCGAAGCCCCGCGACTTCGACATAGGCTCCTTCAAGGGAGGCGCCTCCGCCCAGGCCGGCCAATGTGCGCCCGAGTCCGCTGCCGCCGGCCAGGCGCAGCGCCGACAGGCTGAAGCCATGGATCTCCTCAGAATCGAAGCGGAAGAGGAGCGGACGAATCGCGCGATAGCTGATGCGCCGCCAGCGCATCAGTCGTCGTGAGCGCGCGGAAAGGCCATCTCGATCGGGCGCAGGTCCGGGAGCGGCTCGTCGTCGGCATCGGGCTCGACGCCCGGCGGGGCCATGAACTCGTGCCAGACCTCGGTGCCGGCGGCAGGCGGGTCGTCGAGCTCCTTGAGCGCCACGATCCCCTCGAAGCGGATCATGCCCGACTCGCCGGTATCGGTCTCGAACTCGTCCTCGTATTCCTCGGCCACCTCGATCGCGCGGCCCAGGGCGGTCTCCTCGTCGACGCCGTCGACCAGCACCACCCGGTCCTCGACCATGATCGGCGCCTCGTCGACAAGATAGGCGTACCGGAGCTGGACGCTGAACCAGCCGCTCGGATCGACGACCGGCTCCAGCGCGAGCTCATCGGTGGTCATGCCGGCGGCGGCTCCTGGCCCATCACGGTCTGCGACTGCTCGCGCAGGAACTGCTGCACGTAGTACGGACCCAGCCCGCTCTTGCCCGATGAGCCCGAGCCCTTCCAGCCGCCGAAGGACTGGATCCCCGGCCAGGCCCCGGTGGTCGCCCCCGCACGGCGGTTGACGTACACCACGCCCGCCTGGATCGTGTCCAGGAAGCGGCGGATCTGCTCGTCGTCGTGACTGAAGATGCCGGCGGTCAGCCCGTAGGCGGTGGCGTTCGAGAGGCTCAGCGCCTCGTCCAGCGAGTCGACCTCGCCCACCACGATGAACGGGACGAAGAGCTCGTCGCGGAACAGGCGGTGGCTGGTCGGGAGGCCGCTGACCACGGTCGGCATCGCGAAGTAGCCACGCTCGGTTGCGTCGTCCCGCAGCACCTCGCCGCCGACCTCGATCCGGCCGCCGTCCGCCCTGGCCTCGGCGACGGCCGCCGTGAACTTGGCGAGCGCCCGCTCGTTGATGACCGGACCCATCCAGCTCTCGCGCTGGGTGGGATCGCCAACGCGGATGCCCTTCGCCTTCTCAACCAGGAGGTCGAGGAATGGACGGGCCACCGAGCGCTCGACGTAGACCCGGCTGTTGGCGCTGCACTTCTGGCCGTCGAACCCGAAGGCGGAGCGCATGACCCCCTCCGCCGCCTCGTCGAGGTCCGCCGAGGCGGTCACGATCGACGGGTTCTTGCCGCCCATCTCGGCGATGATCGGCCGCGGGTAGTCCCGCGTAAAGCCGGTGTAGAGCCGCATCCCGACCTCGTAGCTGCCGGTGAAGACCATGCCGTCGAGGTCCGGGTTCTCCTCGAGCTCCGCGCCGACCGTCTCGCCCGGGCCGGTCACCAGGTTGAACACGCCCGGCTCGATGCCGGCGTCGCGCAGCGCCTCGCAGAACTTGTAGGCCATCAGCGGAGCATCCGAGCTCGGCTTGATGACGACCGTATTGCCCGCGATCAGCGCGCCGGCGGCGGGGCCACCGCACAGCGCCATCGGGAAGTTGAAGGGACTGATCACGGCCCATACCCCGTGGGGCTTGAGGATCGAGCGGGTGTGCTCCGCCGGGGAGAGTGAGCCCATCGGCTGCACGAAGCCGTTCGCCTTCTCCATCCCGTCGCTGTAGTAGCGCAGCAGGTCGGCTGTCTCCTCGACGTCGCCCAGCGCCTCGAGCCGGTTCTTGCCAACCTCGAACGACATGAGCGCCGCGTAGTCGAACTGCCGTTCGCTGATCAGGTCGGCCGCGCGACGGATCAGCTCCAGGCGCTTCCGCCAGCCGAGGTCCCGCCAGGCCGGGAAGGCGGCACGCGCGGCCGCGATGGCGTCACGGACGTCCTGCCGGGTGCCGACCGGGAAACGCGAGACGACGATGCTCGTGTCGATCGGCGAACGGTCCTCGAATTCCTCGGCTCCCGCTCGCTGCTCCGCACCGATGAGCAGCGGGTATGAGCGGCCCAGCTCGCCGCGGGCACGCTCAACCGCGGCATCGAAGGCTGACTGGAGCTCCTCGTTGTCCGCGGACAGCGTGGCGTAGGTGATCTTCATGCGGGGTGTGGTGGTGGCCATCTCGCCTCTCGGGCCTCAGGGGATCGCCATTATCGCACCGGCTCGACGCCGAAAGGAATGCCAAAGGCCAGGCTCCGGGGGGAGAAGAGCCTGGCCTTCGACGCCTCGAAGCATAGAGGATCGGTCACCGCTTGAGAAGGTGAAAGAGGCCCAGCTTCAGGGTGAGGAACGGCGGATGCGGGGCCATCAGGAACGCACGTCCACGGTCTCCATAGAGGCGCGGCAGGAGCTCCATCGCGATGGCGGGGTCCGAGATGTCGAGCTGGCTGTGGACGACCTTGATCTTGAAACCGTGGCGCAGCCACCAGCCGGTCCGCCGTTGGGTCGCGTCGAAGGCGTGCGCCACGACCTCGGGCTCCAGCAGGCTGGCGACCTGGTCGCGCCCGTAGTAGCCGATGACGACCAGGCGACCACCCGGGCGCAGCACGCGCAGCAGCTCGGCGATCCCCGGCAGCGAGGCGTCGTTCGGCTCGATCAGCCCGCACAGGACGATGTCGACCGCCTCGTCGCGCAGTGGGAGCAGCTCGAGCCCGCCCTCGACGATCCGCAGATTGGGCTGGTGCGCCGAGGTGGCCCGCTTTCGCGCCACCTCCAGGAGGACGGGGTCCGATTCGATGCCGTAGGTGCGTCCGGTGCGCCTGGCCAGCAGCATCGGGTAGTGACCGATCCCGGTGCCGACGTCGGCGATCCGCTTGCCGGCGAGTGGCACGATCCGCTCGAGCGCGGCCAGGACCTTGCGCTCGGGGTCGATCACCTCTCCCAGTTGCGCATGCAGGGCAGGATCCAGGTCGGTCCAGGCCGGCAGGATGGCTCGGGTCACGGCACGGTCACCTTCAGCCATGCGGGAGCGCCGTCGCTCAGCAGCACCGCCTCGCCATTCAGGATCTGGAGGTCGAAGGAGATCGGCCCGGGGGCGACCCGCGTGGCCAGCACGGGGATGGTCAGGGTGCCCCCCACCAGGAGGGGTCCCCAGCCCAGCGAAGTGGTGCCCGCAGGCTCGCCGTGCTCGCCCGGTCCCTCCACCCACTTCGTCCAGTCCTGGACGAGGGGATCGCCTCCCTCGCGGATGCGCTGCGCGGACGGCTGGAACGGGGCGAGGAAGATCGTGTCGCGAACCTCGGTCGGCCAGCGCAGGACCAACTCGGGCACCATCGCCTGGCCGAGGTTGGTGACGACGATGACCAGCCGCCCGGAGGCACCTGCCGCTACCTCCACCGTGACCTCGTAGGTGATCGGGGTCGAATCCGTGGCTGTCGGCGCCGGCAGGGTCAGGCGTCCGCTGTCGCTTGGGCTCGGCTCGGCGGTCGCGCTCGGTCGGGTCGATTCCGAAGGCGAGGCGCCAACGGAGGGCGACGGGCTGGACGCTGGGCTACGGGTGGTCTGGAGGGAGCAGGCGGCCAGCAGCACGGCAGCGGCAAGGGGAGCCATGCACCTCCGCCGGGTGCCGAGACGGGATCGGATCGGTTGTGCGACGCTCACGGCGGCCTCGCCTGCGTAGTCATCGGCGCGTGGCCGGCGGCCAGGCAGGGCCATGGTATGCGAGCGGCACCTCAACCGCTGCTACGATCGAGGAGATGGCCGACACGTCCGCTCCCGACCGCGAGCCCAGCCCGCCAACGCCGATGCCGATCGGCGTTCGGCTCTGGTTCATCTGGGCATTCGTGCTGCTGGCCGGCACCGGAATCTTGCTGCCTCGCATCATCGAGTTCGTCGACTTCAGCGAGCGGGCGCCCTTCAGCCTGCTGGGCATCTTCATGATGCTGGAGCTGGCCGCGCTCCTGTTCGCGATCACCGTGGCCATGCAGCGCAAGCGGATCGGTCATCGCTTCGCGATCGGGATCGCCATCCTGGCCGCCCCGATGCTGGCCGGGCTGCCGCCGATCGTGCTCGACTTCCCGCCCGAGGCGGTCGCGGGCTGGCAGGCGCTCTTCATTCCCGTCGGCCTGCTCATCAGCGTCGTGCTCGTGATGGCACTGCTGCGGCCCGGTTCACGAGCCTACTTCAGCGAGGACTGAGGCACGGGCGCGCCTCCGTATACTGGCCCGGTGACCACCGCCGCAGCGCCGCCGCGCACCATGCGTGCGCTCGCCAAGACCCGTCCTGAGCCCGGCCTCGAGCTCGTGCAGCGGCCCGTCCCGGTGCCCGGTCCCGATGACGTGCTGCTCAAGATGGAGGCGGCCTCGATCTGCGGCACGGACCTGCATCTGTTCCGCTGGGATCCGTGGGCGAGCGAGATCGTCAAGCCGCCGACCATCCTGGGTCACGAGCTCGCCGGCCGCGTGGTGGCCACGGGCGCGGGCGTGACCCGCGTGGTGGACGGCGACCTGGTCGGTGTGGAGAGCCACATCGTGGACGGCACCTGCGCGCAGTGTCGCCGCGGCGATCGGCACCTGTGCCGCAACCTGAAGGTGATCGGGGCGCACGTGGACGGCGGCTTCGCCGAGTACGTGGTCATCCCCGAGGCGAACGCCATCGAGTCCAACGGCCTCGACCCCGCGGTGGTGGCTCTGCAGGAGCCGATGGGCAACGCCGTGCATGCCGCCTTCGTCGAGCCGATCGAGGGGCGAACGGTGCTCGTCACCGGCTGCGGCCCCATCGGCCTCTGCGCGGTGGGAATTGCCCGAGCTGCCGGGGCTGCCATGGTGATCGCCACCGACACGGAGGAGTATCGGCTCGAGCTGGCCCGCGGCATGGGCGCCGACCTGGCACTCGACGCGCGCGACCCGGGGACGGTTGATCGGATCCGGGCAGCCACCGATGGCGATGGGGTCGAGGTGGTGCTCGAGATGAGCGGGGCGCAGGCGGCGCTCGACCAGGCCCTGGCGGCGATCACCCGCGGCGGGCGGATCAGCCTGCTCGGCATCTTCGGGGAGCCGGTCCGCGTCGACCTGTCCGACTTCGTGATCCAGAAGGGCCTGCGCATCTACGGCATCTACGGCCGCCGCATCTACGACACGTGGGAGCGAACCCAGGCGCTGCTGCGCTCCGGCGCGCTTGACGTCACGCCGATCATCACCCATCGATTCGACCTCGCCGACTGGGAGCGCGGCTTCGACCTGATCGCCTCCCGACACGCCGGAAAGGTAGTGCTCCTGCCATGACCGATGCCGTCACCGCCCGCTCTCGCAACCCCCTCGCCTTCCTCGATGCGGAGATCGAGGACCTCAAGGCCAAGGGCCTGTACCGGCGCCTGCGGGTGGTGCAGAGCGAGCAGCGCAGCCGCTGCATGATCGACGGGCGCGAGGTGATCACGCTGTCGAGCAACAACTACCTCGGCCTGAACACGCACCCGCGCCTGCGGGACGCGGCGATCGAGGCGGTCCGGCGCTTTGGGGCCGGGTCGGGAGCAGTGCGCACCATCGCCGGCACCATGAGCCTGCACGAGGAGCTGGAGCGCCGCCTGGCCGAGTTCAAGCAGGTGCCCGCGGTCCTCACCTTCCAGTCCGGCTTTACGGCCAACACCGGTGTGATCCCGATCGTGGCTCCGGAGGGCGCGGTGATCGTCTCCGACGCACTGAACCACGCCAGCATCATCGATGGCATCCGGCTGACCAAGGCGGAGCGCAAGGTCTTTCCGCACGCCGACATGGACGGGCTGCGCGCGGTGCTGGCCGAGGTGCGAGCGGCGCCCGGCGGAGCTGACCGAACCGTCCTCGTCATCACCGACGGCGTCTTCAGCATGGATGGCGACATCGCCCGACTGCCCGAGATCGTCGGGGCCGCCGAGGAGGCCGATGCGATCGTCTACGTCGACGACGCGCACGCGTCAGGCGTGCTCGGTCGCAACGGGCGGGGAAGCATCGATCACTTCGGCCTGCATGGCCGGGTGCAGATCCAGGTCGGGACCCTCTCCAAGGCGATCGGGGTGCTGGGCGGATACGTTGCTGGCAGTCAAGCGCTGCGCGACATCCTGATCCACCGTGCGCGCCCGTTCCTCTTCTCGACGTCCCATCCACCAGCCGTGGCGGCGGCGTGCCTGGCGGCGATCGACGTCCTGGAATCGGAGCCGGAGCTGATCGAGCGGCTTTGGCAGAACACCCGCCTCTTCAAGGCGGGCCTGGCGCGCCTCGGCTTCGACATCGGCGCATCCGAGACACCGATCACGCCCGTCATCGCCGGCAGCGGGGCGATGGCCATGAAGCTGTCGGATCGGCTCTTCGAGGAGGGCGTCTTCGCGCAGGGGATCGGCTTCCCGACGGTGCCCGACGATCGGTCGCGGGTCCGGACCATCGTCACGGCCGAACACACCCACGACGAGCTCGAGACCTGCCTCGCCGCGTTCGAGAAGGTCGGTCACGAGCTGGCGCTCATCTAGCCGTCGAAGACAGAAAGACGGGGTAGAGGCGAACCTCTACCCCGTCCGGTCGGCTTGCGCCGTTCAAGGGCTAGCTGATGCTGCGTCCCGCCTTGACGTTCGCGTAGGCGAGCGCCCCGAGGGATGCCAGCAGGATCAGGCTGAAGGCGATGGTCGGCAACGGGCTCGAGCCATCGAGTGACTGCGCGCTGTCGGGCATGCTCCCTCCGGGAGTGCCGGCGCCGCCCTCGACCAACTGGTCGCTTGACTCTTCGCCTGGATCGTCGCCGGACTCGTCGCCGGACTCGTCGCCCGACTCGGGGACCGACTCAGACTCGGCCTCCAATTCCTCTTCTGCGCCGTCGCAGCCGTTGTCGAAGATCGCCTGTCCGGCGGCATTCCAGTTCAGGCTGGGATAGCCGGTCAGGGTGACGCCGTCCGAATAGAACGGCGGGACGATGTCGCCCCAGTACACGCCAGCGGCCTTTGCGCCGGGAGACCACACCGGGCCCGTGTGCTCGAAGAGGTGGTCGCCCTTGCCGTGGTCGTTGCCGTTGTCGCCGTCGACCGAGGCCTCATCGACCGTGACCTTAACGTACGGATTCGTCTCCGCATGGGTGCGATGGCAGATGGTGACCTTGTGCAGCGGGTCCGGCTTCGTGGCCTGGACCGGAGTCACGAGGTATGACATCGACAGCGCCATTGCGGCTGTCGCGGCGAGCACAACGCTCAGCCGTGACATCCGTGCCATGGTGAGAGTGCGAGTGTTCACGAGGTATCTCCTAAGACTTCCAGCACCCCTGGCACGCTACGGAACACCCGCGCGGCCCCCCTGGGGGTCGATATGTCCCGACCCTAACCGGAAGTACTGGGCCTGCCTAGTACCTCCGGATGGGCCTCCGGATGGGTCCAGTTGAGTGCGGTCCGCAGGTGGGGACTCTGGTCGTTGCGCCCCCGCAACGGATTTCGCGGCGCACGAGCCCGAACACAACAGAAGACGGGGTAGAGGCGAACCTCTACCCCGTCCCTGCCAGGGGGGCTGGCTCAATCGGGGCTGTGCGCGCGGCGCATGCCCGGCTCCGTAGTCTATCCGAATGCTAGACAGCCCCCAGAGGACCGGGGGCTGTCTCGTTCAGGTCGACCGGCTGTCGCCGTTTTCTGCCTAGATGCGGCTGCGCACCATCTTGACGTTCGCGTAAGCGAGTGCGCCGAGGGATGCCAGCAGGATCAGGCTGAAGGCGATGGTCGGCAGCGGGCTGGAGCCGGCTCCGAAGAGCGAGCTATCAGCCGTGCTCTCCTCGGCCGAGAAGGTGAGGGCAGCGACCGACTGCTCGCCCGACTCAGCCTCGGACTCGGGGACCGACTGCTCCTCGGACTCGGGGACGGACTGCTCCTCGGACTCGGGGACGGACTCTTCCTCGGACTCGGGGACCGACTGCTCCTCGGACTCCGACTCCTCAAGTTCGATGAGACAGAACGCGATGTGGCTGATGCTGTCCTCCGAAAGCGCGAGCAGTCCATCGTCGTGGGCAATGCCGGGACCAGCGAATCCAGCCTGCGCGCCGGTGTAGTCATACACGTTCGAGGCGTTGGTGCCCTTGACGATCACATAGGCTGCCAGCCCGCCATCGACGATGAACCAGAAGCTATTGCCGTCGACGGTGATCTCGACGTTGGCCGTTGAACCATCGGGGAGCTCGACGTCGTCATCCTGGGTGCCGTCCGGGGTCGAGTCGAACTTCAGCTCGGTGGTACCCTCGGGACACGGAACGTTGCCCCCCGAATTCGACCCCCACTCTTCATTATTAGGCCCCACCGCGATGGGGAGGACCTCCGGGCCGTCGGCCGGGTCATGCTCGGCCAGCACCGGGCTCATCACCCAGAGCATCGACAGCGCGAGCGCCGACAGTGCGGCGAGAAGGATGGCGGGCCGCGATGCGGCGGTGCGAGTACTCACGATACCGGTCTCCTTTACAGCTCCCCTGGTGCTCGGGCGATAGTCCACCCGAGACCCCCCTGGGGTTAGATCTCTGGCACCCTAGGACGGAAGTACTGTTCCTGCCTAGTACCCCCGGAGGCCATGGTGGTGAGGTCCTGTGGGGTTCGGTGGCGAGCGGATGCCTTAGGTTGGTGCACCGCTGCACCGGAATCTTGCCCACGCCGGCCGACGACACAACAGAAGACGGGGTAGAGGCGAACCGCTACCCCGTCTCTGCCAGGGGGCTGGATCGATCGGAGCCTGGTGCGTGGCCGCTCAGGCTCCCCTGGAGAGTTGTCCGGACACGAGGCAGCCCCCGCCACACCGGGGGCTGCCTCCGCTAGCTCAGCTGGTGGTTGTTGACCTGTCTTCTGGCACCCACTACATCGGATGCAAGAAGTAACCGAGAGCGAAGGCGATGATCAGCATCGCGCCAGCGGTGATGAGGATGCGGCGGGAGAAGATCCCGCCCTTGGCTCTACGAGTAATCACGATAACGGCCTCCCTGGACGTTCCTGCTCCCCCGGTGTTCAACGCGGTGGTCCACGCAGACCCCTGGGGTTAGATCTCCGGCACCCTAGAACGGAAGTACTGGTCGTGACTAGGACCTCCGGGTACCCACGTGGTGGGGTCTGCTTGGGTCCGGTTGAGACCGGGTGCTTTAGGTTGGTGCGTCGTTGCACCGCAATCTTGGCTGCGCCGGGCCGCGACACAACAGAAGACGGGGTAGAGGCGAACCTCTACCCCGTCCCTGCCAGGGGGGCTGGCTCAATCGGGGCTGTGCGCGCGGCGCATGCCCGGCTCCGTAGTCTATCCGAATGCTAGACAGCCCCCAGAGGACCGGGGGCTGTCTCGTTCAGGTCGACCGGCTGTCGCCGTTTTCTGCCTAGATGCGGCTGCGCACCATCTTGACGTTCGCGTAAGCGAGTGCGCCGAGGGATGCCAGCAGGATCAGGCTGAAGGCGATGGTCGGCAGCGGGCTGGAGCCGGCTCCGAAGAGCGAGCTATCAGCCGTGCTCTCCTCGGCCGAGAAGGTGAGGGCAGCGACCGACTGCTCGCCCGACTCAGCCTCGGACTCGGGGACCGACTGCTCCTCGGACTCGGGGACGGACTGCTCCTCGGACTCGGGGACGGACTCTTCCTCGGACTCGGGGACCGACTGCTCCTCGGACTCCGACTCCTCAAGTTCGATGAGACAGAACGCGATGTGGCTGATGCTGTCCTCCGAAAGCGCGAGCAGTCCATCGTCGTGGGCAATGCCGGGACCAGCGAATCCAGCCTGCGCGCCGGTGTAGTCATACACGTTCGAGGCGTTGGTGCCCTTGACGATCACATAGGCTGCCAGCCCGCCATCGACGATGAACCAGAAGCTATTGCCGTCGACGGTGATCTCGACGTTGGCCGTTGAACCATCGGGGAGCTCGACGTCGTCATCCTGGGTGCCGTCCGGGGTCGAGTCGAACTTCAGCTCGGTGGTACCCTCGGGACACGGAACGTTGCCCCCCGAATTCGACCCCCACTCTTCATTATTAGGCCCCACCGCGATGGGGAGGACCTCCGGGCCGTCGGCCGGGTCATGCTCGGCCAGCACCGGGCTCATCACCCAGAGCATCGACAGCGCGAGCGCCGACAGTGCGGCGAGAAGGATGGCGGGCCGCGATGCGGCGGTGCGAGTACTCACGATACCGGTCTCCTTTACAGCTCCCCTGGTGCTCGGGCGATAGTCCACCCGAGACCCCCCTGGGGTTCATCAAGGAGCCGGAGAATACACGGGAAGTTGTGCGTTGCCTAGTACTTTTGTCGAGTAATTTGCAGAGCGGTGGCGGCTGGTTGGGTGCGGAGCACAAACGAACGGTGCACGCAGGCACCAATCGTGCTCAGCCGGTGCGCCCGCGCGCCTCCAACAGCACCACCTGACTCTCCTCGGGGAGCGAGGATGGGACGACCACCGCCTTCGGCTGACGGATCGGCTCGCTGACCGCCAGCTCGTGAAGGAAGCGCTCGGGTCCGAGCAGATCCGCTGATGCCCCGTCCGTGGCGAAGTGCATCGGGATCACGATCTTCGGGCTGATCTGGGCGACGACCTCAGCGGCCTCGGCCGGGCCGATGGTGAAGTTGCCGCCGGCCGGCACCAGCAGCACGTCGATCGGTCCGAGCTCTGCGAGCTCCTCCTCGGTGAGCAGATGCCCCAGGTCCCCCAGGTGGCAGACGTGCACGCCGTCCATCTCCACCGCGAAGATGACGTTCTCGCCGCGCTCGGCTCCGCGCACGCCGTCGTGGAACGAACGAACTGCCGTGATCAGCAGGTTGCGATGCTCGTACTCGCCTGGCCGAGTCAGCGTCAGCCCGGCGGTGATCGAACGCGTGTAGCTGTGGTCGGCGTGGCCGTGGGAGATCGTCAGCAGGTCCACGTCGTGCTTGCCGGCGACGAACCCGGTTGAGGGAGGACAGGGGTCGGTGATGACCGTCGCCTCGCGCCCCTTCAGGCGGAAGCAGGCGCGCCCGTACCAGGTGATCTCCATGGGATGGCCGATGCTACTGGAAATGCACGAGCGCCGGTGCCCGCCCAATGACACCGGCGCTCGAAGGAGGGAGGGTGGAGGCGGAAACCCGTTGGTTTCCAACTCGCAGGGACAACCCTAGGAGCCATCGGTGAATCCCAAAGGGGGGCTTGGCTTAAGAAACCTGAACCTAACGCCGCGTCAGACGGATGCGACAATGCGGCCGATGTCCTCCCTGGCCAGGCGCCTCGCCGCTCTCAGCGTCCTGCTCCTGAGCCTGGCCATCATCGCGGTGCTGGGGCTGCGCGCGACGGCGATCGGACCCTTCAGCAGCCCTACGCCCGTAGCGGCGACAGCGACGCCCCAACCTTCCGGGCCGGCCTCTTCGCAGGATCCGCTGACCGTCTTCGGCCACATCGAGGAGCAGGTTCGCCAGATGCGGGGCCTGCCGGCGGCCGACATCGGGCCCCCGGAGATCATGACCCGGGCCGAGCTGGCGCAGGTCCTGCCCGGCCTGCTCGAGCCGCCGCTCGACAACGCGACCCTGCGTGCCCTTGGCCTCCTCGACGCCGACCAGGACATCGTGGCGCTGACCGAGGAGCTGTATATCGCCCAGGTGCTCGGCTACTACGACTTCGACGCGAAGCAGATGGTGGTGGTGACCGATGCCGGGCTGACGCCCGCGGCGCAGATCACGTATGCCCACGAGTACACCCATGCCCTGCAGGACGCTGCCTTCGACAGCGGCGCAGCGCAGGAGGCAGTCGCCGGGCAGCGGGATCGGGAGCTCGCCCTGCTTGGGCTCATGGAGGGCGACGCCACCACGGCGATGGTGCTATGGGCGATCGGGCACCTCTCGGCCGAGGAGCTGGCGGGGATCACCCAGAGCCCCGTCCCTGACATGAGCGGGATCCCGGCCTGGATGGTCAGCCTGCTCGAATTCCCGTACCTCTCGGGGGCCGAGTTCGTCGGTCAGCTGTACGCCTCAGGCGGATGGGAGGCAGTGGACGCGGCATATCGCGACCTGCCCGCATCGACCGAGCAGATCCTGCACCACGATGCCTACGTCGACCACGAGGCTCCGACCGAGCTCGATCCGCTCGACCTGTGGAGCGCCGTCGGAGCGGATTGGGCGCACGCCTCCGATACGACCCTTGGCGAGGCGTGGATGGCGATCTGGCTGGAGGGGATCGGCGCCAGTCGAACGGCCGCCGACGCGGCGGCGGGATGGGGCGGCGACCGGTTGACCGTGGCCACCGACGCGGGTGGCAGCTGGGCCCTCGGTTGGCGGATCGCCTGGGATACAGCGAACGATGCCACCGAGTTCGAGACCGCCTACGCGGGCGTGCAGTCTGCGCTTCCCTTTGCGACACGGCTCGTCCACGCCTCGGATCGCGAGACGATCGTCCTGCAGGCCTCCTCTGCGGAACTGCTCGAGACGATCGCAAGCCTGGCGGGCAGCTGAGCGCTACATCGCCTCGGGGGCGGAGATGCCCAGCAGGCCCAGCGCGTTGGCGAGCACCTGGCGGGCGGCCGCAGTCAGGGCCAGGCGGGCCTGCGAGAGCTGGATCTCGGCGGGTTCATCGGGCAGGACGCGGCAGTCGCGGTAGAACGCGCTGAAGAGCTGCGCCACCTCCAGGCAGTAGTGGGTCAGCTCATGAGTCTCGCGCCGCTCGGCGGCGTCGGCCACCACGTCAGGCATGGCCAGCAGTCGCCGGACCAGCGCCTGCTCGGCGGAGTGCAAGAGCAGCTGAGCGGCATCCCGGGCGTCGGGCGCGAGTTTCTCGTCGGCCGCTCGACGCAGGATCGAGCTGCAGCGGGCATGGGCGTACTGGACGTAATAGACCGGGTTCTCGGCGCTCTGCTTCTTGGCCAGCTCGATGTCGAGGTCGATCCCGGTCGTCGTCGCCCGGGAGCCGAAGTACCAGCGCGCCGCATCCGGCCCGATCTCGGCCAGTAGCTCATCAAGGCTGATGAACTCGCCGGAGCGCTTGCTCATCCCGATCTCGACCCCGTCCCGCACGAAGCGCACCCAGGCCATCAGCATCCAGTGCACCGCCTCGGCGTCGAATCCCAGCGCCCGGGCGGCCGCGCGGTTGCGCGCCACCGTCCCGTGGTGATCCTCACCCCAGAGGTAGATCAGCTCCTCGAAGCCACGACTGAACTTCTGCGCGATGTAGCCGAGGTCCGACGCAAAGTACGTTGGCTGGCCGTTCGAGCGGATCACCACCCGGTCCTTGTCATCTCCAAAGGCCGTCGAGCGGAACCAGGTGGCCCCATCGGCTTCGTAGATGTGCCCGGCGTCGCCCAGCTGGTCGACCGCGCGGGCGACCCATCCCTGCTCGTGGATCGACCCCTCGCTGGTCCACACGTCAAAGCGGACGCCGAGCCGGGCGAGGCTCTCCTCGATCCCGGCGCGAACCCGTTCCGAGGCCCATCGGCCAAGAATTGATCCGGCGTCGGCGCCCGGCGCCGCTGCCTCGGCCCAGGTCTCGTCGGGAACCTGCGCTGCAAGCTCGGCCACGTAGTCACCGTGATAGCCGTCCTCGGGAACCTGCCCGCCCTCCCGGCGAGCCTGCACCGACAGGCCGAGGTTCAGCACCTGCGCATTGAAGTCGTTGAAGTAGTACTCGCGCGTCACCTCGTGGCCGACCCCCTCCAGCACGCGAGACAGCAGGTCGCCGACAAAGGCGCCGCGCGCGTTGCCCACGGTCAGCGGACCGGTCGGGTTGGCCGATACGAACTCGACGTTGATCTTCCGCGGCCGATCGGCGCGGGCGCCGCCAAAACTCGGCCCGGCCTCCAGGATGGCACCGATCTGGCCGGCGACCCAGGCGGGGTCGAGGCGCATGTTCAGGAAGCCAGGCGGCGCAATGCTCACCTCCGCGACTCCCTCGGGGAGGCCGAGGTGGCGCTTCAGGGTCTCGGCGATGCGCAGCGGAGCTGCGCGCGCAACCGGCGCGAGCTGCATGGCGGCGTTGGTGGCGTAGTCGCCGTGCTCCGGACGCCCCGGTCGTTCGAGGCTGATCGGGGGCCACGTGGCGCCCTCCTGGCGGCCCAGCTCACCGGCCGCCTCGGCGCGGTCGCGGGCTGCCTCGACCGCGGCGCGCAGATCCGCGCGCAGCGAGCTCATCGGTCCCTGGCCAGTCGCAGCTCGAGCACCTGGTCGGCGTCGAAGCCGCGCAGCGCGAGGGCCTCAGCTGCCACCTCCAGCAGGGCCCCGGCCGGCGCCAGACCGATCAGCTCGCAGTGGTCGATATCGGCTCCGAACTGGCGTGCCAGCTGCCGGATCTCGTTCACCACCCGGGCGATGCCGGTCTGCTCCCAGTCGACCAGGTTCATGCTCACCTGGGCATAGCGTGGCTGGCCGGGGTTCTCGAGCTGGACCGCCATCGCCTGCACCGCCGGGAGCCCGCCCGACGATTCGCGGATCGCCTCGGCGATGCGCTGGGCCAGGCTGATGTCGTCGGTGGCCAGGTTGACGTTGAAGGCGATCAGCGGCTTGCGCGCCCCGACTGCGACGGCCCCCGCGCGGGGATGCGGGCGCTTGGGACCGAAGTCGGGGTCACGCTCCGGATCGGAGCCGAGCTCGGCCTTGAGCCCCTCGTACTGCCCGCGTCGCACGTCGGCGAGGCGGCGGCGCTCCGGGCGCAGCGCAGCCTCACCGTAGAGGTAGACAGGGAGTTCATAGGTCCGCGCGATCTGCTCGCCAAAGCGTCGCGCCAGGTCGACGCACTCCTCCATGCGGGTCGTGCCCAGCGGGACAAAGGGAATGACGTCGACCGACCCGATGCGCGGGTGGGCGCCGGTGTGCTGCTCCATGTCGATCAGCTCCACCGCGCGGCCCACAGCAGCGGTCGCGGCCCTCACCACGGGCTCAGCTGATCCTGCGAACGTCACCACGCTTCGGTTGTGGGTCTCGTCCCGCGAGTAGTCGAGGAGCGTCACGCCATCGATCTGCCGAACCGTGCGCACGATCTCCTCGACGACCTCCGCGCGACGACCTTCCGAGAAGTTGGGGACGCATTCAATGAGGCTGGGCATGGCGGAACCGATGATACCGGCGGGTACCCGCTCAGGCGTCGGCGGCGGCAGCCTGTGGTGGATCGTCTCGACCGATGCCGTCCGGGTTCTTGCCCCGCGCCCGCGCCAGGCGCTCGGCGAGGAGCTGGAGCGGGATGGCCGTCGCTAGCGCGGCTGCGGCCGAGCGTGGGAGCGCGGCGGCCAGGGGAACGCTCAGCCGTCCGGCCGGCGTGAGCGCATTGGGGATGTCGTCGCCGAGGTCGGCGGCGATCAGAGCGGCGGCGGGCATGCCCAGCTCTCGGGCCGAGCGCAGGACGGCGAGCGACCGCTCGATCAGCGTCTCGCCCCAGCCTTCGGCGTCGGTCAGGAGCATCACCAGCCCGGTCTGCGCATCGACCGCTGCCAGGTGACCGTGCCGGATCGTCTCGAGCTGGAGCGCCGATGCCGGCAATCGCGCTCCCTCCTCGATCTTGAGCGCCAGCTCGCGGGCCGCGGGATAGTCGATTCCCGAGCCAACGATCAGCAGGCGCGAGCAGCCCGCTAGTCCCGCTGCCGCAGCTTCGGCAGTTGGCTCGTGCCCGGCGGCCTCGAGCAGCGCGCGCGCCACGACCGGGTCGATCGGCTTGTCGCGAAGAACGCCCGCCAGCGCGGCCGCGGCAATGACCGGGGAAAGGTAGCCGACGGTGTGGCACCAGCTCTGGTCCTGCTCCTGGGTGGCAATGACGTGGTCTGACAACGCAGCAGCGGGGGAACGATCGCTGACCGTGATCAGCGCCGTTGTGGACCCAGCGGCGCTCGCGGCCTTGAGCGCCTCGTTGGTCGCCCACGTCCCGCCTTCGTGCGACACCGCCAGGAGGAGGCCGCCGCGCGGCGGTCGGCGAGCGACTTCCAGAGCCTGCATCGGCCAGACGGTGGTGGCGTCCAGGGCATCGGTCAGCAGCTCTGCGGCGATCATTGCCGCGTGCTCGCTCGTGCCGCAGCCGGTTGTGATGATCGGTCCGTCGGCGGTCGCTGCCGTGCGGATCGCTTCGGCCGCCCGACCCAACGCAGGATCGTCGGACAGGCGCCGCAGCAGCCGCTCGGCAAGGGCCGGCTCGGCCGCGATCATCTCGGTCATGGCGTAGGGAGGGCCGTCACGCCGGGCGGGCATCTCCGAGCCCGCCCACGGGTCGGGAGCACCGGGCAGGGGGGTCTCCGGGTCGAAGGTGTCCACGAGCCGATGCTACGGCATGACCGCGCACCGTCGTGGCGAGCGGTACGCTGGGCCCATGCCAGAGCAGTCGGACCTGCCGGTCCCGCCGCGGGCCAGCTTCGAGCCTGAGCTGCCCGCCGACCCCAACCTCATCAACCTCCATGACTACGAGCGGGCGGCGGCCGAGCGGCTCGCGGCGGGTCCGCTCGCCTACTTCACGGGCGGCGCCGGCGACGAGGTCACTCTGCGCGACAACCGGGCCGCCTTTGCGCGACAGGCGATCGTGCCGCGCGTCATGCGCGACGTCTCAACGGTGGATACAAGCGTCGAGCTCTTGGGGCGGCGCTGGCCCTCCCCGATCTTCATCGCGCCCACGGCGCTCCAACGCATGGCCCATCCCGACGGCGAGCTTGCCACCGCCCGTGCCGCTGCGGCGCGCGGCGTGACGATGGCCGTCTCTACCTCCGCCAGCACCGACCTGGCCGAGATCGCCGCGGTCGGCGGCCCGCGTTGGTTCCAGGTCTACTTCCTCGCCGACCCCGGCGCGCGCCGCGCACTGATCGAGCGCGCCGTAGCTCACGGCTACGAGGCGCTGGTGCTCACCGTCGACCTCGCGCGCATCGGGCAGCGAGAGCGCGACCTGCGGGTCGGCTTTCGGATCCCGGAAGGCGTCGAGATCCCGAACGTGGCGATCGCCGCGGGAGTCCCGCCGTCCGAGGTCGGATCGGTTGAATACGTCGATCGCATGAGCTGGGCCGATCTCGAGTGGCTGGCCCGCTTTGGACTGCCGGTCATCGTCAAGGGGATCCTGCATCCAGATGACGCGCGCCTGGCGATCGAGCATGGCGCGGCGGGGATCGGCGTGAGCAACCATGGGGGGCGCCAACTGGATGGCGCAATTGCGAGCCTCGACGCGTTGCCGGCAGTGGTTGACGCCGTTGCCGCCCGGGTGCCCGTGCTGCTCGACGGCGGGGTGCGGCGCGGGACCGATGTTCTCGTCAGTCTTGCCCTCGGCGCCACCGCGGTCGGCATCGGCCGGCCCGTGATCTGGGGGCTGGCGGTGGACGGCGAAGCGGGCGTGGGCAACGTGCTCGACCTGCTCGGCAACGAGCTCGCGAATGCCATGGCGCTTGTGGGCGCTGCGAGCGTTGCAGATCTCGACCCGGACCTGCTGGCCTAGACCTCCTCGGCCATCGGCACGTGAACGCCGCGTTCGCGGGCGACCTCCAGGGCACGCTCGTAGCCAGCGTCGGCGTGCCGGATGACGCCCATCCCCGGGTCCGTGGTCAGCACGCGCTCCAGTCTGGCTGCGGCTTCATCGGTCCCGTCTGCGACGACCACCATTCCGGCGTGTAGCGAGTAGCCGATCCCCACCCCTCCGCCGTGATGCACGCTGACCCAGGTGGCGCCGGCGGCGGTGTTGACTAGGGCGTTCAGGATCGGCCAATCAGCGATCGCGTCAGACCCATCCTTCATCCCCTCGGTCTCGCGGTACGGGCTGGCCACGGAGCCGGCGTCCAGGTGGTCGCGCCCAATCACGATCGGCGCCGCCAGCTCCCCCGACCGGACCATCTCGTTGATGCGCAGCCCCGCCTTGGCTCGCTCGCCGTAGCCGAGCCAGCAGATCCGCGCCGGCAGCCCCTGGAACGGCACCTTCTCCTCGGCCAGGCGCAGCCATCGGTGCAGTGACTCGTCCTCCGGGAAGAGGGCGGCGAGGGCGGCATCGGTCTTGAGGATGTCGTTCGGATCGCCCGACAGGGCGGCCCAACGGAACGGACCCTTCCCCTCGCAGAAGAGCGGCCGGATAAAGGCAGGCACGAAGCCGGGGAAGTCGAAGGCGTCGGACACGCCCGCGTCGCGTGCGAAGTTTCGAATGTTGTTGCCATAGTCGAACACGACCGACCCGGACCGATGGAAGGCGAGCATCGCGCGCACGTGCTCGGCGATGGAGGCCAGGGATTTGCTGGTGTACCCGTCGGGGTCGCGCTCGCGTAGCGCGAGCGCCTCCGCCAGGCCGATGCCTCCCGGGACATAGCCGTTCAGCGGATCGTGGGCGCTGGTCTGGTCGGTGACGATGTCGGGATGCCAGCCGCGCTTGACCAGCTCGGGCTCGACGTCGGCGGCGTTGCGGATGAGCGCCACGCTACGGGCCTCGCCCGCGGCACGCCAGGCATCGACTCGCCGAACCGCCTCGTCGAGGTCGATCGTCAGCTCATCGACGTAGCCAGCCTTGTGACGCCGCTCGGCTCGTGCCGGGTCCACCTCGATGGCCAGCACCGCCCCCTCGTTCATGGTGATGGCCAGCGGCTGCGCGCCGCCCATCCCGCCCAGCCCGGCGGTCAGGGTGGCCGTGCCCTTGAGGGAGCCGTTGAAGTGCTGCCGCGCCGCCTCGGCGAAGGTCTCGTAGGTTCCCTGGATGATCCCCTGCGTGGCGATGTAGATCCACGACCCGGCGGTCATCTGGCCGTACATCGTCAGGCCGGCGCGCTCCAGCTCGCGGAACTGCTCCCAGGTCGCCCAGTGGGGGACGAGCATGGCGTTCACGATCAGAACCCGCGGCGCCTGGGTCGTGGTGCGGAACACGCCAACCGGCTTGCCTGACTGGACGAGGAGGGTCTCGTCGTTCTCGAGCCGGCGCAACTCGCGGACGATGGCGTCGAACGCCTCCCAGCTGCGCGCTGCCCGCCCGGTGCCGCCATAGACGATCAGGTGGTCAGGGTCCTCGGCCACGTCGGGGTCGAGGTTGTTCATCAGCATCCGTAGCGCCGCCTCCTGGCCCCAGCCCTTGCAGGAGAGCTCCGTACCGTGCGGCGCATGAACGGGACGAGGTCCTGATGCGGGCTTCGCTGTCGCAGTCATGCGCCATTCTCCCACCCGAATCGACGCCAGGTGCACCCGTCCCTACCGGTGCCCCCCGGCACGGCCGAAGTCGTGGCGCTACTAGAGCGGCAGCGGTCCGCGGAGGATCGCCGGCTGGTAGACAGGGCCGTCCGGCCCGGCGCTGAGGAGAGTGACCGGCACAAACAGGTCGCCTCCCATGATGATCGCTTGTCCAAGCGTGTTGATCCCACCATCGGCCAGGAATCCTGTGGTGGGACCGCTCCATGTCTCGCCATCGGCTGAGAACCAGAGCTGGATCGTGTCGCTGGGGGGGATCTGACCGGCAGGGTCGTACGACCAGCCGGCCGATGGGAAATGGCCGCCGATCGCAACGAATCCCTCGTCGGAAGAGACAGCCTGACTGACTCGCTGGCCCGACTCGCCCTGCAGGACGAGCGACCAGTTCAGCCCATCGCGCGAGTGCCAGATCGCCGGAGTTGCCGGATAGGTATCACCAGGGCCAGTGAGCGCCCCGGTGGCGACGAACGCGCCGTCCCGGAATGCAACCGAGGTCATCTCGGCTCCCTGCAGCGCCCCCTGCTCAGGCGCCGCCGTCCAGGTTGCGCCGTCAGTGGATACGAAGGAACTCGCGGCCGAACCGCTGCCACCAACCGCGACCATCATGCCGGCTTCTCCGATGACGTCGTTGAGGCTGCCTGTAACCCCCACGCTATCCATTGAGGTCCAATCGCGACCGTCAGCCGAGGTCCACACCTGCGGCCGGCCCGTGAAGCCATCGTCCGAAGCAAGGCCGATGGCCACGTAGCCAGGCCCGCCGACCGCCAGCGCTTCGATCCGCTCGAAGCCACTCGGGCCGTAGACGCTAGTCCACCGCTGGCCATCGGTCGAGTACCAGATCCGCGGCGTGCTGACGTCGATGGTCTGCCACGTCCCGACCGCCACCAGTCCGCCCGGTCCCTGGACGATGGACGTCATGGTCGTTGCTGCATAGTCGAGTGGCTCCGTTGCGGGGAGGTCGGGCGCCAGCGTCCACGAGCCGCCATCCAGGCTCGTCCACACTGCCCCCTGATCGCCGTGGCGGCCGACGCCGATCAGCCGGCCATCGACCTCGATGATCGCCCGTACCTCGTCCTCGCTGCCTAGGCCGGCGATTGGAATGACCGACAACTGCTCCTGCCCCGACGGAGCCGGGCTCGTTGTGACCGAAGGCGACTGCGTTGCGGTCTCGCTTGCGGAAGAGGTCGGGTGCGGCGTGGCGGTCGCCTCGCCGGTCGGGGGAGCAGGCCGATCATTCAGCAGGAGCACCACGATCAGGCCGGTCGCGACGCCTCCGCCAGCAACCAGGGCCCCCCACGCCAACGCACGCGCCCTCGTTGACCTTGAGCCGATGGTGGCG
This sequence comes from Chloroflexota bacterium, assembly GCA_040902225.1. Taxonomy (NCBI): domain Bacteria; kingdom Bacillati; phylum Chloroflexota; species Chloroflexota bacterium. The sequence continues at coordinate 509,433 of JBBDXT010000007.1, forward strand.
AGATCCGGCGCGGCCGCGCCGGGCACGCGGGCTTCAGAGGCCCGCAGTCGCTCGGTCAGGGAACGCTCGAACTCGTCGTTGTGATCAGTCATCGGTCAATGCCTTTCGGAGCTGCGCCTTGGTGCGGGAAAGCCAGCTCGCGACCGTTCCAGCGGGAACTCCGAGCATCTCGGCAATCTCTGCCTGGGTGAAGCCGTCGACGGCGCTCAGCAGCAATGCCGCGCGGTGTTCGGGTCGGAGGCCCTGGAGCGCGTCGCCGAGCTCGGGATCGACCGCATCCACCCAGGGCTCCTCTTCGGTCCGCCGGCCGAACAGCGCCGTGAGGCGCACGCGTCGTCGACGCTCGTTGAAAGCCAGGCGCAGGCCGATGGTGTGCAGCCAGGCCCGGGCGTCTTGTCCGTCGAAGCGGTCCCAGGAAGGCCCGCAGGTAGGCGTCCTGTGCCAGGTCGCGCCCGGCCTCGCGATCCGCGACCACGATCGTGAGTCGGCGGACCAGCCCGGCGTAGTGCGGGCCGACGGCAGCGGCGAAGTCATCGGCGCGAGTCTGCGGTTGGGCGTTCAAGGTAACGGCGCTCTCCACTTCACCCTGTACAACACCCGAGGCGTCCAGTTTCTTGCAGCGGTCTGCTGATCAGCTCACCGTCGTCAGCAGGAAGGCCGTCGCGAAGCCGAAGACGGTAGCCAGCGCGGTCAGGTCGCCGCCGTCGGCGAAGGCCTCGGGGATCATCGTGTCGCTCAGCATGGTGAGGATCGCGCCCGCGGCGAAGGCCTGGATGAGCGGGATGGCGCCCTCTCCCATCCCGCCGAGCAGCGCGTAGCCGAGGGCGGAGGCGACCCCCTGAGACGGCGGCAACGCCTACCCACAGGCCGATGATCCACGGCGGCCGATGCCCGTCCCGCCGCAGGTCCGCCGCCGCCGACAGCGCCGCGGGGACGTTCGAGATTGCGACGGCAGCCAGGAAAGGAAGACCGATCGCGCCTCCGGCGATCAGGGTCGACCCGAGGACAACCGACTCGGGGATCCCGTCGAGCATCGCCCCGAGCACGATCGCCGGCCCGTTGTCCGCCGCCTTGGCCATGCGCTTCCCGCGCCGCGCGCCGCCCCGTCGGCCCAGTATCTGGTCGCCGGTGAAGAAGGTGAGGGCGCCCGCTGCGAGGCTAGCGGCCACCGGCAGCGTGCCTCCCTGCTCAAACGCATCCTGGGTCAGGTCGAAGGCAAGGGCGCTGACCAGAGCGCCCGCACCGAAGGCCATCGCCAGTGGCACGCGTCCGGTAAGCCCGATCAACGCGCCGAGCACCAGTGCGGACGCGGCGGCAAGTCCCCACAGACCGGCCTCGAGCATCGCTCAATCGTCGCCGAACGGGTTGGGGCGGGAGGGCTTGGGCGGGAGGCGGAAGAGGTCCTCCTCCTTGGGGCCCTTGGGAAGTGGCAGCGGCCACTCCTCGCCCTCGTCGGGCGGTCGGGTGTGCGACAGGAGGTCGCCCCAGCCAACGTCCGCGGAGGCTCCCTCCAGCTCACGGCGGTAGACCGGGTAGCGCTCCTCGCCGGCCGCGAGCGCGAAGCCGGCTGCCTCGTAGACGGACGCAGGCCCCGGCGAGAGTGACCACCGGTCGGCCACCCCTTCCGGATACGCCTCGACCGCTATGATCCCGCGTCGATCGAGCTCGTCGCAGACAGCGGCAAGGAGCGAAGCGGCAACCTCCTCCCGCTCCGGCGTCTCGGGCACGACCTGGAGACAGGTCACCACCCATGGCGCGGGTGAATCGGGGAGGGAAGGGTAGCGCTCGCGGATGACCTGGGCGCGTGGGTAGGCGGAGATCGGCCCGAATTGGGCCCAGCCGACGGCGACCCGGTCGCCAGTCGCATCCACGCTCCAGGCGAGCATCCCGTACGAACCTGCCAGCCGGGCACCGGCCATCAGGCGGCTGAGCTTCAGTTCGGCGGCTGCCTCCGACTCGGACGCCTCGCGGTTGCCGTCCAGGCGCTCCCAGTAGTCGCAGGTCTGGCATCGGGCACCGGCCGTGGCGGGAACGGGAATCGAGGCAAACGAATCTGCGTCGACGAGGGTGAAGGTCAGGCCGGTGCCGGCCATCGGTCAGGACCCGTCGGCGGCGGCCAGCAAGTCGCCGGAGTGGACCAGCTCGCGGACTGCAGCGATGTCCGGTGACGGAGAACGGTCCTTGTCAAGGTGGAGGACGCGGGCGCGGATGGTCGAGCGTGCGCGCGAGACGCCGTGGCCCGGACGCATCGGCACCCGGAAATCCAATCCCTGGGTGGCGCACAGCGCCTCGATGGCAAGGACCGTCTCCGCAGCCTCGAGCACGGTGCGCAGGTGGAGCGCCCCGGTGGCGCCCATGCTCACGTGGTCCTCCTGGTTGGCACTGGTCGGGATGGTGTCGACCGATGCCGGATGGGCCAGCGTCTGCATCTCGTTGACGAGTGCTCCGGCGGTGTACTGCACGATCATCAGGCCGCTGCTCACTCCCGGCGTCTCGGAGAGGAAAGGCGGCAGGCCCGACAGGTGAGCGTCGACCAGCCGGGCGGTTCGACGCTCCGAGATGGACGCCAGCTCAGCGAGGGCGATCTTGGCGTAGTCGATGGCGAGCGCGATCGGCTCGCCGTGGAAGTTGCCGCCCGAGACGACCCGGCCATCGGCGAGGACAAGCGGATTGTCGGTGGCGGCGTTCATCTCTACCAGCAGGACCCGCTCGAGCTGGTCGAGTGCATCGCGCACCGCGCCGTGGACCTGCGGCATGCAACGAATCGAGTACGAGTCCTGGAGCCGATGCGAGCTCTGCGCGTGCGACGCCCCGATCTCGCTGCCCTCGAGCAGGGCGCGGAGGTGGGTGGCGGCCGCAACCTGGCCGGGGTGCGGTCGGGCGGCGATGAGCTCCGCGTCGAACGCTGCCGCGGTCCCTTCCATCGCCTCGAGGCTCATCGCGCCGATGACGTCGGCCGAGGCGGCGAGGCGCTTGCCGTCATGCAGCACCAGGGCGGCGATGCCGGCCATCAGCTGCGTCCCGTTGAGGAGGGCGAGCCCCTCCTTTGCGCCCAGCTCGATCGGGACCAGGCCCGCGGCGCTGAGCGCATCGGCGCCGGACATCGGTCCGGCGGGGGTATCCGCCGATCCCTCGCCGATCAGCACGGCCGCCAGGTGCGCGAGCGGCGCGAGGTCGCCGCTGGCCCCGACGCTGCCTCGCGACGGGATGATCGGGTGCACCGCCTCGTTGAGCATCCCGCACAGCAGCTCGGCGATCTCGGGCCGAGCGCCGGAGAGGCCGACCGCTAGGGCATTGGCGCGCAGCAGGAGCATGGCCCGCACCACGTCGACCGGGAGCGGCTCACCGACCCCGGCGGTGTGCGATCGCACCAGGTTGCGCTGGAGCTCGGCGACCTGCTCCGGCTGGATCCGAACGTTGGCGAGGTCGCCGAAGCCGGTGGTCACCCCGTACACCGTCTCGCCCTGCGCCACGAGCCGCTCGATCACCTCGCGGGACGCCCGCATCCGCTCCGCGGCGCCGGGGTCGAGCGCCACCTGGCGGCCATCACGGGCGACCGCGGCGACGTCCGCATTCGTCAGGTCGCGCCCGGTGATGAGCAGCGGTGAGGACGGCGCGGGGAGCGTGGAGCGGCTCCTTTCGAGGGGCTTCGATCCGCTTCGAACCCCCGGGGAGGCCGGAGGCCGTCCCTATACTACGCAGCGTGCGACGAGCCCCGGACCCCACGAGCCGTTCGATCGCGGCCGCCGAGGCCCCGGATCCTGGCAGCGCGGTTCCCAGTCCCGCCTTCGCGTTCCTGCTGGCGCTGATCGCGCTGCCGAGCCTCTTCTGGCTGGTCACGTTCAAGCGTCTCACCGACCACACGGTGCCGGAAGACTGGCTGATGATGGAGGTCGTCCTGCCCGTCCAGCACTGGGTCATGACCACCGCGCCGCCGCTCGACGCGCTGCTGGTCGGGATCAGCGGCCTTGGCTCCGGCTGGTTCGTGGGCCTTGTCTTCGGGGTCGCCGGTGTGGTGGCGGTGTGGCGGGGCCGGACCGATCTTGCCCTCCTGCTGGCGGCCGGGACGCTCGCCTTCCCGATCGAGTGGGCGCTGAAGTACTTCACCGCCATCCCGGAGATCAGCCTGGCGACGCTGGGGAACGCGATGTTCAACATTGGGGGTATCGGTCTGGATGACATCGCCGACTTCCCCGCCGGACACGCCCTGCGCGCCACCGTCTTCTACGGCCTGCTCGCGTTCTGCGTGGCGCGGGTCAGCCTGGATCGGCGGCGCGGCATGATCGCCTATGGCGCGGCGATTGGCCTGATCGGCGCCATCAGCCTGATTCGCCTCTATCTCGGGGCCCACTACCCGATCGACCTGCTCGGCGGCTGGATGGCGGGCGGCGCACTGCTGGCGGTGATCGTGGCGGTCTACTCCCTGGCGGTGGACTACCGAGTCCCCGCCTGACCGATGCTCGACTTCATCGATCGGACCATCATCCCCTTCTTCCTGGGCCTGTACGACGCGGTCGGCTACCTGGGGGTGGCGATCGCCATCGCGCTGGAGACCTTTGTGCCGATCATCCCGTCCGAGGTGATCGTGCCGATGGCCGGCTGGAAGGTGAGCCAGTCTGCGTCCGATCCCTCGATCCTCGAACCGCTGACCAATGCGCCGTGGAGCTGGCTGATCGTGCTGGTGATTGCCACTGTCGGGGCGGTGCTGGGGTCGCTGGCGGGCTACTTGATCGGTGCCTGGGGCGGGCGACCCCTGCTGGACCGATGGGGACGCTACGTCCACATCAAGCCCGATGACCTCGATCGCGCCGACGCGTGGTTTGCGCGCTACGGGGATCGGGCGGTGTTCTTCGCTCGACTGGTGCCGCTGCTGCGGGCCTTGATCAACTACCCCGCCGGGGTGGCCCGCATGCCCGTCGGCCGCTTCCTGCTCTTCAGCGCGCTGGGGTCGTTGCCCTGGAACGCAGGTCTGCTGCTCGGCGGCTACCTGCTCGGGGAAAACTACAAGCGACTGTACGAGGCGGTGCGCCCGTTCGAGCTCGTTATCTACGTCATCGTGGTGGTGGGCATGGTGTATGTCATCTACCGCTGGCTGCGGGCTCGAGGGGGGACCGACCAGGTCATTGCGTGATCCGCGGTGCGCGGGGGTTAACGGGCGAGCTTGGCCTCCCGTCGCGACCGCGACTTCGCCCGGCTAATTCTCTGACGCGGGGGCTTATGCCCAATCATGGGCGCAGATTCGGCGGACGGCGCCTTCAATTCTCGGGCTGTGAGGAATGACTAGACCTGCATCCCTTGCGCGGCACATTGCTCTCCGAGGGCGAGAAATAGGCGTGGACGTTGGGGGGCTGCACCTGGCTGCTTGACCGCCAGGTGCGCAGCGTGCACGCTGGCGTCAACTGAACGATTCATCGCCTTCGGGGCGGGGTGAAAGTCCCCACCGGCGGTCGGCTCGCTGAGGCGAGCCAGCCCGCGAACCCCATCAGGCCCTGACGCCGAGGAGCGGCTGACGGGGCGAACCTGACGGGGCCGACCTGACCCGGCGAGCGCAAAGCTCGCAGGCAGACAGGGCCGACGGTCACAGTCCGGATGGGAGAAGGCGACCGCGAGGCGCTCTCCGACGCATCGACGAAGCCGATGGCGCGCGCGTGCGCGCCCGACGCACGTCGAGCCACGAGAGCCCGCGGCCGAGCCCCGCGCGCGATGCCAGGACGGCGTCAGCGGGAGCGAACGATGATCAGCGAGGCGGCGACGAAACCGGCGGAGGCGCCGATGCCTTCCGGCATGCCCGTCCGCCTCGAGGGCGTGAGCGTCCAGTTCCCCGAGGCATCGGGCATGGTTGAGGCGCTGCGAGACCTCACCCTCGGCATCCCTGCGGGCAGCCTGACCGTGATCATCGGTCCCAATGGCTGCGGCAAGAGCACCCTCCTGCGAGTCATTGCCGGGCTGTTGCCACCAGCCGCCGGCCGAGTTCTGATCGGCGAGGGATCAGCCGCCGGGCCGCGAGCCGGTGACGGGCGGGTCGGCCTTGCGTTCCAGCAGCCGCGCCTGCTGCCGTGGCTGTCGACCCTCGACAACGTCACGCTGCCGCTCACCCTGGCCGGCGCCCCGGCCGTCGAAGCAAGGCAACGCGCGCAAGAAGCACTCGAACGCGTGGGGCTGGCGGAGGCTGCGGAGCTTCGGCCGGCGCAGCTCTCGGGCGGGATGGCACAGCGAGCGGGACTGGCTCGAGCCCTGATCACCGACCCGCCGATCCTCCTGCTGGACGAGCCGTTCAGCGCGCTCGACGCCCTCACCCGCGAGGGATTCGACGGCGAGCTGCAGCGCCTCTGGATGGACCGCCCGCGAACGGTGGTCCTGGTGACGCACTCCGTGAGCGAAGCGGTCCGCATGGCCGATCGAATCGTGGTCATGACAGCGCGACCGGGCAGAGTGGCCCAGATCATCCCGGTCGAGCTGCCACGGCCGCGGCCAGCGACGCTCTCCGGAGACCCAGCGGCCGCGAGCATCGACGCCGCGACCCGCACAGCGCTGGCGGAGGTCCATCCGCCGGAGCTGACGCCGTGGCTCGATCGATGAGAAGCCTCGCCACGACTCTCATCTCGCTCGCAGCCTTCCTGGTTGCCTGGAAGGTGCTCACCGTCGTGACCGGCACGCCCGACTACATCCTCCCCGCGCCCGAGGTGGTGGCTGAGCGCGCCGTGCGCGCCATCGGCTCAGGACTGCTCTGGGAGCACACCGCCGTGACCCTCTCCGAGATCCTGCTGGGTCTCGTGGTCGGAGCTGCGTCAGCGATCGCCGTGGGAACCGCCCTGGGCAAGAGCGTGGTGATCGAGCGGGTCCTCTCGCCGTATATCGTCGCGGCCCAGTCGGTGCCGATCCTGGCGCTGGCCCCGCTGCTCGACATCTGGTTCGGCGGCGGCCTCTTGGCGCGAGTGCTGATCTGCGCCCTTATCGTCTTCTTCCCGATCGCCATCGCCACGATGGTCGGCATCCGCTCGGCCGATCCGTTGCTGGTCGAGCTGTTCCGTTCGCTGGGCGCGACAGCGGGCCAGCGGACCACCCGGCTGGAGATTCCCTCAGCCCTCCCCGTCATCTTCGGCGGCCTGCGGGTGGGAGTGACCCTGGCCGTCATCGGCGCCGTCGTGGCCGAATGGGCTGGTGCCGGCAGCGGCCTCGGCGTCCTGATCAACATTGCCGACCAGGGGCTCTTCGACACCCCTCTCATGTTCGTCGCTCTCGCCACCCTTGCGATCATCGGCATCGGCCTGCACGGGCTGGTCGTGCTAGTCGAGCGCCGTCTCGTCGTGCAACCGTAAGAAAGGAAGACCGATGTCTCCGCGCCGCCTCCTCCTGCCGCTGATCGTCCTGATGCTGGTCGCCTGCCAGAACGCGGGTACGTCCTCGCCATCCGTGGCCCTCAGACCGGTCACGCTGCTGCTCGGCTTCCGGCCTGACGTGCAGTTCGCCCCCTTCTACCTCGCCCAGCGGGCCGGCTACTTCGCGGATGCGGGCCTGGACGTGAGCATCGAGTTCAAGGACGCGAGTGACGTTCTCGTCCTGGTGGCCGATGGACAGGCCGAGTTCGGGGTGGCCGACGCCACTGACGTCATGATCGGCCGAACTTCGGGCATCCCCGTGAAGTACATCTCCACGCTGTACGACCACTTCCCGGTGGCCCTCATCGGACCTCGCGGCTCCGTGCCCTCCGAACCGGCCGAGCTAGCCGGCATGCGAATCGGCACACCGGGAGAGTTTGGCTCGTCGTGGCACGCGCTCCTGGCACTTCTCGACGCCGGCGGAATGACTCCCGACGACGTGGTGATCCGCGGCTACCCGCAGTTCAACCAGGTCCAGGGGCTGCTGAACGGGGACGTCGACATGATCACCGGCTTCCGCAATAACGAGCCGCTGCGCCTCGAGGGCGAAGGGATGGCGGTCGATTTGCTGACCCTGGACGACCTCGCTCCGCTGCCCGGCCCGGGGCTGATCGCGGGGGACGATCTCCTCGCCAGCGACCCGGCCTTGGCGACCGAGTTCGCCAGGGCGATCATTCGTGCGCTAGTGGCCATTGCCGCGAACCCGGAGGTGGGACTGGATGCGGCCGTCGCTGCGGTGCCGGCGATCGGCGAGGACCGGGCGACGGCGTTCGCCGTGCTGGAGGCGACCGTGGAGCTCTGGAGTCAGGACGGGGCGATCGACACGTCGGTCTGGACGAGCGGCTACGAAACGATGCTGCGACTCGGCTTCATCGACGGCTCGGTGCCGCTCGATGACATGATCGAGGCCATCGCCTCGCCCTGATCGATCAGCGATCCGATTTGGTCGGAGCTCGCTCCGGGAGGGCGTATCGGTCGAGTGCGGGCTCGTCGGATGACTCGGCCCGCTCAGCGGCATCGACCGTCTGCTGCAAAAGCATCATGGTCGTGACCGGGCCAACCCCACCCGGCACGGGGGTGATGGCGCTGACCACCGGCCGCACCGCGGCGAAGTCGACGTCGCCCACGATCCCGTCCGGCGTGGTGTTGATGCCGCAGTCGATCACCACCGCCGAGCGATTCACCATCTCGGCTCGAACCAGGTGCGGCACGCCGGCGGCGACCACCAGGATCTCCGCTCGTCGCGTCTCGCGGGCCAGGTTGCGGGTCCGGCGATGGCAGATCTGCACGGTCGCGTCGGCGGCCAGCAACAGGGCCGCGGCGGGCCGTCCCACGACCGCGGAGCGACCGACCACCACGGCGCGCTTGCCCGCGATCGGGATCCCATAGCTGCGCAGGATGGCCATCACCGCCAGCGCCGTGGCCGGCACGAAGGTCCGCTCGCCGCGCGCGATGCGGCCGGCATTGAGCGGCGTGGCGCCGTCCACATCCTTCACCGGGTCGATCAACTCCACCACGGCTGCCGCGTCGAGGTGGGCAGGCACCGGCTGGGCGATCACGATGCCGGCGATGCTCGGGTCGCGGCTCAGGGCGCCGATGCGCGCTGAAAGGTCGGAGAGCGCCACCCCCTCCGGCGGGGCGATCTCGAACGCGTCGACGCCCACGCTGCGAGCCGCGCGCCACACGCTCGCCGCATAGACCGCGGACGGGCCCCGTGCGTCGAGCCGGACGATCGCCAGGCGAGGCGTGGCCCCCGTCCGCTCATGCAGTTCGGCGATGCGGTCCGAGAGGTCGCGCCACAGGCGGGATGCGACGGTCCGGCCGTCGAGGATCTTGGCCGTCATTTGGCCGCCAGCCGCTCGTCCACGGCAGCCAGCGCCGCCTGCTCGCCCGTCGTGGCCAACGCCTCGAGACGTGCGATCTCGGCGGGCGCCGACTCGCGCAACGGGTCGTCATCGGCGAGGTAGGGAAGGTTGATGCGGACGTTGAGGAGCGCGCCGCGCAGCCCCGCCGCGGCCAGCTGGGCGGCCACACCCGCATCGCTGGCCGCGTTGCGATTCCCAATCGGTGCGATCCGCTCGGCCAGGTCGAGGACCTCCGAGGCGACCACCGCGGCACGCAAGGGGATTCGTGCCGCTTCCGTCATGGCCCCCTGCAGGGCGCCGGTACGTGCCGTGCGCTCCGCCTCCGAGTCCTTCGGCATGTGGCGAGCGCGGACAACTGCGTCGTAGGCAGTGGCGTCCTCCTGGGCCAGGCTGAGCAGCTCGGCCTTGCGGTCCAGGGCATCGAAGCGCAGGTGCCTGACGGTCGCTTCGTGTTCGGCGTAGGCCGGACGGCCGATCGTCAGCTCCGCCACCATCGCGACCAGGGCGGCGCCCATGGCGGCCGTCAGCGCGGCGGCGCTGCCGCCACCGGGGACCGGATCGCTGCTCCCCAGGCGCTCAAGAAACTCGTGCAGGGGAAGGTCGGTGAGTTGGGTGGAATCGCCCATCGGCGAGCTGCCTCGTGTGGTCTTCGGACGCCCGCACGGCGCCCGCGGGCGAGCCTTGCCTCGGATTGTACGGGCTAGACTCCGAACCGCATGAAGCAGGTGGGCTGGCGCATCGCGCTCATCACGACCGTGCCGCCCGTGGCCGCGGCATTTGTTCCCACACTGCGCGAGCTCGGCCATGACCCGGTCGCCATCATCAGCGCTCGCCGGCGGCAGCCTACACCGCCCGGTCGCGAGCCGATGGGCGACGAGACCGCGCCCCCTGGCCTCGACGTGCTGCTGGCGCACGACAAGTGGTCGGTCGAGCCGCTCCTGCGCGCCAGCCGCCCGGACCTGGCGCTGTGCTGGGGATTCCCGTGGCGCATTCCGCAGGGGGCGCTGGATGTGCCCCCGCTCGGTTCAGTCAACTGCCACCCCGGCATGCTGCCCCGCCATCGCGGCCCGATCCCGCTGGCCTGGGCCTTCCGCGATGGAGACGCGCAGTTCGGCGTGACCTGGCATCGGATGGACTCGGAGCTCGACACCGGTCCGATCCTGGCCCAGGCCCCGGTGCCGATGCTCGACGACGACTATGGCATCGACGTGGTCGGTCCGCGCATGGGCGCGGTGGCGCTCAGCCTGTTGCCGGAAGTCTTCGCCCGCATCGCGGCCGGCGACCCCGGCGACCCGCAGCCGACCGAGGGGGTCACCTGGGCCGGCCATTTCGGCGAGGACTACGCGACCGTCGACTGGTCCCAGTCTGCGCGACAGATCCACGACCAGGCGCGCGCCTGGGCCTTCACGTTCGGCCTGTCGCCGGTGGTTGGCCCCATCGCCGAACTGGATGGTAAGCGGGTCCGCTTGGTCCGCACATCTCTCAGCGACCCGGGCGGCGACGCTCGGCGCGTTGAAGCCGGCGACGGGCCGCTCTGGATCGTTGAGGCCGAGCCCTTGGACTGAGGCTCCCTACGCTGCCTCGTCGAGTGCGTCCACGAACCAGCGCCGGCGCCGTCCATCGAACACGACCGAAGCCTGGCCCGCATCGGTCTCGACCAGGTAGGTGATGCGCGGGCCGCGATCAGCGGGGTAGGCCGCGGTCTCGTCGCGCATCACGTCAAGCCCGGTTACGGTCAGCTGTCGGCCACCGACCCGGACGGTCGAGGGCCTTGCGAGTCGCCGGTCCCACTGCACGCGTGCCGGGGTCGGCGTGATCTTGGTGAGCGCCATCGGTTCCACAACTCCTTCACGCCGCCTGCCGCAGGCACCGAACAGGCGTTCTATTAGGCGGCAGCATACGAACAGGTGTTCGACTTGTCAAGGGTCCGGGTCGGGTGGCAGCTCGGGCTTCTCCCCGAAGTCAAAGCGGCGCCGATCCCGGTGCCCGATGAGCCGCGCCCGCGTGATCGCCTTCTCCCCGAACCGTCCGCGCACCGCGTCGATCGAGCGCGTGATGCGATCGGCCTTGTCGGGTTCGTCGAAGAGGGTGAGCTGCTGGACATCGGTCAGATTGATGGCGGTCAGGCCGATGAGGCGCACGGCGCGGTCGCGGACCAGCGTCTTGCGCAGCAGGGCGACGCCGGCGGCATAGATCGGCTCCGATTCGCGGGTCTGGCGTGGCACCGGCATCTGCCGGGTGAGCGTTTCAAACCCCTCGTAGCGGAGCTTGAGCTGCACGGCGCCCGCGGCCAGGTGATGGCTGCGCAGACGGCTCGCCACCGATTCGGCCAGGTCGAGCAGCGTCGCCTCCAGGCGCGCCGGATCGTCGACGTCACGCTCGAACGTCAGCTCATGACCGATGCTCTTGGGTGCCTGCCACGCGACCACGGGCGCCGGGTCGATGCCGCGAGCGCGGAGCGCCAGGTCGTGGCCGTGGCTCCCGAATCGGCGGCGGAGGGTCCCATCGGGCAGCGCCGCCAGCTGCCCGATCGTGGTCACGCCATAGTCGGCCAGTGCCTGGCGCGATTGCGGCCCGACGCCCCACAGCCGGCTGACGGGGAGCGGAGCCAGGAACTCTGCCTCACCGCCAGGAGGGACGACGACCAGCGCGTCGGGCTTGCGCAGGTCCGATGCGACCTTGGCGCACAGCTTGTTGGTCGCCACCCCCACACTGACCACCAGTCCGGCCTCTGCGAGCACGCGCTGCTTGAGCGCCCGCCCGATCGTCTCGCCGTCGCCGAACACCTCGCGGCTGGCGGTGACATCCAGGAACGCCTCGTCCAGGCTGATCGGCTCGACCATTGGCGTGTACGAGGCGAAGATCCGCATCACCTGGGTCGAGAGGTCGCGGTAGCGGTCCGGGTGGCCGGGAAGGAAGACGCCGGTAGGGCAGAGTGCAGCCGCGGTGCGGATGGGCATGGCGGAGTGGACGCCGAACTTGCGCGCCTCGTACGAGGCGGCCATCACCACGCCCCGCGTTCCGCGATCGCCGCCCACGATCACCGGTTTGCCGCGCAGGGACGGGTTGTCGAGCACCTCGACGCTCGCGTAGAAGGCGTCGAGATCGGCGTGGAGGATGGTGCGAGTCATCGCCCCCCGAGCCTACGTCAGCTTGCGGATGACCCCGACCACCTTGCCCTGGATCTGGACCTCGGTGGCGTAGATCGGCTCCATCTCGGCATTCGCCGGCTGCAGTCGAATGCGGTCCTTCTCGCGATAGAAGCGCTTGAGCGTGACCCCATTGTCCTCGAGCAGGGCCACGACGATGTCGCCGTCGTGGGCGGTTGCCTGGGGCTGGACCACGACGTAATCGCCGTCGTCGATGAGGTCGTCGATCATGCTCTTGCCGCGCACGCGAAGGACGTACGAGTCGTCGCGCGCCTGCAGCGAGCGGGGGACATCGAGCGTCTCGGCGCCCTCCGCGTAGGCCTCGATCGGCTGGCCGGCGGCGATCTCGCCGACCACCGGGAGGGCCAGGCGATCGCGCTCCATCCGCATCCGGAACGGCGTGACCCGGCTCCGTTCGGCCGGTACCGGGCGGCGAGCGGGTAGACCCAGCTCGGCTTCAGCGCGAACCGTCAGTCGCAGGGCGCGCGATGAGTGGGAGCCGCGCTCGACCATCCCGTCGCGCTCGAGGGCGGTCAGGTGGTGGTGCACAGCCGATGGCGAGGCAAGGCCGACCGCCTCGGCAATCTCTCGCACGCTGGGCGGATAGCCGCGCTCCGCGACGATGCGGGCGATGCTCTCGAGGATCTTCCTGCGGCGCTCGGCGTCATGCTTTGTCACCGGCGACTCCTTGGTAGGGCGTTACCCGCGACAGTACCAGAACAGGCGTTCTAATGTCAATGGGCTTTGGCCCACGAAACCTGAAATCTGGCGGCTCTGATACCATCGGGGCCCACCTGGACCGGAACCGGAGAATCACCGTGAAGCTATCCGGCCAACTGCGCTATGCGCGCATGGCACGCCTGATCTGGAAGCTCCCGATGTACGCGCGCGTCATCTGGGGACTCGTCCGCGACCCGCGCACGCCCCTCCCCCTCAAGGGTCTGCTGGGAGCCGCGCTCGTCTACCTGGTGATGCCCTTTGACCTGATCCCGGACGCCATCCCGATCCTCGGCCAGGCCGATGACCTGACGGTCCTGATGCTGGTGCTGGACCTGTTCATCGCCAATGCGCCGGCACAGGTTCGCAAGGATCACCTGGACCGCGCGAAGAACGGCACCGCCGACCTCGACAAGGACCTGGCGCGACTCCGCTCGCTGATGGGCCATCGCTACGACGAGATCCGCGACAACCTGCCGGAGCTGCTCGAGCGCTACAGCGATCTGCGGGATCCACGCGCGGTCAAGAGCCTCCTCGCGCGGCTGAGGATCTCGCGACGCGGCAACCCCGCGGAGCGTGAGGGGGCCACTGCCGACCCAGAGTCAGCCGACGACCAATGGCAGCTCCAGGTTGCCGCTGGACGTGGCGAGCCAAAGCTCAACTGACCAGCGGAAAGGGACGACAGACGGCATGAAGGTGATCTTGAAGCGCGATGTGAAGGGGCTCGGTCACGCCGGCGACGTGAAGGAGGTCAAGAACGGCTACGCGCGCAACCTCCTCTTCCCGACCGGTGCAGCGGCCCTCGCCGACGCCGGAGCGCTCGCCAACTGGGAGCGCCACCGTGGCGAGCGCGAGGCTCGCGAGCAGGGTCTCCGCGCCGAGGCCGAGGCCACGGCCGAGCGGCTGCGCTCCATGAAGCTCGAGGTCGCGGTCAAGTCCGGCGAGAAGAATCGCCTCTTCGGATCGGTCACCAACCGCGAGATTGCCGAGCTGATTGCCAAGGAGGGGATCGAGGTTGATCGGCACGACATCCACCTCCGCTCGCCGATCAAGATGCTCGGCGACTTCAAGATCGACGTGCGGCTGATGCCCGGCGTCGAGGCCGAGATGACGGTCAGCGTGGTGCCACTCCAGGGCTGACGAGTTCCCGCGAGCCGCCGCTCGGCGAGGGCAGGGCCGGGACAGACTAGGTGTCGCGGCCGAGGGCTTGACTGGCATCATCCACGCAGCTGGTGTGCCACGTGAACAGCTCTCGCGCGTCGCCGATGTCCACAGCCTGTCCCCACCCGCGTTTCGGTTTGGTGGGTAAGTCGGTGGACAACCGTGCCCTTCCCACGTGCTGTGCCGGTAGGGTCTGGACCATGCCTCGCCAATGCCTCGCCGTGCCTGCCTGCGTGGCGAGCCGATGAGCATCGACAAGCTGGCACCACAGGCGGTCGAGGCCGAGCAGAGCGTCCTCGGCTCGATCCTGATCGATCCTGAGGCGATCCTCAAGGTCGCCGACTTCCTTCATCCGCCCGACTTCTACCGCCAGCAGCACTCCGACATCTACGAGGCCATGCTCGGCCTGCATGGCCAGCGTGAGCCGATCGACCTGGTGACGCTGGGGGACGAGCTGGCGCGTCGGGATCGGCTGGAACCGATCGGCGGCCCGGCCTACCTGGCCAGCCTGATGAACATGGTCCCCACCGCCGTCCACGTGGAGCACTACGGCCGGATCGTCGAGCGCAAGGCGGTGCTCCGCAACCTGATCGGCGCGGCCGGCAAGATCGCCGCTGTCGGCTACGAGGAGGCCAACGACGCGGAGGCCGCCATCGACCGGGCCGAGGGGATCCTGTTCGAGATCAGCCAGCGCCGCACAGTTGGCGGATTCGAATCCCTCGCCACGCTGCTGGGCCAGGCCTACGACCGCCTCGAGTACCTGCACGAGCATCGGGGCCAGATCCTGGGCATCCCGAGCGGGCTCTCGCAGCTGGATGCGCTGCTGGGTGGCTTCCAGCCGTCCGACCTGATCATCCTCGCCGCCCGGCCGAGCGTCGGGAAGACGAGCATGGCGCTGAATATCGCACAGCACGCGGCGGTGCACGAGGGAAAAAAGGTCGGCGTCTTCTCGCTGGAGATGAGCAAGGAGCAGCTCGCGCTGCGCCTCCTCTCGGCCGAGTCGGGGATCAACCCGCGACCCCTGCAGAGCGGCTTCGTGGACGAGACCGACTGGAGCAAGATCGCCCAGGTCATGAACTCGATGCACGCGGCGCCGATGTGGATCGACGACTCGCCGGTGCTCACCGTCCTGGAGCTGCGGACCAAGGCCCGTCGCCTGGAGGCGGAGCAGCGCGGGCTCGATCTGCTGATCGTCGACTACCTGCAGCTGATGCAAGGGGGCTACTCGCAACGGGAGCCGAACCGGGTCCAGGAGGTGAGCGAGATCAGCCGAGGCCTGAAGCAGCTGTCGCGGGAGCTGAAGGTGCCGGTGATCGCCCTCTCCCAGCTGTCACGCGGCGTCGAGCAGCGAGGCAGTGCCGAGCCACGCCTCTCCGACCTGAGGGAGTCGGGCTGCCTGACAGCGGACACCCGGATCCTTCGCGCCGATACGGGGGCTTCGGAGTCTCTCGGCGAGCTGCTGGCCCGCGGCGAGCGAAACGTCCCCGTCTGGTCTGTCACCGACAACCTGCGATTGGTGCGCCGCACCATGACGCATGTCTTTCCCAGCGGCATGAAACCGACCTACCGTTTGCGACTTGCCTCCGGTCGCGAGGTGAAGGCCAGCGGCAACCACCCATTCCTGACCATGGACGGCTGGGCCGCCCTCGATGATCTGCGGGTGGGAAGCCGGGTGGCTGTGCCGCGCCGCGTCAGCGCTCCGGCGTCGGTGCGCGAGTGGCCGGCAGCCGAGGTCGTGATGCTCGCGCACCTGATCGGGGATGGGACCGTTGCCAGCCATCAGCCGATCCACTACACCAGTGCCGACGAGGAAAATCTCCGGGCCGTGGCCGACGCCGCATCTCACTTCGGAGTCACGCACCGGCGGGTGAAGCAGGGCAGCTGGACTCACATCTACCTGCCATCGCCATACCCGCTCGCGCGCGGCCGTCACAACCCCATCGCTGCGTGGCTGACCGGCCTCAACCTCTATGGCCTGCGGGCGCATGAGAAGTTCCTGCCGCCGCAGGTCTTCGGCCTGCCGGACACACAGGTACGCCTCTTCCTGCGCCACCTGTGGGCGACCGATGGGTCGGTCACCACCGCGCGCGGCGGAGCAGTCAGGATCTACTACGCCACCACGAGCCGACCGCTCGCCGAGGACGTGCAGGCTCTGTTGCTCCGGGTTGACCTGCGTGCGCGGCTGCGATCCGTGCCAGCGACGCGCGGTCGTTTCGGCTACACCGTCGATGTATCGGGGGTCTCCGATCAGCGGAGGTTCCTGGAGGAGATCGGTGTCCACGGGGCGCGGGCGGAGAGTTGCCGGTCGGCCCTGGTCCGACTGCGCGGTGTGGCCTCGAACCCCAACGTCGACACCATCCCGCTGCAGGTCTGGCGTTCAGTCCGCCTGGCAATGAACGGACGCGGTCTGTCCGAGCGAGCGCTGCAGGTGGCAGTCGGGTCGTCCTACGCGGGCAGTTCTTTCTACCGCCACGCACCGAGTCGCCCACGGTTGGCGAAGCTGGCGGAGGTTCTCGAGGACCCGGGGCTGCAAGACCTGGACACTGGCGATCTGTTCTGGGATCGGGTGGTGGCCATCGAGCCGCTCGGGCAGGAGATGGTCTACGACGCCACGGTGCCCGACACGAACAACTTCATCGCCGACGGCATCGTCGTCCACAACTCCATAGAGCAGGATGCGGACGTTGTGATCTTTCTCTATCGCGACGGCGAGGCGAACGCGAACAGCGACGTGGAATTGATCAAGGCCAAGGTGGCCAAGCACCGCAACGGCCCGATCGGGGAGGTCCCGCTGCAGTTCCGCAAGACAAACACGCGCTTCTACACGATGGCCGCCCGGGAGACCGAGGCCGTTACCTACTAGGCCCCTACGGCTCGACGACCACCACGGCGTGCATCCCAGCCTCCCAGTGGCCCGGAAGGTGGCAGCCGAGCAGGATCTCGGCGGCCGTGTCGAAGCGGTAGCTGACCACACCGGTTTCGCGCGGCGCCAGGAAGATCCCGTACCCGGCGTGGCGCACCTGTGGCTGAGCGCTCGCCGCCGCGGCCATGTGCATGGCGGCGTGCGCCAGCTGATCGGCCTCCGTGCCGATGAAGAGCTCGTGCGCGATGTCATCCGGGTTGGTGACCACGAACGCCACCAGCTCGCCGGCTCGGACCTCGACGCGGTCGGGGATGAAGTGCATCCCTTCCATCGAAAGCTCCACCACGCGATCGGTGCCGGCCGGCACATCGCGCCGGGCGGCGCTCGGCGAGCAAGCGACCAGGAGCAGCGCCAGCCCGACGATCGTGAATCCCTTCCAGGCGGTTGAGGCCATCGGCTCACCCTCTGCGGCGAATTGGCTTAGGCGTACCACCGGGCGGCACGGCTGTCACGAGGCGAACGGCCCGAATCGAGCGGGTCGATCGGTGCCAAATGGCACTTGCAGGCGAGTTCCGCTCAGCGACACTCCCAGCTGAGCTCGCCGCTCAGGCTTGCCGGCCAGGCTGGGTCCGGCGTCGTCTCCATCGGCACATCGGAAAACGCCAGACGGCCGCTGAGGCCAAGGTAGGCGATCTCCTCGATCGTCACCAGATCCGTCCAGCCGATGGTGCGTCCGGAGGTGGCGGCCATGAGGGCCGCGATCGGCACCGATTGGGCGGGAGACGGGGCGGCGATGTGAACGCTCAACATCAGGTGCACCTCGTCGCCGGCCCGTGGATCGCCTAGCAGGCCGAGAGCGAGGGCCATCGGTTCCCCCTGGAGCAAGCCGACCTTGTCGCTCGCAACGCCTGCGACCGAGCCATCGGCCTCGAAGTCGCACGTCGCGGTGGCGCTGGAGTCCCCGACCCACCCGATCCTCGAAAGCTCGAGGGTGATCTGTCCCACCACCGTCGGAGCGCCAGGTGCATCCTCGGCGAACCATGGTCCACATGACCAGGTGATCTCGCCTGAGAGAGTCGTGGGCCAGGATGGCCCCGGCGCACCCAGCTCCGGGTCGACGCGGATCGGTGCGTCTGCAAATCGGACGCTGCCGCTCGCGCCACCGGAAGACGATTGGATCTCCACCTCGTCGGTGTCCCACATCGGAGCCACCGATCCATCGGGGAAGTGAGCTGCGTCGATGAACAGTGAGACATGGCCCGAGGCGCCCGCCGCCGGCAGGTTGACTGCCGCACGCAAGGCGTTGCCATCCATGTCGCCAAGGCTCAGTGCCGTCACACCTGCGACGTCGGTGCCGGCCACCACTGACTGGCAGTTCGCTCGGCCAGCCGTCGAAGGCTCGAAGGTTGGGACGCCGTCCAGCGTCACGCTTGCCTCGCCCCGGCCTGGAGCACCACCGGCGGGTGATAGCCGATGTCAAGGATCGGGACGGCGGCCCAGCCCCCGGCGCCACCCGCTGCGATGAGCGCTGCTGCAGCGAAGGAATAGCGACTGGCCACCCGTCCACGCCCGGCCGGGCGCAGGGCGTTGCCGACTCCCGCCAGGCCCGCGATGAGCACCAACCCGCCGATCGCGTATGCCAGGTACGCGGCGCCGAACGCCCCGCCAAACCCGCCGAGCGACGACTGGTACGCCGCCTGGTAGCCGAGGAAGGCCCCGATGCCAAGCGGAACCACGGCCAACAGCCACCGCCACACCGTTTGTGGCACTCGTCGGGCGGGCGGCGCAGATGACTGCTCGTTCACGTCGGGATCATCGGCCATCCGACTGCGGCCGCATAGAGGCACGGATTGCACTCTAGGCAGGCCTTGAAGGCGTGTGTATAGTCGGCCGCGCAACGTCCGGTCCACTGCTCAACCCGAGTCCGACCGATCCAGCGCGACGCCGCCGATCAGCCCAGGCCCGAGGAACAGCACCGTACATATCGGCCCGGGCGTGACGATGGAGGGCAGGGGTAGGTGTACGCCGACAAGACGATCAGCTGCCGCGACTGCGGGATGGACTTTGTCTTCTCCGCCGGCGAGCAGCAGTTCTACGCCGAGAAGGGCCTCGTCAACGAGCCTCAGCGCTGTCCGAGTTGCCGCGCAACCGCGAAGCAGAATCGGGCCCTGGGGATCAGCTCGGGTGGCGGTACGGGCCAGCGCGAAATGCACGCCGCGGTGTGCGCCGAGTGCGGTGGACAGGCGCTCGTGCCATTCCTGCCGCGCAATGACCGCCCGGTCTACTGCAGCAGCTGCTTCGACAAGGTGCGTGCCACCCGGACCTGACCCGTCCGACATTCGTCAGGCACGCGCACCGGAACGCCGCCGCCCGAGGGCGTCGTTCGCGCATCCCCACCCGCCGGCCGGCGCTACGATGCGTCGTCTCCCAAGCATTTGAGGTCTGTGCCTGCCCATGGCCGTAATAGCCGTCGTCGGCGCCCAGTGGGGCGACGAGGGGAAGGGCCGCGTGGTCGACTACCTCGCCACCGATGCCGACCTGGTGATCCGCTACGGCGGCGGCAACAACGCCGGTCACACGGTGGTGAACCCGCACGGCCACTTCAAACTGCACCTGATCCCTTCCGGCATCTTCTACCCGGCGACCCGCAACCTGCTGGGCGGGGGCGTGGTGATCAATCCCCCGGCGCTGGTCCGCGAGCTCGACGGCCTTGCCGCGGCGGGCTTCGACGGCGCCAATCTCTTCATCAGCGAGCGAGCCCACCTGGTGATGCCCTACCACGTGCTGCTCGACCAGCTCGAGGAGCGTGAGCGCGGCACGGCGAAGCTGGGGACGACCAGCCGAGGCATCGGTCCGGCCTACGTCGACAAGGTGGCCCGCCGCGGCATCCGGGTGGTCGACCTGATGGAGCCCGATGATTTCCGGGCGCAGCTTCACTCCGCGCTGAAGCGAATACGACGCATCGTCACCGGTTACTTCGGGGCGGGTGGTGATGGCGACGAGCTGCTCCCCGCCATCGACGAGGCGACCGATGAAGATCGCATCGCCACCGAATACCTGGCCGCGGCGGAACGGCTGCGACCGCATGTCGTGGACGGCCAGGAGCTGGTCGACGGCGCGCTGGTGGATGGGCAGCGCATCCTGCTCGAGGGCCAGCTCGGCACCATGCGTGACATCGACTGGGGGACCTATCCCTACGTCACCTCCTCGTCCCCGATCCCCGGTGGCGCGTCGATCGGGGCGGGCCTGCCCGCAGTGGCGATTGACAAGGTGATCGGCGTCGCCAAGGCCTACACCACGGCCGTGGGCGCGGGACCGCTGCCGACCGAGATGCTCGATGCGGAGGGGGAGGGACTGCGCGAGCGCGGCGTCGAGTACGGCACCTCGACGGGGCGTCCGCGGCGGTGTGGCTGGTACGACGCCGTGACGGTGCGGTTCAGCGTGCGGCTGGCCGGCTACTCGAGCATCGCCCTGACCAAGCTGGACGTGCTCGACGGATCCGACCGGATCAGGGTCTGCGTCGCCTATCGCGATCCGGAGACGGGAGCGGAATGGAAGACGGTGCCCGCCTCGACATCGGTCTACCAGCGGTTGGAGCCCGTGTACGAGGACCTTGCCGGATGGGAGGCCGATACGACCGGCTGCCGCGAGTTCGGTGAGCTGCCACCGGCGGCACGCGCCTACGTCGAGCGGCTCGAGGGGCTGGCTGGCGTGCCGATCGGGCTCGTCTCCGTCGGCCCCGAGCGGGACCAGATGATCGTCCGCGGAGCCGGGTAGGGAGCAGATGACCGCGGCCCTCGGTCGGCTGGCTGCGGGCTGCGCCGGCGTCGCAATGCTGACGGCCTGCGCGGCGGCCCTCGAACACCCTGCCCCGCAGGGGCCTTCGTTTGAGAATGATGACTTCCGATTCGTCGCGCCGACCGGTTGGAACATCCAGCCCTCGACAGCCGGGCCATCCGCTGAAGGCGGCATCGTGCTGTATGTGGCGAATCAAGCGTTGCGCGACGACTGCTCAGGAGCGGCGTCCGCGATCACCTGCCAATTGCCGATTGACGGCGAACTGCATCGCGGGGGGATCCTCGTCACGTGGGTCCGCCACGCGTGCGTGGCAAAGGGCTGCGACCTGCCTCCGGCACAGCTCATCGCCATCGGGAATCGACAGGGCGTCAGGGTGCCCGCAACGCAGGGATGTGAGGGCACGGGTAACACCGATGGATCGGTCTACTACGTCACGGTCACTCCCCAGCGGGTGGACGGCCTATTCGTCTGCGAGCGCGACCCGAGCGACGCGACGCGCTCCGCCCTCCTCGGCTTCATCGACGCGATCCAGTGGCGGATCCCCTGAGGTCTCGGCCCTATACTCGCCCGACACCCCGCGGAGGCCGTCGTTGATCGACCCGGCAATCATCTCCCCCGACGCGACCTCCACCCGGCTGCGACGCGCATACGGATTCGACGAGGTGGCGCTGGTGCCGGGTGCCATCACGGTCGACCCCGCCGAGGTCGACCTCACCACCGAGATCGGGGGACATCGGCTCCAGATCCCGTTCATCGCCTCGGCCATGGACGCCGTCGCTGATGCCGATTTCGCCGCCCGCATGAGCCTTCACGGTGGCCTCGCCTTCATCAACCTGGAGGGCCTCTACACCCGATACGCGGACGCCGGCCCGATCATCGAGCGGGTCGCCGCGGCGGACTCGAACCAGCAGGCGGCCGAGCTTCTTGCGGGGGCATACGCCGCCCCCGTGCGCGACGACCTGATCACGGCGCTCATCACTCGTGTCCGGGCCCAGGGCGGCGGCGCGGCAGTGGCCACCACCCCCGGCTCGGCCTGGCACCACGCCGAGGTCGCCGCCGAGGCGGGCGCGGAGCTCTTCCTCGTCCAGTCGCAGGTCTCGAGCGCCCAGCACATCTCGGCCGGCGGCCGGGTGTTGTCGCTCTCCGACCTGACCGGAGCGCTCAAGATCCCGGTCCTGGTCGGCAACACGGTGAGTGGCGAGGCCGCCTATCAGTTGATGCACCAGGGAGCGGCCGCGATCCTGGTCGGCGTCGGGCCGGGAGCCGCCTGCACGACTCGCGAGGTGCTCGGCATCGGTGTGCCGCAGGTCAGCGCCACCCTTGAGGTTGCGGCGGCGCGCGATCGATACCAGCAGGAGACGGGCCGCTACGTCCCGGTGGTCACCGACGGTGGCATGAAGACCGGCGGCGATATCGCCAAGGCGATTGCGAGCGGAGCCGATGCGGTGATGCTCGGCTCACCCTTTGCGGCGGCGCTCGAGGCGCCCGGCCTCGGCTTCAACTGGGGCATGGCGGCGCCGTCGCCGACGCTGCCGCGCGGGACCCGGATCAAGATCGGCGAGCGGCTGCCGCTGGAGCAGATCCTGTTCGGACCGGCGCACACCACGCACGGCACGCAGAACCTGGTCGGGGCGCTTCGCCAGTCGATGGCAGCACTGGGCGCGCGCACGATCCACGAGATGCACAGCGTCGAGATGGTCATCGCCCCGTCAATCGCCACGGAGGGCAAGTCATGGCAGCTCGCCGCCAAGGAGTGAGCTAGGGAGGGGTCATTGCCGGACGAGCCATCAACACCGCCGACCCGGGGGCGGACCGTCCACGGCGAGGCGGCGAACGCGGGCCACCGGGTCCTCGCCCCTGACGACGCCGAGGTCGAGGCGTACCTCGAGCAGGCGCTCCACGCGCCGCCTCCGGAGCGCGCCGAAGAGGTTCCGTCCGAGCCGGACACCGTCGTCATCCTCGACTTCGGGAGCCAGTTCGCCCAGCTGATCGCCCGCCGCGTGCGGGAGCTTCACGTCTACAGTGAGCTGCTCCCGCATGACACGGCGTGGGCGGAGATCGAGCGCCGCAGTCCGAAGGCCATCATCCTCTCCGGCGGTCCCTCATCGGTCTATGACGAGGGTGCACCGCAACCGGATCCGGCATTGTGGGGAGGCGGGATACCGGTCCTCGGCATCTGTTACGGGCTGCAGCTGATGGCCCAGCAGCTCGGCGGCGAGGTGGCGCCCAGCACCAAGCGTGAGTACGGGCCGGCATCGGTCCAGATCACGACCGAGGACGGGCTGTTCCGCGGCCTCGACCGGCAACAGCCGGTCTGGATGAGCCACGGAGACCAGATCGTCCGCCCGCCGACCGGCTTCGTGACCACCGCCCAGACGGAGACGAGCGCCTTCGCGGGCCTGGCCGATCCGACCCGCAACCTGTACGGGATCCAATTCCACCCCGAGGTGGTGCACACCCCGGCGGGGCGAGAGATCCTGCGCAACTTCGTGATCGAGATCGCCGGCGCGCGGCCGACGTGGACGCCGGCGAGCTTCGTCGAGACGACCGTCGCCGGGATCCGCGAACGGGTGGGTGACGGCAAAGTGATCTGCGCGCTCTCCGGCGGCGTCGACTCCGCGGTGGCGGCCACCCTGGTGCAGCAGGCGATCGGCGACCAGCTGACCTGCATCTACGTCGACCACGGCCTGATGCGCAAGCGAGAGTCGGAGCTGCTGCGAGCGACCTTCGCCGAGAACCTTGGCATGAAGCTGGTGATGGTCGACGCGCGGGAGCGGTTCCTGCGGCGCCTGGCCGGCGTGGAGGATCCGGAGGAGAAGCGGCGCATCATCGGCGACGAGTTCATCCGGGTCTTCGAGGAGGAGGCGGCCAGACTCGGGCAGATCGACTTCCTGACCCAGGGCACCCTCTACCCCGATGTCATCGAGTCGAAGACCGCCGAGACGAAGACGGCAGCCAAGATCAAGACGCATCACAACGTCGGCGGCCTGCCGGCCGACCTGCGCTTCAGCCTGATCGAGCCGCTGCGCTACCTCTTCAAGGACGAGGTGCGGAATGTGGGGGTGGAGCTCGGCCTGCCCGAGGCGATGGTCCTGCGGCAGCCGTTCCCGGGCCCTGGCCTCGCCATCCGGATCATCGGCGAGGTGACCGCCGATCGGCTTGAGACGCTGCGCGAGGCGGACTGGATCGTGATCGACGAGATCAAGGCCGCCGGGCTGTATCGGTCCCTGTGGCAGTCCTTCGCGATCCTGACCCCGGTGCGATCGGTCGGCGTGATGGGTGACGGACGAACCTACGCAAACGTGGTCGCCATCCGCGCCGTGACCAGCGACGACGGCATGACCGCCGATTGGGCACGCCTCCCCTACGACCTGCTGGCGAGGATCAGCTCGCGGATCGTGAACGAGGTGGCCGGCGTCAACCGAGTCGTCTACGACATCAGCAGCAAGCCGCCGGCCACCATCGAATGGGAGTGAGTCCGGGCTAATCGTCCGGGCCGTTGGCGCAGTTCGCGCCGCCCTGGTCCTCGGTTGGGCCCTGGCCGGGCACGCCGACCGGCGGCAGCGGGATCGTCTGCGCCGTGTTGTGCGACAGGCCGAACCTCACTTTGCCGTTCGTGTCGGATGGTTCTCCCGCGACGTCGGCGGAGCAGAGGGTGGACGGCAGGCCACCGTGATGGAAGCCCAGGACTGTGCCGGGGAGGGCGAGGGATCCGAGCAGCAGGGCGAGGATGAGAAGACGCTTCATGGGGTCACTCCAGGTGGGGTCTTGTGCTCGCAAATACGGTCTCGGTTACACCCGGCTACGATGCGGAGCACATGTCCAGCTGGTTCGACAAGCTTCTGGAGGAACTGCAGCGCCGCCAGGCTGAGGAGGATGCCCGCCGCGAGGGCCGGCCGATTCCCCCATCCGGGCCGCGACGCACCGGCGGCAACGGCGGTGACCAGGGCAACGGGCACGACCGGTCCGCCGGTGACGATGAGCCCGCTCCGTTCCGGCCCGGCCGACCGCGCGTCCTTCGACCGCGCGGAGACGGGCGAGGGCCGCGCTGGGGACTGTGGATCGGCGTCGCGGTGGTCGCCTTCGTAGTGTTCGGCTTCCTGGGCGGCATCGTGAACCTGATCACCGACCTGATGTGGTACGACGCCCTGGGTCGGACCAGCGTGCTGACCACCCGTCTGTGGTCGCAGGTCGGCCTCTTCGTGGTCGGCTTCCTGGCGTTCGCGCTGCCGGCCATTGCCAGCATCCTGCTCGCCCGCCGGATTGCGCCGCAGGTGCCGGTCCGCCGCATCGGACAGTTCGAGATCCCGGACGTGTCGCGCGCGGTCACGCTGGGGCTGATCGGGCTGGCGCTGCTGCTGGCGCTCCTGTCGGGGACCGCCTGGAGCGGCAGCTGGGAGACGGTCCTGCTCTTTGCCAACGGCGGCGACTTTGGAAGCGTGGACCCGAACTTCGGGCGCGACATCGGCTTCTACATCTTCGACCTGCCGTTCTGGCGCTTCCTGCAGGGCTGGGGCATCGCCAGCCTGATCGGCATCCTGCTGCTCAGCCTGGGAGCCTACGCGGCTGGTGCCATGCGCTGGCAGTTCCGGCTCACCACTTCGGTGCGGGCGCACCTCTCGGTCCTCGGCGCGCTGCTACTGATCCTGATCGCGGCCGGCTACCAGCTCGACATCCCTGAGCTCTCCTACTCGCCGAGCGGGTACGACGCGATCCAGGCCGCCACCTACACCGACATGAACGCCCAGCTGCCGGCCTACGTGATCCTGACCTTCGTGGCGCTGGCGTCCGCGACGCTCCTGCTCCTGAACATCTGGTTCCGCACCCTGTGGGCGCTGGTCCTCGCCGGCGGCGCCTGGTTCGGGCTCTCGATCCTGGTCGGCGCGCTCTTCCCCGCCTACGTGCAGAACTTCCAGGTCAACCCGAATGAGCTGGACGTCGAGCGACCGTACATCGCCAAGCACCTGGCCTCGACGCGCGCTGCCTTCGACCTGGACACGATCGAGCAGCGCAGCTTCACCGGTGAGCAGGCGCTCACCGAAGCCGTCTTCCAGCAGGACGCGGCCACCATCGACAACCTGCGCCTGTGGGACTACCGGCCGCTGCTGACGACCTTCGGCCAGGACCAGATCCTGCGTCGCTACTACGACTTCCTCGATGTCGACATCGACCGCTACACGATCGACGGGGATCAGCGCCAGATCATGCTGAGCGCGCGAGAGCTGGACATCGAAAAGCTGGCGACTGACGCCCGGACGTGGACCAACGAACGGCTGGTCTACACGCACGGCTACGGGATCACCGCGGTGCCGGTCGACGGGGTCACCAGCCAGGGCCAGCCCGACTACCTGGTCAGCGGCATCAACCGCGAGGCGCGTCTGCCGGTGGAGCAACCGCGCATCTATTTCGGCGAGGCGACCGACACCTACGTCATCACCGGGACCGACACCGAGGAGTTCGACTACCCGCTCGGCGAGTCATCCGACCAGGGAGCCACCACCGTATGGAACGGAACGACCGGCGTGGCGATCGACAACCTGATCAGCCGCGCACTGTTCGCGATGCGCTTCGGCGACCTGAACATGCTGATCAGCACCCAGCTGACGGCCGAGTCGCAGATCCTCTTCCGGCGGGCCATCGACGAGCGCGTGCCGGAGCTCGCCCCCTTCCTCGCCTACGACCACGACCCATACATCGTCAGCGCGGCGGATCGGCTCCTGTGGGTCTGGGATGCCTACACCCTGACCGACCGCTACCCCAATGCCCAGCCACTGGGTGCGGACGGCCCGTTCCCGGGGGCCAACTACATCCGCAACAGCGTCAAGGTGGTGATGGACGCCTATGACGGCAGCGTCCGCTTCTTCATCACCGACCCTGATGAGCCGATCATCGCCGCCTGGGCCAAGATCTTTCCGGGCTTGTTCGAGCCCCAGTCGGCGATGCCGGAGGAGCTCGAGGCACACCTGCGCTATCCCGAGCAGCTGTTCATCGCCCAGAACCAGATCTATCGCCTGTACCACCTGCCGGCGACCGATAACGGCGCCTCAGTCTTCTACAACCAGGACGACCGCTGGGCAATCCCCGAGGACGTGGTGGCCAAGGGGGTGCCGATGGAGCCCTATTACGTGATCATGCGCATCCCGGGCGAGGACGAGGCCGAGTTCGTCCTCATCCAGCCGCTGGTCCCCGAGGAGCGTCCGAACATGATCGCCTGGACGGCGGCGCGCATGGACCCCGGCGTCTACGGCGAGCGCATCGCGTTCCACTTCCCGAACGACACATCGACCGATGGCCCGGCGCTGGTCGAGGCGCGGATCGACCAGGACGACGCGATCGCAGCGCAGTTCGGCATATGGCAGCGGTCCGACTCGTCCGTGATCCGCGGCAACCTGCTGGTGCTGCCCATCGGCGAGGACGGCCTGGTGTACGTGGAGCCGATCTTCCTCCAGGCCGAGGGGGCGCCCTTCCCGGAGTTCGTGCGGCTGATCATGGTCAGCAACGACCGGGTCGCCTTTGCCGAGGACCTCCAGGGCGCGATTGAGCAGGTCCTGGGCGAGGCGCTCCCGCCGCCGCCCGACGGCAATGGCGGCCTGCCGGAAGACGTTGCCGGATTGGTCGCAGAGGCGAGCCGGTTGTATGGGGAGGCACAGGACGCACTGGCCGCCGGTGACCTGGGCACCTACCAGGCGAGGCTCAACGAACTCGAGCCGATTCTTCAGCGACTCGCCGAATTGACCGGTGCCTCCGTGGAGCCTTCGCCCAGCCCGTCTCCCTAAGCGGCGTGGACGTCCTCGTACTCGGCTCTGGGGCGCGCGAACACGCCCTTGCCTGGCGGCTGGCGCGCGACGAAGGGGTCGAGCGATTGCGGATCGCGCCGGGCAACGGGGGCACACCGGCCGTGGCCGGTACGGTTCAAGACCTGGACATCCTGGATCCGGCGGCGGTCGCCCGTCACGCTGCCCGTGAGCGCTACGACCTGGTGGTGATCGGCCCGGAGGCGCCGCTGGCGGCCGGCGTCGCCGACGCGTTGCGGCAGGCCTCGGTCCCGGTCTTCGGGCCATCTCGTGCCGCCGCGCGCCTCGAGTCGAGCAAGGCGTTCGCCAAGGAGCAGCTGCGCCGGGCCGATATTCCGACCGCTGCCAGCGCCATCTTCGATGACCTTGGCGAGGCCCTCGCCTACCTGCGAGCGTCTGACGCGCCTCCGGTGGTCAAGGCCGATTGGCTGGCCGCCGGCAAGGGCGTGGTGGTTCCCGACAGCCACGAGGACGCGGAGCAAGCGATCCGCGAGCTGATCGGCGACGCGCCCCAGGGCGCCCGGGTGCTGCTCGAGGAACGCCTGAGCGGGCGAGAGGTCTCGGTCTTCGCGCTGGTGAGCGACGAGTCGGTCGTCCCGCTCGGTGCGGCATGCGATTACAAGCGCCTGCGTGACGGGGACGAGGGGCCGAACACCGGCGGGATGGGCGCCTACACGCCAGTCCCGTGGTTCGGAACGGCAGAGACGGACCAGGCCGTGGCGACCATCTTCGAACCGATCGCCTGGCGCATGGCCCGCGACGGGACACCCTACCGTGGGGTCCTGTACGCGGGGCTGATGCTGACCGACGCGGGCCCGATGGTGCTGGAGTTCAACGCACGCTTCGGCGATCCCGAGGCACAGGCTCTCCTTCCGCTGCTGGACGGGAACCTGGCCACGGCGCTCCTGGGCGTGGCGGTCGGCGACCGTCGGGCGATGGAGGGCTCATTGGCCACCCGACCGGGAGCCGCCGCGGCGG
Organism: Chloroflexota bacterium; assembly: GCA_040902225.1. NCBI lineage: Bacteria > Bacillati > Chloroflexota > Chloroflexota bacterium. Next base: position 538,137 of record JBBDXT010000007.1, read on the forward strand.
TGGTCGTCGCCTCGGAAGGGTACCCGGAGTCGCCCGTCGTCGGGCGCCCGCTGACTGGAGGCGAGCCATCGGGGCCGGACGACGCTGGCCCCATCCTGCGATTTCATGCCGGCACCGCCACCGCGCGGTCGGGGTACACCTCGTCGGGCGGGCGCGCACTCACCGTGGTCGGCCTCGGTCCGGACCTCGGAACAGCTCGGGATGAGGCGTACCGGGGCGTCGCCGGCATCGGTCTGGCTGGGAGCCAGCACCGGACGGACATCGCCCTACGCGAGCTCTAGTCCGTCGGCCGCTCGCCCGCGGGATATCCTAGGACCGATGACCTCCAAGCCCATGGTCGCCGTCATCTGCGGCTCCCGATCCGACCTGCCGGCCCTCAAAGGCTGCTTCGATGTCCTGGATGACTATGCGATCGCATGGGAGGCGAGCGTCATCAGCGCTCATCGCCAACCGCAGGCGCTCGCCGGCTACGTTCGGGACGCGGAGGCGCGCGGGGTGCGCATCTTCGTGGGTGCCGCCGGGATGGCCGCGCACCTGCCCGGCGTGCTCGCCTCGCTGACCGCGAGACCGGTGATCGGCGTGCCGCTCGACGCGGGCGCGCTCGGTGGTGCCGACGCGCTGTACAGCGTGGTCCAGATGCCGCCCGGCGTCCCGGTTGCAGCGGTCGCCATCGGCTCCGGTGGGGCGAAGAATGCAGCGCACCTGGCGGCGCGCATCCTGGCGCTCGGCGATGCCGCCCTCGCCACGCAGGTGGATGGGGTGCGCGCAAAGCTGGCGGATGCGGCCGAGCTGGATATCGATCCCAGATGATCGACCGGTATGCGCTGCCGGAGCTGCGGGAGCTCTTCTCGGAGCAGCACAAGCTGGACCTCTGGTTGCGGATCGAGCTGCTGGCGGTGGAGGCGAGGCACGCCGCCGGCCTCGTGCCGGACGACGACTGGGAGCGAATCAGCGCCTCCGCCGGGAGCATCGACGGGGCACGGGCCCACGAGATCGAGCAGGAGTCGCAGCACGACGTGATCGCCTTTCTGCGATCGGTCACCGAGCGGCTGGGCCCGGAGGGGCGCTGGCTGCATTTCGGTTTGACCAGCTCCGACGTCCTGGACACTGCCACCGCGGTCGTGCTGCGCGACGCGACCCGCTTCGTGGAGGAGGAGCTGCGCAAGCTGGCAGAGCTGCTGGGCGGGATGGCGCTCGAGCATCGGTCCACCCCGATGGTCGGTCGCAGCCACGGCATCCATGCCGAGCCGATCACCTTCGGATTCAAGGCGGCCGGCTGGCTGGCCGAGGTGCAGCGCGACCAGGCGCGGCTGACGCGCGCACGGGAGGGGATCGCGGTCGGCAAGATCTCCGGCGCGGTGGGCACGCATGCCCATGTCGGCGCCGACGTGGAGGAGTTCGTGTGCCGCTCGCTGGGGCTCGGCGTCGACCCCGCCTCGACCCAGGTGGTGAGCCGCGATCGGCATGCCGAGCTGCTGACGGCGCTGGCCATCCTGGGTGGGACGCTGGAACGGATGGCGGTCGAGGTCCGGCACCTGCAGCGCACGGAAGTGGCCGAGGCGTTCGAGCCGTTCGGCGCCGGCCAGCAGGGGAGCAGCGCGATGCCCCACAAGCGCAATCCGGTGATCGCCGAGCGGATCAGCGGCCTGGCCCGCCTGCTGCGAGCTGACGCGCTGGTCGGCCTCGAGAACATGGCCCTGTGGCATGAGCGCGACATCAGCCACTCCAGCGCCGAGCGCTTTGTCTTCGAACGAGCCCTTGGCGTCGCCGGCTACGCCACCCGATCCATGACCGGGCTGCTCGGCGGCCTGGAGATCGACGCGGGCCGGATGGCGCGCAACCTCGACCTCCTGGGGGGGATGGTCCACTCCGAGGCGCTCCTGCTGGCCATGATCGCCAAGGGGGCCGACCGCCAGGAGGCCTACCGCCTGGTGCAGGCGGCCGCCAGGCGCGCCTGGTCCGGAGAGAGCAGCTTCCGCGCGGCGCTGGGTGCGGATGCGGAGGTCGGGCGGTGGCTCTCCACCGACGAAGTGGAGAAGGCCATGACCATGCAGCCGCACCTGGATGGCATCGAGGCGACCTATCGCGCACTGGGCCTGGCCGCGGTGGACGGGAACCGCGGATGAGCGGGCAAGCGAGGTGGGTCGGAAATGCGGCGGTCGCAGCGCGCGTGGCCGCGGATCGCGGGGAGCTGTGGCTGCCCGGGGCGCTGGGCGCCCTCACCTACCTCGCCTGGCTGCCGCTGGTGCTCACCGTTGCCGCTCCCCCGCGGACCAGCGATATCGCCTTCCTGGGGGCCGGCCTCATCGGCTCGGAGCTCTTTCCGCTCAACCTGATCCTGATCGCCGCGCTCGCGGCGCTGGGTGTCCTGATCGCCTGCCTGCTCGCGGCCTTTGCCGAGGTGGCCCTTCTGCGCGCGCAGGGCCTAGGTACGCCTGATCGCTCGATGACGCGGGAGCTCGAGGTTGCCCTCAGCGTGACGCTGCTGGCGGTGCTGCCTGCGGTGGCGGTGGGCGCTGCGCTGGTCAGCGGTGCCGCGGCGGTTGCGCCCGCCGAGTTCGGGGCGCCCGACCTGGGGGCGCCCCTGGCGCTGCGCATCGCCCTCCGCCTCGCACCGCTGCTGGCGGCGTTCGCCCTCGTTGCATGGCTCGGACAGGCCTTCGGCGCGGTGGCGCTGCGAAAGGCCGTCGGCCCGGGTGCCATGCCGGTCGGCGACGCGCTGAAGTCAGCCGGGCGAGACCTGTTCCGCCGACCGATGCGCCTGCTTGGGCTGGCGCTGACCTCATTCCTGGCCGACCTCCTGGCGGTCGCCCTTGCGGTCGCGTTGCTGCGCGTCCTGTGGGCGCCCATCAGCGTCGAGCTTGCAGGTGGGCAGCTGGTCAGCCCTGCGGCGCTCCTGCTGCTGGTAGGCTTCGTGGCGATCTGGCTGGCCGTCACATTGGCCTTCGGAGCGCTGCATGTCCTGGTCTCGACGTGGTGGTCGCTCGAGGTCGGAACGTCCGGATGGGAGGCCCGGCCAGAGGCGCAGGAGGCACAGCGCTGATCCCCGAACTCGGCTTCCGTCTCGAACTCGAGCTGGTGGGACGCATGGCGGTCGGCCTGGTCCTGGGGGCGGTGATCGGCTTCGAGCGCGAGCTGCACCACCAGCCTGCGGGGTTCCGGACCCATTCGCTGGTGGCGGTCGGATCGGCCCTCTTCACCATCGTCTCGGCCTACGGGTTCGCCGGATCCGCGGTCGACCCGACCCGCATCGCCGCCCAGATCGTGTCCGGGATCGGCTTCATCGGGGCGGGCACCATCCTCCAGCACCGCGGCAGCGTTCGCGGCCTGACCACCGCCGCATCGCTCTGGTCGGTGGCGGCCGTGGGCATGGCGGCCGGGGCGGGGATGCTGGCCATCGCGACGGTGGGCACGCTCCTGATCCTGGTGGTCCTCTCGCTCCTCGACCGCATCGAGGAATTCGCTCGGCGGCGCCTGGGGATCCGAGCCGAATCGCCTGAGTCGATTGACGAGCGGTCGGCCGACGGCCGAACCCAGGACCTGCCATGACGCTCACGGAGTCGGTGATCCCGGGGCTGACCCTGCTCCATCGCGGCAAGGTGCGGGAGACGTACGCCGTCGGCGAGGATCGTCTGCTGCTGGTGGCGACCGATCGCCTCTCCGCCTTCGACGTGGTCTTCGAGCAACCGATCCCCGACAAGGGGAGGCTCCTGACGGCGCTCTCGGCGTTCTGGTTCAGGCAGCTCGAATCCCTTGGCCCGACCCACTTTCTGTCGACCGATGCGGACCAGCTGCCGCCCGCCGCCTGCGGCCCGGAGCTGGCAGGTCGCGTCACCCTGGCGCGGCGCGCACAACGGATCGATGCCGAATGCGTCGTGCGCGGCTACCTGGCGGGGTCGGGCTGGGCCGAGTACCGGGCCAGCGGCGAGGTGGGAGGACATCGGTTGCCAGGGGGTCTGCGCGAGGCCGATCAGCTGCCCGAGCCGATCTTCACGCCCTCGACCAAGGCAGAGGTCGGGCATGACGAGAACATCACCCGCCAGCGGCTGGCCGAGATGGTGGGCGCCGAGCTCGCCCGCGAGCTGGAAGAGCGGTCGCTGGCCCTGTATCGCGCCGGCGCCACGCGGGCGGCCGAGGTGGGGCTGATCCTGGCCGACACGAAATTCGAATTCGGCTGGATCGATGGTGCCGTGGCGCTCATCGACGAGCTGCTGACGCCGGACTCGTCGCGCTTCTGGGATGCGGGACTCTATCAGCCGGGCTCCAGCCCGCCGTCGTTCGACAAGCAATACGTGCGCGATTTCGTGGCCGGATCAGGCTGGAACCGCGAGCCGCCAGCCCCCCGCCTGCCGGACGAGGTGATCGACGGGACGCGGGAGCGCTACGCCACGGCCTACGAGCGGCTGACCGGCGAGACGTGGCGCCCGGGGGAGGGATCGGCCTGATGCGCTGGCTGGCGGAGGTCCATGTCCGGCTGCGGCCGGGGATCGCTGACCCGGAGGGACAGACCATCGCCGGCGGGCTGCGCTCGCTCGGCTTCGAGGATGTGGCTGAGGTGCGCGCCGGCAAGCTGCTCCGAGTCATGTTTGAGGCTGCTGACCGCGCGAGCGCGGAGGCGGCCGTGGCGCAGATGTGCAGCCGGCTGCTCGCCAATCCGGTCATGGAGACGGCCGACTGGGAGCTGACCGTCGACGAGTCCGTGGCGGTGGGCATCGAATCGTGAGTCGCGCGCCGCGCGTCGCCGTCCTCGTCTTTCCGGGGACCTGGAGCGACCGCGACTTCGCGCACGTCGCCGGCCTCGTCGGCTGGGACGCGCGGATGGTGTGGCACACCGAGGTCGACCTCGGCGACGCGGATGCGGTCGTGCTTCCGGGCGGCTTCGCCCACGGCGACCATCTGCGGACCGGGGCGATCGCTCGCTTCTCCCCGGTGATGCCCGCGGTCGAGGCCTTCGCCGCGGCAGGTGGGGCCGTCCTTGGCTCCTGCAACGGCTTCCAGATCCTCACCGAGGCCGGGATCCTGCCGGGGGTCCTGCTGCGGAACGACCACCTGCAGTTCCGCTGCGACTGGCAGCCGCTGCGGGTCGAGGGGGCCACCGGTCCCTGGCTCGGCGAGCTGCACGCGGGCGAGACGATCCGCCTGCCGATCTCGCACGGTGAGGGTCGCTACTACGCCGAGGCGCCGGTCCTCGACGAGCTCGAGGCGACGGGTCGTGTCGTGCTGCGCTATGCCGATGGGGACGGGACCGTGACCCCCGACGGCAACCCCAATGGCTCGCTGCGATCGATCGCCGGGATCGTCAACGAGCGCGGCAACGTGCTCGGCCTGATGCCCCACCCGGAGCGCGCGGCCGAGGCCGAGGTGGGCGGAACCGACGGTCTCCGGATCCTGCGCGCTCTCGACGCGTGGCTGGTCATGCAGCCGGCAGCGGCGGAGCGTCGGCTATGATTCGATGCCTCCGAAGCGGTCCTGATGGAGGTCCATCGCCCGATGCAGGATGATGAGCGGGACCACCGCGACGCAGCGGCCGAGCAGCCCGCTGAGCCCGCTGAGCCGCCCCCGCCCGCTGAGCCGGCCGAGCTGGCCACGGAGGCGGCCGATCAGCCGGGTGAGCCGGTAGCGGAAGCGCAGCCAGGCCTGGCGCCGAGTGAGGCCGAGGCATGGGTCGTCCCACCACCACAGACCCCTTCCAATCCCGACGTGATCCCCGCGCATCCCGTGCCGGCGACGCCGCTCAGCGAGGGGACGGTCTGCCCGCGTTGCGGCACCGACAACCGGCCAGGGATCGCCTTCTGCCGCGCCTGCGGCCAGCGCCTGATGGCCCCGGGCGCTCCCGCCGCGGTTGAGCGCCCCACTCCTCCGGAGGGGACGCAGGCCTGCCCTCGCTGCGGAACCCACAATCGCGCCGGCGTCGCCTTCTGCCAGAACTGCGGCGCGAACCTCCGACCCGCCGACGCAGCGGCCGAGCCCGCACCGACCACGGCTCCGACCCCCGAGGCCCCGCGGCGGGCCATCCTCGGCCCGATCGTGCTCCTGATCGGGGCGGCTGGCCTGCTGATGGGCTGGCTGCTCCCCTTTGCATTCGGAGGCGCGTCGCTCTGGGACCGCTCGTATGGTGCGCCGGGCGGTTACGGCATCGGCTTCTGGCAGGGCTACCCCGACGGCCAGATCAGCGAGACCGCCTACTTCGGGCTGGCAGCTCCCGTCCCGATCCTGGTCGGGCTCCTGGTGATTCTGGCCGGGGCCGGACTGCTGCGGGCCGCGCCCGGCAGGGTTCAGCGCATCGCCGTGCTGGTGGCGCTCGCCTGGGGGCTGGGACTGGTTGCCCTCTTCCTGGTGGTCGAGCTGCTCGGCGGACCGGGCGGCGACATGGTCCAGGTCCTCCGCGCCCTGTCGCCGGGCGGGATCATCTTCCTGCTGGCCGGACTGATCGTCGCCATCGGCACCCTGACCCGCCTGTGGCGAGCCTGACGGTCGAGGGCGAGCCGCAGCGCGTGAGCATCGCAGCGCCCGTGGAGCGCCACGGGCTGACCGAGGCCGAATACGGGCTGGTGGTCAATGCGCTCGGCCGCGAGCCGAACCCGGTCGAGCTCGGCATGTTCGGCGCCATGTGGAGCGAGCACTGCGCCTACAAGCACTCTCGGCCCCTGCTGAGCGGCCTGCCGTCAGGTGGCGAGCGGGTGCTCGTCGGCCCGGGTGAGAACGCCGGCGTCCTCGACATCGGCGATGGGCTGGCGGTCGTCTTCAAGGTCGAGTCGCACAACCACCCCAGCGCGGTGGAGCCCTACCAGGGCGCGGCGACCGGGGTGGGCGGCATCATCCGCGACATCTTCACGATGGGGGCGCGTCCGATCGCCCTCCTCAACTCGCTCCGCTTCGGTCCGCTCGCCCCAGCCGAGGACGCCAGCCTGCGCACCGATGAGGCGGCTGCCACCCGGAACCGCTACCTCCTGGGTGGGGTCGTGGCCGGGATCGCCGGCTACGGCAACTGCATCGGCATCCCCGATGTCGGCGGAGAGATCGGCTTCGATGCCTCCTACAACGGCAACCCGCTTGTGAACGCGATGTGCGTGGGGATCGCGCGACACGAGGAGATCACCCTGGCCCGGGCGGCCGGCCCGGGCAACGCGCTGCTCCTGGTGGGAGCCTCGACCGGCAGGGATGGAATCCAGGGAGCGAGCTTCGCATCAGCCACGCTCGGGGAGGATCGGGACGAGCGCCGGCCGGCGGTCCAGGTCGGGAACCCATTCCTGGAGAAGCTGCTGATGGAGGCCTGCCTAAAGCTTTCCTCCTCCGATTCGGTCGTGGCGATGCAGGATCTCGGGGCGGCCGGCCTGACCTGCGCGCTGGCCGAGCTGTCGGCGCGCGGTGGCTGCGGCGCCGAGGTGGACCTGGACCTGGTCCAGCGCCGGGAGCCGGGGATGACGCCGTACGAGGTCCTGCTGAGCGAGTCGCAGGAACGGATGCTCCTGGTCGTCCGGGCCGGGGACGAGGCGTCCGTCCAGGCGGTCTTCGAGCCATACGACCTCCACGCGGTGGTCATCGGTCGGGTCATCGGCGAGCCCGTGGTCCGCGCCGTGGCCGGTGGCGGCCTGGTGTGTGAGGTGCCCGGTCGCGCCCTGGCCGACGACGCCCCGCGCTACACGCCACCGGCAGCTCCAGCTTTCAACCTGGCGCTGCGCCGGGCTGAACGGCTCGACGAGCTGGCCGCCGAGATCCCAACCGCCGACACCCTGCTCGAGCTGGTGGCGAGTCCCAACGCGCGCAGCCGGAAGCCGATCTGGCAGCGCTACGACCACATGAACGGGACGAACACGCTGGTCGGACCGGGGGCCGGCGACGCGGCACTCCTCCGCGTCAAGGGCACGCGCCGCGCGATCGCGCTGTCGCTGGATGGGCCTGGGCGCATCGGTGCGCTTGACCCGCGACTTGCCGGGATCGCCGCCGTGGTCGAGGGTGCGCTGAACGTCGCCTGCAGTGGCGCGACTCCGATCGGGATCACCAACTGCCTCAACTTCGCCTCGCCGGAGCGACCCGACGGCTACTGGGAGCTTGCCGAGGCGGTGGCAGGCATGGCCGAGGCGTGCGTTGCGCTTGGGCTGCCCATCGTGTCGGGCAACGTCAGCCTCTACAACGAGACGCCAGACGGACCGATCCTGCCCACCCCCGTCATAGGCACGGTGGGTCTGCTCGACGACCGGTCGCGCGCGATCCCGATGCGCTGGAGCGAGGGCGACGAGATCTGGCTGCTCGGCGCGCCGGCGTGGGACGCTTCGGCGCTCGCCGCGTCGGAGCTCGCCTGGCGGCGCGGCCGCTTTGGCGGGGCCCCCTCGCTCGACCTTGCCGCGGCGGTGAGGCTGGTGGCGCTGCTGAGGCATCTCGGCGCCCACGGCATGCTGGCCGGAGCGCACGACATATCGGTCGGGGGCCTGGGCGTGGCCATCACTCGGCTGGCGATCGCCTCGGGCGTGGGAGCCACGGTTGCGCTCCCGCCGGAAGCGGCGTCGCTGCCGACCGCCGGCCTGCTCGGGGAGCGGGGCGGCCGTGTGCTGGTGGCGGTGAATCCGGGGTCAGCGGGGGCCGTGGCCGGCGCGGCGAAGGCGGCGGGCGTTCCGGTCGGACGGCTCGGCACGGCCGAAGGTCTCAGCCTGAGCCTTGCGGTCGGCGGCGTGCGGCTGAACCTGGAGCTCGATCAGCTGCGGGCAGCCTGGAGCACGGCCTTCTAGGGACTCTGTTCCCTATATCCGGCCGGCGTCTCGGTAGCTTCGACCGGCGCGTCCGCAGGCCTGGCGCGGGGCGGGCGGACCCGTCGGCTGACGTTCGGGCGGCCGCCTGCATCGGTTGGCGGATTGAGCCGATGGAGCCCGTCGCGAGCCCGCTCATGCAGGTTGTAGACCTCCTGCAGGCCGTCGGGCGGCACCCCATCGGCGAAGACCTCACAGAACACGTCGACGACCTCGGGATCGAACTGGGTCCCTGCGTTGGCCCGCACTTCGGCGAGGGCGTGGGCGTGATCCCGCGCGTTGCGATAGGGTCGGTCTTGGATCATGGCGTGATACGCATCGGCGACCGCCACGATGCGGGCGCCGAGCGGGATCTCCTTGCCGCGCAGCCCGTGCGGATAGCCGCCACCGTTGAAGTGCTCGTGGTGATGGAGGACGGTGGGGACCGCCTCACGCAGCGATGACGCCTGCTCCAGGATCACCTGCCCGATGCGCGGGTGCTCGCCGATCGCCTGCCATTCGTGATCAGACAGGGAGCTCCGCTTGTCCAGGATCTCGAGCGGCACTGCCAGCTTCCCGAGATCGTGGAGGAGGCTGGCGATGCGAATCCGCTCGATCTCGTCCTGCGACAGTCCCATCTGGAGCGCCATCCCGGTCGCCAGCGTGGCGATCAGGTCGGACGGCTGCCCGCCATGCTGTGGCTGTGGCGCCAGGACCGATGCCAGCGCCTCCGCTGCCGTATCGCTGGCCCACTGGCCGATCGCCGTCGCGGCTGCGCGCCGCTCGGCCGAGATCGGTGCGCGGCGGACGGGGGCATTGTCATCGACCGCCCGATAGCGGTAGGTCCGGTTCCTGCCGAGTGACTTCGCGGCGTACATCGCCGCATCGGCCTGGTCGACCAGCCGATCGGCCTGCAGCTGCGACCCCACGTCGCCAGCTACGCCGATGCTGATGGTGACTTTCAGACCCTGGCCCGGGGCGGTGCTGAGAGGGTGGTCCATCACCAGCTGGCGCAGGTGCTCCGCCAGGACGGTCGCCTCCTCGGGGGTCGTCTCCGGCAGGATCAGCATGAACTCCTCGCCGCCATAGCGGCCGAAGAGGTCGCTGCCGCGGATGTTGTCGCCGATCAGGCTGGCGATCTCTTGCAGCACCGCGTCCCCGGTGTGGTGGCCGTAGGTGTCATTGATCGGCTTGAAGCGGTCGATGTCGATGAAGGCGACCGACAGCCACTTGTGATGGCGCGACGCTCGCTCGATCTCGGAGGCGAGAGTGGTGAGCAACGTCTCGCGGTTGACGACGCCCGTCAGGCGATCGTGGGCGGCACGCGCCTCGACCTGCACGAATGCGCCGCTGGCGGCATTGAAGGCGCGCGCCAGGCGTCGCTCCGCACGGGTGCCCGCCACGCGCAGCCGGACCGGTTGATCGCTGGTGAGGCTTGCCTCCAGGGCTGCGGCGACGTGACCCAGCCGGAGTCCGAAGTAGGTGTAGCAGGCGAGCGCGACGACTGTCGCGCCGGCTGCCCCTGCCAGGATGGTCAGCGCGCTGAAGGTGAAGCGCTGATGCGCGTCCGCGACGACCGCGACCGAGAAGCCAACCATCGCCAACAGGACGACGGGGATCGGAGCCATGAATCCGAGCGCCCTGATGAGTCGAAGCATCTGCCGTCCATTCGCGAGGGGTTGCCACCCTTGGTCGTCCGAGCATGGCCCTCCGCTGCATTGGCTGCCATGGGCTGATCGTCACCTCTCCGCCGAGCGATGCACGTCCGCGACCGGCTCAGCGCCCGAGAGCGGTGCGGTGCAGTACTGCCGCGGTACGTTGGTTCGAGACGGCGTCGGGTGGCGGGTGGCTCCGGTATCATCAGGCTGTGCCTCGACCCCACCTCGCCCGCTGATCACGGTGCGACGGACCGCCCTGCCGGCTCCTGAATTCGAGGCGGGACCACACCTCCGCGAGCTGCCGCGGTACGAGCCGCATGGGCCCAGAGAAGAGTGCGGCGTGGTCGGGGTCTACGCCCCCGGACTGCCGGTTGCGCACCTGGTGGCACTCGGGCTGCACGCGCTCCAGCATCGGGGACAGGAGTCGGCCGGGATCGCGGTCTCCGATGGATCCCAACTCACGCTGCACAAGCGGCTCGGGCTGGTCGGCCAGGTCTTCGACGAGGAGACCCTCGCCCGGCTGGAGGCCGATCAGGATGGGGCTCCGGGTGGGCACGCGGCGCGCCTGGCGATCGGACACACCCGCTACAGCACGACCGGTTCGAACAGCCTGCCGAACGTGCAGCCGGTCTACGCCGCGAGCGAGCTGGGGGAGCTCATGCTCGGGCACAACGGCAACCTGACCAACGCGACCTGGCTGCGCGACGAGCTGACCGAGCAGGGGATCGAGTTCGTGACCGCCAGCGACACGGAGGTGCTGGCCAAGCTTATCGCGCACGCCCCCGGGCGAAGCTGGGCGCAGCGGGTGGAGCACGCTTTCCATCGCGCCTCGGGTGCATACACCTTCACCATGCTTACCGGCCAGTCGCTGGTGGCGGCGCGCGACCCGGTTGGCTTTCGCCCGCTGGCGCTCGGCCGGCTGCACGACGCCGCCGGGCGGCCTTCCGGCTGGGCAATCGCGTCGGAGAGCGTCGGCCTCGACGCGATGGGTGCCACGTTCGTGCGTGACGTCGAGGCGGGCGAGATCCTGACGATCGATGAGGAAGGGGTGCACGCGTCGCGGCCGGGGGTGAGTGCCGAGGCGAGCGACGCACGCGAGCGGCTGTGCGTCTTCGAATTCGTCTACCTGGCCCGTCCGGACAGCGTCATCGGCGGCCGCCTCCTGTACGAGGCCCGCCTGCGGATGGGTCGGCGCCTGGCGATCGAGCAGCCCGCCGACGCCGATCTCGTGATCCCGGTCCCGGATTCCGCCGTCCCGGCCGCCATCGGCTATGCGGAGCAATCCGGCCTGCCGTTCCGCGAAGGGCTGATCAAGAACCGATACGTGGGTCGTACCTTCATCCAGCCCGGGCAGACCTCCCGCGAGGCGTCGGTCCGACTGAAGTTCAACCCGCTGCCCGAGGTCCTGGCCGGCAAGCGGGTGGTGGTGGTCGACGACTCCATCGTGCGCGGAACGACGACCGGGCCGATCGTCGCCATGCTGCGGAGGGCCGGAGCACGCGAGGTGCACGTCCGGATCCACTCGCCGCAGATGCGATACCCGTGCTACATGGGGGTGGACACGGGCCGTCGTGCGGAGCTGATCGCTGCCAACCTGGGGCTCGACGGGATCCGGCAGCAGATCGGTGCCGACACGCTCGGCTACCTGTCACAGGAAGGGCTGCTGGCGGCGGTCGGCGGCGATGAGCGTCGGCACTGCACCGCCTGCTTCGACGGCAACTACCCCGTCGACGTGCCACTCGACGTCGACAAGTTCGCGCTCGAGCGCGGCTGATCCGGATGGGGCAGAGCTATCGGGCCGCGGGAGTCAACGTCGACGAGGCTCAGCGCGCGGTTGACCTGATCGCGCGCGCCGCGGCGACGACGGCGACCCCGGCGGTGATGGGTGGCGTCGGGGGCTTCGGCAGCCTCTTTCGCTTCGACCCGAGAACGCATCCCGACCCCGTGCTGGTGGCATCGACCGATGGCGTCGGCACCAAGCTGAAGCTGGCCATTGCCCTGGATCGCTATGACAGCATCGGGATCGACCTGGTCCATCACTGCCTCAATGACATCGCCGTGCAGGGGGCCGATCCGCTCTTCTTCCTCGACTATCTCGCCGTCGGGCGGCTGCGCGCAGAGGTGGCCGCCCAGATCGTGACCGGCATCGCCAACGCGTGCGCGGCCGCCGGGGTCGCGCTCGTTGGCGGGGAGACGGCCGAGCTGCCGGACCTGTACCGCGGCGACGACTTCGACCTTGCCGGCTTCATCGTCGGGGTGGTGGCCGCGGCCGACGTGATCGACGGCTCGCTGGTGCGCGAGGGCGACATCCTCCTGGGCCTGCCGTCGAGTGGCCTGCACACCAACGGCTATTCACTCGCGCGTCGGATCTTCGGCGAGGACGATTGGTCCCGAACGGCGCCGGGGCTGGAGCGGACAATCGGCGAGGCGCTGCTCGAGCCGCATCGGTCCTATCTCGACGAGATCAGGATCCTGCGTCGCGCGCTGCGTGCGGCAGGCGGGGACACCTTGGCCTTCGCGCACATCACGGGCGGTGGCTGGGTGGACAACATTCCACGGACCCTTCCCCCCGGCCTGGGCGTCGCGGTCGAGCTGGGGTCGTGGCAGGTCCCGCTCATCTTCAGCTTGATCCAGGAGCGCGGCGACATCGCCGACGATGAGATGGTGCGCGCCTTCAACCTGGGGATCGGCCTCACCTGCGTCGTTCATCCGGAGCATGAGACGGTCGCCCGCGACGCGTTGCCCGAGGCCAGTCGTGTCGGCACGGTGGTGAGCGCGGCGCCGGGGTCGGCGCGCGTCACCTTCGCATAGGCCGATGCGCCTCGGCATCCTGGTATCGGGGCGCGGCTCGAACCTCGAGGCGGTCCTGGACGCCATTGCCTCCGGGCGACTCCCGGGGGTCGAGCCGGCCATGGTGATCGCCAACCGGCCGGGGATCCGGGCGCTCGAGGTGGCTGCCCGCCGTGGCGTTCCGTGGCGGCTCCTGGTGCGGAACGACTTCCCGAGTGCCAGAGCGCGTGATGAGGCGATCGGTCGCGCGCTGGTGGAGTCGGCGTGCGACGTGGCGCTGCTGGCCGGCTTCGACCAGGTCCTGCGGGCCTCATATTTTGCTGCGTTTGGCGGTCGCACCATCAACATTCACCCCTCGCTGCTTCCTCGACACGGCGGCCACGGGATGGTCGGGCTCGCGGTGCACGCCGCCGTCCTGGCCGCGGGCGAGGCCGAGACCGGAGTCACCATCCACGATGTGACGCCGTCCCTCGACGCCGGGCCGGCGATCCTGCAGGTCCGGCTACCGGTCGTTCCCGGAGAGTCGGCGACGGACCTCGCGGAGCGTGTGCTGGAGGTCGAGCACCGGGCGCTGGTGGAGGTGCTGGCGCAGCTATCTGGTAGCATGACCGCCGCGTCGCCAGCGCCGATCCGCGCGCGGCGGTAACCGGAGAGGTTCCTTCCCATGCCTGACGGCCTGCCGGATCCGGGGAAGATCTGGAACGACTTCATCACCAACCCGCTGGTCCAGACCGCGGGCACACTCATCGTCGTATACGTCGTCCTGCTCTGGCTGGGGACCGCCTATTGGGCATTCCGCGACATGCAGGCGCGCTCCGAGAACCCGATCCTTCCCTACTTCGCGTCGGCCCTGATCATCTTCTTCACGCCGCTCCTGTTCCTGTTTGCGGTGGTCCTGTACCTCATCGTCCGCCCCCGCGAGTCGTTGGCGGAGGTGTACGAGCGCTCGCTGGCCGAGGAATCGCTGCTGGCCGAGGTCGAGAAGAACGAGCTCTGCCCGGTCTGCCGCGACCGCGTCCACGCCGATTGGCTGGTCTGCCCGAACTGCCGCACCCGGCTGCACCGCGTGTGCCCTTCGTGCAGCAGGCTGGCCGATCCGGAGTGGCCGCTGTGCGCCTACTGCGGACACGAGTTTCAGCGTCCGGCCGCACGCCCGGTCGAGCGCGTCATGGAGCGCACCGCTCCGGCGCGGCCCGCGGAGCGGGCCCCCGACCTGGGCGCCGAACCTGGCCTCCGCCCCGCCTCTAATCCCTGACCAGCAGTCCGCCGGTGGACGAGCCCCGGCCTGAAGGAGTGTGGAACGCGGAGCCCCCGCGCGTCCCGCATCACGACCTCCTGAGCCGCTACCGCGCGCTGCAGGTCATCTCGCTGGCATTCATTGCGGCCGGGATCATCCTCCCCGTCGTCGCGCTGGTTGGCAGCCCGGAGATCCTCACACAGAGCCAGACACCCGAATCCGTCCAGCGCCTGATCGGCCCGCTGCTGCTGCTTGGCGTGGGGGGTATCCTCCTGATCGTCGGCCTGGTGATGAATGCGGTGCGCGCGCTCATCGTGCGCGCGGCACTCCCGCCCGAGCGCTACCGCGGGCCGGCGGTCCTCGTACTGCTCCTGCTGGCTGCCATCCTCGGCACGATCCTGGCGCTCGGGGCCGGCAGAACCGTGCTGGCGCTCTTCGACGGTGGCGAGCTCTCCGTCGGCGGGTCGCTGCTCCTGCTCACCTCGACCCAGATCGGCCTGCTTGCGGTGTCCGGCCTCCTGGTGGTGGCCCCGCGGGCCCTGGCCGGGGTCCGGCTCGTCGGGCGGACCGGCGTGGGCCGGAGCCTGTTGATCGGCCTCGGAGCCGCAATCCCGGCCTGGATCGCGGCGACCCTGCTCGGTGCCCTGGCTGCGGTTGCGCTCGAGGCCATCGGCCTCTCCGAGCAGCCCGGGCCGTTGGACACCTTCCTGGAACGTGGTGACCCGACCGTGATCCTCGTCGCGTTTCTGCTGGTTGCGCCGGCCGCCGAGGAGATCTTCTTCCGTGGCGTCGTCTACAACGCGTGGGAGCGCGAGCGAGGACCGTGGGTGGCGGTCGTCGGCTCGGCGGCGCTCTTCGCGGTGATCCACAGC
The DNA here is from genome assembly GCA_040902225.1 of Chloroflexota bacterium. Taxonomy (NCBI): domain Bacteria; kingdom Bacillati; phylum Chloroflexota; species Chloroflexota bacterium. The sequence goes on from JBBDXT010000007.1 coordinate 553,417, forward strand.
AGCATCTTCGCGCTCGTCCCGATCTTTGCCCTGGGCGTGGCCCTCGCTCTTCTGTACCGCTCGACCCGCAGCCTCGCCGCCACCATCGCCATGCATGCCGGCTTCAATGCGATCTCGGTCGCCATCGCTCTGCTGGTCCGGCAGGGGATCCTGTCGCTCCCGACCTGACGCGATAAGCCGCCGATAATCGGCCGGTGAGGTGCCAGGGCTAGCCTCGCCACGGTGTCCGCCGTGCTTCGACCGATACCCTTCGACGCCGGGGAGGCGCCGCCGCAGGCTGCCCCGATGGCGCTGGCGAAGCTTGCTCGCTTCGGACCGAGTGCCCTTCACGATGACGAGCTGCTCGCGATTGTGGTCGGCGGTCGCGACGCCGCGAAAGCTGTCCGGTCCGTCCTCGACCCGCGAGGATTGGCCGGGCTGGCATCCGCCGGGCTCGCCGAGCTGCGACCGATCGGGCATCGCCGTGCAGCCTGCCTCCTGGCCGCGATCGAGCTCGGCCGCCGGGTTGCGTCCACGTGGCCGGCCGCCGGCTGGCGCATCCGCGCCCCTGCCGACCTGGCCGAGCGTCTGGTGCCGGTGATGGGTCACCTGGAGCGCGAGGAGCTGCGATCGGTGCTGCTCAACACCAAGAACACGGTCACCGGCATGGTCACCGTCTACGCCGGGAACCTGGCAGGCTCATCGGTCAGGGTCGGTGAGGTCTTTCGTGAAGCGGTCCAACGCCAATCGGCGGCCATGGTGGTCGTCCACAACCACCCATCCGGAGACCCGTCGCCGTCGACCGAGGACCTGCGCATCACCCGCGAGCTGGCTGAAGCGGGGAGGCTGCTCGATATCGAGCTGCTCGACCACCTGGTGATCGGCCACGGGCGCTGGGTCAGCCTGCGTGCGCTCGGCGCCCTGTAGGGCCCATGCGTCCAATGCCCCTGCACAACCTGCGAGGCCCCCGGCCGATCCGGGAGCCTCGCAGCTTGAGCGAGTGGTCGGGCCTACCGGCTCCGGCGAGCCGTTCGCACGCCCGTCGTTGCCAAGGCGGCCAGCATGGCGGTCAGGACCAGCGCGAAGACCACCGTACCCAAGGGGTTGCCTCGCTCTGAGCCACTGATCGCAACGTCCGTCAAGGAGGGGCTTGGCGTCGGCGCGCTTGATGCCGGCGCGCCCGCGCAGGTTGACGTATCGATGCTGTCGTTGATCAGGGTCACCTGCCCGTTTCGGGCCAGTGCTCGACCGGTCACCGTCACGCTGTCCTGCATCGTGATCGATGACAGAGCCATGATCGTCCCCACGAAGGTGGAGCCCGATCCGAGCGTCGCCGAGCTGGTGACCTGCCAGAAGACGTTGCACGCGCTCGCGCCGTTGATGAGCGCCACCGTACTGGATGAGGCCGTGATGAGGTCCGACGTTGCCTGGAAGACCCACACCGAACTCGGGTCGTTCTCGCCGTCAAGCGTGAGCGTCCCGGTGAGGCCGAGCGTGACGCCCCCTGCGTTATAGACGCCGCCGACGAGGGTCAGACCACCCAGCGTCCCGTGCGTGGCCGTCACCGGCAGCGCTGCGGCTACCGTGTACGCGGCGGCGAGATCGATCTTGGCCTGCAGCGCGACCGCGTCGGCCCTGTGGATCGTCCCGCTCACCGTCCCGGGCGGGAATCCCGTCACGGCGGCCGCCGGGCTGATGCCGAGGTCTCCCGTGATGGTGGTCAGCCCGGTATTTGTCACCGCCGGGGTGCCGGCCAGGACCGCGAAGGGCGCTGCCGTTCCAAGGCCGATCGGCGGCGGACCTGCCGCAATTGCGATCTGTCCGACGGCAAGCATGCTGGTCGCGAGGGCGACCGCGATGCCAGCCGGGAGCCTTAGCCTGGGATTGCGAATTCGTGCCTTCATCGTGCCTACCTCGAATCAGCGAACTGCCCCACCCTTCGTGGCAGGAGGCAGTCTACTCCCGCCGCCGTGCACTGGACCGACGGGCCGATCACGCCAACGGTGCGGAGCGATTCATCCCCTCAGCCATCGGCCAGCACTCGATAAAGGTCGCCGTCACTGATGTCGACGAGGTAGATCTCCCCATCCTCTCCCTCCCCGAACGCGGAGATTCGGAGCCCCGTGTCGGCCAGGGGCATGGCGGTCAGACCCTCCGCGGGGAGGGTGAAGACGGTGCCGGAGCAGTAGTCTGCAAACAGGTAGCTCCCCTGCATCACCGGCTGACGCGTGCCGCGATACACGTAGCCACCAGTGACCGAGCACCCTCTGTCGTGCCCGTACTCGGCGATCGGCCCGACCCCGCTGACCCCTTTGCAGTCCCGGAAGCAGTGCGATCCTTCGTAGATATTCCAACCGTAGTTCTCGCCTCCCGCAGAATCGGCGGGCTGGCGGTCGATCTCTTCCCATGCGTTCTGGCCCACGTCGCCGATGTACAGGTCGCCCGTGGCGCGGTCGAAGCTGAAGCGCCAGGGATTCCGCAGGCCGTAGGCCCAGATCTCGGACAGCCCCGCACCCGGGTCGACGCCGCCGGGCGCGTAGGGGTTGGTGTCGGGGATTGAGTATTGCTGCGTGGGTGCCGGCGCGGCGTCGACGTCGATGCGCAGGATCTTGCCGAGCAGCGTCTGCCGGTTCTGCCCGTTCCCAAACGGATCGCCACCCGACCCGCCGTCGCCAAGGCCGATGTAGAGGTAGCCGTCGGGCCCGAAGGCGATCTCTCCGCCGTTGTGGTTCGCAAACGGCTGATCCTGGGTCAAGAGGATCCGCTCGCTCGCTGCGCTGGCAGCGCCGCGGTCCGTCGACGCGGCCAGCTCCGAGATGACCGTCGCGCCGTCACCGCCGCGGCTGTAGTGCACGAAGAGGCGCCCGTTGGCGGCGAAGTCGGGGTGGAAGGCGACCCCCAGCAGCCCGCGTTCGCCGCCGGCTCGGACGCGGTCCGAGAGGTCGACGAAATCGACCCCGCGCACGGTTCCGTCCGGGTTGACGACACGGATTCGGCCACCCCGCTGGTTGACGAACAGGCGACCGCTGCCGTCACCCGCGTTGGTGATCCCGATGGGGTCGATGAGCCCCGAGGCGATCGGCTCTAGCCTGATCCCCTCCAGCGGCCCGAGGCTCGGCATGAGCGAAGGAGACGGGGAAACGGCCAGCGACGACGGGCTCGGCGCACCGGGAGCGGACGGAGACGCCTGGGGGCTCTCCGTGGGGGAGCTGCATCCGACCGCCAGCAGGACCGTGAGCGCGGCAGCCGACCAGTGGTTCTGTCGACGGTTTCGGGCGTGCATGTCGGCCACAGCCTACCCGGGCGTGGATGGGGTACGGTTGCGCTCCAACCGATGACGACGACCCGAGCAGCCCTCACGCGCGCCGCCGTAGCCGCTCATGCCGCGCTCGAGCCAGGGCCCGAGGCGATCGGGACGCGCCGGTCGATCGTGATCGAGGCCGTGGACCCGGAGATCGACTGCGGCGAGGCCGCGGTCAAGCGCGTCGTGGGAGACGAGCTGCGCGTCACCGCCGACATCTTCGGCGAAGGGCACGACCTGCTTGATGCGGCGCTGCTCATTCGTCGCGAGGACGAGCAACGCTGGACGGAGTCCGGCATGCGCCTGGTCTCCAACGACCGCTGGAGCGGCACTGCACGGCTGCGCCATAGCGCGAGGCATCGGTACACGATCGAGGCCTGGCGAGATGCCATCGGCTCATGGCGAGAGGCAATCACCAAGAAGCTCGACGCCGGCCAGCCGGTCGCCACCGAGCTGGCCGAGGGCCGCGCGCTGCTGGAGGCGACACAGGGGCGCACGCGCGGGGCGGACGCGCGCCTGATCGCCGCCGCACTGACGCGGGAGAGTCGAGCCCGCACCGAGCGCACGCGTGCCGCGGCGCTTGCGGACGACCGAGTCGTGGCAGCGGCTCGCCGACACCCCGATCGCGGCGCGGCGACGCGGTATCGGCGCGAGCTGCCGCTGGTGGTCGATCGCGAGCTGGCGCGCTGCTCCGCCTGGTACGAGCTGTTTCCGCGATCCCAGGGCCGCGATCCAGCCCACCCGGTGGCAACTACCCTGCGCGAGGCCGAGTGGCGTCTCTCGCAGATTGCCGCGATGGGCTTCGACGTCGTGTATCTGCCGCCCATCCACCCGATCGGTCGCACGAATCGCAAGGGACGCGACAATGCCGTGCGGGCGCGGCGCGGCGATCCCGGCTCGCCGTGGGCGATCGGACGTGACGGCGGGGGCCACACCCAGGTGGCGAAGGAGCTGGGCGGGATGGAGGCGCTCGATGATTTCCGAGGGAGAGCCGAGGCGCTTGGCCTCGAAGTGGCGATCGACCTCGCGCTCCAGGCATCACCCGACCACCCGTGGGTGAAGCAGCATCCGGAGTGGTTCAGTCAGGCGCCGGACGGCACGATCAAGTACGCGGAGAATCCGCCGAAGCGTTACGAGGACATCTACCCGTTCGACTTCGTCGGCGCGGCGCTCGCCGATCGCGAGGCGCTGTGGCACGCGTGGCTTCAGGTGGTGCTGACCTGGGTCGAGCGCGGCATTCGCATCTTCCGCGTCGACAACCCGCACACCAAGCCGGTCGCCTTCTGGCGGTGGCTGATCGCCGAGGTGCAGGCCGTCGATCCCGGCGTCATCTTCCTGGCGGAGGCGTTCACCGCCCCAAAGATGATGCGGGCCCTGGCCAAGGCGGGATTCAGCCAGAGCTACACCTACTTCACCTGGCGCGACTCCCCCGACGAGCTGCGCGACTACCTGACCGAGCTGACGGCAGGCCCGATGCGCGAGTACTTCCGCGGCAACCTGTGGCCGAACACCCCCGACATCTTCCCGCACCACCTCGAACACGGCCGAGCTGCCTTCGCGACCCGGGCCGTCCTGGCCGCGACGCTCGCTCCGTCGTGGGGGATCTACTCCGGCTTCGAGCTGTGCGAGCGCGGGCGCCTCGATGACCGGGAGGAGTACGCGCGCAGCGAGAAGTACGAGATCCGCGCGCGCGATTGGGGCGCGCCAGGCAACATCATGGCGCTGGTCTCCGGACTCAATCGACTGCGGCGCGAGTGGCGTGCCCTGCGGCTGAATGACAACCTGCGCTTCGAGCGGATGACCGGCGAACGATCCCTCTTCTATCGCAAGGCCATGCCCACGGGCGAGATCGATCCGCTCACCGGATCCTCGAGCCTGTGGCGCGATCCGGTCTACGTCGCGGTCAACTGTGATCCCGGGAGCCCGGAGAGCGCGATCCTGCACCCTGACCTGCCCGCGATCGGGATGGGCTGGGATGAGCCCTACCTGATGGTCGACCTCCTGACGGGACGCTCCCGCCGGCTGCGTGGCGCGGAGATCCAGGTCGAGCTCAACCCGGCGCGCCTCCCGTATCGGGTCTTCACCATTCGCCCGATCGCCGGCTCGCCCGCCAGGTGACGGCCGACCTCGGCGCTCCGCTCGGCGCCACGCCAGCGGAGGACGGCACAACCTTTCGCCTGTGGAGCGAGCACGGCGAGGCGGTAGAGCTCTGCATCTTCGAAGCCGATGGTGCGGAGCGGCGCGTCCCCCTGGCACGCGGCCCGGACCAGCTGTGGGCAGTCCACGTCACGGGGGTGGGCGAGGGCCAGCGCTACGGCTACCGGGTGCACGGACCGTTCGATCTGGAGGAGGGCCATCGCTTCAACCCGGCCAAGCTGCTGCTGGACCCGTACGCGCGCCGGCTGGAGGGGCCGATCTCCCTCCGCGAGGAGCATTTCAGCCATCGCGATGGCGAGGGGGACGACGACCGGGGACCTGATCAGCGCGACTCGGCGCCGTTCAGCCCGAAGACCATCGTCGAGCGTGCGATGCCGGCCATCGACGAGGCCGAGCGGCCACGCACCCCGATGCTCGAATCGGTGATCTACGAGCTCCACGTCAAGAGCTTCACGCGTCGCCACCCGGAGATCCCCGAAGGACTGCGCGGTACGTATGCCGGTCTGGCTCATCCCGCGGCGGTCGCGCACCTGCACACACTCGGCGTCACTGCGGTCGAGCTGCTGCCGGTGCAGCAGCAGCTGACTCCGCGATTCGTTCTCGAACGCGGCCAGATCGACTACTGGGGCTATAACACGGTCGCCTTCCTGGCTCCCGATCCGCGACTGGCGGCCACCTCCGATCCGCGGGCGGAGCTGCGCGAGACGATCCAAACGCTCCATGCGGAGGGGATCGAGGTCCTGCTTGACGTGGTCTACAACCACACCGGTGAGGGCGACGAGCTCGGCCCGACGGTCGCCTTCCGCGGCATCGACAACGCCGCCTACTATCGCCTCGACCCGGCTGACGCGAGCAAGTATCGGAATGATTCGGGCACGGGCAACACGCTCGACGCGACGCATCCGGCCGTGGTGCGCCTGGTCCTCGACAGCCTCCACACCTTCGCCTCCGAGTACGGTGCCGATGGCTTCCGCTTCGACCTGGCGACCGTGCTGGGCCGCACGCCGGCGGGGTTCTCGGCCGACGCCCCGCTCTTCGCCGCGATTCAGGCCGACGTGCGCCTCGCCGGCCTCAAGCTGATCGCCGAGCCGTGGGACCTGGGCGTGCTCGGCTACCGGCTGGGGGAGTTTCCCGCGGGCTGGAGCGAGTGGAACGGGCAATACCGCGACGCGGTCCGGCGCTTCTGGGCCGGCATGGAGCATCTCCCGGGGGACCTGGCCCTCCGCATCGGCGGCTCGCCCGACCTCTTCCCGATGGAGGCCCGCGGGCCGGCGGCATCGGTCAACTTCGTGACCTCGCACGACGGCTTCACGCTGCGCGACCTGGTGAGCTACGCCGAGAAGCACAACGAGGCGAACGGCGAGGACAACGAGGATGGCGAGACGACGAACGACTCGCTGAACTTTGGCGTCGAGGGCGACGCGGATGACGAGGGGATCCTGGCCCTGCGCGAGCGCCAGCGGCGCGCCCTGCTGGCGACGCTGCTCTGCTCCCGCGGCGCCGCAATGCTCCTCTCCGGCGACGAGCTGGGCCGCACGCAGCGCGGCAACAACAACGCCTACAGCCAGGACAACGAGGTCAGCTGGCTCGACTGGAGGCCGGCCACCCGTGACGCGGCATTGCTTCCGTTCGTGCGGTCGCTGGTCGCAGTTCGCCAGGCGCACCCCCTCCTCCGGCATGGCGCTGCCTCCGTGGTGGGCACCATGCCGCTGACCCTGCTGATCACGTCCGACGGCCCACAGGAGGGGCCTGATGCTGCGCTCCTGCTTGCCCTGAACCCGACCGATGCACCCTCCGTCGTCCACCTGCCGGCCGAGGAGCCGGGCGGCTGGATCAGGTATCTCGACTCCGCCGATCCGGAGCCGACGCCCCCCGCGGGGCGTCCGCTGCGCCCGGAGCCTGCCACGCTCGCACTTCCCGGTCGCAGTGTCATCCTGCTGGGACGCTCGCCCAAGCCCTAAGGCTCCCCGCCGGCTGGTCCGCCGAGGGGCGCAGGAAGAGGGTGCCTCGCGGGGGGACGATGACCTGTGCCGACGCGGGCTGCCCGCCCCAGGGGTGCGCCTCGGCCCACACGCTTCCACCGTTTCCCACATTGGTGCCGCCGTAAGACTCTGAGTCGGTGTTGAGCAGCTCGTCCCACCGGCCGGAGACGGGAAGCCCCAGGAGGTACCCATGGCGAGAAGTGGCAGCGCCGTTCTGCACCACGACCGTCATCTGCTCCTGCATGCCCGGAAGTGCCCCACGACGCACCCAGGCCACGACCGAAGCATCGGCTGTCCCCTCGCCGTCGATCCATGCGAAGCCTGCGGGGTCGGCGTCCCCTGCCCAGAGCGACGGTGACGAGTGATACAGCGCGGCGAGGTCGTTGAGCAGCCTTGCATAGCCGATCCGCGCGACATCGCCTTCAGCCTCCTTCCACGGAAGCTGGCGATCGTGGTTCCATTCCCGCTCAGGGGCCAGTTCGGTGCCCATGAACAGCAGCTTCTTCCCCGGCTGACCGACCTGGTTGGCGACGAGCGACCGAAGACTCGCAAACTGCCGTTCACCCTTGCCCGGCATCTTCCCAAGCAAGGTGCCCTTGCCGTGGACGACTTCGTCGTGCGAGAGGGGCAGGACCCATCGCTCGTTGTCCAGGTAGAACCCCCGGAAGGTGATCTCGCGACGATGGAGCCGGCGCCTGTCGGGTCGCTTGTGGAAGTAGACCAGCGTGTCGTGCATCCAGCCGAGGTCCCACTTGAGGTCGAAACCGAGGCCGCCGTCGGCCACCGGGCGGCTGACGCCAGTGAAATCGGTCGACTCCTCGGCGATCGTGATCACCCCGGGAAGCCCGATGCGACACCGCGTGTTCAGCTCGCGCAGGAAGGCGATCGCCTCGAGGTTGTGGTTGCCACCCTGGACGTTCGGCGTCCACTGGGCGCGTTTGCGCGCGTAGTCGAGGTAGAGCATCGAGGCGACGGCGTCGACCCGCAGCCCGTCGACGTGGAACTCCTCCAGCCAGTAGCGAGCATTGCCGATCAGGAAGTCGCGGATCTCCGCCCGCCCGAAGTTGAAAACGAGGCTGCCCCATTCGGGGTGCTCCCGTCGCTGCGGGTCGGGATCCTCGTAGAGGTGTGTCCCGTCGAAGCGGGCGAGCCCATACGCATCACGTGCGAAGTGCGCCGGCACCCAGTCGAGGATCACGCCGATCCCAGACTGATGGAGCAGGTCGACCATGCCGCGCAGTTGATCCGGGGTCCCGTAGCGCGCGGTCGGGGCGTGGAACGCCGTCACCTGGTAGCCCCACGATGCATAGAACGGGTGCTCGGCGAGCGGGAGCAGCTCGATGTGGGTGAATCCGTGCCGAATGCAGTGCTCGGCGAGGAGCGGCCCCAGCTCCGCGTAGGTCAGGAACCTGCCTCGTGGTCCGCGTCGCCACGAGCCGAGGTGGACCTCGTAGATCCGCATTGGAGAGCGCTGGAGATCGCGCCGCGACCGCTCCTCCAGCCAGCCGTCGTCCGACCAGGCGTGCGCCGATGGCGTCGCCACGTGGCTCGCGCTTCCGGGCGGAAGGTCCATCGACTGCCCGTAGGGATCGGCCTTGTGCCTGGTTCGGCCATCGGCTCCGCGGACGACGTACCGGTAGCGATCGCCCGCCTTCACGCCGGGGACGAAGCACTCCCAGATGCCAGTGGCGGATGACAAGGTCATGGACACGGCGTCGTCGTGCCAGTTGCAGAACGCTCCGGTCACGCTGACCCGCCGCGCGTTGGGCGCCCACACCGAGAACGCCACCCCATCGGTCCCGCCGACCCTGCGGAGGTGCGAGCCGAGGACCTGCCAGGGTCGTGCGGGCTGTTGCTCGTCGGCCATCGCTCGTCACCTTAGCGAACTCATCGCCGAGGGCGACTTCGCATTGCCCGCGGCTGGCCGATCCGTCACACTTCGCCCATCGCCAGCCGCCCAGCTGGAGTCCCCACCGCGCGTCATTCACCGTCCCAGCTGGAGGCACCTTGGGCATCTTCGACGGCCTGCTCGGGCTCCTCTCGCACGACGTGGGGATCGACCTCGGCACGGCCAATACGCTCGTCACGGTGCGCCATCGCGGAATCGTGATCTCGGAGCCGAGCGTGGTCGCCATGGACACGCGCACGAAGCGGGTGCTCGCGATCGGCGCCGAGGCCAAGCGAATGGTGGGCCGCACGCCGGCCAACATCGTCGCCATCCGCCCCCTCCGCGACGGGGTGATCAGCGACTTCGACGTCACCGAGCAGATGATCCGGTACTTCATCCAGAAAGTGCACGACCGATACGCCCGCATCCCGCGGCCGCGCGTCCTGGTCGGCATCCCGTCAGGCGTGACCGAGGTCGAGAAGCGCGCCGTCCGGGATGCGACGCTGAACGCCGGCGCGCGCTGGGCGCGCCTGATCGAGGAACCGATGGCCGCGGCGATCGGGGCCGGGTTGCCGGTCAGCGAGCCGACGGGGTCGTTGATCGTGGACATCGGGGGCGGTACCACCGAGGTCGCGGTCATCAGCCTGGGTGGGATCGTGGTCAGCCGCTCGATCCGGATCGGCGGAGACGAGATGGACGTGGACATCGTCAGCTTCGCCCGCCGCGAGTACAACCTGCTGATGGGCGAGCGCACCGCCGAGGAGATCAAGATCGCGGTCGGATCGGCCTACCCGATGGACAACCCACGCACGGTCACCTTCCGCGGGCGAGACCTGCTGACCGGTTTGCCGCGCGGCGTCGAGGTGGGGAGCGACCAGATCCGCGAGGCGCTGGAGCCCTCCGTGGCGCAGATCATCGACGCCATCAAGGAGACGATCGAGGAGACGCCGCCCGAGCTGGTGGCGGACATCATGGACCAGGGGATCGTCCTCGCCGGCGGCGGCGCGCTGCTCATCGGCCTCGACAAGCGGGTCGCCGAGGCGACGCAGATGCCGGTCCACGTCGCGGACGACCCGCTGACCTGCGTCGTGCGCGGTACGGGGCGCGTCCTGGAGGAGCTCGACACGCTCGAGCGGGTGATGGTGAGCGAGCAGTTCACCCGCGCCCCGCGCTAGGCACCCCATGCTCGACGGCAGCCCGCACCGTCGGTCGCGTGCCGGCCTCTGGTTTGCGGCCGGCACCGTCGTCTCGTTGCTCCTGCTGCTCACCTCCCGCACGCCTCAGGCGCTGGCGCTGCAAGAGGTCACGGCACATGCGCTGGACCCGCTCCACGGCGCGATCGGCGGCGTGGGGGCGGGGATCTCGGGCTTCTTCACGACCATCGGGGAGATCGACCGGCTGCGATCGGAGAACGACCGCCTGCGGGGGGAGCTGGCGGGTGCCGAGGCACGGCTGGCCGAGCTGCGGGAGGCCGCGGCCGAGAACGCCGAGCTGCGGGGCCTGCTCGGCCTCACCACCTCGATGCAGATGGATCTGCTGCCGGTCCGGATCCTTGGACGGGATCCCAGCAACTTCACCTGGGAGGTCGGGATCGACGCTGGCACGAATGACGGCGTCAGGATCGGGATGCCGGTGGTTGCCGCGGCCGATGGGTCCGGAGCGTTGGCGGGCACTGTGATCGCCACCGGTTCCGACTCAGCAACCGTACGCCTGCTTGTTGACGCGCGTGCCAGCGTGGTGGCGATCGATCAGCAGTCGCGCGCCCTTGGCCTGGTGCGCGGTCAGCTCGGGGGGCAGCTGGTCATGGTCCAGGTGCGCGCCACCGACCTGGCTGCCGTCGGGGACACGATTGCCAGCGCGGGCCTGACCCTGACCGATGCGGGCGGCGCCGCGATCGGGCGCAGCCCGTACCCGCGCGGGCTGTTGATCGGAACGATCCAGGCCCTCGAGCTGGATGCCGACGGCCTCACCCAGACCGCGTTCGTGCGTCCTGCCGTCGACTTCTCGGCCGTCGGGCGCCTCCTGGTGGTGCTCCACTTCGACCAGGACTAGTCGCCGCCCAGGGGTGCCCCTGCCCGGGTTGCCCCCGCGCAACATGGCCCCATCGCCGTGGTTGCAGCGGACGAACGGGGCATGGGCGTGAGCTGCCCCGCTGGGTACGGTGGCAGCAGATAAACGTCTCCGGACACGTGTGCCCGGATCCCATGCCACCCAGGAGATCCCATTGCCGAACCGCGTCAAGGTCGCGCTCATCGCCTCGCTGACCATCATCTCGTCGCTGATGGCAGCTGCGCCCATGGGCGCCGCGGTGACGCCGCAGAAGGTCGTCATCATCGTCGGTCCCACCGGGGCACAGACCGATAACTACCGCTCCAAGGGCGACGCCATCGCCGCCGTTGCGGTGGCCGCTGGTGCGACTGCAGTCAAGGTCTACTCGCCCAACGCGACCTGGGCCAACGTCAAGGCAGCGGTCAATGGGGCGAACATCGTCGTCTATCTGGGCCACGGCAACGGCTTCCCGAACCCGTACGGCAGCACCGAGCTCACCGACCGACACAACGGCTGGGGCCTCAACCGGACGACTACCAATGGCGATGGCGACAACTGGGGCAGCACGATGGTCTACTGCGGCGAGAAGGTTCTCCGCGGGATGCTGACCTCGTCCGACGATTCTGCCCGGCTGACCTATTGCGGCGGCACCGCCAATGACGGCATCACCCCCGCGCCCAACTGGGTGATGATCTTTTCCAATGCCTGCTATGCCCCTGGGGCGAGCGAGGGTTGGGACACGCCGGCCACTGAGTCGGTAGCGTTTCAGCGCGTCCGAAATTACAGCTACCCCGGACTCTCCATCGGCGGCGGGGCCTACTTCGCGACCGACATGCAGAGCGGCGCCCCGCAGCTGGTCGACACCATCCTGCGCAACCCGGGGATGGCCTTCGGTGCAATCGCCGAGAACGCCAACGGGTACGACCTGTACCGCCAGCGGCACTTCGCCCATCCCGATCTTGCGGGCACGCGGATCTGGATCCAGAACAGCGGCGACGCGACGAGCGGCGACTACTTCCTCGCCTACGCCGGCAAGCCCGCGCTCACCCCGTCCGGCACGACCGTCGCGTACACCGAACCGGTGCCGCCCGCCGTGCCGACATTGGCCGCCCGCAACCCCGGAGTGAATGCCACCGGAGTGGCGACCACCGTCCAGCCCTATGTCCGCTTCGACCGGGTCGTGACCGGCGTCAGCACCAGCACCTTCCTCCTGAAGCGGACCGGCAGCGGGAGCCTGGCCGGCACGGTCACCAGTGCGGGTGATGGGATGCAGTACACCTTCCACCCATCCGCGCCGCTGGTCCCGTTGGCGACTTACACCGTTACCCTCAGCACGGCCATCAAGAGCAGCGAGGGGGTGGCGCTGGCGCCCACCACGTGGAACTTCAGTGTGGGGGGAACGCTCACCTTCAAGCAGGGCACCCATACCGGCTACCAGTTCAGCAGCACCGGGGTCATGACCGCGGTCAAGAGCTACACCCTGGGCAAGGACTCGAGCGCCTACACCACCAAGCGCCAGAGCATCAGCAACCAGTCCGGCACCTGGTTCTACGTGAGCAGCGGCGTGTGGGCCGGCTACTGGATGCGGCAGTCGAGTGTCCTGTACCTGACCAGCGCTCCCATCGCGACAGTGTCGATGCCGAACGCCACCTACAGCCCGACCGTGCTCCTGACCTTCCTGAAGGGCACTCACACCGGCTACCGGTTCAGCAGCGGGGTCATGACCGCGCAGAAGAGCTACACCCTCGGCTGGAACTCAAGCGCCTACACCAGCAGACGCCAGACCGTCAGCAACCAGGCCGGCACCTGGTACTACGTCAGCAGCGGGGTGTGGGCCGGCTACTGGCTGCGCGCCTCGGACGTGGTCTACCTCAAGCCCTGAGCGGCAGTCCTTCGTTCGGGCTACGACGCGCAGGCCATCGGTACCATGGTCTGGAGAGGTGCGGTTCCGTAGGGTGAGGACGTAGCGGTCGCCGGTGATCCGTCGGCCGCAGGTCCCGAGCCCGCAGCTGGTCCAATCCAAGTGATCCGACGCATCCTCGCCCTCGTCACCCTCCTCATCGTCCTTGCCGGGTCGGCATCGGCCCCTCCGATGGCACTCGCCGGCGGCCCGCCGATTCCCCCGCTGCGCGCCGACGGGCCTGTCGTCCTGCCCAATGCGCGCGTACTGCCGATGAAGCCTGACTGGGTTCAGGAGTCCTCCGTTCAGGCAGAGATGCTGGCCGAGCACGCCAACGATCGCCTCACCTTCGAGCCGGGGGCCAGGCCCCGCAGGCTCGGGGAGGCAGGCGCGACGTTTGGACTCGCCTCGGGCGGACCATCGTCGATCATCCCGCTCAGCCTGGCCGCCCCCTCGGGTGCCGAGGCCCCCCTCGCAACCACGGCGGCGTTGCCGAACGGGATGCGCAAGGAGATTCTCGGCTTCCTGCCCTACTGGATGCTCGACGCGGGATCGCTGCAATGGATGCAGTACCAGCTGGTCACCACCATCGCCTACTTTGGGGTTGCAGCGCGCGCAGATGGCACCCTGGCCACCAGCAGCGGTGGCTCGCCCACGCCCGGCTGGAGCGGCTGGAACTCGGCCGCCATGACCAACGTGATCAATGCCGCGCATGCCAAGGGCGTGCGGGTGGTCCTGACGGTCACCATGATGGCCTGGGACGGCGGAGCCGCACAGGCGGCTCTGCTCGGCAGCGCCACCGCCCGGGCGGCGCTGGTCAACTCCATCGTGACCACGGTGCGCAACCGCGCCGCGGACGGCGTGAACCTGGACTTCGAGCCGGTCTCGACGACGCTCCGCGACCAGTACACCAGCTTCGTCCGCCAGCTGAAGGCCGGCCTCGTGGCGGCGGGCGTCGGTTCGTACCTGACCGTGTGCACCATGGCAGGCGCGGCTACCTGGTCGACCGGGTACGACCTGGCCGGGCTGACCGCGGCGGGTGCAGCCAACGCGGTCTTCGTCATGGGCTATGACTACAGCTGGTCCGGATCCGCGCGTGCCGGCGGCGTCGCTCCGATGGATTCGCCCTACATCCTCGACGTGCGCGAATCGGTCGATGACTACCTGTCGATCATCCCCGGCGGCAAGATCATCTGGGGCGTTCCGTACTACGGCCGGACGTGGCTGACGACGAGCAACGCACTGAATGCCACTGTGCGGGCCGGCACGTCCGGCTCGTCCAAGGCCTACTTCTACACGGGCGCGCGCAACCTGGCCGCGAAGTACGGACGCCTCTGGGACAACGTGGGCAAGGTGCCCTGGTTCAGGTACTACGACTCCGCCAAGGCCACGTGGGTCGAGGGCTACTACGACGACGCCGTCTCTCTGGCGGCGAAGTACGACATGGTCAACCAGAAGAACCTGGCCGGGACGGGGATGTGGACCCTGCTCATGGACCAGGGCGACAACGCCCTGTGGGCGCTTCTCGCCAACAAGTTCGTCAACGACACCACGCCTCCGGCGGGCGGGATTGCCACCCTGCCGGCACTGTCCAGCACCGTCACGCTCAAGGTGACCTGGAGGGCCACTGACGTGGGGTCGGGCGTGAAGTCCTATTCGGTGCAGGTCCACGACCGCTCGACCTCGACCTGGGTCCCCTGGCTGACCGGAACCACTGCCACCACTGCCTCATACACCGGCGTGCCGGGGCATGCCTACGACTTCCGTGTTGCGGCCGTCGACTACAAGGGCAACACGCAGCCCTGGCTCCCGTCGCTGGCCGCGCCGGGGGCGACGCTCAAGATCGGTGGCTTCGCGCGTGTGGCGGTCGACACGCTGAACGTCCGTTCCGGCGCGGGGACCGGCTTCTCCACGCTGGCTCAGCTCTCGTCGGGTGCGACCGTGGCCGTGCTGGCGGGTCCGATCGCCGCAGGTGGCTACCAGTGGTACCAGGTCCAGTTCGACTACAAGGAGTGGCCATCTGCCGACTACCCGCGAACCGGGTGGGCGGCCTCTGGCAGCGGCGGCACCGCCTACCTCGTCCCCACCAAGCCTCCCAACATGATCACCATCTCTGCCACCGCAGACCCTGCGCCGACATTGGCCGCCCGCAACCCCGGAGTGAATGCCACCGGAGTGGCGACCACCGTCCAGCCCTATGTCCGCTTCGACCGGGTCGTGACCGGCGTCAGCACCAGCACCTTCCTCCTGAAGCGGACCGGCAGCGGCAGCCTGGCCGGCACCGTCACCAGTGCGGGTGATGGGATGCAGTACACCTTCCATCCGTCGCTGCCGTTGGTCGCTGGGGCCACCTATACCGTCACCCTCAGCACGGCCATCAAGAGCTCAGCGGGCGTGGCCCTGGCGCCCACCTCCTGGAACTTCACCGCGGCGTGGCCCTCCGGGGCCGTCACCTTTAGCCCGGCCGTGCTCCTGACGTTCAAGCAGGGCACCCACACCGGCTACAAGTTCAGCAGCGCCGGGGCCATGACCGCGGTCAAGAGCTATACCCTCGGCTGGAACTCGAGCGCCTACACCAGCAAGCGCCAGGGCATCAGCAACCAGTCCGGCACCTGGTTCTACGTGAGCAGCGGCGTGTGGGCCGGTCACTGGATCCGACAGTCGAGCGTGGTGTACCTCGCCAGCGCTCCGGTCGCCGCGGTGTCGATGACGAACGCCACCTTCACCCCGGCAAGGACGCTCGTCTTCAAGGAGGGCACCCATACCGGCTACCGGTTCAGCAGCACTGGCGTCATGACTGCGCAGAAGAGCTACACCCTGGGTGGCGGGTCCAGCGCCAGCACCACCAAACGCCAGAGCATCACCAACCAGTCCGGCACCTGGTTCTACGTGAGCAGCGGCGTATGGGCCGGCTACTGGCTGCGCGCCTCGGACGTGGTCTTCCTCAAGCCCTGAGCGGCCCTGGGTCTGGGCGATGCGGCGCAGCCCCGCTTCTCGACTGCGCCGCGAACGATGCCCCCCGCCCGCGTAGAATCGGCGGCGATGTCAACCATCGCCCCGGCTCGACGCACCGATGGCCGTGCAGCCAACCAGCTGCGGCCGGTCAAGATCGTCCACGACTACCTGAAGTTCGCGGAGGGATCGGTCCTGATCCGGGTCGGCGACACCCGGGTGATCTGTGCGGCGACGATCGAGGATCGCGTCCCGGGCTGGATGCGGGGCAAGGGCGGTGGCTGGATCACCGCCGAGTACTCGATGCTGCCGCGGGCCGGCACCGAACGCAGCCAGCGCGAAGCCAGCACCGGTCGGGTCGGCGGCCGGACCCACGAGATCCAGCGCCTGATCGGCCGATCCCTGCGCGCCTGCATCGACCTGCCGCGTCTCGGGGAGCGCACGATCACGCTGGACTGTGACGTGGTCCAGGCCGACGGCGGCACCCGGACCGCGAGCATCACGGGTGCGTACGTGGCGCTCGCACGGGCGCTCAACAAGTTCGGCATGGCTCACCTGCTGGTGGGCAAGGTCGCCGCAGTCAGCGTTGGCATCGTGGGCGGGCAGACGCTCCTCGACCTGAACTACGCAGAAGACTCGACCGCAGAGGTCGACATGAACATCGTGATGACCGATGACGATCGCCTGATCGAGGTGCAGGGCACGGGCGAGCAACGGTCGTTCTCGCGGGACCAGATGAACCAGATGCTCGATCTCGGGTCGGCCGGGATCCGTCAGCTGTTCGAGGTACAGCGGCTGGCGATCGAAGCTCCCGCGGCCGAGTGAGCGACCTGCTGCTGGCGACCGGCAACCCGGGCAAGCAGCGCGAGTTCTCCCGTCTACTGGAGGGCCTGCCCGGCCGCCTTGTGCTCCCGCAGCAGATTGGGCTGACCCTCGACATCCCGGAGCCGCACCCCACCTACGCCGAGAATGCCGCCGCCAAGGCATCTGCCTACGCCCGCGCGTCCGGGTTGCCCGCGCTGGCCGATGACTCAGGTATCGAAGTGGCGGCGCTCGACTGGGGCCCCGGCGCGCGATCTGCCCGCTACGGTGGCTCGGAGGTTGACGATCGAGCAACCCTGATCCTGGACCTGCTTGGCGATGCGAGCGACCGACGGGCGCGAATGGTCTGCTGGCTCGCGCTGGCAATTCCCGGCGCCGCGCCGGACGGAACGGCGCGCTCGCCGCGCATCGAGCTGTTCAGCGGGGTCATGGAGGGGGAGATCGCGCACGAACGCCGAGGCCACGGGGGTTTCGGCTACGACCCCATCTTCCAGCTTCCCAGCGGGATCACCACCGCCGAGCTGCCAGAGGGCGAGAAAGACCTCGTCTCGCACCGCGGCCGAGCAGTGGCAGCAGCGCTGCCGCGCCTCCGCTCGCTGCTCGGGGCGAGCTGACATGGCCCGCGAAGGCCGCGCCTCGCCGGGTGGCGGATTGGCGTCGGACCCCCCGCAGGCGCCCCGCGTCGGGCTCGCAGCCGGGAAGGGCGTGGTCGTCGTCCTGCCGACGTACAACGAACGCGAGAATCTGGAGCGGATTGCGGAGGCGATCCTGTCGGCATTACCAGAGGCGAATCTGCTGGTGGTCGATGACAGCTCCCCAGATGGGACCGGTACGCTGGCCGACACGATGGCGACGCGCGAACCGCGACTGCACGTCCTGCATCGCGCTGCCAAGGAGGGGTTGGGGGTCGCCTATCGGGACGGATTTCGCTGGGCATTGGCGCGAGCCGAAACCCGCGCGGTGGTCCAGATGGATGCCGACTTCAGCCACGATCCAGGCGACCTGCCAAGGCTGCTCGCGCCGCTCATGACCGGATCGGACCTCGTGCTCGGGACACGCTACATGCCCGGCGGTGGAACGGTCGGATGGCCGATCCACCGCAGGCTGATCAGCCGCGCCGGGACCACCTTCGCTCGGGTGATGCTGTTGCTTCCATACCGGGACCTGACCGGCGGCTTCAAGGCCTGGCGGCGAGAGCTGCTGGAGGCGATCCGCATGCGAGAGGCGAATACCAGCGGATATGGCTTCCAGATCGAGACGACCTGGTGGGCTCATCGGCGCCGGGCGGCCGTCACTCAGATCCCGATCATCTTTCGCGAGCGGGTGGCAGGGAGCTCGAAGATGAGCGGCGGCATCATCGGCGAGGCGCTGGGGCTCGTCCTGCGCCTCCGATTCGAGGCGATCCGCGACGCCTTACGACGGACCCCCTGAGCCCGAACCCGGGTGCTGGCGCGAGCACCACCCATCGGCTAGCATGGCGCCTCGCCCACCGTCGGAGATGTCCCTCTATCGCCCTGCGGAGAATCACGCGCTAGATGTCGTTTCGCAACCGCCCGGTGCTCGACCGGAAGCATCGCCCCCGCTGGCAGGACGAGCTGCGGACCCAGCAGCTGATCGTGGCCGGGTTTGCCGTCGCCATCGCCGTTGCGATCGGGATCTTCGCGGCCAACGCCTGGAGCGAACACTATGATGCCCACCTGCGGCCGGTCGCCGCCGTCGGGGATGTGACATACACATTCGACGACCTCACCGATCGGATGGACGCCATCGGCGTCGAGTTGCAGGCTCGCTACGAGGACCTGCAGAGCCGCATGGGGGGCGTGCGGGACTCCGTGATTCAGCAGGCCCTGCAGTCGATCCAGGATGCGATCACGGCCCTCGGCCCGACTGCAGCCGATTCGCTTGTGCTCGGCCGGGTACTAACCACCACGGCGAGTCGCTATGACATTACCGTCAGCGACGAGGCGGTGAGTGCCGAGGTGACCAAGCGTCAGACCGTGCCTGAGCGACTGAAGCTCTCGATCATCACGGTCGATGCCCTGCCCGCCGACTCGGAGCCGGGCGCCGAGCCGACCGATGCCGATTGGGCTCGCGCCGAGGCCGAGATGAACGACATCGCGGACGCGATCAAAGGCGGGGCGGACTTCGCAGAGACGGCCAAGGAGAAGAGCTATGACTCGTCTGGCCCGGCGGGAGGTTCGCTCAGCTGGATCGAGGCCGACGACCCGCTGTACGCCACCTATTTCAGCGACGCCCGAGACGCCGCCACCGGTGACCTGGTTGGCCCGATCAAGGGTGACACAGGCTATCGGCTCGTGCGCGTCGACAACAAGAAGGCAGCCGGCACCAACCAGCGCATGAAGGATCTCCTTTCCGCCGCCGGGGTGTCAGATGCGGAGTACCGCGCCTATGTCCGGGGTGACCTGCTGAAGTCCGCCTTCACCGACTACTTCAAGACGAGCGTCATGGTTCCCTACCAGCCGCAGCGCAAGGTGGCACAGATCTTTATCGCGGCCCAGGTGGGGATCCCGGAGCCGGGACAGAAGGTCAGGCACTTCCTGGCCCAGCCGCTCCCGGGCGAGGCGGACCAGTCCAAGGCGACCGATGCGCAGTGGGCCGCAGCCCTGGCGCGCGCCGAGGCGTTCCGGGTCGAGGCGATCAGACCCGATGCGAATTGGTACGTGCTCGCCAAGGAGAGCGAGGACACGAGCAGCGCCAGCCGTGGCGGCGACGTGGGATGGTACAACCCCGGCTCATCGAGCTTCGTGCCGGAGTTCAAGGCTGCGATCGCCAAGCTCGAGGTGGGGGAGGTGAGCGAGCCCGTCAAGACGCAGTTCGGCTATCACGTCATGGAGGTCACCGCAGAGCGAATTACCGCACCAGTTCAGGCCGATGACCTGGTGGCCACGCTGCGAGAGGATCCTGACCAGTTCGCCAAGCTGGCCAGGGACCAGAGCGAGGACCCCGACAGTGCCGCGAAGGGCGGAGATCTCGGCTGGGTGATTCCGTATCAATTCGAGCCGGACCTGGCGAACGCAATCTTCGAGCTCACACAGCCCGACCAGATCAGCGACCCGATCACGACGCAGGGTGGGTTTTACATATTCAAGCTGCTGGCGACCGCGGAGCTGCGCTGGGTGCCGACCACGCAGCTAGAGTCGGTGCGACAGACCGGGTTCAACCACTGGCTGAGCGAGATTCGTGATGGCGCAGGGACCTGGACGGACCCCCAGTTCATCGAAGCCCCCGGCACCGCATGAGCTCGCGCGGGGCGTGACGACGTCCCGCGGCGTCGACCGCCTCCTCGCGGCGGCAGGGCTCGACCCCGCGCTCGGCGTCCAGGTCGTGTCCGGCCGGCGCCTGGCCTCCATCGCCTTCGATCCATCCCTCCCGCTCGTCCTCCTCGCCGAACCCGTTGCGGCCGACAAGGCCACTGCGGCCGACCCGCCAGTCGTCCTGCCGGGGCGCCATGCGCGCAGGGGAGCGCGCGATGTGCTCCTCTCGCTCTACCCGCGTGATCACGCGCTGCAGCCGCTCCCGGGCGGGACGCCCTCGTCGCTCGAGAGCCTGAGCGACGAGGACCTGTGGCGCGCCGACTGGCTGGTTCCCGCTCTGAGGGCGGTCGACAACATCGCCTCGCCGCACGGCATGGCGGCCATCTCCGCCCGCCTGCGGGCGCTCGATGGCTGTCCGTGGGATCGCCGGCAGACGCACGCCAGCCTCCGCCCCTTCGTGCTGGAGGAGGCGTACGAGACGGTCGACGCAATCGAGAGCGGCTCGTCGGAGGATCTGGCCGAAGAGCTCGGTGACCTCTTCCTGCAGATCATCCTGCACGCCCAGTTGGCAGCCGAGGATGGGGCCTTCGACCTGACCGATGTCTATCGCAGGCTCGGGGCCAAGATCATTCGACGTCATCCGCACGTGTTCGGTGATGTCGAGGTCAGCGGGGCGGATGAGGTGCTTCGCAACTGGGAGACGATCAAGGCGGCCGAGCGACACGAGGCGGGCGGCCGGTCGTCGCCCTTCAGCGGAATCGCCCGGGCGCTCCCCGCCCTCGCCGCCAGCCGCGAGATCCAGGAGCGCGCGTCGTCGCTCGGCTGGGATTGGCCGGCCATCGACGGCGTCTGGGAGAAGGTCAATGAGGAGCTGACCGAGCTGCACGAGGCCGGGGCGATCGACGGCGATGCTGGACGGGACGCCCGTCTCCACGAGTTCGGCGACGTGCTGTTCGCCGCCGTCAACCTGGCGCGCTGGCTGAGGCTCGATCCGGAAGAGGCGTTGCGCACGGCGAATCGCCGCTGGATCGACCGTTACCAAAGGGTCGAGGCGTTGGCATCTGAGCGTGGCCTGGTCCTTGTCGACCTCTCGTCGGATGCCAAGGATGCACTGTGGAATGAGGTCAAGGCGGAGTGACGGGCGATCGCAAACCACGGGTGATACCCTCCAGTAGAATGGCCGCGCCGCGTCGGGGCGTAGCGCAGCCTGGTAGCGCACCTGCTTTGGGAGCAGGAGGTCGCCCGTTCGAATCGGGCCGCCCCGACCACCACGGCGCCCGTATCATCGGCGCCCGATGCTGACCCCCCTGGTGGCCCTGATCGTCGCGTTCGTGGCCGCCGCGGTGCTGACTCCGGTGGTGCGCAGCCTCGCCAGGCGGCGAGGCCTGCTGGACCACCCGAACAAGCGGAAGGTCCACGATGTCGCGCTCCCTCGGCTCGGTGGGATCGCCATCGCCGTCGGGTTCTACGCCGGCCTGGCGGGTGCATTGTTCGTTGCCTCACCGAGCACGAGCCCGGTGCGCGCCGCGGATCAGTTCGTCGCGGTGCTGCTGGGGGCGGCCCTCGTCGTCAGCATCGGGATGATCGACGACCTGTTCGGGATGCGAGCACCGGTGAAGCTGTTGGCGCAGATCGCCGCCGCGAGCGCCGTGTTCCTGCTTGGGCTTTCCATCGACCACCTCGACGGTCCATGGGGGAGGATGGAGCTCGGGATCTGGTCGCCGCTGGTGACCGTGGCGTGGTTCATCTTCGTCATGAATGCCATCAACCTGATTGACGGCCTGGATGGCCTGGCCGCAGGCGTGGGCCTCATCGGGATCGGTGCCTTCGCATTGATAGCATCGGCCGGTGACTCGCCCCTGTCAATCGGATTGATCCTGGCGGCCGGAGCGGGAGGAGTCCTCGGCTTTCTGCCCTTCAACGTATACCCGGCCAGCATCATCATGGGCGACACCGGATCCTTCCTTCTGGGTTTCATCCTTGCCGCGGCCGGTGTCGCCGTCACGCAATCGGGCTCGCCGGGCGCGGCTCCCTGGGCGCCCTTGCTGGTCGTCGGCCTGGCGCTGGGTGACACGGCGTGGGCGGTCATTCGGCGAGCGCGTGCACGCGCCTCCATCTTTGCGCCCGACAAACTGCATGTTCACCACCGATTGCTGGCTGCTGGCCTGTCGCAGCGCAGCGCCGTGCTCGTGCTGTGGACGATCTCGGCGGCCCTCGCACTGCTTGGCGTGGTGACGGCGCGCTGACGTTTCGAGGCGGTGCCAGGATCCCGGTCGCGCCCGGTACCTTGCGACCATGTGGTGCGCGGACGCCACGGAAGGTCGTTCAGGTGGGGTTAGTACCTTTGCGCGCATCTCGCGCCAGCCCCTAGACTAGCCCGACGGCGGGCAGCGGCAAGTTGCGGGCACATCAAACGGCCAGGCGCCCTGAGTGAGGAATGTGACAGCAGAACTGATCTTCATCCTCGTCAGCGGCGGGCTGGCTGGGCTCGTGGGTGTGGGGGCGCTCGTGGCGGTCCTCAGAGGATGGGGCGAGCCGACCACCACTCCGGCCTCCGCGCCGATTGCCACGGCCGCCGACTCGCGGGTGGAAACGACGCTGATGACCCCTTCCCATGAGGCGGTCGTGCGCGTGGTCTGGTGGGTGGCCATCGCGGGGGTGCTGGTCGGAATCGGCGTCTCGAATGCGTTTGCGGCGAACCGCCTGGCCATCTACGCCCTCGGCGGCGCCGCGGTGGTGATGGTGGTCGTCCTGCACGAGATGCTGCCGCGGCGCTGGCGCGGCCGGGCCACCGTCGCCCTGGAGGTGGTCGCCGCTCTCGCCCTGGCAACCGGCCTTGTGTGGCTGACCGATGGTGCCAACTCACCCTTCGTCTTCACCTTCCACCTGCTGGTGGTTGCTGCGGCTCTGACGATGGGGAGCCAGTTGGCGCTGCTCGTAACGGCCGCTGCTTCGCTGGCCTACGTTGGGCAGCTGCTGCTGGATGCCAGCCTGACCGCAAGCAGCGTTGATCTACTGCGCGTGGGGGTCAATCTCGTCTCGCTCTGGCTGCTCGCCTATCTCGCCGGCGTGTACGCCAGCTCCGAGCGTCGCGTCCGCGCGAGGGTCCTGGAGCTGTCGCAGACCGATCCGCTGACCAGCCTCTTCAACCGCGGGCATCTCTTCCCGACCCTGGAGCAGGAGGTGCAGCGCACCCGGCGCAGCGGCCGCGGCTTCTGCGTGCTGATGATCGACCTGGACGGGCTGAAGGCGATCAACGACTCGTTGGGCCACCTGCGCGGCGACGACGTGCTGCGTGCGGTCGGGCGCGTCATCAATGGATCGATCCGAACCGTCGACTCGGCCTACCGCTACGGTGGCGACGAGTTCCTGATCCTCCTGCCGGAGACCGAATTCATCGGCGCCTACGTGGTCGCCGAAAAGATCCGGGAGGGCGTTGAGGAGATCGGCGAGTCGCTGGCGACCGACCTAGCCGCGACGAGCGTCAGCATCGGCCTCGTCTCGCATCCGGAGGATGGGTCGTCGCCCGAGGAGCTGATGGTCGCCGCCGACCGCGCCATGTACCAGGCCAAAGCGCTCGGCAAGAACCAGATCAGCGGTAATCCACGCCCGCGCCGCGCTCCGAACCGGCTGCTGGCGGCCCCAGAAGAGATCAGCGAGCCGGCCCCGGCCGAGGCCCCACGGGTCGAGGCCTCATTGGCAGCGGCCCCACCGGTCGAACTCAGCCATGCCGCCCCGGCCGTCGTCGCCGCCGACCCGCCGCCGCCCGCAGCCGCCTTCACCGTCGAGCCCGCCACGACCAACGGGTCACACCACGAGGCACACGGGGACGACGAGCCGGATCCGGCGGACGTACGCCGCCACATCGCAGCAGCGCGGCGCAACATGGACCCAGACCATCAGATCCGACGTGCGATGGATGCCTTCCTGTCGAGCCCCACCTCGTCGCGCGCGGATCGGGAGCCGGGCGCCTAGGACTCCGTCACCGAGGCGGTGATCGGGATGATTTCCCACCAGACCGCGCCCGGCGGCAGGATCACCGGCTCCCCGCTGTCTGCGTAGGTCCACTCGGTCCCGTCGGCCGCCGTGGGTCGGGACCAATGCAGGGCAATTGCCTGCCCACGCGAGTAGAGCGTGCCATCGCCCTTTCCCACGAGGTGTTGAAGCCGTCGCGGGAAGCCACCGGGATCGGGGTCGCCGAACACCACCTCCTGCTCCACGCGCTGCACGATAATGTTCACAGCGGTGAGCGGCTTGTCGGTCACCTCGTCGATCACCGTCTTCCCGGCATCCTGGCGAGTCCACTCGTCCTCCGTCTCATTCAGCGTCCAGCCGAACCGCCAATAACTGTTGGTCCGCATCTCCACGGCGGTGACGGATCGCCCGGTGGGCAGCACCACGCCAGCATCGAAGGTAAACGGCGCACGCAACGGCTGAACGAGGGCCACATGCCGGTCGATCGGGCCACCCTCGTCGATCGCCGCGCGCAGCGCCTCCATATCGCCGTACAGGTTGTGCGGGGCAGGGTGGGTGCCGTAACGACTGAACCATGGCCATGACCCGGTGATGCCATTGACGTATGGCATTCCCGCCGCCGCGAACCGCGATAGCGCGCCACCGCTCGCGCCGAAGCCAACGGGCAGGATGCCGAGGTCCTGCCAGAGGTCGACCACGAAATAGCGCGCGCTGCGGATCGGTCCGGTCAGCCCGACCGTCGCGCGGCACAAGAAGATGCCGCTGAAGCGGGTGGTGTCGCCCTCGACCGGCGCCTCGATCACCATGTCCGCGTTCGACAGGTTGCGTGCCGGCCGTGCCTGGGGATGGTTCTCGATCTGGACCGAGATGGCCACCTGATCCAGCACCAGCGGGTCATCGAGCGGCAGTCCGTTCAATGGGCATGTTGCCAGTTCGGGGGTCGCCGACGGCGACGGGTTCGGCGAGGGGGACGGAGATGCCGTCGGGGAGGCGGTCTCCGACGGCGACGGAATGGGCTCGGGCGTCGACAGCAGGCCGAGACCCAGCCAGATGGCAACCCCTAGAACGACCACCGCCAACACCGCGCCAGCCGCGATCTGGCGACGGCTGAAACGGCGCAGGAACTGCATAACCAGATCCTAACCGGTCGTCGTGACCTCAGCCGTGGCACCATTGTCATGTGGACGAAGCGCCAGCTCAACGCTACGGCCCGCCGCCTTCAGGGCCGCGGGCCTCGCTCGCCGCGCTCCTGTCGTTCCTCTTCCCCGGTCTCGGGCAGTACTACAACGGGGAGGCGGGGCTGGCGTTGCTGCTGGCTGCGCCGGTCGTGATCCTGGTCGGCCTGATCGCGCTGGTCCTGGCCGTGGGCTCGTCCCAGGTCCTCGCCCGCCTCTTTGACGTCCGCTTCCTGATCGGCCTGATCGTGGTGGACGCGGTTCTGCTGGCCTGGAGACTGATCGCGGTCATACAGGCCCACGATCACTGGGAGCGCCCCACATTTCGCAGCAGCGCGACCTGGGCCACCGCGCTGCTCGTGGCCGCCACGCTTGCGATGCACGCCGTGCCCGCCTACTACGCGGTCAAGACAATCGACACCCTCGGCTCAGTTGCCCTCGGCGGGCGCGGCCAAGACGTCCAGGACTCGTTCGGGATTGGGTCGCTGGCCGAGCCGTCCGGGCAGCCGGACGTCGGCCGGGGAGAGCGCGTCAACATCCTGCTGGTGGGAGTCGACAGTGCTCCAGGGCGCACGACAGCCCTGACCGACACGATGCTTGTCGTCAGCCTTGACCCCGATGGCACCGCCTCGGCGATGATCTCGATGCCCCGCGACCTCTATGGCGCGCCGCTCCCCGACGGCACCTTTTTCAACCGCAAGCTGAATTCGCTGATGGTCTACGCCGGCGCCCACCCAGATGCCTTCCCTTTAGGAGGGGTTGGCACCCTCAAGGCCACCATCGGAAAGCTCCTTGGGGTGTCGATCAATTACTTCGCTGCGATCAACTTGCTCGGCTTCAAGGAGACCGTTGACTCCATTGGCGGCGTGGACATCACGGTGCAGCGTGCGATCAACGATCCCACCTACTTCGACGAATACGGTCAACGGATCGGCTTTTATATCAAGGCGGGGACGTACCACATGAATGGCCACACCGCGCTCGCCTTCGTCCGCTCGCGGAAGGGGGCCGGTGACGACGACTTCACCCGCTCCGATCGACAGCAGCAGCTGCTCACCGCGATCCGGGACAAGCTGACCGCCGGGAACCTGATGCTGGCGCTGCCGGGCCTCCTCGACGCCGTCAAGAACACGATCGCCACGGACGTGCCATCCGGGCGCCTCGCCGATCTCGCGCGGGCGGTCCAGGGCGCCGACATGTCGCAGCTGCAGCGCATCGTGCTCCAGCCGCCGGAGTACATGCGGGCGGATCCGTTCTCGAGTGCCGGCTACATCCTGATCCCGGATCTCGAGGCGATCCGGGCCATCGGCGAGCAGCTGTTGAGTGGGGCGACGATCGGCGCCACGCCGGAACCATCCGTCGGCCCGTAGCCGACCGCTAGACTCGGATCGGTCATGCCGGGCTTCGCCACTCGCGCCATCAAGGCCGCCAGCCGGGTCCCGGCCGCGCCCCAACCGCCGGTCAATGTGCCGATCTACCAGACCAGCACCTTCGAGGTTGCCAGCGCCCTCGAGCTGGCCGAGCTGCTGGAGTTCGCCAGGCCCGGACATTCGTACAGCCGATATTCGAACCCCACCCACGCCGCGCTGGAGGAGGCGCTGGCCGACCTGGAGGGTGCCGAGGCGTGTCTCGCCACCGCGTCGGGGATGGCCGCGGTGCACGGGGTCGTCATGTCGTTGCTGCGCACCGGGGATGAGCTGATCATCCCCCGGGCGGTGTACGGCGGCATGGTCGGGCTGTCGCGCACGGTCCTCGCGCGAGCCGGGATCAAGGCGACTGCGGTCGACACCACGGATCCAGCCAACGTCGCCGCGGCGATGGGGGATCGCACGCGACTGGTGTGGCTCGAGACGATCAGCAATCCCACCACGGCGATGGCCGACATCGCCGCCATCGGCGAGCTGGCCCGTGCACGAGGTGTGTCGGTCGCCGTCGACAACACGTTTGCCTCGCCCTACCTGTGCAACCCGCTCGCCCTGGGCGCCGATGCGGTGGTGCACTCCACCACCAAGTACGTCGGCGGTCACTCCGACCTGACCGGTGGCGCAATCCTCGGCAGCGCCGACGTGGTCGCTTCCGCCCGCGAGATCGTGATCAACGCGGGCGGCAACGCGGCGCCGCTCGAGGCGTTCCTCGCTCTGCGCGGCCTCAAGACGCTCGCCCTCCGCATGGAGCGCCACAGCGCGAACGCCCTGGCGGTGGCCGCCGCGCTGGAGGGAGCGCCGGGCGTCGAGGCTGTCCGATATCCCGGCCTGGCATCGCATCCACAGCACGCATTGGCAGGACGGACGCTGCGCGAGGGAATGGCGGGCGGCATGCTGGCCCTCGAGGTCTCGGGCGGACGTACGGCCGGCGAACGCTTCCTCGACCTGCTGCGGGTGGCCGTCCACGCCACCAGCCTGGGCAGCGTCGAAACCCTGTGCAGCCATCCCGCGTCCTCCTCCCATCGTCAGCTCGACGACGACGAGCTCGCGGAGGCAGGGTTGAGCCCGGGGATGATTCGGGTCTCCGTCGGCCTCGAGGATGCGGAGGACCTCATCGCGGATCTGGCCAACGCTGCCGCGGGCGCAGCCACGTAGCAGACGGAGGACCCGATGAGCCGATCGACCGCATTGGCCGCCAGCGGCGGCAGGCGTGCCGATCGCATCGCGCAGGTCGCCCAGCGGTTCCTGCGGTTCGTCGCCGATGCGCGGCTTGCCCTCGGGCTGCTCCTCCTCGCGGGCGCCTGGAATGCCGCGGCCGCTGCGCTCCCCTCTGGCGCGTGGCTCCTCGCCACGCCGCCCTACCTCGTGCTGCTGGGGATGATCCTGTGCGCGGGCATGGCGAGCGTCGCCGTTCGCCTTCCCGTTGCGTGGCAGGAGTGGCGAAGGCCCGCGCTACTCGCCGAGGGCTCCGACGTGCTGGTGGCGACGGTCCCGGTCGAGGCCACGCCGGATGATGCGTCCCGCGCAGCATTGGTTGCTGTCGCTCGCGGAGCCGGCTACCGGGTCATGGAGCATGGCCGAGGCGAACGCTGGTCCCTTGCCGGCACGCGCCGCGGATGGTCGCGGCTGGTCGGCCAGTTCAGCCACCTCGCCCTCGTGCTCATGCTCCTCGGGGCGGCGGGCGGGCGCGCATTCAGCACGGAGACGCAATTCAGCCTCCTGCCCGGTGCGCAGGCGTTGCTGGATGCGCCGCGATCGGGATTCACTGACGCAGTTCGCCTCGACCGTTTCGACGCGGCCTTCGGTTCGGATGGGCGCCCGCTGAAGCTCGACGCGACCGTGACATTCCTGCGCGGCGGCGAGCCTGCCGGCACGCAGCTGGTGCAGGTGAATCGTCCGGGTGAATTCGGCGGCTACCTGGTCCATGGCTGGACGTACGGCCCGGCCGTGCGCGTCCGGGTTGCCACGCTCGGCGGCCAGCCGCTGCTCGATGCGCCCGTGCCCCTGGACGCCGTGATCGGCGGCAGGCCATCGGCATTCGCAGAGTTGCCGACCGCGGGACTGACCCTGGGCCTGACGCTGGTCGACGTCGATGCGAACGAGCTCGGCGTGACCGCATCCGACGGTAGCGGCGTGGTCGACAGCATTCGGCTGCGGCCAGGCGATGAGCAGCGGCTCGGGACGGTCACGGTGCGCCTGGTCGGCTTCGACGCGTACCTCACCTTCCTGTCACGCCGGGATCCGGGGATGGGGGTCCTCTTCAGCGGTGCGGCGCTGCTGGTGGCATGCCTGGCGATCGCCCTCTGGCTGCCTCGACGGCGGATGACGCTGCGGACCGTCGACGGAGGGCTGAAGCTTCTCCTTCGCGGCGAGCGCTTCGACCGGCCGGACGGCGAGCTCGCGAAGCTCGCCGCGAGGCTGGCGGCCGCGGTCCGACCGGCAGCCGGGTGACCAGCCTCCTCGACCTGTGGCGCGCCGTCGACCCGGAGGCGCGGCTGGTGTCGGGGAGCGTGGAGCGCCTGGGGGACGCAGCGCGTGGCGTGCTTCGCACCCGGACGGCGCCACCGCACCTTCCGCCCGCGCTGGACGGCGAGCTGCTCATCGTCGACGGGTCACTCATCCTCGGCCGGTCGCTCGACGCCCTGCTGGCGACGCTGCAGGCCGCGGAGCTGCGCCCCGTGGGGCTGGTCCTGGCCGGCCTCGCCGGAACGCCGCGCCCGGAAGCTGCCGAGAGCTCGATCCCGATCCTGGCGAGCGGCAAGGCCACAGCCGAGCTCACCGATGCCATGGAGAGCTACCTGCGTGACGAGCCGGGGCACCTGCAGCGGCTGAGCACCGAGCTCCGGCTGGCGGCCGCGGAGGCAGCACTCGCCGACCCCGACCCCGCCGCACCCGCGGGTCTCGTTGCGGCACGCATGCGCCGGGGCGTGGCCGTCATCGCCGACGGCGAGCTGCGCGCGCTCCATCCACGGCAGGCAGGCAGGGCGCTGGCCGCGCGGTTCGCATCCGCACACGCCCGCCTTCTGTCCGGCGGGTCGCGAACCGAGAGCGCGCGGCGCACCCGGGACGGCCTCTGGCTGCTGGAGCGACGCGTGCGCGCCGGCGCGGCGGCGTGGCTGTTCGACGATCTGCCCTTTGCCCGCGTGGACGAGGTGGCGGCCGATGCGCTGGGGGTGACCCTGAGGGCACTCCTGCGCCGCCCGGCCGCACCGCTGCCGGCGCCACGTCCGGCCTCACGTCCGACCCGGGCCATCCCCTCCCCTGCGGATGACCGCATCGCGGCGACGCTGCTGGCGGTGGCCCGCAGCAACGGTCGGATCGCGCCGGCCGCCCGGGCCCTGGGGGTCCACCGCAACACCGTCCTCTACCGGCTGCGAGCGGCGCGCGCCGAGCAGGGCGTCGATCCCCGCCGGCCGGAGGATGCGCTGCGGATCCTGTCGGAGGCAGACCGCTGGCGAGCCTGATCAGGCTTTGTGCAGACTGCACAATGATTCGCGCCAACCCGGCCTCATCCTCGACTGCCGCAGGCAAGGCGCGGCGGCTAGGCTCGGCGAGAACACCTCCCCTCACCTCAAGGAGACTCGTGGATGGCCACCAAGCAGCTCGCCGCCGCCCTGAAGCTCGCCGAGGACCGCAACCTGGCCTTTGTCAGCCTGCAGTTCACCGACATCGTGGGTCAGGTGAAATCGGTCCAGGTGCCGATGCATCAGCTGGAAGAGGCGGTCGAGCATGGGAAGTGGTTCGACGGCAGCAGCATCGAGGGCTTTGCCCGGATCGCCGAGTCCGATATGTTCCTCGTTCCGGACCTCGACACCTTCGCGGAAATCCCATGGGAGCCCGGCTTCGACCTCGACGGCAAGCCCATTCCCACCGGGGCGGCGCGGGTCATCTGCGACGTGTTCACTCCACACGGCGAGCCGTTCCCGGGCGACCCGCGCTGGGTCTTGCGTCGGCAGCTCGATAAGGCAAGGAAGCTCGGTTACGTGCTGAACACGGGGCCGGAGCTCGAGTTCTTCCTGCTCAAGCGCAGCGACGAGGCGGTCGAGGCGCTGCCGCATGACGCGGCCGGCTACTTCGACCTCTCGAGCGACCTCGGGACCGATGTCCGCAAGGAGATGATGAACGACCTCGAGGCGTTCGGGATCAAGGTCGAGACGGCCCATCACGAGGTCGCCACCGGGCAGCACGAGATCGACTTCGAGTACGCCGATGCCCTCCGCACCGCCGACAACGCGGTGACCTTCAAGACCACACTCAAGGCGGTCGCCGCGCGCAAGGGGCTGTACGCCACCTTCATGCCGAAGCCGTTCTTTGGCATCAACGGTTCCGGGATGCACTGCCACCAGAGCCTGTGGGACATCAAGAAGGCCAAGAACGCCTTCGCCGATGCCTCCGATCCCTACGGGCTCTCACCGATCGCGCGCAGCTACATCGCCGGCACCCTCGAGCACGCGCGGGGCATGATCGC
Organism: Chloroflexota bacterium; assembly: GCA_040902225.1. NCBI lineage: Bacteria > Bacillati > Chloroflexota > Chloroflexota bacterium. Next base: position 584,764 of record JBBDXT010000007.1, read on the forward strand.
CGTGCTCGCGCCGCTGGTGAACAGCTACAAGCGCCTCGTCCCCGGCTACGAGGCTCCGGTCTACATCGGCTGGGCGCGCATCAACCGCTCTGCGCTGATCAGGATCCCGCAGATCAGCAAGGGCCAGCTCAACAGCACCCGGATCGAGCTGCGCTGTCCCGATCCGTCCTCAAACCCCTACCTGGCCTTTGCCTGCATGGTCGCCGCTGGCCTTGACGGAGTCACTCGCAAGCTCTCGCCGCCGGATCCGGTCGAGGAGAACCTGTACCACTTCGACGCGGCCAAGCTCGAGAGCCGCAAGATCCGCCAGCTGCCGGGCACGCTGCGGGAGGCGCTCGACGAGCTCTCCAAGGACGCGGTCATCGCCGACGCCCTAGGCGAGCATGTCTTCGAGCGTTTCGTCGAGGCCAAGACCGAGGAGTGGGACGAGTACCGAATGCAGGTCAGCAGCTGGGAGGTGGATCGGTACCTGGAGGCCTTCTAGGGACGATCAGCGGCCACGGGCCATCATCACGTTTGGCATGGTTCTGAGAAGGATGCTCAGGTCGAGCCACAGCGTCCATCGATCGATGTAGCTCAGGTCGAGCTCGACCCATCGGTCGAAGTTCGCCTCATGGCGCGACTCCACCTGCCACAGGCCGGTGATCCCCGGTTTCATGCTGAGCCGGCGACGGTGCCAGATGTCGTACTCCACCACCTCGGACGGGAGTGGCGGGCGCGGCCCAACGAGGCTCATCTCGCCCTTGAGCACGTTCCACAGCTGCGGCAGCTCATCAAGGCTCAACTGGCGCAGGCGGCGGCCGAGCGGGCTCATGCGCGGGTCATTCGAGGCCTTGAACGCAGCCCCATTGAGCTCGTTCAGGTGGGCCACCTCGTGCAGCCGCGCCTCGGCATCGGGGGCCATGGTACGGAACTTAAGGATCGTGAAGGGGCGACCGTGCAAGCCGACGCGGGCCTGCGGGAAGATGACCGGTGAGCCATCGCGGGCGCGGATCAGGATGGCGGTGACGACGAGCAGCGGGCTGAGGATGACGAGCCCGACCGCGGCCCCAACCACGTCGATCAGGCGCTTGATGACCAGGCCGATCTCACGATGGCCGTCATGCACGAGCGACCGCACCAAGAGGCCCTCGAACTCCTCCTCGCGGGCGTTCCTTACAGTCCCGTCGGAAGGGTCGACCGGGATTCGAACGGTCTTGCCCTCGTCCGCGGCGAGGCTGGCGATGGGTTCCAGCAGGCTTGCCGATTCGGGCGCGAGACAGGCGGCGACCTCATCGACGATATTCGTATGCAGGACCTCCTCGATCGCTTCGAGCCCGCCTAAGATCGGCCGCGTGACCACACGCTGGGTCTCGCCGGGCACCGACAGGTGGCCGATCACACGGAGGCCCAGGCCGGCGCGCGATTCAACGAGGTCGGCAAAGTCCTGCGCCAGCTTGCCCGTCCCCACCACCAGCATGTAGCGAGCGTTATGACCGCGACGGCGCAGCACGCTGAAGGCAAGGCGCAGGAGGCCCCTGCCTGCCAGGGTGACGAGCGGCTCGGCTGTGAAGAGCGCCAGCAGGAAGATGCGACTCACATCCTCCTGCTTGAAGACGAACAGAATGGATAGGGTCAGCGCGGCCACCACGAGGGTGGCACGGCCAATGTCCATCGCTTCGGTGCGGAGCCGCCATCGGGCGCGGAGCCGGTACAGCCCCTGGTACCAGAGCACGACCACCCAGATGACTCCGAACCCGATCGCCGCCAGCCGGATGTCGATGCCGAGGCGGCTCCAGATCCCGGTCCAGCTGTCGTTGCCGAACCGGATGAACGAGATGAGCAGAAGGACGAGGGCAGCCGTGATGCCGTCGCCCAGCATGAGCGCGAGCCTGAGCGCCATGAGGTGTCGTCGGATCATCTCGGTCGGACGCGCTCCCTCGGTATGTGTCCCACGGGTGCCCGCGACGGGACGTCGCGGACCACTCTACGGGAGTATGGGGCTCCCGATCAACCAGATCCTGCAGCGCCGGACCCCATCGGCGCGGGTACGGCACGGCAACTGGCGTCGCGGCATAGGGAGGCCGCTACTGCCGCCGGCAGCACGGACGTGACCATTGACTCCCGGCGCAGCTGTGACCAGCAGCACGTTTGTGCTGATGCCGAATGACGTCGACCCGCTCCAGCGCCACCGCCATTGCCAGGCTGCAGCTGGGGTAATGGGGCGGCCTGGGTCGCCCAGTCTGGCGGCTGCCATCGCCGCGGCCGTCGCCGCGCTCACGCCTGTCGCGCCGTCGACGTCGCCTCGGCCCTGTGGCGGCCTAGCGCTTACCCGGCGGCTGACCGACGCTGCTGGACGAGTGCAGTAACGTGATGCCACCCACCGCGCAGTGCGTCACATGCTGCGCCCCGTCACCGGAGGCACGCGCCATGACCACTCCGCTCCAGATCCCATCCTTTGAACCGGCCCCAGCAGCTAGCACCACCCCCAGCCGCCGCGCCCTGCTGGCTGGTGCGCTCGGTGCCCTGGGGGCGATGGCCGCCTCGGCCATCGGCCGACCCCGAACCGCGCGGGCCGCTGACCCCAATGACGTCCTGCTCGGGGGGCCCAACGCCGCCATTAGCACCACCTCGATCACCAACAGCTCGAATGGCGATACCGTGTTCTCGGCCACGAGCAGCAGCACGGGAGTTGGGGTTGCGGGAATTAGTACCGGCGGAAACGGGATTTTTGGCCAAAGCGACGCGAGCATTGCGATCGTCGGCAACGCCGGGCAGGGGATCGCGGTCTTTGGCAACAGCAACGGGGCCGAGGCTATCTCAGGCCAGACCGATGCCAGCGACCATCCGGCGATTCTGGGCCGATCAAGTGCCACCGCCAACAGCACCGGTGTGCAGGGCTTCAGCGGCGATACCCCCCCGCCCCCCAAGGCCAAGACCGGGGTGTACGGCTACGCGGCCCAGGACGGCTCCAGCAAGGGCGTCTATGGTGAGAGTCCGAATGGCTACGCCGGCTACTTCAGCGGCAAGGTCTACACCACCAAGTTCTACGAGCTGGCCGAGATCAGCGCGCCGGTCGCGCCGCTCGCCAACCGGGCGCGCCTGTTCGCGCGTGACAACGGCGCCGGCAAGACCCAGCTGTGCGTGCGCTTCAACACCGGCGCGGTGCAGGTCATCGCCACCCAGCCCTAGGCCGGGGCCGGCGGCCGGGCGTTCCGCCATCGCCGGGGTCGTTGAGGAGGTGAACCCGGCGTCCACGCCCAACGAACCCAGCTGGACTGTGGTGTCGGTGTGGGAATAGTAGGCTGGATAGTATGAACTCCACAGCGTTGCCCCAGATCCTGGTGACAGGCGGCGAGGGATACATCGGCGTGCATACCGTTCGGGCCCTGGTCCAGCGGGGGTTCGGGGTCGTGGTCCTCGACTGGCTAAACAACGACGGCGTAGAGCACCTCGGTGTCGAGTTGGTGGTTGGCGACATTGCGGATCCATCCGTGCTGGCCGGACTGTTCGCCGATCGAAAATTCGAGGCGGTCGTTCATCTCGCCGCGCTGAAGTCCGTGAGCGAATCGTTTGAGCGGCTCGGCGACTACTTCCGCGTCAACTCCGCAGGGACGCTGAACCTGACCGAGGCGGTGGTTGCCGCCGCCGGTGACCAGCCACCCGCGCCCATTGTGTACTCGTCGACCTGCGCGATCTACGGCGACCCAGACCAGGTGCCAGTCACCGAGCAGTCTGCCGCTCGTCCGGCAAACCCGTACGCAGCCAGCAAGTTCATGGGCGAGGAGATCCTGCGCTGGTACTCGGGGAAGGGATTGCGATCCATCAGCCTGCGCTACTTCAACGCCGCCGGCGCTTCGAGCGACGGATCAATCGGTGAGGGCCCGCGGAACGCGAAGAGCCTCATTCCCCGGGTCATGGACGCTGCGCTCGGCAAGACCGCGGAGGTCGAGATCTACGGCACCGATTACGCGACGCCCGATGGCACTGCGGTACGTGACTATGTGCACGTTGAGGATCTGGCCGAGGCGCACCTCCTCGCGCTCGACTATCTGCTGGCGGGTGGGGGCAGCGCGGTCGTGAACCTAGGGAGCGGTCGCGGAACGTCGGTAGCCGAAGTCATCGCCGTCGCCGAGCGGGTCAGCGGACGGCCGGTTCCGGTGCGTCATGCTCCCCGTCGACCGGGCGATGCCGCGGCCATCTGGGCGGACAATTCGCGTGCAGGCGAGCTCCTCCACTGGTCACCGGTCCGAGACCTCGACGAGATCATCATGTCGGCCTGGCATTGGCATTCCCGTCGGGCCGAGCGCCCGGTGGGCGCGAAGCGCGAGTAGGGGATGTCGACTGCTAACGGGATGCACGTAGCTTTCGTCTGCTCCAACGCCACTCACATTCACACGTTTGCCCCGGTCATCGCCAAGCTCAGCGAATCCGGAGTGCATTCCACGCTCCTCTCGCTCGAGGAGTACTACGGTGGCGATCTAGGCGCGGTGGCTGCCGCCCACGGAGTCCGGGCAGTGATGGTCCGTCGCAGGTCCGGTCCTCTCGTGCCGAATGCGTTCTACGCACGCTCTGTTTCGGCCATCTGGCGTGATGTCCTGGTGGCGCGGCGGGACGTCGCCGCGGTCCTCGACGAGATCTCACCCGCGGCGGTGGTCGTGGGCAACGACTTTGGGCTGATGGAAAAGGTGACGCTCCGGGTCGCGCGACAGCGCGGAGCCCGGCGCGTGCTGGTGCAGGATGGCCGGTTGACCGCGCGCCGTCCCCGCGAAGACGAGCCGACACGCCGACTGCTCCGGCTCGCCAAATCGGTCCTGTCGCCGGCGCTCCGCCTGCTCGGCCTTCCCGAGCTCGCGGCATCCGAGTACGGCCAGGGTGACGTCGACGTCATCTGTGTGACCAGTCGCGACTCCCAGTTGCTGCTGAGGCAGAGGGCGCGGAAAGGCACTCACGTCGTCCTGACCGGGCAGCCGCGATACGCTTCCGCGACACATGGCCGCGGCGCGTCCCCGGGGACCGAGGACAATCTGGTGACCATGTTCACGACTCCCTTCGCGGTGGATCGTCTTTCCAAAGAGTCCCAGCACCGGCAGGTGCGACTCGCCGCGGACCTCTCGGAGCGGCTCAGCGCAGCGCGCGTTACTTTCCTCGTCAAGCCGCACCCGCGAGAGGACGCTGCCGCTTACCGGTCTGCAGGTCTGACGACGGTCGACGAGATGCCCGCAGCCCTCCTGGCCAGGTCATGGGTCGCGATCGTCGGCATCTCGACGGTCATCGAGGAGGCAGCCCTAGCCGGGGTCCCGCTGATAGTCCCCGGAAGAGTCGTACATGGAAGCCGATTCGACCACCAGATGCCGCCGGCAGACATCTATCCATGGTTCGAGAGTTCGGCGGAGGCGTGCGAGCTCCTCGACGGGCTCCGCGATCCGTCAGCCTGGCAGCGCCTAGCCGAGCGGCAGCGCGCCTCAGTTCTGGGAGAACTAGTGGCGACGGTCCCTCCGGACCTTGCGGCAGCGGCGGTCGCCGCGCAGATCGTGGGTCGCCGATGACCAGGAGTCGGCGCGTGGCCCTGGTCTGCAGCAGCGGCGGCCATCTGGCGCAGTTGCTGGTGCTGCGTCCGTGGTGGGAGCAGCTCGACAGGTTCTGGGTGACGTTCGACAAGCCGGATGCGAGAGGCGCTCTCGTCGGCGAGCGGCGGTACGCGTGCTACTTCCCGACCAATCGAAACCTCTGGAACTTCGCGCGGAATTCGGTCCTGGCATTCCGCATCCTGCGTCGCGAGCGCCCTGTTCTGGTTGTCTCGACCGGGGCCGGCGTGGCCGTGCCCTTCTTCGTGCTGGGAAAGCTGCTGTTCGGAACAAGAACCATCTATGTCGAAGTGGTCGATCGCGTCGACCGGCCTACCCTGACCGCGCGTCTGGTGCAGCGCTTCTGCGATCGGCTCCTTGTCCAGTGGCCCGAGCAGCAGGCGCTCTACCGTCAGGCGCTGTTGATCGGCCGGCTCTTGTGATCTTCGTCACCCTGGGCACGCATGAGCAGCCGATGCGGAGGCTGACCTCCGCCCTGGCGGCCGTGCCATCGACCCTTCCGCAGGTAGCACGATTTGTCATCCAGCACGGATACTCACCTGCCGTCGATGGCTGGGAGAGCGAGGCGATGATGAGCCCCAGCCGCATTGCAGAACTGACCGGAGCCGCCGACATCGTGGTCACCCATGGCGGGCCGGCATCAATCGCTCTCGCGCGCGGCGCTGGCAAGATCCCCGTCGTGGTGCCCCGCGCGAGCTCGTTCGGCGAACACGTTGACAATCACCAGATCGCCTACGCAAGGCGCCTCGCCATGGCCGGCGAGATCATCTTGGCCGAGGATCCGGCAAACATCGGTCGGATCCTGGCGGACTACGACCGACTTTCTAAGGAGCTGGCGTCGCCTTCGTCGCTCGATCCCACACCCGCCATTCGGCAATTCAGTGCGATTGCAGACGCGCTTCTGTACCAGCGCTGACGAGCTCCCGCGCCGCCCCCGGCCACACGGCCAGCGCAGCCCCAACAACCGCCCAGACCGCGACTTGAACGTCCAGGAAGTACATGGGGTTGTTGAGGGCGCCCAGAACGTTGAAGCACACGAAGATCACCACGGCCGTAACGCGCGGATTCCCGAGCCCGCGCACAGCCATCGCCACTGCAAATCGCCGGCTGCGGGCCAGAGCGACGACGACACCCGCCTGAATACCCAGAAAGATTCCTAGTCCCACTACACCGAGCTCGCCCAGAACGCCGATGTAGTCGTTGTGGGGGGGCACCCGCTTCACACCTGAGGCGCGCTCGACCGCAGCTGCAGTCCCGCCGGGGCCCGTGCCCAGGAGCGGCTGCTGCACCCACTCATCAAGCAGCGTTCTCCAAACAAAGAACCTGAAACGCATGCTGGCATCCATTATCACTTCGGGATCTTCCGGCTCCGCCCCGGAGCCATTGCTGGATCCATCCGGGGGCGCGCTCGCCCCGGGATGGGGTTGATCGCCGCCAAGGCCGGCAACGATGGCGTCGACGAAGCGCCCGGCAAAATCAGGTCGAGCCAACAGGGCCCCCGCGATGATGATGGTCACCATCGCCACGCGTCGCCACCTGCCGGCGACTGCCAGTGGGACAGCCAGCCCGGCCCATGCCGTCGCTGTCACGACGCGGGTCGCAGAAGCGATGATTGCCGCGCCACCCAGCACACTGAGGAGGAGGCCGGCGCGACGGACCCGGCCGGGCACGCCCGGTCCGAGCGTGAGAAAGGCGGCCAAAAGAACGAACAGGCCTGCGAAGGCCAAGGCGATCGGGCCACTCGCTCCCAGTGCTTCGGCCCGGAATGCGCCGTTCATGAGGCGCGCACCCCCGGTCAACAGCTGGAGAATCCCCCACGCGCTCGGGATGGCGAACCCGATCATGGCCGACAGCATCAGCTGTCGGTAGCGCTCCGGAGTCGCGATCAAGCGCTTAGCAAGCGCGAAGGCGCCGAAGAAGGCCGTCCAACGGGCGACATACGGCATCCACGCAAAAGCGGACTCCCCTCGTGCCGAAGCCAGCAGGGCAGCGTACAGGACGAATCCAAGCATCGCGATCTCGAGGCGGCTCGGTCGCGCCCCCCTGATGGCAAGCACGACAGCCATGCCCGCGAACAACGTCGCCACGCCAAAGGTCAGCACCAGACGGGCATCAAGTATGCGGGAGTTGATCTCCATGACCTCCGCATGCCAACCGACGGTGGTGATGGGCAGCACACCGACCGCGACGATCACCATCAGCTGGGGTTCTGCGATGGCGAGCAGGACGAGGGCTGCCAGAACCACACCTGCGCCGGCTGGCTGCTGCAACGTGAGAAGGAGCAGGCCGGCCACGAGCAGACCGCCGGCTGCCAGCATGGGCCCGTGGAGTGGCAGCCAGCGGATCACGGGGGTTCGCAGGCGGGGAGCTCGATTTGCAGACGCGCCCGAGTCTGGTCGCCAGCTTCTCGCTGACCTGTCGGGCGGTATCCTCGTCCCAGAATCTGGCGGCCGACCATCTGAGAGGGCTTCTTGCTACTGCTGTTACATCGTGCCATCAGGAATGCAGGTGACTTCCTCATCTTCGACCGCGCGGTAAAGCTCTTTCGTGCCTTTCGCCCAACGGCGAAGCTTGTCGTGGCCAAGGCTTGGCTTCCGTTGACCGATCAGTTTCGTCTCGTCGAGCTCCAGGCGTTCGACGCCGTGGTCGTGTGCGGGGGTCCGGGTTATCAGAACGGCCTGTACCCACAAGTCTACCCACTCGCTGACCTCTCAAGACTCCACTCACCGGTCGTCCTACTGGCTCTCGGCAGCTATTCGTTCCCGGGCACGCCATCCCAATTGCGGATCTCGCGCTTTGACGGACCTACACGTGCGTTCTTGGATGAAGTACAGCAGCGGGCTCCGTACCTCGGAGCCCGTGACAGACTCACCGAGGAGCTGCTACACGTGAACGGGATTTCGGAGGTGCTCATGACCGGTGATCCAGCGTGGTATGACCTGGAGCACATGGACAAGGTTGGGCCCACCGGCTCCAACATCAGGTCGCTCGCCTTCACGCCTCCGGCCTCCGCTGTCTTCGCGGGACAGGCGCTCCGTCTCATGCGGCGGCTGGCGAAAGAGCTGCCGCGGTCGCGCGGAACGGTTGTTTTTCATCGTGGATTGCAGCGACGATACGCGGCTGAGGCAGGGCGCTTGGGGTGGTCGATTGAGGACATCTCCGGTTCTCTCGATGGCTTCCAGTTCTATGACAGTGTTGATCTTCATGTCGGCTACAGGGTCCATGCTCACCTCTATTGCCTGAGCCACGCCCTCCGCAGTTACCTGATCGCCGAGGATTCTCGGGGTATTGGCGCACTGCAAACATTGGGTCCTCTTGGAGTGGATCCCCTCACACGTCACGATCGCTCGTGGCGGCCGCTGCAACGGGTTCGGCTTGTGGCAGGGAACCTCGCCCGGCTTCCTGGTCCCGTCTCAGATCGTTTGCTCGAGGTGTTGGCACCCGCGGTGACGGCGGAAATCGGCGACGAACTGATGGCTCAGCTCGCCCTTGATCAATCGGGGTCCTGGCAAAGGCTCAGGCAGGCACGGGAGACGATGAGGCTCACACTTCCAGTCATGCGGACGATGATCGAGAGTATTCCGTGACCGAGAATCGTCCGATCTCGACTGCCTTCCGTACGCTGGTTATCATCCCCGCACGCGGCGGCTCGAAAGGGATCCCACGTAAGAACCTCCGCGCCCTGCGCGGTGAGCCGCTGATCTCGTATGTTATCCGCACGGCGCTGGCTTCGCGCTTTCGCCCAGATGTCTATGTCTCGAGCGAGGATGACGAGATCCTCTCGATCGCGGAGAAGCTGGGCGCGACCCCCCACCGCCGACCTCGCGGGCTGGCCGAGGACGAAACGACGCTAGACGCGGTGGTCTTCGAGGCTTTTCGAGAGATCACCGCCGGACGGCTGGACGCCTACGACCTGGTGGCGACTATCCAGCCTACGTCCCCCCTGCTCCGAACGGCATCGCTCGATGCCGCCATCGAAGGGCTTCTCGCTTCCGGCGACGACACTGTCATCTCGGCGATACGGGACGCGCATCTCACCTGGACCGTCAATGACGGCCGTTTCGTTCCCAACTACGAGGAGCGAAGAAACCGGCAGGACCTGCCGCCGCTCTTCCGCGAGACCGGCGGGTTTCTGATCTCCCGTGCGTCTGTGCTGACGCCGGACGCCCGGATCGGAGATCGAGTCTCGCTCCATCTGCTGACCGGCGGCGAGGCGGTCGACATTGACACCCTCGAGGATTTCAACCTCTGCGAGTGGTATCTGTCGCGGCGGCACGTACTGTTCGTTGTGAGCGGGTACCCAGAGATCGGACTCGGCCACGTCTATAACGCGATCACCATTGCCACCGACCTTGTAAAGCATGACCTGACCTTCCTGGTGGATCGGAGAAGCAAACTTGCGCTCGAGATCCTCTCGGGACATCACTACGCCGTCACCCGACAGGAGAGTGGGGACCTGGTCGAGGAGATCACCCACCTCGCACCGGACGTCGTGATCAACGACGTCCTCGATACATCCGAGGATTACGTCCGCGCTCTCAAGAAGCTCGGGATCAAGGTCATCAACTTTGAGGACCTGGGACCCGGCGCCCTGTACGCGGACCTCGTCATCAATGCCATATATCCCGAGCGGCAGATCCACCCCAACCACTATTTCGGCCATCGATACTTCTGTGCTCGCACGGAATTCACGTTGACGGCTCCCAAGCTGGTCGATGGTCCGGTTTCGCGCGTATTGCTGACCTTCGGCGGAACGGATCTCAACAATTTGACGGCCAAGGTGCTGACCGCCATCCATGGCTACTGCCAAGAACATGGGATCTCGGTCGATGTTGTCGCAGGAATGGGCTATCAACGGTTCGAGACGCTGCAACGCTTTGCCGGTGTCGGCGTCGAAAGGAATGTCGCGAACATCTCCGATTTCATGCGGCGAGCCGACATCATCTTCACCTCGGCAGGCCGCACCGTCTTCGAGATCGCCTGCATCGGCACCCCCGCCATCGTTCTTGCTCAAAACGAACGCGAACTCACGCATCTGTTCGCGTCCGAAGAGCACGGTTTCGTCCACCTTGGCCTCGGCCGCGACGTGGAGGAGGCAACGATCCTCCAGGCCTTCCGCGAGCTCGTCGAGGAGTCTGGCATGCGGGAGCACATGAGCCGCTTGATGCTGGAACATGACATACGATCCGGGAAGGACCGCGTACTGCGCCTGCTCGACCAGGTGATTGGAGGCGAATGAGACTCGGAGACCTGATTGCTGGCCATCTACGTCGGGACGACGAGCTCCCGACTCGCCCATTCGTGATTGCTGAGGCGGGGGTTAATCACGAGGGGTCAATGGAGATCGCACGCCGTTTGATCCACGAGGCGGCAGAGGGCGGGGCAGATGCGATCAAGTTCCAAACCTATCGGGCGGACACGCTGGCGTCGCGTGATTCACCCGCGTACTGGGATACGTCGGAGGAGCCTACTCATAGCCAATTCGAACTCTTCCGTCGATACGACACGTTCTGGAAGAGCGAGTTTGAGGCTCTCAAAGTGGAATGCGATTCGGCAGGCATCGAGTTCATGTCCACCCCATTCGACACCGAGTCGGCGGACTTCCTCAACGACCTCATGGACGTCTACAAGATCTCGTCCTCGGACCTGACCAACCTGCCCTTCATCAGCCTCATCTGCAGATTCGGCAAACCGGTCCTGCTGTCCACCGGCGCTTCATACCTGTGGGAGATTGAGGAGGCCGTTCAGGTGATCCGCGACGGGGGAAATCCATTCTGCTTGATGCATTGCATCCTGAACTACCCGACGGCCGACTTCGACGCCAATCTCGCGATGATCCATGACCTGCGGCGTCGTTTCCCTGAAGCTCTGCCGGGCTATTCAGACCACACCCGGCCGAACGAGGAGATGGATGTCCTGACGGTCGCTGCCCTGTCCGGCGCCCGCGTGCTTGAGAAGCATTTCACCCACGATAAGACCCTCCCCGGAAATGACCACTACCACGCCATGGACATGCGTGACCTGAAAGAGTTTCGCCGGCGCAATGACCGCATCGTGGGGCTGCTCGGCCAGCCTCACAAGCGACCCCTGCCTTCCGAAGAGCCGTCCCGTCAGAACGCGCGCCGTAGTCTCGTCGCTCGCGTGACCCTGTCGCGCGGCACTCTCATTGCCGAGGACAATCTCACGTGGAAGCGTCCGGCGTCGGGCATCAGTCCCCGGGAGATCAACCGCGTCGTCGGCCGGCGCGCCGCCATCGACATTGCCGAAGACGCCATCCTGCAATGGAGCATGCTGGACTGAACGCGCCAACACAACCCGTGCCACCGTAGAGCATCCGTGGAAGGGTGCAATGCATCTCCACTCCGCGCTTCGGGGCCGTGTGTCACTGCTGTCGGTGGCGCTAACGTCCTCGATCACACGTTTGAGCTGACGCCATCGTCGCCAATGCGTACGCGTACCTCAAGGCCGGTGGGGAGTTTGCCCTCTCAGCCGACCTTCACGCCGGCAGTCACGGCGGACATATGCATCCGGTGCATCTCGACCGTGATGTGGTGCGCGCCTCGCTCACGCGGACGGGATTCGAACTGCTTCGCGAATACGACGGGCTGGGGCCGACCGGCACCGAGAGCTACGGACACGGGCGTGCGTACACCGTCATCGGGCGCCGTAGTGTGGCTTGACCGCTCCGCGACACGGCCTGAGACGTCTTGAGAAGGCCAGCCGAACCTTCGGGGGATCCGGGCCTAACTTACCCTCTCCCGAGCATGTCCCTCTTGATCGCTGAGGACGAGCCCGCGGCCAACGCCAGGTCGGCTCCTTCATGCAGCAGGCCGACCAGCGACCGCCACGGCTGCCGGCAGAGCAGGGCGCCACCCGCCGCGTACGCCATTGCAATTGCCAGCCCGGCCAGCATCCCTGTCGGCGATGGGTGGGGAACGGCAAGAGTCGCGGCCACGGCGAGCAGAGCGCCAAGGAGCAGGAGTGAAAGACGCGGCCAGTCGAGATCGAGCGGAAACCGATGTCGGGCCAACCAGTAAGTCGCACCGGCGTAGCAGCCGTACCCGATGACCGTCGACCAAGCGGCACCCATAATGCCGAGCCTCGGGATCAGCAGCAGGTTGAATCCGACGTTGACGGCCGCCGCCGCGAGCGTGATCAGCGGCAGCGAGCCGGTCGAGCGCCCGAGCATGATCACGCCCACCAGCATCACGTAGAACCCATACAGGGTCGACCCGAGGGCCACGACCGAGATCACGTCGGCTGCTCGCGCATAGCTGACCGGCGCGATGATCGCGACGATCTCATGGCTGGTGGCACTCAGCAAGACTGCCAGGGACAGGAACAAGAGGGCCGCGACCGTGACCATGTGGCGGTGCAGCCTGGGACCCATGGCAAGCTCGCCGAGGCGATAGAGCACCGGGGTCCAGGCGGCCTGGACCGATACGGCCACCAGCGTCACGACATAACCGATCTGGTATCCGAGGCTGTAGATGCCGATCTCGGCTCGTGCGGCGATCGTGGGTAGACCGATGACCAAGCCGATGAGCCACCGGTCAGACACGTTCATCATCCACTGTGAGAGCCCATGCGGGACGAGGGGTATGCCGAACCTCAGGGAGCGTGCAACCAGCCTCATGTCGACCCGCGGCGAGCCCAAGCGGAGTAGGACGTAGGCGGCCGCGAGCACGGTGACGATACCGCCCGCCAGCTGCCCGACGAGGCCACCCGACGTCCCGGCTCGGAAGCCCAGGATGAGCACGAGCGACGCGAGCGCTGTAGCCACGACGACGCTGAGCGTGAAGGCCAGGTAGGCAACCGGCTGCTCGGTGGCGCGCAGAAAGACCGTGGGGATGTATTGGAAGGTCAGCGTCAGGGCCGATGCGACCATGAGCGCACCGAGCGGCCAGAAGTCGATCCCGACGAAGATGATATTGAACATAGGAGCCAGGACGGTCGCCACCAATGCCACCCCAACCACGCCGCTGACCAAGGTGGTCGCTGCCACGCTCGCATAGAGGTGCGAGCGACCCACACCATCGGCGTCGAAATGGAATCGCATCAAGGCCGCGTCGAGGCCGAGGCGAAAGAGAATCGCCAAGAGACCGGCGACGGGGATCAGCAACATGAGAGCCCCGAACTCAGCCTGGCTCATGAACCGCACGTAGACGGGCAGCAGCAGGAACAGCCCGAGCCGGGGAAGCAGATTGGCAACGACAAAGAGGGCGGATGCGCGGGCAATCCTGGTCGGTGCCTGCCGTGCCGACCGCGTTACCTCGGACATCGAAGCGATTCTAGGCGTTCGGTAACATGGGCTGGACACATGCCAAGGGTGCGCGTTCATCCATGACGTCCCATGCAATGTTGGGATCCCGCCATCGGATGCTGCGCTGAGGTGCTTTTGAGCTTCGTGCGGCGGCTCGTGCCGATCGCCTTGCCCCTCCTCGTGGCGGCCGGCCCGATCGCGTACCTATGGGGTCAAAACGGTAGCGTCGTGAATCCTTCTGATGTGATGACGCCCGTACTGATCACCTTGCTGCCATCGGCGGCTCTGCTCGCCGTCCTCTGGCGGGTGACGGGTGACCCCGTCCGCTCGGCAGTCTCGGTCACTGCGATGCTCGTTCCGATGCTCACCTTCGGATACCAGGTAGACGTCCTGGGCCGGGCCGTGAGCTTGAGCGATGTGGACGCGCTGAACTGGCCGCTGCTCGGGGTGAACGGTGCGGTGTTTGGGCTCATCACCGTCCTGGTCTGGCGGACGCGCCGAAGTCTCTCCGCGGCCGCCGAGGCCCTCGCCATGATCGCGGTGGTATTCATCGCGCTTTCCCTGCCCGGAATCGCGAACAGTTTTCGCGTCGCCGCATCAGCGTCGGGCCACGAGGCCGCGTCGGAATCCACCGGTGAGGCATCGCCGCCGTCCGGGTCGGAGGAGGTGGCGATGCCGGATATCTACTACCTGGTGCTGGATGGCTATGGGCGTGCCGACGTGCTCGACGAGGTATTCGGCTACAACAACCAGCCCTTCCTCAACTCGCTCGAAGACCGCGGCTTCTACGTTGCGCCGAAGTCGCTCAGCAACTACTCGAATACTCAGCTGTCGATCGCGTCGTCCCTAAACATGCACTATCTCGATGACCTGCCGACGAATCTCAGCCCACGTGCCGCACGCCTCCTGACCGCGCTGCTCGAAGCGCCCGAGGTCGTCTTGCGGCTGCATCGACTGGGCTACAAGTACGTCAACTTCAATACCATCTGGTGGGGGACCGATAACGCGCCATTGGCCGATGTCACGTACGGCGAAGATGTCCTGAGCGAATTCGAGGTCGTCTTCCTACGGACGACCGCGCCAGGCCGATTGCTCCCCCAACCGACGTGGCAGAAGGAGCACCTCCGAACGTTGTCGCATCTGCCCGACGTGGCACGCATGCCCGAGCCAACCTTCGCATTCGCCCACATCCTGTTTCCGCATCCTCCATTCGTCTTCGCCGCCAACGGGAGACAGCTGCGGAGGGACGACACACTTGGCGCGTCGTGGGACGATCAGGAAGGGTACATCGAGCAGATGCGCTTCCTGAACACGTGGGTCCTCGGCACGATCGACAGCGTCCTCAACGCCTCTGACGAGACGCCGATCTTCATTCTGCAGGGTGACCACGGGCCGTTCTCAACCAAGGGGACCGGCGACACCGCGCTGATTCACTGGGAGCGCATGTCGATCCTGAACGCCCTGCTCGTGCCGCCGGTCGTCCGCGCCCAGCTCTACCCCTCGATCACGCCCGTCAACACCTTCCGGCTCGTGCTGCGTGGGCTGTTCGCTGAAGCGTTGCGCCGCCTGCCCGACCGCTCAATGTACAGTCCAGCGGTTCTCGAGGCCAGGATCGACGTCACGGAGGAGGTCAAGACAAGGCAGCCCGCGGGCGCCTCTCCCTAATAGCATGGCTGGCCGCCGAGGCGCGACCACTGTGTGCATCGTTCCCCCAGCTGCCCGGGTACCCACGTATCGGGCCAGATCGCGAACTCAAGTGGACGCTGGAACGAATTCGGTCCCTCGACGCATGAAGCCTTCGCCACCTGCATTGCCGAGCTGCGCGACCTAGATCCCGCCGGGAGCCATCACCCCGACCTTGGGCAAAAGACGCGTGGCTGGCAGGAAATCGAACGGCAGCTCCGTGGCAGCCGCGACGTGCCTGGCCGCAAGCCGAATTGGCCGGGTCGCCGCTAACGGTCAGCGGCTGCGTTCCTCGAGATCGCGCACCAGGATGTCCGCAATGCGCCTGGCCGCCAGGCCGTCACCGTAGACCTGCCTCCCAGCGCGGCTCATCGTCGACCGCGCACGGTCGTCGTCGAGGAGGCGCCGCACCTCGCGACGAATCGCAGTTCGACTGGTGCCGACCATGTTCACCGCGCCGGCCTCCAGCCCCTCCGGTCGCTCGGTCACCGATCGCGTGACGAGAACCGGGACACCCAGCGTTGGGCCTTCCTCCTGGATCCCCCCGGAATCGGTGACAGCCAGGACGGATCCCTGCAGCAGCACCAGGAACTCGTCGTATTCCAGGGGGCCCACCACCGTGGCCCGCGGCTCGACCCCCAGGATCTCCTCGACCGGGCCCCACGCGCGTGGATTCGGGTGAGTAGCGAAGATCAGGGACAGATCCTTTCGCTGTCGCAGGACGTCGCGAAGGCCAAGGGCGATCTCGCGGATCGGCCCACCCCACGATTCCCGACGGTGAGCGGTGGCCAGAATGTAGATGCCGGGGGGCTTTTCGATGCGCTCGGACATCGACGCGGTCCGCGTCACGATATGGTTCACCGCGTCGACCACGGTATTGCCGGTCACATGGATTGCGCCGGCAACGTGCTCTGCCCGCAGCTCCTTCGCAGCGTGCGCGGTGGGTGCGAAGTTCCACTGGGCGAGGACGCTCAGGACTCGCCGATGCATTTCTTCCGGGAACGGCCGCGTGAGGTCATGCGAGCGGAGACCTGCCTCGACGTGCGCGACCGGTATCCCGGCATTGAAGGCGGCCAGCGCCCCGGCCAGCGCACTGGTCGTGTCGCCCTGGACCAGGACGACCCGTGGCTGGAGCTCTGCCAGGAGCGAGCCGATCCGCTTCACACCCGTGCTCAGCAGGTGGTTGAGGTCGGCAGCGTCCCGCATGAGGTGGAGGTCGTGGTCCAGTGCGACGTCGAAGAGGCGCAGCACACCCTCGACCAGATCACGATGCTGCCCCGTCCCGATCACCACCGTGCCCACGCCCCGCCGTCGCAGCTCCCGGACGACGGGGGCGAGCTTGATCGCCTCTGGGCGGGTCCCGATGATGACCGCGGCCTGGGGCCTCGTGCGGTTGCCGGTCACGACGCGGATCGGGCAGCGGTCGCCCCGCAGAAATCGAGCACCACCTTGCCCCCGAAATCGAGTCCGGCAAATTCAGCGTGATTGACCAGCAGGGCGATGACGTCGGCGCCGGAGACTGCGGTATCGACGTCGTGGAGCTGCAACGCCGGGTGCGACTTGACGTGCGGCTCGCAGGCGAGGAGGTCGACCCCGACCGAGCCGAGCGACAACGCCACTCGCAGCGCAGGAGACTCGCGCAGGTCGTCGACGTTCGCCTTGTAGGCAAGTCCCATGCAGGCCACGCGAGCCGGCCGGCCCAGGCGATCGGACTGATCGGCCACGGCCGAGCGGATCTGGTCGATCACCCAATCGGTCTTGCGATCGTTGACCTCCCGTCCCGTGCGCAGCAGTCGCGCCGTCTCCGGATCCTGTGACACGATGAACCACGGATCGACGGCGAGGCAGTGGCCGCCGACTCCCGGTCCGGGCTGCAGGATGGAGACGCGTGGGTGACGATTCGCGAGGCGGATGACCTCCCAGGGATCGAGCCCGAGGTGGTCGCACAGCATCGAGACCTCGTTGGCAAATGCGATGTTCACGTCCCGGAAGCTGTTCTCCACCAGCTTCACCATCTCGGCCGTGCAGCTGTCCGTCGTGAACAGCGCGCCGCTGACGAAGGTTCGGTAGAAGGCCTCGGCTGCAGCGGATGACGCCGGATCGATGCCGCCGATGATTCGGTCGTTCGATGCGAGCTCGTCCAGGATCCTGCCCGGAAGGACGCGCTCCGGACAGTACGCAAGTCGGATCTGATCGGTGTCGATGCCGGAGGCTGCCAGCACGTCTCGGACGAGCTCGGTGGTGCCCACCGGGCAGGTCGATTCGATGACCACCAGGTTGCCATCGGCCACCACCTCGGCGATGGAACGCGCGGCGATCATGACATGGCTGGTGTCGGGTGTCGGAATGGCAGAGCCGCGCCTCAACGGGGTCGGAACGCAGATCAGAAAGACGTCTGCCGGTCCTGGCTCGGCAGCGGCGGTGAGCTGACCGGACGCCACGACCGAAGCGACCAGGTCGGGAAGCCGGGGCTCCTCGATGTGGACCTGCCCGGCGCTGATGGTCTCGACAACCACGGGATTGGTGTCGACGCCGAGCACTCGGTGACCGGCGGCGGCGATCGCGGCTGCGGTCGGCAGGCCGATGTAGCCCAGCCCCAGGACACACACGGATGCAGGGTTCGGCACTAGCGCCTCCCGGATACCAGAAGCACGAGGAATTTCAGAAACGCCGGCAGCGCCCGCAGCCGCACCGGCTCGCGGAGGAGACGATAGCTCCATTCGAGGCCGGCTTCCCGCAGCCAGCGCGGCGCCCTGGCCTTTTGACCCGCGAAGATGTCGAAGCTGCCGCCGAGGCCCATGTACAGCGCAGGATGGGCGGCGTACAGCCGCTGCATCAGCTGCTCCTGTCGCGGAGACCCCATGGCCACCAGAACGAAGTCGGGCCGGCGGCTCTGCAGCTCATCAACCAGCTGCTCCTGCTCCTGCGCCGACAGGTAGCCGCTTCGTGACCACAGGTTGATGGCGGGGTGGCGCTCCCTGAGGCGCTCGGCAACACGGGCCACGACCTCATCGGTCGCGCCGATGAGGTAGAAGGACCGCCGGCTCGCGTACTGGCCGATGGTAGCCAGCCACAGGTCTGCCCCCGCCATGCGACTCGCTCGGATCCCCTGGCGTCGCAGGGCAAGGACTGCGCCGATGCCGTCCGGATAGCCCAGCTGCGTCGCCGCGAGGTCGACAATCGCCGGATCTGCGCGGGCAATCTTCTCGGCATTGATGGCGACTAGGATGCCGCGCCCCGTATCCAGCAAGTCAAGCAGGGCGTCCTGCCCGGCGGGCGCGAAGGTGATGACCCCATTGAGCGAGGCATGCGGGAAGGTGGCGAGGGCGGCGTCGTGGAGTGGGCTGGAGCGCTGCTCCGCTGAAGACATGCAAGTAGAGTAGGCCCGCTCATCCTCCTGAGGGCTCGGCCGCTTGCGCATCCTGATCGTCACCAACCTCTATCCCGACGCTCGCCTGCCGGCGTTCGGAACCTTCGTGGCGGAGCACGCGGAAGCCCTTCGACGGGCAGGTGCAGTGGTCGAGGTCGTCGCCACGACAGGCATCCCGGCGCAGCAGGCTGTCCTGCGCAAGTACATCTCGCTTTCTTTCCGCACGCTGCTGGCCGCGCTCATGGCACGTGTGCGGCGGCGGAGGCCTCGCGTCGTCGAGGCGCACGTTGCCTATCCGACGGCGCTCTTGGCATGGATGGCCGCACGAATCACCGGGGCGCGCCTGGTCGTGTACAGCCACGGATCAGACGTCACCGGTGATGGTGCCGACGGCGTGCCGAGGCTGGTGGCGAGATCGCTGTTCCACCATCGGCTCGCGCGCCGAGTCTTTCGGGCTGCGGATCTGCTGGTTGCCAACAGCACCTTCATCCATGACCAGCTGATCTCCCGCTTTCGGGTCGATCCTCAGCGAGTGGTCGTCGTCTCTCCCGGCATCAACTACCGCCTCTTCTCGGCGAGCGGTTCGGGGAGATCACGGAACGGAATCCTGTACGTCGGCAGGCTCGCCCGGGGCAAGGGGGTCCATGAGCTTCTCGACGCGGTCCGCCGGCTCGCGCCGGGGACGGCACTTCGATTCGTGGGCGATGGGCCCGAGCGAGCCGCGCTCGAGGCGGCGGCGGATGCCGCTGGCGTCCGCGCCGAGTTCTGCGGCGCCTTGCCACCCGGCCAGGTGGCAGCGCTCATGAGCGAGGCGGCCGTCGTCGCCATGCCATCGGTCTATCCCGAAGCGCTCGGTCTTGTTGCGCTGGAAGCGATGGCCGCCGGCGCGCTGGTGGTCGCATCGTCGTCAGGGGGCATCGGCGAGTCGGTGATCGATGGCGAGACCGGCTGGTCGGTGCCGCCGGGTGACGTCGACGCCCTCGCATTGGCCCTGCAGGAGGCAGTGGCCACTGCGGCAGACGCGGATCCTGCGGCACGGTCGGCGCTCCTGCGAGCTGCGGATCAAAAGGCACGGTCCCACGACGTCGACGTGATTGCCCTCCACCTCCTGGACCTGTATGGGTCGCTGAGCGCTTCGCGCCGTGCCTGACGTCGACGGAGGTCGCCTGGTCCTGGGCGCATGGGCAGCCGCGCTGCTGGCGGCGACCTTCATCGGCGCGCGGGTCATCTCGCGACTGGCCGACTGGGCGCCGGCCGGACCGATCGCGCTCATCGCGGGGGCGCCGCTCGTTCCGCGGATCCCCTTGATCGCCAGCCTGACGGCGGATGACCTGCTGCCACTCCTGGGCCTTGGCCTGCTGGCCTTGCGAACGCCGTTCCCGGGGCTCACTTCCGACCGGTGGGCGCGAGCGGCATTGCTGGCCGTCGCGCTCGCGACGATCGCTCGCATCGCCTCGGCAGTGGCGAACGGAGGGGGGCTCGAGGGGACCCTTCTGATCCTGGCGCAGGCCGTGGCCCGGCCGGTGGTGCTGCTGGGGATCGTTGCCTACACCGCGGCGACCGTTCCGGAGGATCGGCGCCACCGAGCGATCGTGGTTGCCATCGCCGCGGTAGGTAGCTATGAAGCGGTCTACGGGCTGGTCGCCTTCACGCTGGGACTCCCCGGCGGTGCCGGCCTTCAAGGAGCGCGCGCGTACACGAGCGTCCACAACGTATGCCCCGGGCTCATCAGCGGCACGCTGGGTCTGTCCGCCAACCACATGGGCGCGATGTTCGTCCTCTCCGCGCCATTGACCGTGGCGCTGGCAGTCAAGGCGCGCGGCCGGGCGCGATGGCTGTGGTTGCTCTCGGGCTCCGCCCAGATGGCCGCCCTGCTGCTGACGTTCACACGATCGTCGACCCTGCTGGGGGTCGCGCTGGTCGCGGCGTTCCTGATCTACGAACGCAGGTTCGTCCTCCTCGCAGCCCTGGCCGCGGCGACCGCCGTGCTCGTGGTCTCCGCGACGTCCATCGGATGCATTCCCAGGAGCAGCGAGCCGGGCACTCCTCCGGGCTCAGTCTTCGGGGATCGCTTCAGCGACGGCAATGACCGCCTGGCGCTCTGGTACGCCGCTGGTCGGATCATGGTCGATCATCCGATCTTCGGCGTCGGCCTGGGCCTGATGCTCGACACGGTAAAAGACAATCCGGAACGGTACAGCGATACGCCCTTCGGCCCGGCCACCAGCTCCGCTCACAACACGATCCTGCTGGCCGGTGCGGAGACCGGGGTTCTCGGGGCCTTTGCCGTAGCCTCGCTCAACATCCTGCTGGCCGCAATTGCCATTCGTTGCGCCTGGCGCGGGCGGGCACGCGGCGACCCGCTGCTCGTCGCGGTCGGGATGGTGATGATCGGTTACTTGGTGCAGGGGATGGTCAACAACCTCTTCTCGATACCCGCCACCAGCTCCCTGCTGGCGCTGCTGGTGGGAGGCTTCGCCCTGCCGCGTGTGGAGGCTGGGCCACCCCCCGGCGGCCCGCCCCGAGCGTCCCCGTATACTCCGACCGCACTGGAATCGACAAGCTCGGGTGAGGATCGTTGAAGCGAGCGCTGATCACCGGCATCACCGGCCAGGACGGGTCGTACCTCGCCGAGCTGCTGCTGGAGAAGGGATACGAGGTTCACGGCCTGATCCGGCGATCCAGCTCATTCTCGACCGGCCGGATCGACCACCTGTACAGCGACATTCACAAGCTCGCGCGCCCGCTCTACCTCCATTACGGTGACCTCTCCGATGCGTCGTCGCTCATCAACACCCTCAACAAGGTCAAGCCCGAGGAGGTCTACAACCTCGGCGCGCAGAGCCACGTCAAGGTGAGCTTCGAAATGCCCGAGTTCACCGCTGACACGGCGGGCATGGGCAACCTGCGCCTGCTCGAGGCCATCCGCCATGCCGACTGGCCGGTCCGCTTCTACCAGGCGGGCAGCTCGGAGATGTTCGGGCTGGTGCGCGAGCGTCCGCAGACCGAGGCGACGCCGTTCTATCCGCGCAGCCCCTACGCGGTGTCGAAGGTCTTCTCGCACTGGATGACGGTTCAGTACCGCGAGGCGTACGGCCTCTTCGCCAGCAATGGGATCCTCTTCAATCACGAGTCCCCCCGGCGTGGCCCGACATTCGTCACCCGTAAGATCACGCGAGCCGTGGCCGAGATCGTCGCTGGCCGGCAGACCACGGTGTATCTGGGCAACCTCGACGCACGGCGGGACTGGGGCTACGCACCCGAGTACGTCGAGTCGATGTGGCGAATCCTGCAGCACGATCAGGCCGATGACTTCGTCATTGCGACCGGCCAGATGCATTCCGTTCGGGAGTTCCTCGACGCAGCGTTTGGGCTGGTCGGACTCAACCCCGATGACCACGTGGTGATCGATCCTCGCTACTTCCGCCCAACGGAGGTCGACGAGCTATGCGGCGATGCCAGCAAGGCAGCTCGCCTTCTCGACTGGCGGCCGACCACATCGTTCGATCAGCTGGTGCGGATCATGGTTGAAGGGGATCTGCGAGAAGCCGGCATCGAGCCGAGCACCGTGCTGGTGCCGTCGACCGCGGGAGCGAGCTGATGGCCTGGTCACGCGGACGCGTGACGGTGACGGGTGGCGGAGGCTTCCTTGGGCAGGCGGTCATCAATCGCCTGCGCTCGGTGGGCGCTGACGAGATCTTCGTCCCGCGCAGCCGCGACTACGACCTGCGAACCCATGACGGCGTGAGCCGAGCCCTTGCGGACGGCAAGCCCGAGCTGGTGATTCACCTGGCGGCTGCCGTTGGCGGGATCGCCGCCAACCGCGAGAACCCCGGCCGTTTCTTCTACGAGAACGCGATCATGGGCATCCAGGTCATTGAGCAGGCACGCCTGGTGGGCGTCGCGAAAGTGGTCACCATCGGCACCGTCTGCTCCTATCCCAAGCTCGCCCCGGTTCCGTTCCGGGAGGACGACTTCTGGGACGGCTACCCGGAGGAGATCAACGGGCCATATGGCCTCGCCAAGAAGATGCTCCTCGTCCAGGGTCAGGCCTACCGTGAGCAGTACGGCATGGACATCATCTACCTGATCCCCGTCAACCTGTATGGGCCTGGAGACGATTTCAACCCGGCGACCTCGCACGTCATCCCGGCGCTGATCAAGAAGTGCGTCGACGCGCGCGAGGCCGGCACCTCCGAGATCGAGGTGTGGGGGAGCGGCTCCGCATCGCGCGAGTTCCTGTACGTGGACGACGCCGCGGAGGGGATCGTGCTGGCCGCCGAGCGGTACGACGGGCCGGAGCCGGTGAACCTGGGAGTCGGCCGTGAGCTGAGGATCAAGGACCTCGTCGAGCTGATCGCCGAGCAGACGCATTTCACCGGCAGCATCCGCTGGAATCCATCGCGCCCCGATGGACAGCCGCGACGCGCGCTCGACACGTCGCGAGCCCGCCAGGAATTCGGCTTTGCGGCCCGCACCCCCTTCGAGGTGGGCCTGCAGCGAACGGTCGACTGGTATGAGGCCCAGCGTGTGAGCGAATCGGTCGCGGCTGCCCGACCTTGACGAACGAGTCTGGATCCTTGACCGCACCAGGTGGCGCAATCCCGCGTCGGCGGGTGGGCGTCGGAACCTCCTCCATCACACAGGACGATGAGCACCGCGTGCTGGAGGTCCTGCGGTCGGGGAGGCTCTCCCCGGGCCCCGTCACGACGGAGTTCGAGCAACGCTTTGCGCAGCTGCACGGCCGCCGTCATGCGGCGATGTGCAACAGCGGGACCGGCGCGCTCCAATTGGCGCTCCAGGCACTGAAGCTGCGCTACGGGTGGCCCGACGGAGCCGAAGTCATCGTCCCCGCCATGACGTTCGTCGCCACCGTCAACACGGTCCTCTACAACAACCTGCGGCCGGTGCTGGTCGACATCGACCCATTGACGCTCAACATGGACCCCGCCTCGTGCGCTGCTGCAGTCTCCGACCAGACGGTTGCAATCATCCCGGTCCACCTGTTCGGGCAGCCGGCCGACATGACGTCCCTGATGGCCATCGCCGACGAGCGTGGGCTGCGAGTCGTGGAGGACAGCTGCGAGACGGTCGGCGTCAGCCACAACGGCCGACCGGTCGGCTCGTTTGGCGATTTCGCCTGCTTCTCGACCTACATGGCGCACCTGGTGACGACCGGGGTCGGTGGCCTGGCCCTGTCTGACGACGACGACAACATCACGCGATTCCGAAGCCTCATGAATCACGGACGGAACCCGCGGTACCTGAGAATCGACGATGACCAGGGCCTCGACGACGACGAGCTGTTGCGCGTGGTGTGGAGTCGCTATGACTTCGTGTGGCTGGGCCAGAGCTTCCGAGCCACCGAGATGGAGGCCGCGCTTGGCATCGGGCAGCTCGAACGGCTTCCGGCGGCCCTCGCCCGCCGCCGGGACGTGGCGGAGCAGCTCACGGCGGCCCTCGCGCATCCCGAGCTCCGATTGCCGAGCATCGCGCCCGGCAACGAGCACGCTTTCATGATGTTCCCGATCGTCTGCCTCCGCGAGGGCCTCCGTGATCGCCTGGTGCTGGCGCTCGAGCGAGGCGGCGTCGAGACCCGCTTCCTGCTCCCGATCCTCGGTCAGCCCTGCTACGAGGGCGTGCTCGAGCATGCGCCGGGGACCTTCCCGGTGACGGAGCACGCGCTGGCGAACGGCTTCTACACCGGCTGCCACCCGAGCATGACGGCCGACGACGTCGACCACGTTGCCACCATCGTGGAGGGTGCCCTGCGCGAGGGACAGCACAGCTGAGGCCCGCCTTGCAAAAGGTCCTCGATCTCATCCGGCGCCCGGCCAGCAGCAGGGCCCGCGTCGCTCGCGGGTCCATCGCCTACGCGGTCGCCGCCGTGACGCAGCGCGCCGTTGGACTCCTGATGCTGCCGATCTACGTCCGGGTCGTCGGGTCGGCCGAGTACGGGCAGCTGGCTGTGGCCACCACCATCTCGGCGGCGGCCGCGACGATTCTGTCATTCGGCCTCGAGACGGCCATCTTTCGCAGCTATATCCACCTTGGTACCGACCCCGCCCGGCGGGACCGATTCGTGAACACCGTCGGCGTCTTCCTGTTGGCGGTGCCGACGCTCGCGATCATCGCGATCGGTCTGCTCATCCTGCGGCCGGTGTCGTCATTCTTTGCGATCGGGCCCGAGGCGATCGGGCTGGCTCTGGCGAGCGTTGCGGTCACCGTCCCGGCCACGATCCTGACGATGGCGCTGCTGCGTGCCCAGGAGCGGCTGACCGACTACCTGCGAGTCAGCGTGGTCACGGTCGTGGCGCACACCGGATTCATGATCCTCTTCGTCATCGTGCTCCGCGGCGGCCTGAACGGCTGGCTGCTTGCGGTCCTGCTCGGTGCGGCCGTGCAGCTCGCGATCGGACTGGTGGTCCTGGGCCACCGATGGACGCGATCGTTCGACGTGGCCCTCCTGAGGGGCGCTCTCGTGTTCGGATTGCCCCTCATCCCACATGCCATCTCTCATTGGGCGCTGGCCCTGTCGGACCGGGCCATCCTGGGCGCATACGTGGCGCCCAGCCAGATCGGCATCTACAACCTGGCGTATCAGCTGGCCCTGCCGCTGGGAATGCTCACCGTGGCCATGAACCAGGGGATCATGCCGATCTACGCCGAGGCGACCCACGACGAGGTGCGTCGGCAGGAGCTGGGTGGGCTCGCCTCCCGCCAGGTGGTGGTGACGTGTCTCCTCGGCATGGCGATTGCGCTGCTCGGTCCACCGACTATTCGCCTGGTGATGCCGGCTGAGTTTGGTTCGGCCGCCGGACTCCTGCCGTGGATCGCCGCGGGCTATACCTTCTTCGGGCTCTACCTGCTGCCCATGGACGCCGTTTCGGTGATGGCCGGCCAGACACGCTGGGTGTGGATCAGCACCTTCGCGGCGGGAAGCGTGAATATCGCCCTCAACCTCGCCACCATCCCAACATTTGGAACGGCGGCTGCGGCGGTGAACACCGCGGTCGCCTATGGAGTCCTGCTGGTGCTGTTGCTGGTGTACCAGTACCGGGTCGCTCGAGCGCCGATCCGGCTGGCCTGGAGTCGGCTCGGCCTTGCCCTGGCGGTGATGGGCCTCGGCCTGCTGTGCGCTATCCTGCTGCTTCCCGACGAGGGTTCGGCGCTCTTCAGCTTCATCGGTCGTTCGGTTGTGCTGATTGCGGTCGCCGCCATCCTGTGGGCGACCTTCGTCAGGGGACTCCGCCGTCCGAGCATGCCTCGAGGGCCGACTTGAACTCGCTGTCCATCGTCATCCGCTCGTTCAACGAGGCGGAGCACATCGGGAGCCTTCTGGCCGGCATCGGCCATCAGACGCTCCAGCCGTCGCAGATCGTGCTGGTCGACTCCGGCTCGACCGATCGAACCGTCGAGATCGCCGAGCGGTTCGGTGTCGAGGTCGTGACGATTGATCCCGAGGCCTTCTCATTCGGCCGGTCGCTGAACCTCGGCTGCGCCGCAGCCACCGGGGATGTGATCGTGATCGCCAGCGCCCACGTGCGGCCGGTCTTCGACACCTGGCTGGAGATGCTCACCGCTCCACTCGGAGACGACCGAGTCGCCCTCGCCTACGGTCGGCAGCAGGGCGACCACCGCACGCGCTATTCAGAAGCGCAGATCCTGTCTCGCTGGTTCCCCGATCAGTCCGACATGCAGCAGGACCATCCGTTCTGCAACAACGCGAACGCCGCGATCCGACGGGAGTCATGGCGGTCACAGCCCTACGACGAGCAACTGACCGGTCTCGAGGATCTCGAGTGGGCTCGTCACGCCGTGGAGAAGGGCCAGTGCATCGCCTACGTGGCTGAGGCGCCGGTCATCCACGTCCACCAGGAGACATGGTCACAGGTCGCAAATCGCTACCGCCGCGAGGCATCGGCACACCGGCGCATCTTCCACGACCACCGAATCGGCGTCCTTGAGGCTATCCGGCTGTTCGCGGCCAACGTCGCCAGCGACTACTACCATGCGATTCGGGATGGGGTGCTCTTCTCGAACCTGGCGTCGATCCCGGCCTTCCGGGCCGCGCAGTTCTGGGGCACGTATCACGGGTTCGCGCAACAGGGGGTCGTCTCGGCCGCTGTCAGGCGCCGCTTCTACTACCCCCGAGGCTTCAAAGCCACCAAGGGGGACCCGGCCGCCGATGTCGGCTCGCCGATCGTCTACGAGGAGCGTCCCGACTCGTGACGGGTCGCCTGATCGACATCAGCGTGCCGCTCGAGACTGCGCTGCCGACCTGGCCGGGCAGCCGGGGGCATCGCACCTTTCGGACGATGGCCATCGAATCAGGCGACGCGGCGAACGTGACCCAGCTCGAGATGGACGTCCACACCGGCACGCACGTCGAGAACTCACTGCACTTCCTGGCCGACGGCTCGCCGTTGGCGGCGGTGGCCCTCGAGCGGCTGGTGGGTCCGGCGCTGGTGGCGGAGATCGCGGGACCGGCCGTGACGCCGGCGACGCTCGAGGAAGCCGCGATTCCGCCCCACACCTCGCGGCTCCTGCTGAAGACCACGAACTCGGCGCTGTGGCATGCCCTTGATCCGGCCTTTGATCCGAGCTACGTCGCCCTGACCGAGGAGGCAGCCCATTGGCTGGTCGACCACGATGTCGAGGTGGTCGGCATCGATTACCTCTCGGTCCAGCGATTCGAGGACTCGCCGGAGACGCACCGGATCCTGATGCGCGCGGGGATCACCATCATCGAGGGCCTCGACCTGACGAATGCATCGGCGGGGATCTATGACATGGTCTGCCTGCCGCTGCACCTTTCGCAGGCCGAGGCTGCCCCGGCGCGTGTGATCCTGATCGATCGCAAGCCGGCCACATGAGTCCGCGCATCGTTGCCCTGGTTCCAATGCGCCACGACAGTGAGCGGGTCCCTGGCAAGAACTACCGCCCGCTGGGCGGCCGTCCCCTGTTCCATCACATCGTCAGCACGCTCCTTGCGTGCCCTGACATCGATCAGATCGTGATTGACACCGACAGCGAGCTGATCCGGGCGGATGCCGCCGTCTCCTTCCCCGACGTGCGCGTGGTCGAGCGACCGGAGCACCTGCGAGCCGGCACGGTGCCGATGAACGATGTCCTGCTGCATGACACCGGCCTGGTGCAGGCCGACCTGTACCTGCAGACGCACAGCACCAACCCGCTGCTGCGCGCGACCACGATCTCGGCCGCCATCGGGCAATTCGTCGACGACGGACCCGATCACGACTCGCTCTTCGGAGTCACTCGGCTGCAGACGCGACTGTGGAGTGCTGACGGGCAGCCGCTGAACCACGATCCGGCCGCCCTGGTGCGGACCCAGGATCTGGAGCCCGTCTTCGAGGAGAACTCGTGCATCTACCTGTTCACCCGGGAACTGCTGGTGGAGCGGGGGACCCGCATCGGGGCGCGGCCGATGCTGTACGAGATCCCGCGCGACGAAGCGTGGGATATCGACGAGGAGATCGACTTCGAGGTGGTGAGCGCGCTCTTCGCAGGACGTTCCGCCGATGAGTGACCTCGCCGTCCTGGTCACCTGCCCACCGATGCAGCGTACGGTGGCGGACTGGAAGGGTCGCTTCGATGCGCTGGGGATCGAGGTTGGGATGCCGGCCGTGGTCCAGCAGCTGACTCCAGCGGACCTGCTCACGCTCCTTCCGCGCTTCGATGGGATGATCGCCGGAGACGACCCCCTGACGGCGGAAGTGCTGGAGAACGCCCCCCGACTGCGGGTCGTGTCGAAGTGGGGGATCGGGCTGGACAGCATCGATCTCCGTGCGGCCGAACAGCTCGGCATCCGGGTCACCAACACGCCGGACAGCTTCGGCGACGAGGTTGCCGACGTGGCCATCGGCTACATGGTCATGCTCGCTCGACAGCTGCACCGCATCGACCGATCGGTGCGCGAAGGGAGGTGGGAGAAGCCACAGGGCATCTCGCTCGCGGGGCGGACCCTCGGCATCGTGGGGCTCGGTTCGATCGGGCGCGCCGTTGCGGTCCGCGGAATCGCCATGGGGATGAACGTGATCGGTCACGAGATCTTCGAGCCCAATGCCAGGCGCGCAGCCGAGCTCGGCGTCCAGGTGCTCGATCTCGAGACCCTGATCGCCGATTCCGACCTGGTGTCGCTGCATTGCCCCCTGACCGATCAGAATCGACACATGATCGACGCTGCACGGCTCTCGCGGATGCGACCCGGCGCCTATCTGCTCAATACCGCACGCGGACCCCTCATCGACGAGGCAGCCCTGATCGACGCGCTTGAGTCGGGGCACCTGGCGGGTGCGGCGCTCGACGTCTTCGAGGAGGAGCCGCTGCCAACCTCGAGCCCGCTCGCCAGCATGGAGAACGTGGTCCTCGGCTCTCACAACGCCTCGAACACCCGCGAGGCGGTGACCCGTGTCAATGAGCTGGCGATCGAGAACGTGCTGAAGGGGATTGCGGAGGTGACGCGATGACGAACGACGCAAGCCCGAAGGTGGTGGTGATCACCGGCGTGGCGGGAGGCATCGGCGCGGCCGCGGCACGCGCCTTCAGCCAGGCGGGGTGGGCCGTGGCCGGCCTCGACCTTGCCGACTCCGGACCACCCGAGGTCGATCCGTACGCGTCGATCGATCTCGCCGGCCCCGAGGTGGAGGCAGAGATGCAGGCCTTCTTCGACGCCCTGCCCCGCATCGACGCCCTCGTCAATAACGCAGCCCTCCAGATCGTCAAGCCGCTGCGAGACACGACAACTGCAGAGTGGGACCAGGTATTGGCGGTGAACCTGCGTGCCGCCTTCCTGGCCATCCGGCTCGCACATGGCCAGCTCAAGCGCAGCAAGGGCGTCGTGGTCAACATCGCTTCCGTGCACGCGGTCGCCACCTCGGCCGGCATGGCCGCCTATGCCGCGTCGAAGGGTGGGCTGCTGGCCCTCACGCGGGCGGCGGCCGTCGAGCTCGCGCCCGAGGGGATCCGGGTCAACGCACTCCTGCCCGGCGCGGTCGACACCCCGATGTTGCGCGCCGGAGCCGCACGATTCGAGGACGGCATCGACCATATCGGCCTGCGGACGCCCCTGGGTCGGGTGGCGAACGCGGACGAGGTCGCGCGCTCAATCGTGTTCCTGGCCGGACCCGATGCGGCCTATGTGACCGGTGCGACCCTCACCGTGGACGGAGGGGTCCTTGCGGCCCTGAGCAGCGAATGAGCGCGAGCAGCGAATGAGCGCGATCAGCGAGCCGGTCAAGCGCCTCCTGCGGACGACACTCGGAGCCGAGCGCGGCGATCGGATCATCGGCACGCTGGTGGACGCAAAGTCGCGCGTCGAGTACGCGCTGAGCCCGAGCGGACGCCGATCGTCCGCGCAGCTGGCGCGCATGCGGGATCGGCACGCCGGCGAGCGGTGCGTGATCGTCGGGAACGGGCCGAGCCTCAGAGAGATGGACCTGGCGCCGCTGCGGTCGGAGGAGACCTTCGGGTTGAACCGGGGCTACCTCCTGTTCCAGAAGCTGGGCTTTGCACCCACCTATCTCGTCGCCATCAACGCGAACGTGGTCGACCAGTTCGCGAGTGAGATCCTCGCCGAAAGCAGCACGACGTTCGTCAGCTGGCATACTCGACGCTTCCTGCCCAGAGGTCATCGGGCAATTCTGATGAGGCCCGTGCGTGGGCCTCTCTTCTCGACAGATCCCGCTCGAGGGATCTGGGGCGGCGCGACGGTGACGTTTGCGGCACTGCAGCTCGCCTACCACATGGGGTTCTCAGAGGTGGTCCTGATCGGCGTCGACCATTCCTTCAGCACCCCGGGCCCGGCACACCAGCTCGTCACCTCTTCGGGGGACGACCCGAACCATTTCGACCCGAGCTACTTCGGAAAGGGGGTGCGGTGGGAGCTGCCCAATCTGCCCTTGTCGGAGGTCGCGTACCGGCTGGCGCGGAAGGCCTTCGAGGCCGATGGGCGGCGGATCCTGGATGCGACGGTGGGCGGAAAGCTGACTGTCTTTCCCAAGGTCGAGCTGGAGGCGGCGCTACGCCCCCGCGCCGATCCTCATCAGGGCAGCTCGCTTGAACCCGCCGCCGTGCGGCCATCATCGTAGACACGCCGAGGTCGTATCCGATTCACGACCGCGCGGAGCCATGCGGGCATCAGGTGGAAGGTCCACGAAAAGACGGGCTGCAGCCGGACCAGGATAGCCCCCGGCCCTCGGGCATACCGTCGCCTGACCCGATGCGTCTCCCCCGCGGCAATATCGCGGTCGCGGGTGGTCTTCGCGTCGGCGTGAATCGTGGCCTCGGCCAGCGTGCGATTGAGCATGACCGGTGGAGCGATACGCGTCAGTCGCAGGAAGAGGTCCAGATCCATCGAGTAATGTAGCGACTCGTCCAGCAGGCCGACCGCCTCGACGGCGGACCTTCGAAAGAAGGCGCTCGTCAGCGGGATCTGCTGGTGAGAGTAGTGCAGCGTTCGACGGTTGTAGGCGGACCCGATCGTTCCCAGCGGAGTGCCGTCGGCGTCGATTCGCTGCGTCAGACCGTAGATCAACAATGCCTCGGAATGCTCGACGAAGGCTTCGCCGATGGCGTGGAGGGCTCCGGGCAGATAGACGTCATCGGAATTCTGCCAGGCGATGATGTCGCCGCTGGCCATTCGCCACCCGGCGTTGATCGCGGCGGACTGTCCATGGTCGGGGCCGCTCGTCCAGAACGTCAGCCTGTCCGCATATTTCCGGATGATCTCGACGCTGCCATCCGTCGAGCCACCGTCCATGACGATGTACTCGAGGTTCGGATAGCCCTGCTCCAGGACCGATCGTATCGTTCGCTCGATGAACCGTCCCTGGTTGAATGACGGCGTCACGATGGTCATCGAGGGCAATTCGGCGGTCATCTCCGCGGGATTCTAGCCGAGGCGCGTCGATGCGGTCCCCGTCCAGCGAGGGCTCCTTCGCGCATTCGGCGTTGTCACGGTACCCTTAGGCGGATGCGGGGCATCCCTGCCCGCGTATGTTCAGCTGTCCACGCTCACCATCGCAGCCAGCCGTGCCGGCTGCGATCTGGGTAGACTCGACTCCATGGAGACCCCCGCGGCATGAAGGCAATTCCCCAACTCCTCGGCTACCCGCGCATCGGCCCGCAACGCGAGTTGAAATGGGCCCTGGAGCGCCGCTGGGCTGGGCGGGCGTCGCCGGCCGACTTCGATACGGAGATCGCTCAACTGCGAGCGGCCCACGTGCAGGAACAGAAGGAGCTGGTCGGTTCCGCCTCCGACGACTTCTTCCTGTATGACGAGGTGCTGGAGACGGCGTTGATGCTGGGGATCGTGCCCGACGACCTGCGAGGGCAGCTGGCCTCGGAGCCGTTCGAGGTGCTGACCGCTCTCGCTCGAGGCACTCCGGAGCGTGAGGCGTGGGAGATGACCAAGTGGTTCGATACGAACTACCACTACCTCCCACCGATCGCCGAGGGCGAAGCGTCCGCGTTCAGGCCGCTCCCCTGGCGCGAACCGATCAGCGACCCCGATGTGACCTGGCCTGTGCTGGGTCCGTACACCTTCACCAGGCTGGCCAAGCTCGCCCCTGGGGTCGACGCTCAAGCGTTCGCTGCCTCCGTGGGGCGGGCGCTCTGGGCGTGGTCACGCGATCGCGCGGCCGCCGACCCGACGTTCCGCCTGCAGGTGAATGAGCCCTGGCTGGGAATGGTCATGGGCGATGGTGACCTCGCCATTCGCGAGGCGGCCTATCGCGATGCCGTCGACCTCGGACTCAGCTCCCCTCCGCTCGTCACCGTGCAGTTCGGGGCGGCCTCGTCCGAGACGATCGAGACCCTGGGCCGCCGTGGCTTTGCCGTCGAGGTGCGGCTGGATCAGCTGCCCGAGCTGGGCGGCACGTCTGCCTGGGAAGCGCAGCCGGAGCACGTCGTCGCGGTCATGGACGGTCGCAGTGTCTGGCCGGATGACTTTGCTCGCGTTCGGGACGCAGTGGCGCTCATGCGCGACGATGGCCGACCGGTCCGCATCGTGCCGTCGACCAGCCTGATGTTCCTGCCGATCACCACGGAGGGCGAAGACCTCCCAGGCGGCTTCCAGTTCGCCCGGGAGAAGGGGCGCCAGCTGCGCAGGTGGGCCGAGTCGCTCTCCACCGGTGAGTCGGTCAGCGCTGAGGAGTCCCCATCGGCCGGATGGCCAGAACTCGGAGAGCTCTCCGCTCGCGCATCGCGCACCGAGCGTCGGAGCGCCCAGGCCGACCTTGACCTGCCGCGCTTTCCCACCACCAGCACCGGCTCGCTGCCACAGACCGCCGAAGTTCGGCACCTCCGCGTACAGCTCGGGCGGGGGGAGATCGATGGTGACACCTACGAGCACGGGATCAACCGGCTCATCACGGATGCGATCGCCTGGCAGGAGGCCAAGGGGCTCGACGTGCTGGTGCACGGTGAGTTCGAGCGAACCGACATGGTGGAGTTCTTCGCTCAGAAGATGGATGGCTTTCTCACCACTCGCAACGGTTGGGTGCTCTCCTACGGAAGCCGCTGCACCCGTCCGCCGATCCTTGCCGCGCCACCGTCGATCAGCGAGGCGATGACGGTACGGGAGTGGCAGGTCGCGCAGCAAGCCACCGCCAAGCCCGTGAAGGGGATGCTGACCGGCCCCGTCACGATCGTGAACTGGAGCTTCCGCCCGCCGGGCGTCAGCGACGACCGTCTCTTCTGGGCGGTCGCTGGACCGATCGCCCAAGAGGTCGGCTATCTCGTCGAGGCGGGCGCGCGGGTGGTGCAGATCGATGAGCCCGCCGTGCGCGAGCGCTGGCCGCTCCCCACCGCCGAAGCACCTCGCCAGCGGGAGATTTATGCACGCGGCGTTCGATTCGCGCTGAATCGGGTCTTCAACCAGCCTGCCCAGATCCAGATGCACACCCACATGTGCTACGGCGATTTCGGAGAGATCGTGCCCCTCTGGGCAGATGCCGGGGTGGACGTCGCGTCCATCGAGTTCAGTCGCAGCAAGGATGACAGCTACATCCGGCTCTTCTACGAGCTGTTCCCGGATGGCCACCTGCAGATCGGCCCGGGCGTCTTCGACGTCCACTCGCCGCACACGCCCGGCACGGAGGTGATGACCGAACGACTCGACCATTTCCGCGACTTCATGGCCGAGGGGGACCTCTGGATCAACCCTGACTGCGGCCTGAAGACGCGCCGCTGGGACGAGATCGAGCGGCAGCTCGACGACATGGTTGCCGCGGCGAGGCAGCTCCGAGCCATAGCCAGTCGGTCCTGACCGATGCTCTCGGCGCCCACCGACTGGGTCGAGATGGTGGAGGTCAACCCTCCGCGGCTGCCGAGCATGACCCACCGCGACCTCCAGGGGCGCTGGCAGCGGGTGCTGATCACCGACAACCCCTTCAAGCAGGTCCGCGTTTCACCGTACGCATTCGCCGCCCGCATCACCCATGACCTGCCTGAGGTCACACCCACGGTCGTGTGCTCAACGCGCGACCGGAACATCCTCGCCATCGAGAGCGAGGTCAGGGGTGCCCTCGGCAACGGGGTCGATTCGTTCCTGGTGGTGCAGGGGGACATGCTCCCGGAGGTTGAGCATTGGAGCAACAGCTACGAGATCGTCGAGCATCTCCGGGCGCTTGAGGAATCGGTGCTGCCGACGGCATTCGAGGTCGGCATGAGCACGAGGTCCCGGCATTGGATGTTCCGCCGGCGCATCGAGGTGGGTGGCCAGTTCTTCACCACCGGACCGGTCATGGATCCGGCGTCCGTGCGACCGACCGCTGAGCGCCTCCAGCTGAAAGACGGGGACCCGCCTGTCTACCTTGAGCTTACGCCCCCCTTCTCGCCCAGCTGGGTCAAGCGGCTGGAGACGGTCGGCGCGATTCCCATCAGCGCCGAGCTACGGGATCAGCTGGACGCCACTCCCGAGCCCGAGCGGCGCGCACTGGGGTGGAGGGTCGCGAAGTCAATCGCGCAGGAGGCACGAGCGAGCGGATTCGCGGGGATCGTCATCATGGGCCTGCGTTTCGAGACCGCCGTCGGAGAGGCCTTCGAGGTCTGGCACGACGACAGAGTCGAGGCGCTCGATCCTGGCGAGGTGCGCCGGGAGGCATCCGTCGAGCGTTGACGGAGGTTCCGTGAGAAACCAGGAGCAGTGGGCGCCCAGCAAGTTCGTGTACGAGAAGGGGAGGCTCATCGCCTCCCGGGATCGGCGAGAGCTCAGCTCGGCCTCACAGCTGATCGGCGACCTCGTGGCGGGCTGCTATGACGAGGCATTGAAGCTCTACGCTCGGGGAGCGCTGATCGACCTGGGCTGCGGAAAGGTGCCGTTGTACGAGGCCTATCGCGACCTGGTGACGACCAACACCTGCGTCGACTGGGCCCGGTCGCTGCACGAGAATGCGTTCCTCGACCTTGAGTGCGATCTGATGGAGCCGTTGCCATTCGAATCTGAAAGCTTCGACACCATCATCCTGTCGGACGTGCTCGAGCATGTCCCCGGCCCGGCGCATCTCTGGAGCGAGATGTCGAGGATCCTGGCCCCGAATGGCCACATCCTTCTGAACGTCCCATTTCTCTACTGGCTTCACGAGGAGCCGCACGACTACTACCGGTATACGGAGTTCGCCCTGCGCCGCTTCGCCAGCGACGCCGGCCTGGAGGTGGTCGTCCTGAAGCCCATCGGAGGGACACCTGAGCTGTTGGCCGATCTCGCGGCCAAGCACCTCGTACGCATGCCAATCATCGGACGTCTGGTGGCAGGCGCCATCCAGGGAGGGACCCTCGCGTTCGTGAGGACGAGGTTCGGGCGCAGGGCATCGCGGCGCTCGAGCGCCAAGTTTCCCCTCGGCTACTTCCTGGTCGCCGCGAAGCCTTCCTCGGCAACTCCAGCGCCGCTGGCCGGCTGACCATGTCCCGCATCCTGGTCGCCGAACCGGTCGCCCAGGCCGGGCTCGAGATCCTCGCCGCTGCCCACGAGACGTCGGTCCGCCTGAACCTGCCGCGCGCTGCTCTGCTGGAGGCGCTGGCCGAGGAGGGGGGCTGGGACGCACTGGTGGTGCGCTCGCAGACGCGGGTCGACGCCGAGCTGCTGGCCACGGCGGCTCCACGCCTGAGCGTGGTCGGCGTCGCCAGCGTGGGTACCGACCGCGTCGACGTGGCCGCCGCGACCCGGGGCGGGGTGATGGTCGTAAACGCGCCCACCGGGAACACCATCGCGGCGGCCGAGCACACGCTGGCGCTGATGCTGGCCCTGCTGCGCCAGATCCCCGGCGCCGACGCGTCGGTGCGCCGCGGGGAATGGGAGCGGGCACGCTTCATCGGCGCCGAGCTGAGGCATCGGACGCTCGGGATCATCGGCCTGGGGAAGATCGGCAAGGAGGTGGCGCGAAGAGCAGCCGCCTTCGAGATGCGGGTGCTGGCCCACGATCCGTTCATGACCGCGGAGCAGGCCGACGAGAACGCCGCGAGGTTGGTCGGCCTGCCCGAGCTGCTGGTGCGGGCAGACGTGATCACCGTTCATGTCCCGCTGACCGCACAGACGCGCGGGCTCATCGGCGAGGCGCAGATCGGCGCCATGAAGCCTGGTGCGGTCCTCCTCAACGTGGCGCGCGGCGGCCTCGTCGACGAATCGGCCCTGGCGCGGGCGCTGCGGGATGGACGGCTGGGCGGAGCGGCGATCGACGTCTTCTCGACTGAGCCGATGGCGGCCGACAATCCGCTCCGCGATGCGCCAAACACGATCCTCACCCCGCACCTCGGGGCGTCGACCTCGGAGGCGCAGGGTCGGGTTGGCGTCGAGATGGCGGAGCAGCTGCTGCTGGCCCTGTCAGGCGTGACGCCGCCGTATGCGCTGAACGCTCCGTCGGTGGCTCGCGAAGTCGCGCCCCAGCTGCACCCGTACGTCGAACTCGGCCGGCGGCTGGCCATCCTGGCGCGGCAGCTCGCCCCGGCCGGGTTCGACGCGGTGACGCTCACCTACGCCGGCGAGATATCCGCCTGGGACGGGGGTCCGATCCGGACCGCTGTGCTGGCGGGCCTGCTCGAGACCATCACCGATCAGCGCGTCAATGCGGTCAATGCCGATGTGGTGGCGCGGGAGCGTGGCCTGACCGTCTCCGAGCGGCGCAGCGATGAGGCCGAACGGTTCGCCTCGCTCGTCAGCCTCGAGGTGGGGGAAGGTGCCGCTCGCGTCGCGCTGGCGGGCTCCACGGCCCACGGCCGGCCGCACCTGGCTGGCCTGGATGGCTTCGCCATCGACGCCGAGCTGGCCGGAACGATCCTGGTCACCCGCCATCGCGACCAGCCTGGGATCGTGGGAGCGGTTGGCAGCGCGCTGGCCGCCGCAGGGGTCAACATCAGCTCGCTCGAGCTCTCGCGCCTCTCGGCCGCGGGCGAGGCGATGATGTTCGTGGCGGTCGACGAGCCCATCCCGGACGGCGTCCTGGACGGATTGCGCGCCGTTCCCGGGATGGTCGAAGCGCGGGTGGTGCAGCTGCCGTCGCCGTCCGTCTGACTGCGTCAGGCCTCAGATACGACGCAGCACCGGCAGGTGCCTTCAACGGCATCGAAGACCGCGGCCGCGGCGGAGCAGCACGGCGCCGATGGGCCGATCACCGTCAGCTCATTTCCGCTGGCGAGGTGGCCCTGCAACTCGGCCAGGCGCTCGTCCAGTCGACGGAGCTCATCGATTCGGGCGCGGACATCGGATCGGCGCGCCGTGATCAACGCCGGGAGGTTCGACGAGGTAGCCTCGCAATGCCCAGCGTGGCACCACGACGCGAGCTGCGCAGCCTCCTCGAGCGGCAGGTCGATGCGCCGGAGGTTGAGGAGCAGGCGCAGGTGCTCCACGTCCTCGGCCCGGTAGGTGCGGTACCCATTGTCAGCCCGTTCCGGCCGTGGCAGCCACCCCTCGCGCTCGTAGAAGCGCAGCGTATCGGTGCGCACCCCCAGCTCCCGTGCGAGCTCACCGATCCGCATCATTCACCTCCAGTGCATCCGCCAAGCGGTCCAGATTCGAGCGCTGCCCGGCCGCCAGCGCGGCTGCGGACGCGGGGCCGTACCAACGACCCAGAAGTCGCGTCGCGTCCTCTTCGCGGGTGAGCTCGTAGCGGACCGCCAGGCGCCCGACGCCGGGCACACTCGCCCGGCGCACGAAGGCCTCGAACGGCCGCCACTCGAGAATCTCCTCGACCGACGCCAATCGGTCCGCGACGCAGGCATTCATGGTGCCGACCCCACGCCGGCCGGCCACGGTGGCCTCCTCGACTCGCTCGATCCCCTCCCACCCCGGGCGAAGTCGCGGCGAGGTGAGCTGTTCCCATACCGCCATGGGCATCGCGTCGAGGCGGAGCTCGGCCTCTGCCAATGCGGCGCGCCGTGGTGGCGCCCACGGACGCCCCTGCGTGGCCGTGCGGTGATCCAGGTCGAGCAGGTGCACCGGCACCTCCCCGAGATGCTCAAACTGCTCGGTAGCGGAGACCAGGCCCAGGGCTTCAGCGTCCAGCCCCAGCGCCTCAACTAGGGCGCCGGTCAGCAGGGCATAGCGGGCGAAGCCCGCCGCGCCCGGCGACGCAGCCTTCAGGAGGCGATGGGCGATGATCGCATCGGTGCCGGCCAACTCCTCGCGCCCGGCGACGCGGTGCCTCACAACGCTCCCGGCGTGCACCGCGAACTTGAGATCGAGGTCGGGTACCCGACTGCAGGAATCGCAATCGCAGGTGGTCGCTCCGGTTACGCTCTGCATCCGCCGACGGAAGGCGTCGTAGGCCGCGTCGATGGCGTCGAGCAGCATCGGCCCATCCAGGCGGTCGAGGGGTGCGACGAGGAAGGCCGCGTCCCCCTCCAGCTTGGCAAGCCGGAAGGTGGGGCGCAGCTGTCGCACCACGGTCTCGACCAGGTCCCCGGCAAGCGCCGCCGCGTGGTCGGGTTCCGAGTTGGCGAGGTAGGCGGTGTATCCGGAGAGGTCGGCGAGCAGGAGGCAGACCCGCTCCAGGGAGGTGCCGGTCGTCATGGCACGTGCAGCCTGAACCATGGATTTACTCGAAGGTCGGGTCTCACCTCATGCATAAGGGATCATGTTGTTCTCCGTTCCTCATCGCTGCCCAACTCCAGGTCGAGCACCTGGCTGACCCGAACCTTAGACCTTGGAGTAACTCCAATGTCAAGCGGGAATCTTGCGGCGCACCCTCCGGCGCCCCGCCAGCCAGGAGCGCCGGCCGGACGCAGCCGCTGGAACCGTCATCACCCGAGATGAGTTCCAACCATTGCGCCGGCCGACCCCGGGTGCCAGCCGAGCCTTCGCATTGAGGTTGCCGAACAGCTCCTGCAGGTCGGCAAGCTCGGTCTTCACCTCGACGACTGCCAAGACGCGGCTCGCCTGGTCAAACGCGAGCAGGTCGATCCGCCCGCGCTCGCCGTACTCGCTGTAGCTCGACTCGGCCTCCACCTGCCAACCAGCCTCGGCCAGCGAAGCGGCCATGGTCTCGACGATCGCCGCGTGCTCCTCGTCCAGCAAGCGCGCCACGTCAGCGCCTCGTCCCGCAACGCGCCACTCGACCCGAATGTCCAGGACAGCGGCATGCGCACGAACGACGGATACCGACGTGATCGAGCCCAGCTCAGTGCGGCCGATCGTCGCCGGCGAGAGGCCGGTCCGATCAGCCACGTCCCGAAGGCGCCAGCCACGACGGATGCGCAACATGCGGAGGAGTCGTCCAACCTCGAGATCACGCACGGAATGCGATGGTGCTCAGCCGTCCTTACTGGGCGATGACCGGGGGCTTATTTCTCGCGGACGGGGTGTTCTGACCGAAAGGCCCGTCGCCGGCGACCTATCTCCCGCTCGGTGCGAAGTATCAGTTCGTGGATGGCCTTCGCAGTGCGTACTGGAAAGTTCTTCCCCAAGGCAGAGAATTAGCTCTCGACGAGCGCGAACGCCGTCGCGGGGCATCGGCTTATCATCCGCGGCGTGAGCCGCAGGCCCTTCGCATCATCGGCCGACCTGGCCGAGAAGAAAGCCACCCTGGAGGAGCTTGCGCCGGGCGTCTACGCCTACACCGCGCAGGGTGACCCGAACGTCGGATGCATCGTCGGGACCGATGCGGTGCTGGCCATCGAGGCGCGTGCCACGCCGGTCATGGCCCAGCGCTGGATCGACGTCATCCGTACCCTCACCGACCTCCCGTTCGGCGACCTGGTGCTGACGCACTACCACGCGGTCCGCGTGCTGGGGGCGGCTGCCTTCGGCGCGCGACGCGTCGTGGCCCACGCCAACACGGCCGCCTGGATCGACG
The DNA here is from genome assembly GCA_040902225.1 of Chloroflexota bacterium. Lineage (NCBI taxonomy): Bacteria > Bacillati > Chloroflexota > Chloroflexota bacterium. The sequence goes on from JBBDXT010000007.1 coordinate 624,955, forward strand.
AGCGCGGCCTGCAGGACTGGGCCAGCGAGGCGGGCCGCATGCCGCGCCTCTTCGAAGGCGCCGAGACGATTCCCGGCCTGACGCGGCCCACGCACACCTTCGACGACCGCCTGGAGATCGACCTGGGCAACCGCATGGTGGAGCTGCGCCACCTCGGTCGCGGCCATACCGCCGGCGACATCGTGGTCTGGCTCCCCGACGAGCGGATCTGCTTCGGCGGGGACCTGGTCGAGGCGCAGGCCGCCCCGTACATGGGCGACGCGCACATCGGCGACTGGCGCGGCGGAACGCTGGAGGCGGTCGCGGCGCTCGGTGCCCGACAGCTGGTCGGCGGCCGTGGGCCGGTGGTGCGGGATGGCGCGGTGGCGCAGGCGATCGACGACACGCGCGCGTTCCTCTCGGCCGTGCTCGACGGTACCCGGGCCGTCAAGGATGGCGGCGGGACGCCGGCCGAGGCGTATCGGTCCACGCGCGCAGCGCTCGAGCCAAGGTACGGCAGCTTCCCGATCTTCGAGCACACCATGCCGTTCAACGTGCAACGCGCGTGGGATGAGCTCGAGGGCATCGATCACCCCCGCATCTGGACGGTCGAGCGCGACCGCGAAGTGTGGAACGCGCTGACCGGCTGATGGCGCGATCCGACCCAGGGCAACACCTCGACGCCCAGGTCGCCGTCGTCGGCGCAGGCCCGGTTGGCATGACCCTCGCCGGTCGACTCGCACAGATGGGCGTAAGGGTCATCCTGCTCGAGCAGCACCCACGCCTCACCGGCGAGGGGAGCAAGGCGCTATGCATGCAGCGCGAGACGCTCGAGATCTGGGCGCGGCTGGGGATCGGCGAGCAGGTCGCCAGCCGGGGGGTGCAGTGGAATCTCGGACGCACCTATTTCCGCGGCCGCGAGCTCTTCCAGGTTCGACTCCCCAGCTCGAATCGAGATCACTTCCCGCCGTTCGTGAACATCAACCAGACCGAGGTCGAGCAGATGCTGCTGGCCTGCATCACCGAGCTCTCCGAGGTCGACCTGCGCTGGAGCCATCGCCTGGCCGGCATCGCGCAGGACGCGGATGGGGTCACGGTCCGCTGCGAGACCCCTGACGGTGAGACCACGCTGCGGGTCGCCTACCTGGTCGGCACGGACGGGGCTCACTCCGCCGTGCGTCATTCCACCGGGATGAGCTTCCCCGGCCATTCGTTTCCGGACCTGTTCCTGATCTGCGACATTCGGGCGCGGCTGCCATTCCCGCGCGAGCGGCGCTTCTTCTTCGACCCACCCTGGAACCCGGGACGCCAGGTGCTGATCCATCCGCAACCGGACGACACGTGGCGCATCGACTGGCAGGTCGCGCCTGGAACCGATGTCGAGGCCGAGCGCACCAGTGGCGGGCTCGACCGCCGCGTGCGAGCGGTGATCGGTCCCACCACCGACTACCAGCTGCTGTGGCTCACGCCGTATCGGTTTCACCAGCGCCTGGTCGAGCGCTTCCGCATTGGGCGAGTGATCCTGGCCGGCGACGCGGCGCACGTGGTCAGCCCGTTTGGCGCCCGGGGCCTGAACTCAGGGGTGGCCGATGCCGAGAACCTGGCGTGGAAGCTGAGCGCGGTCCTCGCCGGGCACGCCTCGGACGAGCTGCTGGAGAGCTACGACGCCGAGCGGCGAGCGGCGGCGCTCGAGAACCTGGCGGTCACCGACGCCAGCATGCGGTTCATGGTCCCACGCGGGCGACTGCGGCGCTGGCTGCGCAACGCGATCCTGCGTGGCAGCCTGCGGATGCCGCGCCTGCGACGGCTGGTCAACTCCGGCCGCCTGGCTCAGCCCTTCACCTACTCGGATTCACCGATCGTTGTGGCCGACGTGCGCGACGCACGCACCCCGGCCATCGGCGGCGTCGCACCGGATGCCCCATGCCGGTCTCTCGACACGACGAGTGTGAAGCGGCTGCGCGAGCTGTTCGGTGGCGGATTCGTGGCCCTGCTGGTCGGCGATGCGCCGCGCGAGGCAGCCGCGGCTGCGATCCGTGCCTCCCGGCTGGCGTGGCCCGCCCCATGCCACGTCGTCGCGATCGGCCCGGATGGATCGCTCGCCGGGGTGACCGTCATCGACGACGAGGAGGGGGAGGTCCGTCGAGCGTACGGCGTGGCGGGGTCATCGGCCTACCTGGTCCGACCCGATGGACACCTGGCGGCCTGGATTCCGCTGAAGCGAGCCGAAGCGGTGGACGCGCTGCCCGGACTCCAGGCGATCGCCATCGGGGTTAGGCGTCCGAAGCCGCGCCGATCGCGGATAGGGTGTGGATAACTCCGGAAGATCGTCCAGAACGTGTGGATAACCCCCCTTGTGCGCCTTCGGCGACGGCTGGCATGCTAGGGGCGTCCCGGAGGGGCAGCTGGCCGACTGGAGATTACATCAACGGTCGCCGCGGTTCCTTCGGGACTCTTCATGTCCGCCGTCTGGCTCAGAAGGCCCAGGCGCCCGTGGCGAACCGCCCCGCGAAGTAGATGAGTCCGGCGAGGCTGACCGTGGAGATCAACACCAGCACCGCGGTCCGCCGCGAGGCGACCGCCAGCGCGACGTAGAGCGGGAAGAGGGTCAGTGCGTAGCGCGGCACGGACATCACGAACGAGGTCGAAACGAAGAGGAGCATGTTGCCGGCCATCCAGATGAACCATGACGGGCGAAATCGGAAGGCCGCGAAGATCGTCCCCGCCAGGCCGATGGCGATGAATAGCAGCTCCATCCAGCCCTGCATGAGGACGTTGTCGGGCTTCGCAGCGCCGAGCCAGCCGAATACGGCGTCGATCCCCTCCCATGGCCATGACAACGACTTGAACCAGTGGTCGTGCTGGACGCGCAGGAACTCCAACGGCGAGCCGTAGATCACGTAGTTCAGGCCAAGGTAGATCCCGAAGCCGACCCCGACGAGCCCGATCGCCAGCCACTCCACCCTCAGCCTCCGTTCCGCCGGGGGTCGCTGCAGCCACTGGGTGAAGGCCTCCGCCGCCAGTGCGGGGATCAGGACCAGCCCGTTGACCCTCGCGAGCGCGGCCAGCCCACCAAGCAAGCCCGCAAGCCACCAGCGTTCGGTCCGCGCGGCCAGGAACGAGCCGAGCACCAGCGCCATGAAGAGCGCCTCGGTGTAGCCGATATGCAGGAAATAGGCGGTCGGGAAGATCAGCAGGAACCACGCGGCGCGCATCGCCACCGCCGGCTCCTCGTCGTGACGGACCAGTCGATACAGGAGCGGAGCCACGAACATCGAGGCCACCGTGGTCACCACGAAGGCGCTCACCAGCGGGTCGTCGACCACGACGTTCACGACGGTCGCCAGCCAGGGGAAGAGCGGGTAGAAGACGATGTACAGGGCCAGGTCCTCGGGGTAGATGGACCGGTAGCCGTGCGGTCCCACCAGACCGCTGGAATCGCCGTCGCGGTAGCCGAAGACGACCAGATCGAGGTAGTGCGGAGCGTCCCAGTGGCTCCACATGCGCAGGAGGTCTCCCGGCTGGTCGATCACACCGTTGCGGAACGAGACGTAGGCGATCGCCCCGACCAGCAGCACGCCAAGCTTGACCAGCCAGGTGAGGCCGATCAGCCGGCGATCCGTGTCGGTGAGCCACGCCATCGCGGCAGTGTACGGGCGAGCCGCCGAAGGCCGCGCCGCGCTACCCTCACGCTGAACTATGGATCGACGACCGGTCTCCCAGGCCACACAGCGCCGCTACGAGGAGATCGCGGCCGGGCTCGAGCGCGTCGGAGTCAAGGCCAGCAGCATGTTCGGCATGCCAACCCTCAAGCGCAACGGCAAGGCGATCGGCGGCCTCTGGGGCGATGCCATGACCTTCAAGCTCTCGCCCGACGGGCTCGCCGATGCGCTCCGCATCGAAGGCGCACACCAGTTCGATCCTTCGGGCCTCGGCAGGCCGATGAAGTCCTGGGTGGTCGTCCCGCTCGCGCAGTCCGCGGAATGGGAAAGGCTGGCACAGCTCGCCCTGGCCGCCAGCGACGCCTAGGAGGAGCGGCTGGTAGACTGCCCCTCCCATCGGTACCCGGTGGACGGTCGGGGCGTGGCGCAGTTAGGTAGCGCGCATCGTTCGGGACGATGAGGTCGGAGGTTCAAATCCTCTCGCCCCGACCA